>CAYQDN010000009.1:0-110895 GCA_964416335.1 uncultured Azospirillum sp.
GCGCAGTTCGGTCCCGCCGACCGGCGGCCGGACGCGGGGCCCGTGGGGCTGAAGCCCGGTTTCGCGCGCTTCAAGTCGCGATGAAATAGACGTCCCGCGTTGTCAGATCCGCGATGGAAATATCCGGATTGGCGTTCAATGCTTCGCGGACGACGTCCGGGGCAAGATGCGCAAGATGCGATTTCGGCGACGGCGTCTCGATCCAGCGATGGATATCGAAACCGGTCTGCGCGAGTGCCGCCGCCGTCGCCGCGATCGGGCGGCGCGCGATGGCGCTTTCCAGCCAGGCGGCGGCCCTGTCCGATTCGTACGGCCGCCACGTCTTGATGTACGAGACGTATTGATCCGCCGTCATCCTGGAATGGCCCCATGGCTGGTCCGGAATGGCGATGGCATGCGCGCCGTCGCAGCAATGGTAGCTTCCGAAACTGTGGACCGCGAGGCCGCCCGGCCGCAGCACCCGGCGGAGTTCGGCAAGCGCGCCCTTGATATCCAGGATGTGCTCGAGCACGGACGACGAGAACACGTAGTCGAAATGTCCGTCGGGAAAAGGCAGGCCGCGCGTCAGATCGGCATAGAGCGCCGAAACGGACGCGCCGACGACGCTGGAGAAGAAGCCGATCTCGCCGGGTGCCCGGTCGTCCAGACCATATGAATTGTCGATGGCCGTCACGTCGAATCCGAGCGTCGCCAGGGCCAGCGGCGAATAGCCTTCGTTGAAGCCGATCTCGAGCGCGCGCGACCCTTCCGCAGGCACCGGCAGCCCCGCTTCGCGTGCCCAGCGGAAACCCTGGGCGTGATGCGCCGCCGCCAGCCGGATCCGCATCGGCGCATGGTCGGCCAGAAGCCGCGGAAGACGCGCAAGGCTGCCCGGAATGAAGAACTCGGCATTCCGGGCGAAAATGGGCGCCGCGAAGGCATCGATCTCCGCTTCGCCGCGCAAGACCGACCGCGTTCCGATGCAGCCGTCGAAAAAAACCTTCTCCGGGCCGTCGAGGCGGCCGGCCTGCGACAGGAACGCAAGCCCGTTCAAGGACGGAATCACGTTCCAGCCCCGTTTGGTCGCCCACCGGTAGCCGCCATGGACCGGCAGCCGGGCCGACGGCGTCTCGTGCCAGCCCTCGACGGGGAATTCGACCGGATGGCGCGCGCCGACATAGGTGCCTCCGCGCCCGATCTGGTCGGCATCGTCCGTCAGGATTGCCGCCATCGCGCGCCGGGACTCCGGCGGCAATCCGCGGACCGCCTGGCGGATCCTGCTCTTGATGAAACGGCTTACGGCCAGCGGCATGGCATCCGTGATTGTTCTTGTTCGGCTGTCGAAGCAGGCGATCGCTCCGACCTTGGATCGCACGACACGCAAAAGCAACCGGTTCCGGCCGGCCGCCCCGGCAAGCCTCGCGCCGGCGGCGGTGGGACGTTGACAACCGTCCGGCCCGTCACGAATGTAATCCGGTGGAAGTCCGGCCGCCTCGCTCGAAGATCGCATCCGCAACGCAGAACGCGCTGCTCGTCCTTGCGGCACTGCTCGTTTCCCTCTGCATCATCGAGATCGGCGCTCGTCTCTACTATGCGGGTGCCGGCGCACCGCACTGGACGCATCTGGACTTCCGCCTCACGCGGCCGACCCCCTATCGCGATTCGCCCTATTTCTCGGCCGCGTTCCTGCACGAATCCTTCCAGCAGCCCGACGGCTATTTCGTCGTCGCCGGCACGCGGATCGTGCTGCCGGCCGAGTATGTGGGACGCTGGTTCAACGTGTCGGGCTCGCGGCGCATAACGAGCGACGTGCCGCGCGGGACCAGGCGGCGGGTCCTGCTGTTCGGCGGCTCGACGGTCTATTGCAGCGAGGTGCCGGACAACCTGACGCTCGCGAGCCACCTGCAGCGCAGGCTGTCGCAGGCGGCACCGGGCGAGTTCCGCGTCGAGAACTACGGCGTGACGTCGGTCGGTGCGGCCCAGCAGCTCGAGCGGCTGCGCACGCTCGCCTTCACGGCCGACGATTTCGTCGTCTTCTATGACGGCGTCAACGATCTCTACAACGGCGTGCTGTTCGGCCAGCCGGACGGCTGGATCGTCGGCGAGAACCGCGACAGCCTCTCGTCCCTGCCGGGCTGGCAGGCCCGGCTGCTGCGCGCGAGCCTGTGGCTCAGCGAGCGGTTCGACATGTTCCGGCCGCTCGCCTACGGCGTGAACTTCGTCGAGCCGCCGCGCGTCACGGATCCCGCCACGCTGGCGGCCAATGTCGCGCGCACCGGCATCCGCTATCGCGAGGTCCAGCAGGAAGCCGCCGCGTTCGTGCGGTCACGCGGGGCGACGTTCATCCATTTCCTGCAGCCGAACCTGTTCGCCTCGCCGGCGCTGACGGCCTACGAGGCGGGCCTGCTCGAGATGCCGCTGGTGGTCGTTCCGGGAACGGCGGCGGCGTTCCGCCACGGCCTTCCGGCCTTGCGCGCGGCCGTCGCCGGACTGCAGGGCGACGGCATCGCAAGCTTCGATCTGAGTGCCGCCTTGATCGCGCGGCCCGGTGCGGACGTCGAATATTACCTCGACGCGATGCATGTCGCCGAAGGCGGCAACGACGTGCTGTCCGGTCTCATCGCCGAACGGCTGCTTGCGCAGATGAAGTAGGGCGGAAGCGTCTATTGCAGGCCGGCGGGAAGGCTGGCGAGCGTGGCCGCATCGCCGGCAGGGCGGTCGGCCCGGGCGATGGCGACGCCGCCGAGAATCAGGGCCAGCGCCAGAACCAGCGCCTGAAGACGGCTGATCGAGCGGGGGCGCGGACGGCGGGTCGGGGCAAGGTCGGTCATGGCGTTTTCCCAGGGCGCGTATCGATTCCCTATTCCCGAAAAGAACGCAAGAGCCATGCCGCTTATTCCTTGATGCCGGGCGCCGGATCGCCCATTTTGCGCCACCCATGGCCAAGCCCCGGAAAGACACCCGCCCACAAGCCGTGGCATCCGCCCGCGCGGTCGCCCGCGACCTGTTGGACCAGGTCCTGCAGAAGTACCGCACGCTCGACGAGGCGGCCGGGATCGTCACCGATTTCGGCCGTCTGGAACCGCGCGACCGGGCTTTCGCCCGCCTGCTGGCGGCGAGCGTGCTGCGCCGGCGCGGCAGCCTCGACGGCGTGCTCGCCAAGTGCCTCGACAAGGGATCCCCGCCCCAGCCGGTCGAGACGATCCTGCGGCTGGGGGCAGCCCAGCTGCTGCTGCTCGACACGCCCGACCACGCCGCCGTCGGCGAGACCGTGGCGCTGTGCGTGCGGCACGCGGAAAAGCTGAAGGGGCTCGTCAACGCCGTGCTGCGCCGCGTGGCGCGCGACGGCAAGGCGATGCTGGCGACACTCGACGCCGCCCGCCTCGATACCCCGCCCTGGCTCTGGCATGTGCTGTCGACCGCGCACGGCGAGGAAACCGCGCGCGCCGTCGCCGCGATTCACGCGACCGAGCCGCCGCTCGACCTGTCGGTCAAGGCGGACGCCGCGGATTGGGCCGCGAAGCTGGGCGCCGTGCTGCTGCCCAACGGCACGCTGCGGCTGGCCGACGGCGGCGGCGTCGCCGAATTGCCCGGCTTCGAGGAGGGTGCGTGGTGGGTGCAGGATGCCGCCGCCGCCCTGCCCGCCCGCCTGCTCGGCGACGTTTCGGGAAAAACTGTGATCGACCTTTGTGCCGCGCCCGGCGGCAAGACGCTGCAGCTGGCCGCGGCCGGTGCCGATGTCGTTGCGGTCGACCAGTCGGAAAAGCGCCTGTCGCGCTTACGCGAAAATCTCGCGCGCACTGGGCTTGCCGCGACCGGCATATGCGCCGACGCGGCCGAGTGGCGGCCCGAGGCACCGGCATCGCACGTGCTGCTCGACGCGCCGTGCACGGCCAGCGGCACGCTGCGCCGCAATCCCGAGATCGCGTATCTCAAATCGCCGGCCGATGCCGACAAGCTGGTCGCCGTGCAGGACCGGTTGATCGACGCGGCTGCCGAGATGACCGCACCGGGCGGCACGCTTGTCTACGCCGTGTGTTCGCTCGACCCGCGCGAAGGGCGCAGCCGCGTGGCCGCCTTCCTTGCGCGCAACAAGGCGTTCCGCCGCCGGCGCGTCGCGGCCGACGAGATCGGCGGCGATGCGGCCCTGATTTCCGAGGACGGCGATCTGGTGACGCTGCCCTGCCACTGGGCGGCGCGCGGCGGCATGGACGGCTTCTATGCCGCGCGGCTGGTCCGGCAGGCTTGAGCCACCGGCGATTCGCACGATAGGGTCGCGGCCATGAGCGATCCTTTCGCAGGCAAGCGCGTCCTCCTCACCGGACATACCGGCTTCAAGGGTTCGTGGCTGCTCGTCTGGCTCGAGATGCTGGGCGCCAAAGTGTGCGGCGTCTCGCTCGCCCCGCCGACGAAGCCGGCCCTCTTCGACATGATCGACGGTGCGAAACTGTGCGCATGCCACGAGATCTGCGACATCCGCGACAGTGCCAAACTCGCGCGCATCGTCGGCGAGTTCGACCCCGAGGTCGCGATCCACATGGCGGCCCAGGCACTGGTGCTGCCCTCGCTCGCCGATCCGGTCGACACGTTCGCCACGAACGTCACCGGGACTGCGAGCGTACTCGATGCCTGCCGCAAGGCGGGCGGTATCGGGCGCATCCTCGTCGTCACCAGCGACAAGGTCTATGCCAACGACGGCGGCGGGCGCGCCTTCGTCGAGAGCGACCGGCTCGGCGGGCACGATCCCTATTCCGCCAGCAAGGCCGCGGCCGAGATCGTCGTCGACAGTTTCCGAGCGAGCTACTTCGCCGGGCGCGTCCCCGTCGCGACTGCGCGCGCGGGCAACGTCATCGGCGGCGGCGACTGGGCCGCCCATCGCGTGCTGCCCGATGCGGTGCGTGCGCTGGAAGCCGGCAAGAAGCTGGTGCTGCGTCGGCCCAATGCAGTGCGGCCGTGGCAGCATGTGCTCGACCCGCTGGCGGGGTATCTCGCCCTCGCCGCACGCCCGGTCGACGACGCGTTCAATTTCGGGCCCGACGCGCGCGAGCGACGCACGGTCGCCGAGCTGGTCGATGCGTTCGGCGCGCATTTTGCCGGCAAACCGGGCTGGACGCTGGAGAATGCCGAGATCCCGCCCGAAGCGCCCTACCTGACGCTGTCGGCCGAACGCGCACGCGTCGAACTGGGCTGGCAGCCGAAACTCGGCTTCGTCGAGGCCGTCGGCTGGACCGCAAAATGGTATGCCGCCTGGCGTTCCGGCGGCGACGTGGCCGCCCTGACGCGCCGACAGATCGACGACTACACGCGGCTTGCCTGAGATTCCGGGCTAAGGCTGCGGCAGCAGCGCCGAAAGCCTGTCCGCGACGATGGCATGCGCGCGCGCGTTCCAGTGGCCGTCGAGCGGCAGGAAGTCGAGCGGCGGGCCGGCCGCGCGGAACGGCGCATCCAGTTCAAGGACGCGGAAACCGGCCGCCCGCGCCCGGTGCCCGAGCAGGTCGATGTCGCGCGGTTCGGGCACGCGCTTTTCCAGCAGGGCCGGGCGATCCGCATCGACCACGAGCACGATGCGATCCGCCGGCAGTCCGGCGGCCGCCGGCAGGCGCGCAAGGAACGCATCGGCGAGCGCCTCGAACCGCGCCCGGTCCGGGATGCGGGGCGGCATCGGCCCGGTCCGCGACGGCTTTGCCGGGGCACGGACGCGCAGCAGGTCGGCGGGGGCCGGGACGTGCGCGAGGAGCGAAAGATTGTCGTAGAGATAGCGCAGCAGCCGCGAGCCGTTCGCCGTTGCCGCAAGAAAGCCCGGCATCCCGCGATCGGTGCGCAGCGGGCCCGCCACCGTACCCGCGCCGTCGACCGAAAAGTGGTAGCCGCCGGCCTTCGGCATTTCGGCATCCAGCACGTCGCCCACGGTAAGGACAATGACCATCGCCTCGACGCGGTACGCGGCATGCGCCCAGGCCGCGGCCGCGAGATAGTCGGCCACATGCGCGCCGGCCTGCCCGATCGCGATCGCCTGGCGACCGGTCGGCGCGCCAACGTTCAGCCGCTCCTGCAGCGTGTCGGCCGGATCGAGTGCGGCCGCCTGCACGAAACTGTTGCCGATCACCGCGACCGACGCACGGTCGGGCAAATAGCCGTAGCTGGCGACGAAGCCGTCCGCGTTGAGCCGTCCGGTCCGGGCAAGGCGCATGTTCCAGCCGCGCGAATACGTGTACGCGCCCCCGGGAGCGCCGCGCAGGACCGGATTCGCCTCGTTCACGGCAAGGAAGCCGAATCCGGTCGAGACCGGCAGCAGGCGCAGCAGCAGCTCGAGCCCGAGAAGGACCGCAACGCCGCCCGAAATGAATGCGCCCCAGATCCGCATGCCGCGTTTCGATCCTAGAAGTTGAAATAGATGAATTCCGAGTTCCCGCGCGCGGCCGCGATCGCCGCCAGCAGCGGAACCACCGCCAGCACGGCGCCGGCGACGGCACCGCGCGCGCCGGGCGAAAGCGTTTCGAACCGTTCGCCGATCCGGGACGTGGTCGGGCACGACCAGACCAGGATTCCGCCGATCGCCAGCAGCGCGAGCGGCAGGCTCCAGTCTGCCGTCGTCACCGAAAGTCCGGCAAACACCGAATCGTGGGGCATGCCGAAATCGGCGGCCAGTCCGGCGAAATCCGCCATCGCCGCATAGAGCGTCACGACGCTCGCCCATCCGGCTGCACGGAACGGGACCCAGGCCATCGTCACGACCAGGAACGTCGCCGCGACGCCGACCGCACCCGGGTCCGCGCGCCGCCATCCCGCCCGGATGCGCGCGGCACCCCACAAATGGGCGGCCGCCAGCAGCACGCCGTGCAGGGCGCCCCAGGCGACGAACGTCCAGTTCGCGCCGTGCCACAGCCCGCCGAGCACCATCGTCGCGAGCAGCGCGCCGTAGCGCCGGACGGGACCGCGCCGGTTGCCGCCCAGCGGAATGTAGAGATAGTCGCGCAGGAAGGCCGACAGCGTCATGTGCCAGCGGCGCCAGAACTCGATCGGACTTGCCGCCTTGTAGGGCGACGCGAAGTTCTCCGGCATGCGGATGCCGAACATCCGTGCCAGGCCGATCGCCATGTCCGAATAACCGGAGAAGTCGAAATATATCTGGAACGCATAGGCGAACGCGCCGATCCATGCCGCGAGCGGCCGGATGTCGGCCCCGTCGCGCGCGCCGTCGAAGACGGGGCTCGCATATTCCGCAAGGCTGTCGGCCAGAAGGACCTTCTTGGCCAACCCGATCGCGAAAACGAGGAGCCCCGGCGCCAGGTCGGCGAAGCGGGGCGAGTAAACCTGCGGAGCGGTGAACTGGGGCATCATCTGCTTGTGGTGCAGCAAAGGCCCCGCGATCAGGTGGGGAAAGAACGTGACGAAGAGCAGGTAACTGGCAAAATCGGCCTCTTGCGCCAGGCCGCGGCGCACGTCGACCAGATAGGCGATCTGCGTGAAGGTGAAGAACGAGATGCCGAGCGGCAGGAGGGTGCCGGCCACGAACGACGGCGGCAATCCGAGGACCTGGACGGCCAGGAAGCCGGAATACTTGTAGTAGCCGAGCACGGCGAGATTGGCGGCGACCGCCGCGGCAAGCGCCGGGCCGGCGAATGCCCCGCGCCGCAGCCGGACGAGCAGAAGCCCCGCAAGGTAATTGCCGAGGATCGAGATGAGCAGCAGCGGAACGAAAGCGACGTCCCAAGCACCGTAGAAGGCGAGCGACGCCATCGCGAGCCACAGGGCGGCGATGCGACGGCTCCAGCGGGCAAGGCCGAAGAATCCGGCGAGCGTCGCCGGCAGGAAGTAGAGCAGGAACTCGAAGCTCGGAAACAGCATGCGTCAGGCGCGCACGTATCGCTTGCCGAACCGCGCGGCGGCCAATCCGATGAAAATGCAGGCAACCGGCTCGATCGGCAGCCGGTACTTGGGCGAGGCGACCGGCCCGTTGACCAGCAGCACGAACACGATCCAGCCCACGAGTGCTGCCGTCGCCAGCCGCGTGCCGGCCGTCGCGAGGCCGACCAGCATGCCGAGGAACGCGAGCAGCTTGAGCGGAAACTCGACGAGCGCGCCCGCCAGCATCCAGCGCGCATAGGCCGCGTTGTCGTTCGACCACAGGAAATTGGCGATCTTCTCGGCGATGCCCGCACCCGGCGTTGCGTAGAAGCCCGTGCGCGGCAGCTGCATCAGCGGCGGCGACATCAGCACGGCGGGCGAGGCGAGGTTGATCGCCGCACCCGTCGCCCACGCCTTCGCGAACGCGGCCGCGCCCAGACCGGCCATCCGCGCGCGCGCCGCCGCGGCCCACCGGTCCGAGATCGCGAAAGGCCCGTCGAGATCGGCGGGCTTGATGTCGTTCCAGAACGCGGCGGCGATTTCCGACTGGGTCTGCGCCACCGGCGTGCCGTCCTTGGCCTCTTGCACGAGCGGAACGACCCAGAACGCCATGTGGAAACCGGTCTGCGACGTTATCGCCGGCACGCCGTGCTCGACCCAGTTCCGCAAGACCGCCGAACCGATGCACAGCACGGCGAGGAACGCGACGACCGCGGCCTGCCGCAGCGCCGGGGCCGTCCCGCGTCCGCGCAGGACCGCTATCGCGGCCAGCACCGGCGGCAACGCGGCCAGCACCGGCAGGATGAAGGCGCGGTTGAGGAAAGCCATCCCCGCCCACAGGCCGAGCTCCATCGCCGTGGCGAAGCGCAGGTCATCGAGCCAGCGCAAGGCCGCGTGGATCGTGCCCGCGATGAAGAACAAGAACAGCGAATCGCCCAGCACGACCGATGCCATCACGACCTGCGTAGGATTGAACGCGGCGGCGAGGCCCGCGATCCAGCCCGCCCGTTCGCCGCCGCGACCGGCAAGCGCGGCGGCACTGCGCGCGATCAGCACGCAGGCGGCCGCGTCGGCGACGATCTGGCCGATCACGGCATGGATCGGCTCGGGCCCGAAGATCCGGCCCACCAGCCCGAGATAGAGCGGATAGAACGGCATGCGCTCTTCATTGCCCAGCCAGTTCGCCGGATTCTCGGCCAAGCGCAGCCACATCGCCGAATCGACATGCATCAGCGAATCCGGGCCCGAATAGATCGCCAGCAGGTAGACGCCGCGCACCGCGAGCGCCAGCGCGAACAGCGCCAGCGACGCGCGCGGGCCGGTCAGTAGGCCTTGAGCTTGCGCCATGCGAACACGACCATTTTCAGCAGCAGCCAGCCGTGACGGAAACGCGAGATCTGCGTCTCGCCGTAGGTGCGCGCGAGATAGCGGATCGGCACCTCGACCACCTGCATGTTGAGCTTCACCGCCCCGAAGATCAGGTCGAAATCGCCGAACGGATCGAACTCGCCGAAATAGAGGCGGTTGGCGGCGATGCGCTCGTAGTGCGACTTGCGCAGTACCTTGGTGCCGCACAGCGTGTCGGTGAAGCGCTGGTTGAGCAGCCAGCTGAAGATCACCGAGAAGGCGTGGTTGGCGATCAGGTTGAGCGTGCGCATCGCCTGGTCTTCCATCGGATAGACGAGGCGCGAGCCGTTGACGAACTCGCCCTTGCCCTCGGCGATCTGGCGGAAGAACTTGGGCATCTGCTCGGGCGGCACCGTCAGGTCGGCGTCGAGGATCATCAGCACCTCGCCCGTCGCCTCGGCGAAGCCCTTGCGCACGGCGTCGCCCTTGCCCTTGCCTTCCTGCACGAAGATCTTGATGTCGCGCTCGGGATAGGCGGCCTTGACGCGGTGCATCTCCTCGAGCGTGCCGTCGCGCGAATGGCCTTCGACGAACACGATCTCGACCCGCTCGCAGAACTGCGGCAGCCGCTTCACCGCGGCCTCGATGTTGCCGTGCTCGTTGCGCGCCGGGATCACGACGCTGGCCGAGCGCGGCACGGGTGCCGCCACGGCGCGCGATCGGGCGACCAGATAGTGGCGAAGGCACAGCGCGCGGACCGCCGGCAGCGGAGCGAGCACCCGATTGACGAGCGTGCCCAGCCCGAAAAGGCGCACCGGCAGCAGCGTGCGCCATTCGCGCCGGATCACGTCGAAGCCCGCGAGTTCCAGCAGGGCCGCGATGTCGCGCATGCCCAGCCAGTTGGCGCCCGGCATCGGCGCCTTCAGGCCGAGGCTTTCGGCCAGGCGCAGCGGCGGCTCCCACATCGGCGCGTGGTAGGACAGGATCACGCGCGTGTCGGCGTGGCAGACCGCGTGCAGTTTCGCGAGCACGTCCTCGACGTCGTCGAGCCAGCCGATCGTGTCGGCAAGCAGCACGACGTCGAACGTCTCGCCGAGGCCGGCAAGCGCTTCGCCATTCTCGAAATCGGCGACGCGGAAATCGAACTGCGGATGGGCCTGCTTCGCCGCCGCGATCGAGGCGGGGCTGGGATCGAGACCCACGCCGCGGCGCGGGCCCACGCCTTCGAGCACCGCACCGTCGCCGCAGCCGAGTGCGAGCACGCTCGCCCCGGCGGGGACGAGGAAGCGCAACGCGCGCATGTCCTCGGAATGGTAGAACGCGTGGCGCTGGCGCCAGCCGGCGCGCGCGGGCTCGTTGCGGTCGCGCAGCTCGATCTTGCGCCGGCTGCGTTCCTCGCTCGTCTCCATCAGCCGCCGTTCCTTCTCAACACGAAAAACGCGCGCAGCGCGATCTGCCGCTGGACCGCCTGCGGCAACCCCGCCTCGAACGCACGCAGCGCACGCACGAACGGCAGGGGTGCGCCCCATTGCTGGAAGCCGCCGGTGGCTAGATAGCCCAAAAGCCCGAAGGCTTCCACGCTTTCGACCGCAAGGCCCGGGGCGTGGTGCCGCAGCTCGCTTGCACGGCGCCACAGCAGGGTGCGCGGCAGCCACGCGTTCCCGTCGAGCGCCCCCTTGCCCGGGGCGAACGCCGAATTCCACGGATCAGCGACCGCCGCACAATCCTCGTGGTGGAAATGGCGGTAGACGATCCAGCCCGCGGGACCGGTCCACGGCTCGACCAGCAGGCACCTCCCGCCGGGGGCGAGCACGCGCGCGATCTCGGCCAACGCCCGGCCCGGTGCGGCGAGATGATGGAGCACGTCGATGCCCACGACATTGGCGAAGGCGCCGGCCGCGAAGGGAAGTGCGTGCGCGTCGCAGGCGACATCCACGCCGTCCTGCGCGCCGAGATCGGCGTTGACGAAGCCCGGCCGGCCACGCCCGTAGAGCCCCGGCCCCACGCCGACCTGCAGCGTGCGTCCCGGTGCGAGACGCGCGTCGATGCGCGCGAAGATCTCGCGCGCATACCATTCGGACAGTGCGGGCTTCGCTGCCCACGCTCTGCGGTGCTGCGCGATCCAGTCGGGGACGTTCAAGACGACCGCGCCGTCGCGATGCTCTTGAGCGCCCACTTGATCGACACGCCCTGGGCGCTTGCCGTACCCGCCGCGACGAGCTGCTCGGCACGGCGCGCACTGCCGCGCACCCCGAACGAGACGCTCTCGCCGATTTCCAGCACCGCGCCCGCGACCTGCAGGCGCCACGCCTGGCCGCTGTGCGTGCGCAGCAGGGCCGCGGCCCCGTTCTGGATGATCGAGGCCTGCAGGCCGGGATCGAGATGGAAGCGGAGTGCAAAGCGCGCGGAAGGTGCCGTCGGAGCACCCGGTGCGGGGACGAGCGAATCCTCGCCGCGCACGTCGCGCCCGTCGCCGGCGACGAACAGGCGACGCACATGCAGGAAGCCGAACAGCGGCACGTAGCCGTCGTGGCTCGCCTCGAGCCACACGTTGCCGTCGGCCTCGTCGCGCGACGACTTCACGTTGGGCGGCCGGCGCATCAGCTTGCCGGGGACCGGCTCGGACGAGCTCGTGTCCTCCAGCGTCAGCGTCGAGTGCGCGGCCGTGGCGCGCAGCGCCAGCGACCATTCCGAATCGTCGCGCGGGCCCGCCCCGCAATTGACGATGATCCGCTCGCGTCCGACCGAAATCTCGACCGACAGCGTGCCGGCATGCGCGTGCGCGTCGAAGCCGGGGGCCGGCGGGGCGCCTGCATCGAGGAGTACCAGCGTGCGGTCGGCGGCCACGCGCTCGAACCCGGCATTCGCCGCGCGCTCGGGCGGCAGAGTCGGGCACTGCGCGCGCGCCAGCACCTCGTCGATGGCGCGCGCGTCCTCGACGTTCGAATTCTCGAACAGCGCGAGGCCGCCGTCGCCGTGGCGGAAGAAACGCACGGCGGGGGCGAGCTGCTCGATCGAACGGTGCAGCGTTTCGGGGACCGCCGCCTGTGCGGCTTCAAGCGCCAGGCGCGCATCGACGAGGATCGCGAGTGCCGCATACTGCGAGCCCGGCCCGCGCGCGGCGTGGAAACCGTCGTCGAGCAGCTGGCCCTGCGCTTCCGCCCCCAGCACGCGCGCGACCGCCGCAAGCCGGCTTTCCGGCAGCAGCCCGCAGGCATGCGCGTAGACGAGGCCCTTGAGGGCCGCAAGGCGCGCCACGCCCGGCGGGGCGGAGGTCCAGCCGCGCGACAGATGGCGCGCCTGCCGGCAGGCCGAGTCGAGCAGCATGGGACCGAGCCGGTCGCCGTCGCCGCGCGACAGGAAGGGTGCGTGCGCGAGCCACGCCGCGAGCCGGTGGCCGGTCTGCTCGGCATCCCACGGGCCCGCCTGCCATCTGGGATTGGCGGCGATCCAGTCCTCGACCAAAGCGCGGCTGCGCGTCTGGGCCGCCTCGTTGCCGACGGTGGCAAGATCGTCGAGCCAGTCGAACGAATTGAGCTCGATGCGCGCGGCGTCGGACAGGTCGGGCGCGATCCAGTCGGGCCGTTCGGCAAGAAGGGCGCGGCCCGCGCACACGAGCTTGCCGGCGACGATGGCCTCGCCGCGCGACCGCACGCCGGGCAGCGGCGGCGGTGCCAGACGCGTGAGGCGCGCAGGTGCGCGTCCGCCGATCAGCAGCGAATAGAACGGCGAGCCGTTCCAGAAATCCCTGAGGCGGGACCGGCGCGCGCGGGCGGGCATGCTCAGGTGCCGCGCAGACGCCGCATATTCTCGGCGTATTTCGAGGGGCCGCCGGCGAAGCCCGCCGTGCCGGCGACGAACACGTCGGCACCGGCCGCGCGCGCGCGCGGACCCGTCGCGAGATTGATGCCGCCGTCGACTTCGAGATCGATGCGCCGGTCGCTGCCGGCGACCAGCCGGTCGATGCGCGCGCGCAGGGCCGCGATCTTGGCGAGTGCGCCTTCGATGAAGCTCTGCCCGCCGAAGCCGGGATTGACCGACATCACGAGCACGAGGTCGAGATCTGGCAGCAGCGGATCGGCCGTCTCGACCGGCGTGCCGGGATTGAGCGAGAGCCCCGCCTTCTTGCCGAGGCTGCGGATCAGCTGGATCGTGCGGTGCACGTGCGGGCCCGCCTCGGGATGGACGGTCAGGATGTCGGCACCCGCGTCGGCGAATTCCTTGATGTAGGGATCGACGGGCGAGATCATCAGATGCACGTCGAGCGGCAGCTTCGTGTGCGGCCGGATGGCGCGCACGATCGCCGGGCCGATCGTGATGTTGGGCACGAAATGGCCGTCCATCACGTCGACATGGATGTAATCCGCACCCGCCGCTTCCATCGCGCGGACCTCTGCGCCGAGCGACGCGAAATCGGCAGAAAGGATCGACGGGGCGATGCGAAGGGGCTGCAGCACGGCACCACTCGGGAGCTGATTCGGAAGATTAGGTTTGGTGTAACAGGTCGCGGGCGACCGCGGCAAGGGATGGTAGGTCGCGCGCGACTCCCCCCCGAAATGCGCGATTTATGTGGCCAATTGACCCGAATTTATCCGATGGCACATGCTGGCTCCGTCGCTATAATCGCCGTCCTTTCGGGGTAAGCGCCTCGAAAGCCCACGCAATTTTCGATCCTTGGCGACTTCGACGAAGCGACGAATGGCCCTGCCGACCACCCGAAAGACGATTGGCGGCGCTATCGGCGCGGGCATGCTTGCGCTCGTTCTGCTGTCGGCCGCCGACGCGCGCGCCCAGACCCGTACCACGGCCGGCGAACTTCCTGCCCTGCTGACCGCCGACGAGGTCGTCGTCGACGACGATCTGGGCATCGTCACGGCACAAGGCCATGTCGAGATCGCGCAGGGCCAGCGCCTGCTCAAGGCCGAGACGCTGACCTTCAACCGGCGCACGAACGTCGTCACCGCATCGGGCGACGTGAGCATCGTCGAGCCGACCGGCGAGGTCGTGTTCGCCGATTTCGTGGAATTGACCAGCGACCTGCGCGACGGGGCCTTGCGCAACCTGCGCCTGCTGATCGCCGACCAGTCGCGCTTTGCCGCCGTCACCGCGCGGCGCGCCGACGGCAGCAAGACCGTGATGCGCAAGGCGACCTACAGCCCCTGCGAGCCGTGCCGCGAGGATCCCACACGCGCGCCGATCTGGCAGATCCGCGCGCAGCGCATCACGCACGACCAGGAGAAGAAAGAGGTCGTCTACGACAACGCCTGGCTCGAGATCGCCGGCGTTCCGGTCGCCTACACCCCCTACCTCTCGCATCCCGACGGCACCGAGCAGCGCAAGACCGGCCTGCTGGTGCCCGACATCGCGACGTCCTCGCGCAACGGCACGATGATCGCGACGCCCTATTACTGGGCGATCAACCCGACGTCGGACGCGACGATCACGCCGGTCATCCTGACGAACGACAATCCGCTGACGATCGGCGAATACCGCGAGCGCACGCGTTCGGGCGAGCTCTCCGCCGACGCCTCGTTCCTGCGCACGCGGCGCGAGGGCGAGGGCTTCCCGGACAACCGCGGACACGTGCGCGCCAACGGCCGCTTCGACATCGACGACACGTGGCGCTGGGGCTACGACTTGTCGCGTGCCTCGGACAAGACCTACATCGACCGCTACCGGATCCGGCAGCGTTTCCGGTTCCTCGACCAGGACGCGCTCGAGAGCCGGATGTTCACCGAAGGCTTCCAGGACCGCGGCTACGCCTCGCTCAACGCGATGGCGTTCCAGGGACTGCGGCCGGAGGACGATCCCTCGCGCACGCCGCTGGTGTTGCCCGCGGCCTCGTACAGCTGGATCGGCGAGCCCGGCACGATGGGCGGGCGCTATACGGTCGACGCGTCGGCCGTGTCGATCTACCGCGACAGCGACGTGCGCGCCCAGCGCGGCACGATCCTCGCCGGCTGGGCCCTGCCCTACACGACGCGTTCGGGCGAGATCTACACGCTCAGCGCCAACCTGCAGACCGACGTGTTCAACGCCGAGAACACGCATATCGGCCGCGACGCGTTCCAGCCCACCGATACGGGCGTCTCGGCGCGCGTGATGCCGCAGGTCGGCATGTCGTGGCGCTATCCGCTGATGCGGCGCGACGGTGCGGTCCGCACGATCATCGAGCCGGTCGCGGCCGTATACGTGGCGCCCAACGCCGGCAGCCAGCGTGCCTTCCCGAATGAGGACAGCCGCGGTCTCACGTTCGACGACACCAACCTCTTCCGCATGAACCGGTTCACCGGCTACGACCGGCTCGATTCGGGCCAGCGCCTGGTCCTGGGCGCCACGACCGACATGCAGAACCAGGCCGGCCAGCGGATCGTCGTGTTCCTGGGCCAGCAGTACCGGATCAATTCCGATTCCGCGCTGCCGGCCGGATCGGGCGCCGACACGCGGCTGTCCGACGTCGTCGGACGCATGAATCTGCGTCCGCACGAATGGGTCGAGGCCGGATACCGCTTCCAGATCGACAATTCGAACCACGAGCTGCTCCGCTCGATCTCGAATCTCTCGCTGGGGCCGAATGCGCTGCGCTACGGCCTTGCGCACGCGCGGATCGACCGGTCGCTGCAGCCGACGGCGCTGGCCTCGATCAACCAGCTGTCGCAGTCGCTGAGCAGCCGCATCTCGGAGAACTGGCGGGTGGTCAGCCGCATCGTCAATTCGATGGGCGTCGACAGGGGCATCCTGCTCGTCGGCGGCACGCTGTTCTACGAGGACGACTGCTTCACCTGGGGCGTGGACCTGAGCCGCCGGAACATCGGCCGCGCCGAGATCCCGCCGGACACGGCAATCGTGTTCCGCTTCGCCTTCCGCAATCTCGGCGAGATCGCCGTCCGCGGGCTATAGTCAGCGCCCCGCGAAGTGGGCGGCGAGCTGCCCGCGCACGTCGTCGCCGACCAGCTCGAGGACACGGTCGCGCGCGTTCTGGCGCGAGATGAGCGTCGCGTATTCGGAATTGGTGATCTCGTAGTCGGACGAGAACGACGAGTTGCCGGCCACGACGCGCTTGCCCTCGCTGTCCCTGAGATCGAACGAAGCCGTGGCGGAATAGCTCGAACGGCTGATGATGTCGTCGCGGCGCAGGGCGAGCGTCTGGACCGGCTCGAACAGGCGGATGGTGAGCGTGTACTGCGTGGCCTGCGACTGGCCGAGCGGCGTCAGCCGGTCAAGCAGGTAGTTGCGCAGGACCTGGCCCGACCGTTCCGGAATCGGCGCGATGCGGATCGCGGCGAGCTTGTCGTTGACCGACGATCCCTGGCGGGTCGCGTGGACGGGCTCGAAACCACAGGCGGAAAGCAGCAGCGGCGCCGTCAGGGCAAGAAGACTTCGGCGGTCGATCAAGTGTCGGACTCCAGCGTTTCGGGCGGGCGGCGTACCGGACGGCTATTTTATAGCATCGCGTGCGCCGTCGCCAGCGAACCGCCGACAGGCCGCAAGCGCGCCGCCGAGGGCGACGGCCAGGACATAGGGTTCGAAAACCACGGCATAGCGCGGAATGGCGGCCTGTACGCCGACGACGAGCGCGAAATACGCCTGCAGGGCGGCCCCCGCATAGGCGACCCCCCGCTCGGCCGGCGTCAGCCGGGCCGCCCACGGCATCAGCAGCAGCCCCGCAAGCGATGCCCCGAGGGCGGCAAGCACGAACGGCAGCTGGAACGCCGTGACCGCGAACCAGTAGACATCGACGAGCCGCATCTGGCCGGTCTCGCGCGCGAATCGCGCGACGGCCGACGGGTCATCGTAGAGTGCGGGCGACAGGCCCGCCGCAAACGCGTCGGGATTGGCGGCCAGGATCGCGCGCGATTGCCCGAAGCATTCGCGCGCGTGCGCGGACAGCGTGCCGTAGGGAACGAGCGTCGTGCTCCACATGCCGAAATAGTGCGACAGGACGTGCGCGGCATAAGCACCCGGCGAGCTGGCGATCGCGTCGAGCGACAGGACGAGGGCAAGGCGCGAAATTTCCGCCTGCTGCGTCTGGCCCGGCGCATCGGGAAACCGGGCCGCAGCCTCGGCGGCGATCTCCGGATAGACCTTCTGCCAGAGCAGCACGTTGTAGACGTTCATCGTGCCGAACCAGCGTTCGTAGGGCCCCGACAGGCCGTCGAGATCGCGGCGGATTGCGGCGGTCGCGGCGTCGATGCGTGCGGCGAGTGCAGGCTCACTCGTCTTCATGTCGGCGCGGATCAGGTGCGCCACGTGCCCGACCAGGCTGATCGATCCGTAGCTTTGCGTGGCGAACTGGCCGAAGCGCGCGTAGTTGAAGCCCGCCGCCATCAGCAGCAGTGCCGCCGCCGGCAATGCCATCAGGACCGCCGCCTTCCGGCGATGGCCGACGGCGAGCAGGGCAAGAAACGGGATCGACGCAAGCAGCGAATAGCCGGCCGGCCGCACGAGAATCGCAGCCCCCAGCGCCGTGCCGGCCGCAACCGCCAGCCAGGGCCGGAATCGGCACAGCAGGCCGAACACGCATGCCAGATGGAAGCACAGCAGCGCCACGAACAGCGGCTCGGTCAGGATCATGTCGCGCAGCGCCAGCTGCGAACCTGCCGGAACCAGCAGCGCCGCGAGCGCCAGTCCGGCGAGCCGCGAGCCGGACAGCCGCCCGAAAGCGTGCGCGAGCGCCACGAATCCCGCCAGCATCAGGTTGAGCTGCACCGGCACGAGCGGCACGACGCTGTCGAACAGCGCGATCGCCGTGCGGACGGCGAGCGTGTAGCCGACCGTGCGGTGCAGACCGAACGAGAAATAGCCCCCGCTGTCGGGATTGAGGCACGGCAGCCACGCCACGTCGTACAGCGCGACGAGGTTGACCGTCGCGACGAGGCCGGCAAGCGGCACGACATAGAATGCCGTGCGCCGCGCAAGGACCGCGTCCGCCGCGCGCAGCCGTACCGCCGCGCCGGCCAGGAGCAGATGCAGCCGGCGCGCGCCCGGTCCGGCGTCGGGCATTCCTGCCGCCGCCAGAAAGGCCAGCAGCAGTCCGGCCGCACCGGCGCCGGCCGCCAGCCGGACCGCAACGCCTTGCCGCATCCCGTAGGCCCGGAACAGGTTGAACGCGTCGCCCGTGCCCGCGCCGAATGCGGGCGCGAGCACCGCCGCAACCGCAGCGAGAAACCCGGCGCAGGCGAGCGCAAGACCGATCCGGATGGCCGCTTTGGCGAGCTTGCGATTCGTCTGGCCGGCCGCTAGAAAATCCGTCATTACCGCTTCACTCCGCCGCACGTGCGAATCTTCCGTGCCGCGTCCCTTTCCGAAGGCAAGCTAGACCATGTGCGGCATAGCGGGAATGCTAGATTGGCGCGGGCGCGACCGGACCGGCTGCGTGTCCCGCATGACCGCGCGGCTCGCGCGTCGCGGACCGGATGCCGGCAACGTCGTGGCGCTGGGTCCGGCGACCCTTGGCCATCGCCGACTCTCCGTTCTCGACCTGAGCACGGTCGCCGACCAGCCGATGGCCGACCCGGCCGGCCGGTACTGGATCGTCTACAACGGCGAGATCTACAATTTCCGGGAACTGCGCGCCGAACTGGCGCGGGCGGGCGCGGTCTTCCGCGGGACCGGCGACACCGAAGTCCTGCTGGCCGCCTACATGCATTGGGGCAGCGACTGCGTGTCGCGGCTCAACGGGATGTTCGCCTTCGCGATCTGGGACGGCGCCGCGCGCACGCTGCTGCTGGCACGCGACCGGGCCGGAGAGAAGCCGCTCTACTACGCGCGTACGCCCGGAGGATTTGCCTTCGCCTCGCAGCTCGACGCGCTGCTGGAGGACGAGGCGATCGCGCGACGCGTCGATCCGCAGGCGCTCGGCGGGTTCCTCGACAACAACTACGTGACCGGCGCGAACGCGATCATCGCCGGCGTGCATCGCCTGCCGCCGGCGCACACGCTGCTCGTCGGCCCGGACGCGCAGAACGGCGAACCGCGGCGCTACTGGTCGCTGGCCGCGCATTTCGAGGCGTCGAAGGCGCCGCGCGACGACGACGATGCGGCCGATGAACTTCGAGCACTGGTGGACGATGCGGTCCGCCTGCGCATGGTGTCGGACGTGCCGCTGGGCGCGTTCCTGTCGGGGGGCGTCGATTCGTCGACGGTCGTCGGCTCGATGGTGGCGGCCGGCGGTTCGCAGCAGCCGCGCACCTTCTGCATGGGCTTCGACGACGCGGCATTCGACGAATCCGCGGCGGCGGCCGACATTGCCGCGCATCTGGGGACCGTGCACCGGCAGCGCGCGGCCCGCGGTGACGCCGACGCGATGGAAGAGTGCCTGGCCGCCTGGGACGAGCCGTTCGCCGACAGCTCGATGTTGCCGACCTACGAGCTTGCCCGGTTCGCGCGCACGCAGGTCACGGTGGCACTGTCGGGCGACGGCGGCGACGAACTTTTCGCCGGCTACGACACCTACGTCGCCGATCGCGTCAGGCTGGCGTTCGACTGGATGCCGGCCGTGCTCGACGGGCCGGCCGCCGCCCTGCTGCGCGCGGTCCGCCGGCCGACGCGCGGCAAGGTCGCGTGGGACGAGAAACTGGGCCGCTTCCTCGCCGCACGCGGCGAGGATTTCGCGGCGGCCCATGTCGGCTGGCGACGGATTTTCTCGGGTGCGGAAAAGCGCGCGCTGCTGCGCCCGGCATGGCAGTCGGCGGCGGGTTTCGATCCGGCGGAGCGTGCGCGCGGCCTGGCGGCGGAAGTCGCCGGCGCCCATCCGCTCGACCAGGCGATGCATATCGACATCGCCACCTGGCTGCCCGACGACGTGCTGACCAAGGTCGATCGCGCGACGATGGCCTGGAGCCTCGAGGCGCGCGCGCCCTTTCTCGACCACCGCCTGATCGAGTTCGCAGCCCGCCTGCCGGTCGACATGAAGATGCGCGGACTGAAGCGCAAATGGCTGCTCAAGCATAGCCAGCGCGCGCGCCTGCCGGCAGCGACGCTCGCGCGCCGCAAGGCGGGCTTCAGCTCACCGGTCGCCAACTGGGCGACGCACTGGCGGCGCCATCCGATCTACGGCCACAGCGCCAAACTCGCGGGGGATTTCTTCGAGCCGGCCGCGGTCGAGGCGCTGTGGCAGGCGCATCTGTCGGGGCGGGCGGACAACGGCCTCAAGCTGTTCGGCCTGATCGCGTTGCGCGAATGGGCCGGCCGCATGGGCCTCGCCGGAATCTAGCGGCCGCGCGCCTCGATCACCGGCACGAGTTCGGCAAACAGCTTCTCGGCGACGACCCGGTAGCCTTCGGCGCCGAAATGGACCTGGTCGCCGAACCAGTCCCCCGGCAGGCCGTTGAACGCCTCGCTCAGATCGACGAAGCGCACGTGCGCCTGCGATTTTGCCAGCGCGTCGAGCCCGGCACGCGCGCGCAGATAGCCGAGCGCCGTGAAATTGGCCGACGCCGCATAGCCGTCGTAGACCTTGCGATCGCCGTTCTCGAGCGGCGCCTTCAGATAGACGGTCGGCTGGAGCGCAAACACCGTATCGATGCCGCTGCCGGCCGCAATGCCCGCCAGCGAACGCATGTTGCGCAGATAGAAATCCACCGTCTCGCGGTTCCACGGATCGAAGTCGGTGCGCGCCAGGATCGCCGCCGGATCGACCGGCTGGATCGGACGCGTCGACAGGCCGCCGGGTTCGGCGCGGACGGCGCGCTCGGGCAGGCTTGCCGGTGCGGCACCGGCATCGAGCATGCCCGCGGCCCGGCTGAAAACGAAGTCGCGCAGAAGGTAAGGCAGCTTGAACGACCGCGCAAAATCGCCGAGGCCGCCATAGACGAACTGGCGGTAGCGCTCGAACGCCTGGTTCATCATGCCGCTCGTGTACGGCGTCTCGTAATGCATGGAGAAGGCATGCAGGATGTCGTTGAACCCGTCGAAAGCGACGACGATGTCGGGATCGGTGGCAAGGCCGTGCAGCTGGAAGGCGATCAGCTCCTGCATCGACTTCCAGGCGCCGCTGCCGAGATTGATCACGCGCAGCTTGCGCCCCGGCCAGCGCTTCTCGAACAGGCGGGCAAGATTGGCGTCGAGCGTACAGGCCTCGCCGACATTCCACGAGATCGACGCCGAGCCGCCGACGATGACGATGCGGATCTCGTCCGGCTCGCGCGCCGGCAGGTCGCGGAACTCGGGTCCGCGGAAGCCGTCGCTGTTGAACAGCGCGGTGCTGCCGTCCGGCGTGTCGCAGGGTCCATGCCCGAAATAGCCGTCGACGATGTGCCGGCCGTGGCCAAGCGCCACGCCGCGCGGCTGGCTCGACACCGTGTAGTTCTTGTAGGGAAAAAGCTCGACGTCGACGATGTAGCTGCGTGCCGTTCCGATGCCGGCCAGTCGCAACCCGATCTCGGCCAGCATCACGCCGCCGAGCGCCACGAGAACGGCAAGCAGGATCAGGATCGACGCCAGCAGGAACTTACGCATCGGCACGTTCACCGATCGCGGTCCAGCTGTAGCCGTGCCGGCGATGCAGACGGACCCGCACGAAGCCGGCGTCCACCAGAAGCGCTTGCGCCTGGGCGCGCGAATAATACTTCGCGTAGGCGGGATTGAGCTGGTCGAACACCGTCAGGAACAGGTGCGCGTAGCCGTAGCGCGCCAGCACGTTGCGGCAATAGACATGCATGGGCAGCTTCAGCCACCGGGCCAGCGCCACGTAGCCGGCAAGCGCCGCGGTCAGCAGATGGCACAGGCCGCGCAGCAGGATATCCGGCAGACGCCGCGTCAGGGCGCGCAGCGGCCCGAAGACGGCAAGATAGAGTTCGTTGCCTTCGCGCCCGTAGAGCCAGACCAGCAGCGTGCCGCCCGGCTTAAGCGCCGCATGCGCCGCCGCGACGACCGGCTTCGGGTCGACGATATGGTGGAGAACGCCAATCGACACGATCAGGTCGTTGGGCGGTTCGGGCGATATCTCGTCGCCGCGCTGGTGGCGGATCTCGACCCGGCTGCCGGCGTCCGCGGTGTTCTGCCGAAGGACCGCGACCGCGTCGGAAGGTTCGACCGCGACGACGGTGCCCGCCCCCGCCGCCAGCAGCATGCGCACGATGCGGCCCGAGCCCGCCCCGATCTCGAGCACCCGCTTGCCGACGACCTGCGACAGCGGCAACAGCGGCTCGAGGATGTCGCGCAGCATGTCCAGCGAGGCATAGTGGCCGTCATTTTCCGAATAGCGCGTCCACTGCGCACCGAAATCGCGGATCGTCGCGTCGCGCAGCGTGTCGTCGGCCATCGCCTATCCCGCACGCGTCTGGCGGACGAGCTCGGCAAGGCAGCCGAGCGCGCCGATCAGCACCGACACGAGCAGTCCGCCGATGCCGAACAGGCGCAACGTGTCGATTCCGGCGACGAGGCCGACGCCCAGCGAAGCGGCCGAGACGAGCAACATCGAGCCGCCGAGGGCCAGGAACAGCTTCAACGGATTGTAGAAGACGATCGCCTGCAGGATGTACTGCAGCGTGCGCAGCGAATCGCGCAGCAGGCGCACCTTCGTCGTGCCGACGCGCGTCGCATAGTCGATCGGCAGGTAGGCGACGAACCGCCCGGTCAGCATGTAGGCGAGCGTGCTCGACGTCGTGAAGCTGAACGCGTTGGACAGCTGGGCGAACAGCGGCACGATGTCGTCGCGCCGGAAGACGCGCAGGCCCGAGTTCGGATCGGGGATGCGCTGGCCGGCCGTGAACTCGACGAGCCCCCGCAGCAGCAGGCGCAGCGGATGCTTGACCGCCGATTCGCGATAGGCCGCCCCCTGGCGGGCACCCACCGCCATGTCGAAGCCCTGTTCGAGCTTCGCGACGAGATCCGGGATGCGGCCGATCGGATAGGTGCCGTCGGCATCGGTGATCGCGACAATCGGATGGCGGGCCGCACGGATGCCGTCTTTCAGCGAGCGGCCGTAGCCCGCATTCATCGGATGGCGGATCACGCGCACGCCGGCCGACGTCGCGCGCTCGGCAGTGGCGTCGGCCGAGCCGTCGTCGACGACGACGATCTCGCCGTCCGCCCAGCCGGCCGTCGCGAACATCGCACGGATCTGCGCGATCGTGTCGACGATGGCATCCTGTTCGTTGAAGGCGGGAACGACGACGGTGATCATTTGCGCACGACCGCGATCAGGGATTGGCCGAAAATCCGGCTGGTCAGCGGATCGACGAGCCGCGACACGGGCAGGATATACCGATCGAAGAGGCGAATCTGCCGGTTGATCGCGCCGTCGTCGAGTGTTTCGTAGCGCCGGAAGCGGTTTGCCCACCAGCCGAGACCGCCCAGCGGATTGAAATAGCGCGCGAGTTCGACGCGCCCGCCGGCCCCGCCGATCGCCCGGACAAGGGTATCGCGTGTGTAGCGGCGCAGGTGCCCGGCGAGCCGGTCCATGTCGCCGTAGAGGGCCGGATGGGCCGGCACGAACAGCAGCAGACAACCGCCCGGCTTCAGGCTCGCCATCATGTTGGCGAGCGCCGCCCGCTCGTCGGGGATGTGCTCGAGCACGTTGGCGCACAGGACGGTATCGACGCTCGCAGGCGCCACGTGGCGGGCGAAATCGCCGGCGGCGACGTCGGCGCATGCATAGTGCCCCGTCGGATCGCCAGCCGCCGCCGCACGCACCGCGCCGGCATCGATGTCGACGCTGGCATAGTGCGCGACCGACGCGAACTGGCGCCGGTAATTGCCGAAGCCGGTGCCGATCTCGAGCAGGCGCGCGCCGACATAGGGACGGAACACGTCGACGATCCACGCGACATAGTTGTGCGCTTCGCCGATCGACGACGACATGGTCGAGAAGCTCGGTTCGGGCGGTACGGTCATGCCGGATTGGCCTTTGCGAGAAGATCGGATGGCCAGGCGGCCGGGTTGAGCGTGATGCCGCGATAGACCGCATCGTAGGAATCCACGCAACGCCCGATCGCGAACTCGGCCTCGACCCGCGCGCGTCCGGCCATCCCCATCCGCGCGCGCAGCCCGCCGTCGGCGGCAAGACGCAAGATCGCGTCGCCCATGGCACCGGCATCGCGCGCGGGAACCAGCAGGCCGGTCTCCCCGTCCTGCACGGCATCGGGCGTTCCGCCCACACGCGTGGCGATCACCGGCAGGCCCGCGGCCATCGCTTCGAGCACGCTGTTGGAAAAACCCTCCTCGTGCGAGGCCGACACGTAGAGATCGGCCGCCACCAGCAGCGGGCGCACGTCGGCACGCTCGCCGGCAAAGCGCACGCGGCCGGCGATCCCGCCGGCATCCGCACGCGCCTCGATCTCGGCCTGCAGGCCGTCGTTGCGGCCGACGCACAGCAGCGTCCAGTCCGCCGGCAGGCGTCCGGCGACGCGGCCCAGCGCCTCGACCAGGTCGAGATGCCCCTTGTAGGGCAGCAGATTCGCCACGATCACCAGCAGCAGGCCGTCGGGCGAAATGCCCTCGCAGGCGCGCACCGCGGCACGCGCGTCCGCCGGCATGGCAAGCCCGACGCCGTTGTGGATCAGCGCCAGCCGCGATTCCGCGATCCCTTCGCCGCGCAGATCCCGAAGGATCGCCGTCGAATTGCCGAGAACGGCGTCGGCGCGGCGCATGGTCCAGCGTTCGAGCCACGACGCGCTTGCGTTCTGCGCCTGGTAGAGATTGAGCGCGCGCCGGCTGGAGATCCACGGCCGGAATCCATAGGCAAGACAGGCAAGCCCGCCGATCGACGTCGGGTTGGGCAGGAACGCGTGCACGAGCTTCGGCCGGCCGGACCAGATCAGCCGCACGAGCGGCAGCGTCTGCAACGCATAGGAAACGGCGCCGCGCAGCGGGCGCGGCAATACGCGGATCTGGCTCGCCCGGCTCTCGGCGTCGAACACCGCGATGCCCGCCGCGCGCAGCGCATCGCCGACGGGACCGTCCGGCCCCAGCCGCGCCACGCCGATGCGCCAGCCGCGCTCGGCCAGCAGCGGCAGGATCGTGCTGAGATGGCGCTCGGTGCCGCCCACGCGCAGCGAGCTGGTCAGCACCAGCACGTCGATGCGCGACGGCGCACGGATCTTGAGCCGCCAGATCGCCTCGGCGTAGAGACGCAGCCAGTAGGCGAGCGTGCGCAGGTTGAAGCGCAGCGTCATCCACGGCGCCAGCAGGCTCGTCCGCAGGATGCGCACCAGCGTCGGCAAGCGGCGCTCGAACGGCATCGACTTGACCATCCACGCGCGCAGCGCCATTGCCGCAAGATACCGGCGTGCCGAATTCAGGTCCTTGCCGGCATTGCGCGCCAGGAACGCCTCGCCCAGGTCGATCAGATCGGCGATCATCGGCGCGATGTCGGCCGCGCGCGCACGGCCGGCGATGCGCGAACCGTGGATCGCGTCGAAAATCGCGTATGTCGCTTCCGGCGTCAGGCGGACTTCGCCAAGTTCGTCCCGCTGGCGCCGCGCGCAAAAATCGATCGACGTGCGCTGCTGCTCGCCCGCGCGCGTCACCGAGATGTTGGTGCCGTGGATGCGGTAGGCAAGCACGGCCTGCGGCAGGTTCGCCGCCCGCGTCACCGGCAACAGGCGCGTCCACAGGTCGAAATCCTGGTTCGCCTGGAAATTCTCGTTGAATTCGAGACCGTGGCGCACGAGCACGTCGCGGCGCAGCGTGACGGTCGGATGGTGGAACGGATTGCGCGTGAGGCTCGTCAGACGGATCGCGAGATCGTCCTCCGGCTGGTAGGCGAAGTCGATCCGGCGACCGGCACTGTCGATGATCCACATGGCGCCGCCGACGATCCCGATCCCGGGGTGTGCGTCGAGCAGCGCCACCTGGCGGACCAGCCGGTCGGGAAGTGCAACGTCGTCCGCGTCCATGCGCGCGACATAGCGCCCCCGGCATTCGCGCAGGCCGATATTGAGGGCGGGCGTCTGCCCGAGATTCATCGGATTGGCGATCAGCCGGATGCGGGCGTCGGTGTAGGAACGCACGATGCGCAGGCTCGCGTCGCGCGATCCGTCATCGACGATCACGAACTCGAAATCGGCGAAGCTCTGTCCGAGGATGCTGTCCATCGCCTCGCGCAGATACGTGGCGCCGTTGTAGACGGTCATCAGCACGCTGACCTTGGGCGCCGGCGTCATTTCAGCCGCCGGACGAGGAGTTTGGCGCCGATCGTGCGCAGGTCGTCATCGCCATAGGCGCGGAAGCGCTCGATCAGCCGTTCGCGCCGCAACGCGCCCGCCGCCAGCAGGTCGCGCTGGACGATTTCGACCGCGCAGCCGAGGCGCTCGAACAGCCGCACGAAATCGGAAAGACGCAGGAAATTGAGGTCGGCGAAGCGATCGACCTGGGGAACGCGCTCGGCGTAGTAGAAGGCGACCGGGTCGCCGGTGTCGTGCGCATCGAGGCCGATGTCGTGATACATGACGCCGCCGATCTTCAGGCAGCCGACAAGCCGCACCATCGCCGCCTCGATATCGAGGACGTGCTCCAGCGTCGAACGCGAATAGACGAGATCGATGCTCTCCGGCGGCAGGTCGAGATTTTCTCCGCCGGTCGCCAGCAGCCCGACCGTGCCGCCGCGCAGGACCTCTTCGAGCGGTCCGCCGCGCCGGAACGCCCCCGCATCGACGGCGGCGGCAAGGCGCGCAAGATCGCCGGCGGCGAGGCCGTAGCGCGACGGATCGCAGGCGACGTCCCACAGCGTCTCCTGGAGGGTGACCGTCGTCACTTCATGGCGCAGCCGGCCGGGTTCCAGCGCGTAGGACCGCCCGGCCCCGGCGAGCGCGAACAGCAGCGGCAACGCCATCGGATTGCGGTCGCCGGCGCCGAAATTGAGGAAGACCGGAGATTTCGTCCAATCGACATGGCGTGCGACGGCCGCACGGATCTCGAGAAAGATCAGGCGCCAGCGTTCGGGCAGGTAGCGATTGGCGCCGTTGGGATCCTGGATAGCCCGCACGCGGCGCAGGATTTCGCCCGCTATGGCGAGGTTGGGCTGCGGCGTCCACTTCGCATCCGCGCAGAGCGCCTGCCAGACTGCCTCCTTGAACACCGGCAGCCGCAGCACGCGACTGAGCAATCTGCCGGCGATCCTGCCGGACCGCCGTTCCAGCGCGTGGCGGATCCGCGCGATGCCGATCATTCCCGCACCTGGCCTTTCGGAACGGCGACGGCCCAGATCTCGCCCCACAGACGCCGGGATTCGACGATCTCGAATCCGGCGAGCGCCATCTCGTCGCGGAAGGACTGCATCGTGTATTCGGTTTCGTGGGTCGAATCCATCCGCCAGTCGAGCCCGAGCTCCTTGCGCAGCGGCACCGTCCAGTCACGGTCGAAGCACGGTACGCGGATCAGGAACCGCGCGGCGCCCGTCGTGCGGGCAAGGCCGGCCAGCAGCTCGACGCGCGCCGGCAGATGCTCGAGAACGTTCGACATGACGACGACGTCGAACGGCTCGGCCGGCAGGGCGCGCGTCACGTCGGCCTCGCGGAATTCGAGCTTCGGGTGGACGAAGCGGGCGCGCGCCTTGGCGAGATTGGCCGCGACGATCTCGACGCCGACGACCGTCGCATCCGCCTCGGTCGCCAGCTTGTGCGCGAGATAGCCGTTGCCCGAACCGACATCAAGCACCCGCTCGCCCGCACGCACGCGTTCGACGAAGAAGTCGTGATAGCGCATGATCCGGTGCTTGGGATGGATGCCCTCGCCATAGCCGACCGCCGTCGTGCCGATCAGCGTGTCGAGGCGCGACTGGAGCGTGAAAAGAAGCCTGAGGGCCGCGCGCGGATTGTCGCGCCGCGCGATCGCGTCGACGAAGGCGCTGGCGAGATTGGCCAGCACGCGCGCCGGCAACGGTCGCAACAGGAACGTCAGGACCGTCGACAGGGCAGAACGCAGACTCATTGGGGCCTCGCGGCGTGCGAAAGCACGCGCAATTCTCGCTCGACCGTGCGGTCGAGCGAGACGGTTGCGACGATCTGGCTTCGCGCGCCCGCACCCAGGCGCGCGGCGAGAGCCTCGTCGCCAAGCAGGCGCGCGATGGCTTCGTGCAACGCGGCCGCGTCGGTGCGGCACAGCAGTCCGCTTTCGTCCGCGCGGATCACCTCGCGGATGCCGGGCGTATCGGTGCCAATGACCGGCACGCCGCACGACATCGCCTCCATCAGCGCCTTGGGATGCCCCTCGAACAGCGAGGGCAGCACGAAGACATCGAACGAGCGGAACAGTGCCGGAAGCTCGCCGTGCCGGACATTGCCGAGGAAACGGACGGATACGCCGCGCGCGCGCGCAAGCGCTTCCATCTCGCCGCGCAGGCTCCCCTCGCCGATCACCACGAGGTCGGCGTCGAGACCCGAAACCGCTTCGACCAGCGCCAGCGGGTTCTTCTGCGCCTCGAGCCGGCCGAGGAAGCCGACGACCGACCGGCCGCCGCGACGGTGGCCTTCGCCCGGCGACAGCAGGTCGGTATCGACATAGTTGGGAACGACCGATACGCGCTCGGCCGGCACGCCGTCGCGCGCGATCGCAAGCCCCGCGATCTCCTCCGTCGAGCCCACGACATGAGTCGCCCCGCGGAACACGGCGCGCTCGGTCGCGCGCGCCTCGCGCGTCACCGGATCGTCGGGGCCCTTCTCGCGTTCGGCGAAGACCGACCACGGATAGCCGCAGCGCGCCACCAGCGGCGTGCGCCACGCGCGCGCCACGCGCAGGATGTGGCGCGCACCGCTCATCTGGTTCGTCTTGATCAGGCGCGGCCCCGGAAAGCGCAGCCCGAACGTCGCCAACAGGATCGCCATCCAGGCCGGCCACGTCCAATCGTTGGCGTTGTGGACAAGTCCGATCGGCCCGAGAGCGGCGCGATAGGCCTCGTCCTCGCCGCGAGACCAGGTGATCAGCGTGATCGCGCGCAGGTGCGGAACCAGCCGCCGGTAGATCGCGAGCTCGCGGTCGAGCATGCCCACGCGGTCATAGACCGCCAGCGTCGAGGCATACTCGAGCCAGACGGCGAGATGCAGCCGCGAAAGCCGCGCCGGGTCCGCCGGCGGCAATACCGACACCGGATCGAGATTCATTTTTCCGCTTGCACCTTGCGCCGCTCGATTTCGGCATCGACGAGCTTCTCGACGACCGTCTCCGCGGCGACGGTGGCGCGCCAGCCGAGCCTGTCGCGCGCGCGCGACGGGTCGCCCACGCTTGCCAGGATGTCGGACGGGCGATAGAGGGCGCGGTCGACTTCGACATGGCGTCTCCAGTCGAGCCCGACGCGCTCGAACGCGCGCGCGACGAAGCGTTCGAGCGTCAGGTTCTGGCCGGTCGCGATGACGAAATCCTCGGGCGTTTCCTGCTGCAGCATCGCCCACATCGCCACGACGTATTCCGGCGCCCAGCCCCAGTCGCGCGAGATGCCGAGATTGCCGAGCTTCAGGGATTTCTCGCGGCCCTCGGCGATGTCGAGGGCACCGCGCACCACCTTCTGCGTGACGAAACGCGGCGGGCGCAGCGGGCTTTCGTGATTGAACAGGATGCCCGAGCAGGCGAACAGCGAATAGGATTCGCGGTAGTTCGCCGTTGCCCAGAAGGCGCCCGCCTTGCCCACGCCATAGGGGCTGCGCGGGGCGAACTTGACGTCCTCGTGCGCCGGATGCGTGCCGGTGTTGCCGAACATCTCGCCCGACGCGGCGTTGTAGAAGCGCGTGGGGATGTCGAGAAAGCGGATCGCCTCGAGGATGTTGAGCGTGCCTACCGTGATGCTGTTGAGCGTTTCGACAGGCTGCTCGAACGACAGGCCGACCGAAGTCTGGCCCGCGAGATTGTAGATCTCGTCGGGAGCCGTGTTGCGCACGACCTGCAGGATCGAACGGAAATCGCCGGTGACGGCCGAATAGAGCTTCACGCGATCGAGGATGCCGAGCCGGCGCAGATTGGCAAAGGACGAGACCTCGCGGTCGCGCGAGGTGCCGTGCACGGCATAGCCCTTCGACAGCAGCAGGTCGGCAAGATACGCCCCGTCCTGGCCTCCGATGCCGATGATCAATGCCGACTTCGCCACGCGACTTCTCCCTCTAGAATCGGCCAAAGCGCCATTTCGCCCACAAGGCCGCCGAGGCCCCGAAGCGCCGGTAGTGCGATGCGCCGGTCTGCGCGTGCGCCGCCAGATCCCGCGCGAAGGCGACGTAGCGCGCCGCCACGTCTGCGAGCGTGCGCGGCGCGATCGCGCGCCGGTAGCGTGCGTGGTCGCCGGCAACCGTCATGATACATGACGCGAGCTGGTCGGGCGTGTCGAAAAGCACGCCGCCATCGCCGACGATTTCGGGATTCCCGCCGTCGTTGCGCGCCACGGCCGGCAGGCCGCAGGCCATCGCCTCGATCAGCGCGTTCGAGCAGCATTCGCGGCGCGCCGGCATCAGGAAAACGTCGTGTGACCTGAGCGTGTCCGCAAGTTCCGCGGATGCCATCGGCGGCAGGCAGCGCATGCCGGCCAGCGGGCGCGGCGCGTTGCCGACGAACGTGACATCGAAGGGAAGCGCGGCCGCGTTCGACTCGAGCCATTCGAGCACGTCGGCACCCTTGTTGGGATTGTTCGACCACGACGTGACGATGACGCGCGGGCGCGCGGGCGGCGCTTTTGCGGCTCCGGCGCGGAAGATCGCCGGATCGGGTGCGTTGACGATCACCGTGTGGGGCCGGTCGGCCGGCCAGCCGAGCCCGAAATGCGCCGTACGGCACCATTCGCTCTGGAAGACCGTGCCGTCGGCGAGCAGCCGGTTGGCCGCGATCGCACGCAAGTCGCGCCGGTCTTCGGGCCGGTTGTAGAGGCGCGTCACGCCGTCGGCCCGGTGCACGAAGATCGCACGCGGAAGCTTGCGGCGGAGATCTGCGGCCAGCCCGATATCCTGGAACGAATTGAACAGCACGACGTCGGCATCGAGCGGATCGTGCGCATAGAGGCCGCCGCGATCGAGCTCGCCGCGCAGCGCTTTCAGGAACTGGTTGCCCCCGCCGGTCGGCCCGTCCTCGATCCGCATCGCGATGTGGAAACGTTGCGTCATCGGACGGCGAGATCGACGCCGAGGCCATGCAGGATCGGCGCGTAGATCTCCTCGAGATGCCGGCGCGCAAGATTGCGCCAATCGTGCGGCACGACCGATCCGTGACCGCCGGAAACCAGCCGCGCGCGCAAGGCCGCATCGCCGGCAACCCGTTCCACGGCGGCGGCAAGCCCGTCGACATCCTCCGATTCGCGCACCAGCGCATTCGTCCCGTCGAAGGCGATGTCCGGCGCCATGCCCATGTTCGTCGTGACCAGCGGGATGCCGGTTGCCCAGGATTCGACGATCGACAGCGGGCCGCCTTCGATGCGCGAGGCGACGAGATAGATGTCGAGGGCGCGATACCAGTCGATCACTTCATCCTTGTCGCGCAGGAAGGCGTGCGCGAACGGGATGCCGACGGCGGCGAGCCGCTTCTTGACGTAGCCGCGCGCCGGGCCGGTCAGCGCCACGAAGACCGGCAGGTTCCGGGCGACCTTTTCCAGCACGTCGCAGAACACGTCGGGCCCCTTTATGAGCTTGGGCGTGTCGCCTTCGCCCCAGCCGTCGCCGTCCTTCTGGAACGATCCGACGACGATGCGGCCCTCGGGAATCCCGAGCCGCGCGCGCAGCCGGGCGCGCGCTTCCGCATCGACCGGCGTGAACAGCCGCGGATCGACGCCGAGTGGAATTCGCACGATGCGCGCCGGATCGATGCCGCGGTCGGCAAGGGCACGCGCCATCAGCCCGGTCGTCACGACGATGCGCGGGAAATAGGCCGCGTCCCGGCGCAGCGTCTCGACGATCACGCGGTCGTCCGGATGCTCGTCGAGGCGGCCGTGCATGAAGCTTGTCGTGGCGAGCGTGCCGCGCGGCGGCCGGGCCGCGATTCCAGGCACCGAATACTGGCTGACGAGATGGACGACTGAGGGGCCCCTTCCCTCGAAATCCGCGCGCCGGCGGCTCGCCCCGGGGACGAGGCGTTCGAGCCCGAGATGCAGGTTCTGCGCGACATGGTCGAGCGCCCAGTCCGCATTGTCCGACACCAGCGCTATCGGGGGCAGGCGCGGCGGAAACGCGCGCCGCATCGCGCGGCGCGCAAGGCGCGCGATGCTGCGGACCATGTCAGCCAAGCTGCCGATTCACCTTCGCCAGCCGCCGCCAAGCGGTGCCGACGATCGTATCGATGTCCGAACGGGTGGGCGCGAAGCCGATCTCGCGGCGCGCAAGCCCCGGGTCGGCGACCAGTTCGGGCGGATCGCCGGGCCGCCGGGCCGCGAGCTTCAGCGGAACCTCGCGGCCCGTCGCGGCCGCGACGGCATCGACGATCTGGCGCACCGAATAGCCGCGCCCGGTCCCCAGGTTGAGCGCGATGGATGCCCCGCCGTTTCCCAGCCGGCCGATCGCCGCCACGTGCGCGTCGGCAAGATCGGCGACATGGATATAGTCGCGGATGCACGTGCCGTCGGGCGTGGGATAGTCGGTGCCGAACACGTCGAGATGCGGCAATCGCCCCTGCACGGCCATCAGCGCGCGCGGAATGAGGTGCGTCTCGGGTTCGTGCTCCTCGCCGATCTCGCCGTCGGGATCGGCACCGGCCGCGTTGAAATAGCGGAGTGCCGTCCATGCCAGTCCGTAGGCGCGGCCATAGTCCTCGAGGATCTGTTCGACCATGAGCTTCGAACGGCCATAGGGATTGACGGGCCCGCGCGGCGTTTCCTCGGCGATGGGCATGCGCTCGGGCGTGCCATAGACGGCGCACGTGCTCGAGAACACGAACCGGCCGACACCGGCGCCACGCAGCGCGTCGAGCAGCACGACCGTGCCTGCGACGTTGTTGCCGTAATAGAGTGCTGGGTCAGCGACCGACTCGCCCACCGCCGCGAAGGCCGCGAAATGCATCGCGGCGACCGGCCGGTGGCGCCCCAGCACGTCGTCGAGCCGCACGCGATCGGCGATGTCGCCGACCTCGAGCGGGCCCCACTTCACGGCGTGCGCGTGCCCCAGGCACAGATTGTCGTAAGCGACCGGCAGATAGCCGGCCTTCGCCAACGCCTTGCAGGCATGACTGCCGATATAGCCGGCGCCACCGGTGACGAGGACTGCCGGTTTCATTGCATCCGCCCCTCGAGGATCATTGTGGTCGCGCGCACGGCGGTCCTCGTCACTTCGCCAGGAAATTGGAAAGGATTGCGAGCCCGACCGGGCCGCTCTTTTCCGGATGGAATTGCGTGCCGGAGATGGCGCCTGCCGAAAGCGCCGCGACAAGCCGTTGGCCGCCATACTCCGCCTCGGCCAGCCTCGCAGCATCGTCCGTCGGCCGCACCGAGAAGGAGTGCACGAAGTAGGTGGCGGGACTTTCCGGCAGGCCGGCACAGATCGTGTGTTCCCAGCCGTTGCGCGCGCGCGGCAGCAGCAGCTCGTTCCAGCCGATATGCGGCAGCTTGAGCGCGCCGCCTTCCGGCGTGTGGTCGGACAGGCGCGCCACATGTCCCGCCACGAGACCGAGACCCTCGTGGCGGCCGAACTCTTCGCCATATTCCATCAGGATCTGCATCCCCACGCAGATGCCCAGCATCGGGCGCCCGGTGCGCGCAAAGGCGAGAACCGGCTCGACCAGACTTTGCCGCCGCAGTTCGGCCATGCAGTTGCCGAAGGCGCCCACGCCCGGCAGGACAAGACGCTCGGCGGCGGCGACCCGCGCCGGATCGGTCGCGAGCTCGACGTCGCCGCCGACCGCGCCCAGTGCGCGCGCCGCGCTGAGCAGGTTGCCCACCCCGTAGTCGACGATCGTGACTTTCATGAAACGGCCTGCACCTTGCGCAACGCCAGTCCGGCAGCGGCAGCGGCGGCGCGCACGTCGGCAAGCGATGCGCGCCGGTAGTGCAGCATGTCGGCGATCGCGACCGCGTCGGCCTTCCCTTCGCGGAAGCCCGCGACGACGTCCGGCGGCGAACCGACGCCGCCGGAGGCGATGACCGGGACCGACACCGCATCCGCGATCGCGCGCACGAGGCCGAGATCGAGACCCTTGCGCGTGCCCTCCCGGTCGACCGACGTGACCAGCACTTCGCCCGCACCGCGCTCCACGCCCTCGCGCGCCCAGGCGACGGCATCGCGACCTGTCTTCTCGCGGCCGCCGTCGACATAGGCCTCCCAGCCCGCGCCGACGGATTTCGCGTCGATCTGAAGGACCATGCACTGCGAGCCGAACCGGTGCGCGATCTCGCCGATTAGCTCGGGCCGGGCGACCGCCGCCGTATTGACCGCGATCTTGTCGGCCCCGGCACGCAGCAGCCGCTCGACATCGGCGGCCGCGCGCACGCCGCCGCCCACGGTCAGCGGGATGAAGACGTTTTCGGCCGCGTGGCGCACCAGATCGTGCAGCGAGTTGCGGCCGTAGAGCGACGCGACGGCGTCCATGTAGACGAGCTCGTCGGCCCCTTCGGCATAATAGCGTCTCGCCGCCTCGCGCGGATCGCCAACCACGCGCACGCCCTCGAGGTGGATACCCTTGATCAGGTTGGGCCCCTTGATGTCGAGACGCGCGATGATGCGGGCTGGCAGCACGGCCTTGCCTATTCCGCGTCGAACGAACGCTTGCGCAGCTGCCAGACGCCGTCGATGCGCTGCCAGAGATGCGGCGATCGGAAGCGGTCGCACAGCGCCATGAAGTAGGCGCGGTCGATTTCCGGCCGGTCGAACCATTTCGCCGCATCGGGGAACTTCGCCGCGGGAAGGCTCAGATAGGCGAGGATCTCGTCGAAGAAACGCTCGGGAAATTCGCCGTCATAGCGGCGGACGAGCGCCACCGCCTCTTCGCGCGTGATGTCGCCGTGACGGACTTCCTGCGCCGCGTCGTAGGTGGCCCGCCCGATCCCGAACTTGATGAAGGTCGTGTAGTAGTGCAGGTCGTCGATCTTGTCGTCGATCGACGAATATTTCGAATAGGTGCCCGCCGTGCGCTCCGGGCTCGCCTGGAAATTCGCATGCTCGACCGCGTAATAGTAGCAGGCCTGCGGGTGCCAGCGCATGTAGTAGCCCAGATAGTGGACTTCAGTGCCGCTCGACATCCATTCGTCCGTCGCCGGCGGGCGGTAAGGGTCGAGGTCGGCCCGCGTCAGGCCGAAATTCTCGCGCAGCTCGCGCACCGGCGTGCCGGCGACGTACATGTCGTCGTGCGACGGCGCCGTGAAATAGTCGAGATCCTTGGTCGGCTTGATCTCCTTGACGTCGTTGCCGTACTCGTTGGCGTCCTCGCCGTAGAAAATGAGCTTGATGCCCATCTTCAGCGCCATCTTCGGCGGGAAGTACATCTGCCCCATGATGAAGGGCTGGAACGGGTGGAAGAGCCGCTCGACCGCAAGGCGCGTGAGCAGGCGCTGGACCAGCCGGTTGGGATGGAAGAGATAGTTGTCGAACCCCGAGGCGATCCACGCGTTGAAATTCGCCCAGCCCCAGTCGGTATAGATATGGGGAGCGAACGTGACAGTCAGCGGATGCATGCCGTAGCGGTGCTTGAGGACATGCGCGGCGTAGATGCTGTCCTTGCCGCCCGAACCGGGCACCAGGCAGTCGAAGCTGCCGTCCTTGCTGCGGTGCCGGTCGCACAGCTCGACGAGGCGCCGCTCGCGCTCGTCCCAGTCGATCGCCTTCTTGAGCTCGACCGTGCGGCAGGCCTGGCACACGCCGTGCGGATCGAAATTGACCGCCTTCTTGGCCGAGTCCGGATTGTGGCTGTACTCGCGCTCAGACGTCGGCTTCTGGTTCGAGTAGACGCAGGACGCGCAAAACCGCACGTCTCGCGGCAACCCGTACATCACGCGCGGATTGTTGGTGCCGGGCGCGTACTCGGCCGGCTGGAACGCCTGGGGTGCCTTGATGCGTGTCATCGATGCTTTCCGATAGAAGCCGTCATCACCAGACCGAGAGCCCGCCATCGACGACGAGATTCTGGCCTGTCATGTAGCGTGCGCCGTCCGAAGCGAGGAACAGCGCGGCCTGCACGATCTCGTCGACCTCGGCCATGCGCCCGAGCGGCACGCGCGCGCCATAGGCGCGCTGGAACGTCTCGTTCTGGCCGCTCTCGATGCCGCCGGGCGAGATCGCGTTCACGCGCACGCCTTTGGCGCCCCAATAGGCAGCCAGATGGCGCGTGAGCCCGATCACGCCGGCTTTCGACGCGGCATAGACCGCGGGCGAGCTGATCTGCATGCCCATATATTCCGATCCGGCATAGACACGTTGGTCGGGCGCCACGACGCCGAAAATCGACGAGGTCTGCACGATCGCGCCGGCCCCGCGCGCCGCCATGCGCGAGCCCACGGCCTGCGCCATCAGGAACATGCCGTCGAGATTGACCGACATGACCGCGCGCCAAGTTTCCAGATCGTAGCTCTCGAACGGCGCAAGAAACCGGGCAAGGTCCGGACCCTTGCTGCCCGCGTTGTTGAACAGCATGTCGATCGGGCCGGGGCCGGATTCGACCGACGCAACGGCCGCCCGAACGGACGCCGCATCCGCGACATCGGCGGCCACGCACGAAAGCCGCGCACCGGCCGTCCGATGCGCGGCGGCCAGCGCCTCGAGCGGCGCCCCCGGCAGATCGAACGCGGCGACCGCGGCGCCGGCACCAAGCAGGCCGGCCGTAAGGCGCGATCCGAGGATTCCGGCGGCACCGGTGACGACCGCGACACGGCCGGCAAAATCGAAGCTTGCTTGCGTCATTTCAATCGACCTCGATGGCGGAACCGTCCGGCGTCGCCTTGCGGCCGGCGATGAGTGTGCGCACGACGTTGCGCGTGAATGCCGGATCGATCGGCGGCCTGCGCGAAGCGACCATGCCGAGGAAGGCGCTCATGCAGCGCCGGAAGGCACTGAAATTGTCGCGGATGTCGATCGAGGCGATCCGCCCCGCCCCGAGTACCGACAGGTTGATGACCGGTGCGCGCGGCCCCAGCATGTCGATCGCGAAGGTGCCGCCGTCGGCAAGCGCGATGACGAACGCGCCGTGGCGCGCCGCAAGGCGGCGGACGGCGCGCGCGCGGCCGCCGGTCAGCGCGAGACCCGGTTCGATCGCATGGATGGCGTAGCGCTCCCAGTCGTTGACGACCGCGCCGCGCAGGCCGAGCACGCCGCCGAAATCCCCGAGCCCGGCAGCAAGCGAATCGAGTTCGACCGCATAGCGCAGGCCCGAGCAGCTCATCAGGCGGCCGGATTCCAGATACGGCATGAACCAGTCGAGCTGCGCCGCATCGAGCGTCAGGGGCTTGTCGATGAAGACCGGAAGCCCCGCTTCGAGGAACGGACGGGCAAGGGCGAAGTGCGAGTCCGCATCGTCGCGCGCGATGATGACCGCATCGACGGCGCCGAGCATCGCCTCGGGCGCGTCGACTGTCCGCTCGATCCGGCAGGCGCGCGCAAGACCGGCGGCCATCACGGCATCCGGCATCCACGCGCGCACCACGCGCGCCTCGGCAAGACCGATCTCTTCGGCCGGGCGGCGACGCAGATAGTCGTGGATTGCCGGCCAGCCGCAATCGGCGAACGCCGCATCGTCGTAGCCGTTGACGATCGCCGAGAAACTGTAGGGATGGCCGTTGCCGGCGCTGAAGCCGATCATGCCCAGACGGATCATCGCGCTCCTCCGACGATGACCGGGAACCGGTCCGATGCCGTACCCTCAAGCCACGCCACGCCCGCAAGATCCGGGAACAGCGGCAACTCGCGCCCCAACCAGAAGAACCGGCCCGTAGGTCCGCCCTTCGGCAGATCGACGAGAAAGTCGAGCGTCGGATGGCAGACCGACGGATCCATCGGCGCATCCGGCGCCATTTCGCTGCGCACCGGACCGGGGCTCATCAGGTTGATCTTGATGTCGATGTCGGAATTTTCGCGTGCCGCGGTGACGGCAAGCGCGTTGAGGGCGCCCTTTGTGGCGCTGTAGGCCGCGAATCCCGGAAAGCAGTTATAGGGTGCCCCGGACGTCACGTTGACGATCCGCCCAAAGCCTCGGACGCGCATGCCCGGCAGCAGGGCGCGCATCGCCTGATGCGGCGCCGCAACGTTGACCGCGAAGGCCCGCGCCAGTGCCGCACCATCGAGCACGTCGACATTGCCCCGGATCATGATGCCCGCATTGTTGACGAGCGTATCGACCGGCCCGTGTTCCTTCTCCACCCGCGCGAGCGTCGCGGCGAAAGCGGCGGGGTCCGCGACATCGCAAACGACGGATGAAACCGACGGCAGGTCGGCAAAGCCCGCCTCCAGCCGATCAGCCCGTCGGGCGAGTGCCACGACGCGCATCCGGCCAGCGAGATGCCTGGCGACCGACAGGCCGACGCCGCTCGAAGCACCCGTCACGAGTGCCATGCGCGTCATACGCTGCCCTCCCTGGCGAGCAGCGCCTCGACGATCAGGAGATCGGTCGGTTCGTCGATATCGATCGAACGGGCGCGATCGACGACGATGGCGCCCATGCGCCCGAAAAGCAGGCCCGGTGAATCCGCCGGCAACCCGTCGATCCGCCAGGCATAGACCCCGCCCGACAGCTGGTAGGCCGGCGGCAGCTTCTGGCGCGGCAGCCACGGGATGGCGCCTTCGATGAAGGGCTGGGGCCGGCCGTCGGCGATCCGCCAGGCCCGATGCGGGTTGAGGTCGGGTTCGCGGAACGTGGCGACCGAATCGAGTTCCTCGCCGTCGAGCTTGCGCAGGCAGTCGGCGATATCCTGCGCACGGCGCAATGGCGTGGTCGGTTCGAGCAGACACATATAAGCGGCCGTCTCGCCGGCCGCGCGCAGGCGGATCTGAGCGTCGCGGATCGTATCGATGACGAGAGCCGTGTCGCCGGCAAGATGCGCCGGACGGTCCAGCACCTCCGCGCCCTCCGCGCGTGCGGCGGCGGCGATTTCCGCACCGTCCGTCGAAACGACGATGCGGTCGACCTCGGCGCAGCCCTTGGCCTGGTCGATGGCACGCGCCAGCAGCGAGCGCCCGCCGACCAGCACCAGGTTCTTGCGCGGGATCGACTTGGAGCCCGCGCGCGCGGGAATCAGGGCGACGACGCGCTTGCCGCCGATCATCGCCCGCCTCCCTTGATCGCGCCGAAATTGGTCTCGAAATCGCGGTGCGCGCGTTCGAAGTCGCTGACTCTTCCGATATCGAGCCAGTATTCGTGAACCGGGAACGACACGCACGGCGCACCTTCGGCGATCAGGTCGTGGAACAGCGTCGTCATGTGGTAGGAGGCCCCTGCCGGCACGCGCGCCACGGCTTCGGGCGACAGCAGATAGATGCCGGCGTTGATGAAGAAAGTGTTCGTCGGTTTCTCGACCAGCCGCGTGATCCGGTCGCCCGAGAACTCGACGACCCCGAAAGGCACTTCGACGCCGTATTCGCGCACGCACATCGTCGCGGCCGCACCGGCCGTCACGTGATAGTCGAGCATCGCTTCGAAATTGACGCGCGTCAGCAGGTCCGCGTTCATGACGAAGACCGGCTCGCGCGGCTTCTCCGGCAGCAGCGACAGGGCGCCGGCCGTGCCCAGCGGTTCGCTCTCGTCGAGATAGTCGATATGCGCGCCCCAGCGCGACCCGTCGCCGAAATGCTCGCGGATCAGATCGCCGCGATAGTTGACCGAAATGTAGAAATGGCCGAAGCCCTGGTCGATGAAGGCCGAAAGGATCGTCTCGAGAATCGGCCGGCCGCCGACCGGCAACATCGGCTTCGGCATGTTCTCGGTCAGCGGGCGCAGGCGGCGGCCTTCGCCGCCGGCCATCAGCACCACCCGGTTGGGCCGAACCGGCTTCCGGTCGAAGTCGTGGAGGACGTGCAGGCCGATCACGCGCCCGTGTCCGTCGACGACCGGCATCTGGTCGATGTCGAGCGCGCGCATGCGCGCGAGGATCTCGTCGCGCGTCGCCGCGGGTGTGGCGAAAGCAGGCTGGCGATGCATGATGTCGGCGACCGGAACTCCCAGATCGCGCCCGGCAATCAGCGCGCGGCGCACGTCGCCGTCGGTGACGGTCCCGAGCAGCCGGTCCCCCGCATCGCAGACGAGCGCGATCTTCGCCTGTCCGCGGTCGAGTGCCGTCAACGCATCGCGTACGCTCGCCTCGGGCCCGACGATCGTGCGTCGCCAATCGATCATCGGTCTTCTCCGCGACGGCTTTCCAGTGCGGCGATGCGCGCCTCGAGCGCCAGCAATTCCGGCGACACGCTGCGCGCGAAACGCGTACCCGTCGCCAGGCGCGGTACGGCGAACTCGGGGGCATTCGACCCGTTCAATGCGGCGGTCGCGAGGACTTCGATCGTCGCGTCGCCGGTCTTGACGACGATGCCGCCGGATGTGCGTCCGACGATCTCGCCGGGCGTTCCGGCATAGGCGGGCGCGCCGGCGATGCGTCGCGTACGCGCGACCGCGAGCGTGCGGCCGTCGAGAAGGGTGCGCGCATAGAGGCCGGGCGCACTGAGTGCACGCACGAAATCGTGGACGCGCCGCTCGGACTGCGTCCAGTCGATCCACTCGTCGCCCTCGCGCCGGCGGCCGCAATAGAAGCCGACCGGATGGATGTCGCGCTGGGGCCGTGCGACGGCTTGCCCCGCGCGCAGATCGACGAGGGCCGCATGCAGTGTCGCGGCACAGGCCTCGTGCGCCAGAGCGAGCACATCGGCATAGGTCGCATCAGGGCCGAACGGCACCATGTCCTGCCGAAGGATGTCGCCCGTATCGATACCCTCGTCGACGCGATGGACCGTCACGCCGAACCCGGTCTCGCCGTTGATGATCGCCCAATTGAGGATGTTGCGTCCCCGGTAAAACGGCAACGCGCCGGCGTGGCAGTTGATCGTTCCCAGCCGCGGCGCGTCGAGCAGCGGGCGCCGGAAGATCTGGTCGAAGGACATCGATACGAAGAGATCGCAGCCGGCTCCGGCCAGGCGCTCGCGCCACGCCTCGCCGTTGATCGCGTCGGGCATCAGGTAGGGAATGCCGGCGTCCGTCGCCAGCCGTTCGAGCACCGCGTCGCCCACGCGACGCGTCGCCACGAAAACGACCCGGCAATCGCGGTCGGCAAGGATCCGCTCCAGCGCCCGGTGTGCCCACGGTCCGTGGCCGAAATAGCCGATCGCCAGCGACGGACTCATAACTTCTCGTCCTTCGCGAACGCGCGCGGCGCCGGCGTACCGAGAACGTCCCAATAGTCCATCGGCGAGCGGCCGTCGCCGGGCCGCTTTGCCGTCAGGTCGCCGGGGCCGATCGGCTGGCCCGCCGGAATCGCGCGGCTCGCGACAAGGCTCTTGCGCGCGATGGCGATATTCGGGACCTCGACCGGATGCGGCGCCTTGATGCCGTCGCCGAAGGCGGCCTCGGCAGCGCGGATGCCTTCGACCATCGCGCCGAACGTGTCGGGCTCCAGCGATGCGCGATGGTCCGGGCCCGGCATGCTGCGGTCGAGGGTCAGGTGCTTTTCAATGACGGTGGCGCCGCGCGCGGCAGCCGCGATGGCCACGCCAATGCCCATCGTGTGGTCGGAATAGCCCACCGGCACGTCGAATCGGGCGGCGATCGAATCCATCGCCCGGAGATTGGCCGATTCCGGCGGAGCCGGATACTGCGTCGTGCAGTGAAGGACCGTGACCTGCGCGCGCAACGCGGCCCGACCTTCGGGCGACGCGAGTGCCGCGGCAAATGCCGCGCGCGCCGGATGCGCTTCGGCCGGCGCCGTCAGGCCGAAGGCGATGACGCCGAGCGCGTCCCCGACTTCCGCCATCGTCGCCATGCCGGTCGACACGATGATCGGCAGGTTGGCGCGCGCCGCGCGCAGCACGAACGGTCCATTCGTCAGCTCGCCCGAGGGCAGCTTCAGCCGCCGCACGCCGAGGGAAGAAAGATAGCCGATACCCTCCTCGTCGAACGGTGTCGACAGGAACTCGATGCCACACGAATCCGCGTGCGCCTTCAACGCGCGATGCATCGCGTCGTCCATCTCCAGCCGCTTGAGCATTTCCCACTGCGACTGGCCGTCGCCGGTGGTCTCGACCTGGTAGGCGGCCTTCGGCGCGTTCGCGGTGGCGAGCGTGTCGGCGCGGAAACTCTGGAACTTGACGATGTCGGCACCGGCCGCGACGGCGGCATCGACAAGGCGCAGGCCGAGATCGAGCTTGCCGTTGTGATTGACACCGCCTTCGGCGATCACGAGAACCCGATTCATTTTCCGACCTCGTGGAAGCGTTTGCGGACCAAATCCGGGCCGAAGGTCATCTCGGCAAGCAGGTCGGCGATGCGCGGGCCCGTGCGGCCGTCCCCGTAGGGGTTGGCAAGGCCGGCAAGGCCGGCACGGAACGACGGCACCAGCGCGCGATCGAGCGCGTGTCCGATGCCCGCCGCCGTTTCCGCACAGTCGATCACATTGGCGGCGCGCAGGCGCCCGGCCTGCCGCTCGCCGATATTGACCGTCGGCAGGCCGAACGACGGCGCTTCGATGAGGCCCGAGGAGGAATTGCCGACCATGGCCGCCGCGTGGCGCATCAGGTTGAAATAGCGGCGCGTGCCGAGTGCGTCGAACAGCCAGGCGTTCGGCCGCCCGGCACAGAACGCGGCAAGGCGCTCGGCGATGCGCGCGCGCCCGGCATCGGCGTTGGGTGCCGTGAAGACGATCGGTTCGGCACGCGCCCGCAAAGCCTCGAGCAATGCCTCGATGCCGTCGCGATCGCCGCCTTGTTCGAGCGTCACCGGGTGGTACGTGACGAGCAGCGGCGCCGCCTCGAGCACCACACCGAGTTCGGTCGCCAGCGCCGCGCGCGACAACGACGGCACGGCGGCAAGATTGTCGAGCCCCGGCGCACCGGTGACGTGCACGCGCCAAGGCTCCTCGCCCATCGCGACGATCCGCGCGGCGAACGGCGCGGCGGCGGCAAAATGGATGTGGGCGAGTTTCGTCACCGCATGCCGGATCTGCTCGTCGTAAGCGCCTTCGGTTATCTCGCCGCCGTGGACATGCGCGACCGGCAGGCCGAGCGGCAATGCCGCCGCCGCCGCGGCAAGGATCTCAAAGCGGTCGCCGACCAGCAGCAGCAGATCGGGCGACAGGCGCGCATAGGCGTCGGCGAACCCGATCGTGCCGAGGCCGATCGACTTGGCCGTGGCAAGGCCGGTGTCGCCGGCGAGCAGCATATCGACGCGGGCCGCGACCGGCAGCCCGTCGGCTTCAATTGCGGCGATCGTCCCGCCGTGGAAGGGCGAAAGATGCGCCGCCGCCACGATCAACTGCAGTTCGAGCGCCGGATGGCGCGTGATCGCCTCGGCAATCGGACGCACGAGCCCGTAGTCGGCACGGCTGCCGGTAACGACGGCGATGCGCCGGCGACCGCTCATGCCGCACCGCCTTCGACGGCGGCGGCCGCCAGCAACGCGGCGATCGCGCGGTCCTGATCGGCAGATGTCAACGCAACCGAACAGGGCAGCGTCAGGATGCGCCGCCACAGCCCCTCGCTGATCGCGACCGGTCCGCGCGGCGAGCCGGCATAAGGGGCCTGGAGATGCATGGGCTTCCAGAACGCGCGCGCGTCGATGCCCGCATCCCGCAGACGCTTGCGGATATCCGCCGAGCGGCCGGCGAGTGCCGGGGAAAGCACGGCACCCGACATCCAGCAGGCGCTCTCGCCCCACGGGCAACCGGGAAAGCCGGCAATGTCGGCACGCCCGGCAAAGGCGGCGTCATAACGCTTGCGGATGCGCCGCTTGGCATCGAGGAACGCGGGCAGGCGCTCCATCTGCGCGCAGCCGATCGCCGCCTCGACATTGGTCATCCGGTAATTGTAACCCACCGCATCGTGGTCGTAGTCGCCGCCGACGCGCGCCGTGGCGCCGAGATGGCGCGCTCGGTCGAGCAGGACTTTGTCGGTTCCGACGATCGCGCCGCCGCCGCCGCAGGTCACGGTCTTGTTGCCGTTGAACGAGATTCCGGTCAGGCACGCGCCCATGCGGGCAAGCGGCCGGCCCTTGTAGGTGGCGCCGAGGGCCGCTGCCCCGTCGGCGACGAGCGGGATCCCGTGCGCGTCGGCAAGACCGGAAAGACCGTCCATATCGGGCGGCGCGCCGAGCGTGTGCACGGCCAGGATCGCGCCAATCCGCCGGCCGGTGGGCCGATGCACGAGTTCTTCGCCCGATTTCACGGCCTCCGCGGCAAGCGCATGCGCGACCGCCGCAGGATCGAGCGTCCAGGTGCGCGGGTCGATGTCGAGCAGCCAGGGCGTGGCCCCGCAATGCGAGATGGCGTTGGCCGAGGCGATGAAGGTGAGGTCGGGGAGGATCACGAGGTCGTCGCGCCGGACCCCGGCCACGACGAGCGCCAGATGCAATGCGGTGGTGCCCGAACAGGTGACGACGGCGGCGGGCGCGCCGGTACTGGCGGCGATCGTCGCCTCGAAGCGCGGGACGAACGGCCCGACCGAAGAGACGAACGTCGAGGCGATGCATTCCTGCAGATAGCGCGCCTCGTTGCCCGACACGTCGGGGACGGCCAGCGGGACGAGAGCGGCCGTCATACGACGTAGCTCCCCGCGCGATAGAGCGCGCGATTGGCCGGATCGGCGAACCAGGCTGCCGTCTCGGCGATGCCGCTGCGCAAGCCCGCGCGCCCGCTCAGGCGCGGCTTCCAGCCCGACAGCCGCCCGAGCTTGCCCGGGTCGCACACGAGACGCTCGACTTCGCTCGCCGCCGGACGCAGGCGTTCGGCGGCGAGCACGATCTCGACCTTGCGGCCCATCGTCTCGGCGATCAGTGCCGCCACGTCGCCGACCGAAATCTCGTGGCCACTGCCGATATTGCAGACCTCGCCGACGGCGGCATCGCAGTCGAGCACGGCGATCATCCCGTCAACCGTGTCGCGCACGAAGTTGAAATCGCGCGTCGGATGGACGGCCCCCAGCTCGATGCGGCTGCGGCCGGCCGCGATCTGCACGACAACCGCCGGGATGACGGCGCGCGCGGACTGGCGCGGTCCGTAGGTGTTGAAGGGCCGCGCGATCGCGACGGGCAGGCCGAACGACCGGTGATAGGCGAGCGCCATCTGGTCGGCGCCGATCTTCGAGGCGGCATAAGGCGACTGGCCGACCAGCGGATGCGTCTCGTCGATCGGCACGGTCTGCGCGGTGCCGTAGACCTCGCTCGTCGAGGTCTGCACCAGTCGCGTGACGCCGAGATCGCGCGCCGCCTCAAGCACGTTGAGCGTGCCGCCGATATTGACGTCGACATAGAGTTCGGGCGCACGATAGCTGAACGGGATCGCGATCAGCGCCGCCAGATGCATCACGCGCGAACAGCCGCGCATCGCCTCGCGCACGCAGGTCCGATCCCGGATGTCGCCGGCAACCGTCTCGAACGAGGCCTGCATTTCGGCCGGCAGATGGTCGAGCCAGCCGCGCTGGTCGAACGAGTTGTAGAGCGACAGCGCGCGGACCTTCCGGCCGGCGCGCACGAGCGCTTCCACCAGATGCGAGCCGATGAAGCCGTCGGCGCCGGTCACGAGGATATGGTCGGTCATTTTCTTTTCCGGATGGCCCTATTGGACGCAGTTCGAGACGGGCGTGACCTCGATCTCGGCGATGATGCGAAGCCAGTCGGCGAACTGGTCGGGACTGGAAGTCAGGGAGCGAAGCAGATACGCGATCGCCATGCGCGGACCCGGCGGATGGACGTAGACGCCCGGACGGACCGTCAACCGCACCTGGCAGGCATCGGCGGAGACATCCTTGCCCAGCCGGGCCACGACTTCGGACGTCCGCCGCGCGACCGTATCCGCGGCGACCTGAACCTGCCGATCGCGCGTCGCGGGATCCCGCCCGGGACCGTCGAGATAGTCGGCGCCGAGCGGCAGGGGCGCATTGCGGCCCCACGCGCGCTCGGCAAGTGCGGCCCATTCGTAGAAGCGCAGCCGTTCGCCGAGCGTCCTTGGATACTGGTCGTCGATCCACAGGACGCGCACCTTGCCGCCCCAGGACACATGCGCAAGCTGCGTGACCATCGCCTGATCCTTCGCCCATCGCGACTGCCAGAGCGAATAGTTCGTCCACAGCGCGGACAGCTGGAGCGCCGCGACCAGCGCCGCCCCGGCTGCGGTGAAGGCCTGCCTGTGCCGGACCTCGAACAGCCCGCCGACGATCGACAGGAATCCAACGACGATCATGGCGGCCGGCAATCCGAGAAGCAGGGCGTGCCGATACGACCAGCCGGTCGCCGGAACGCGCCCGCCTGCCGCGAACGGCAACGCCAGGATCGCGAACAGGAGCGCGCCGCAGGCGCACAGCGCGAGCGCGTCTTTCAGCGTGCCGGACTCCTCCGGCGCATTCCGGCGGACAGCCGCGTAGGCGCCGGCCGCCAGAAATGCAGCACCGGCAAGCCCCGCAACGCTGCCAAATACGGCCATCGGATCGTAGCCGAAGGAAAACCTGGCCAGATCCGAGAAATCGACGACGACCGACAGCCAGTCGGCAAGGCCGCGCACGTTGCGCTCGCGCGCGTAGTCGCCTACCGGAAAGAACAGGCGGAACGAAAGGACCGCGCCGGCAACGGCAATGACGGGATACTGCAGGGCCCGCAACGCCGCGCGGAACCAGTCGCCGGCATCGCGACGGGCGAACGCGGCAACCAGCGGAATTCCGGCGATCGGGATCAGCAGCGCTTCGAACGTGCAGGCGATGCAGGCAAGCAGAGCCCCGGCCGCAAGGCGCGGCGCGCCGATCCCGGATCCGTTGCGCTCCGGCAGCGCACAGAGCGCCGCGCCGAGCGCGCATGCCTGAAGGAACGGATAGATGGCCGGCGTCTGCGACACGAGAACGGCATTGGCCGGCGCGCAGGCCGCCAGCGTCGCGCACATCGCCGACATCAGGCGCGGCAGGCCGAGCCGGTGCAGGATCAGGAACGCAAATGCCGCGCTGGCGCCGATCCCGGCCGCCGAGGCGAACCGGAAGCCCCAGACCGGATCGATGAAATGGCCGAACGCATAGTAGATCACGGCCCAGCCCGGCCGGCCCGCGCTCGACAGGCTCTGGTAGATCGAATGGAAGTCGCCGTAGCGCCAGGTCTGGTCGTAGAGCAGTCCGTCCCAGAAGATCCCGGCATTGAGGAACAGCGGGAAATTGGCCGCAAGTGCGATCCCGGCGCAGACGAGCGCAAATCGCCTGTCGGACGTGCCGTCAGTCATTCGGCCCCCTTTGTCGCGACCGCCATGATCGACACCCCGAACGGCGGATTGACCGCGCGCGCGGTCCGCACGTCGAGATCGAAGAGCCATGTCAGCACACGGTTGATCGCAGGGGAGTTGATTTCGTTCTCGCTTCGCAGTTTGGCGTGCGACAGCGTCAGGAGACGGCGCGCCAGGAAAATCGGGAGAAAGAGGAAGTAGTTGAAGTAGTAGAGCGCTTTCATCGAGAAGCCGGCCGCGCCCAGCAACACGCGCAGTTCCCCGCGGCGATAGCGGCGCAGGTGATGCGACAGATCGTCCTGAGGTCCCCAGAGGCTGCGGAACGCCGGCACCGTCACGATCGCGACGCCGCCCGGCCGCAGAAGCCGGAAGATCTCGGACGCGCCGCGCGCATCGTCTTCGACATGCTCCAGGACATCCATCGCGAGGATCAGATCGAAGCTGCCGTCGGCAAACGGCAGCTTCTCGGCATTGCCGATAAGGACCGGCGCGAATTCCTTCGCCTTGCAGTACCGCGCCGCCGTCAGGCTCGCGTCCACGCCGACCAGACGCGAGATCCCGCGCGCCTGCAGCAGGCGCAGATTGGCGCCGGTACCGCTGCCCAGATCGAGCACGCGCCAGCCCGCCGACGCGCCGGCATTGTCGAGCTCGGCCTCGAGCAGCCGGCGGCGTCCCACGAACCACCAGTGGGATTTCTCGACGACCGCTTCGACGTCATAGACGGAAAGTTCCAAGCGGACTCCTAACGCCGGCCGGATGCGCGGTGCGTTCGCATCAGTCCCTGTCCCCGACATTCAAGGTGCGCCGCACGGAATAGGCGACACGGCCGCGCGATTCGAAATAGACGCGGACCATGATCTCGGCGAGCAACCCGATCAGGAGGGAGAGGATGCCGATCAGGAACGTCATCGCGCCCATCAGCAGCAGCGGCGTCTGGATGAAGGCAATGTCCTTGAAGATCTTCAGCAGGACCGCCGTAAGACCGATGATGCCGCTCAAGGTGATGCAGGCCAGCCCGAATCCGCCGAAGACGTAGATCGGCTTGGTGAGGTAGGAGTCGAGGAACTTCACGACCAGCAGGTCGAGCAGGACCTTCAGCACGCGCTCGAGACCGTATTTCGACGTGCCGTGGATGCGCGGCGCATGCCGCACCGGAACCTCGCAAACCTGGGCACCCATCCACGCCGCATAGATCGGGATGAAGCGATGCATCTCGCCGTAGAGCCGGGCTCCGCCGAGCACCTCGCGCCGATATGCCTTCAGCGTGCAGCCATAGTCGTGGAGCGGCACACCGCCAATCCGCGATATCAGCCAGTTGGCCACGCGGCTCGGGAAATTCCGCGAAATGGCTGCGTCCTTGCGATCGACGCGCCAACCCGACACGACGTCGTAGCCTTCGCCGAGACGGTCGACGAGCATCGGGATGTCGGCCGGATCGTTCTGGAGATCGGCATCGATGAAAACGAGGATCTGCCCGGCCGAGTGGTCGATGCCGGCCATCAGCGCCGCCGTCTGGCCGAAGTTCCTGCGGAAATGGACGATTTTGAGGCGCGGATTGGCACCTGCGATCGCGTCGAGCCGTTCGGCCGTGCGATCGGAGCTGCCGTCGTTGACGGCCACGATTTCCGAGCGCCAGGAACGCGTGTCGAGCACGGCGAACAGCCGCTCGAACAGCGGAACGACGTTATCCTCCTCATTGTAGATGGGGATGATGATGGAAACGTCGGTCGGTTCTTTTTCGCTCAATTTCGAGCCTCACTGCCGAATTCTTGACGCATGGAGGTATAGCACCACATGTTGACGTCCCCTATCGCAACCGAAGAGCTACGATGCGCCGCGTCCGCACCGACATGTTCCTCGACGACGTTCTCCCGCCCGGCGGTAAAGCCCGCGCGCAGGCCCGTGCCGTCTGGGCGTCGCGCCGCGTGGCGATCGAGGGCCGCACCAAATGGCACGGTGGCGGCAAGACGGTCCGCAACGCGGTATTGCGCAGCTGCGCCTGGCTGTTCGTCCGCGCGGCACTGCTGACCGGCGCCTGGCGTCGCGGCAGGCGCAATGCCCGGCGGCCGCAGATCGACGAAATCGACTTCGCGTTGCGCGACCTGCCGACGGTCTTCGACGGACTCCGGATCGTGCAGATTTCCGACATCCACGCCGGCGAGCGGCTGCACGATCTCGGGCCGCTTGCCCGCGCACTTGCCGGCGTGGAGGCCGACATCGGCGTCATTACCGGCGACTTCGCGCCCGATTCCGGACGCGCGTTCGCGCTCGACGGCGTCGTGGCCGCGCTTGCGCAGGCCAGGGTCCGCCACGGCTGGATGGCCACGCTCGGCAACCACGACAGGCACGCGCTGGTCGATGCACTCGAAACGGCCGGCATCCGGGTCCTTGCGAACGAGACGGTGGCGCTGCGCCATCGCGACGAAGCGCTCTATTTCACGGGGCTCGACGACGTGCGGCATTTCAGGACCGAGCTTTCCTGCGAGCATCTCGCCGGCGTTCCCCCGGACGGCGTCCGGATCGCGCTCGTGCATTCCGCCGGGTTCGCGCGCGAGGCGGCGGCGCTCGGATTCGACGTCTATCTGTGCGGACATACGCATGGCGGCCAGATCTGTTTCCCGGGCGGTCGGCCCATCGTCATGGACGGCGTGCCGCGAAGTTTCGCGCGCGGCGCCTGGCGCTGCGAGGGCATGGCCGGATACACCAACCGCGGGTTGGGCACGACGATGATCCCGCTGCGTTTCAACTGTCCGCCGGAAATCTCGATCATCCGGCTGCGTCGGGCCTAGCTCGCGCCCTGCATGCGCTTGCGCCCGAGATAGTCGAAAATCCGCTGCTCGAAAAGATTCGCGGGCGATTCGGTGCGGCGCACGAGCACGTTGAACAGGCGCAGGACCCGCTTGGGCCGGAGCGCGTAGGTCAGCAGGTAGAACGACGCCATCCCGACGAACCGGTAGAACGCGATCTCGGGCGCCGGGACATTGCGGCAGAAGGCCCGGCTCGACGTGAAGTCGAATTGGACGACGAGATTGTGGAAATACTCGTCGCTCACTTCTGGAATCTCTCCCGACGCGCGCAGATCGTTGTAGATCTCGGAACCCGGATACGGCGTGAAGACGGCGATGTTGCAGTCATCGACCCCGATCCATGCCATCCGCACGGCGAAGGCCAGCGTACGAAACATGTCGGACCGGTGCTCATTCGGAAAGCCGATGATGAGATTGATCTTGATCGTGTGGCCGACACTGCGTGCCGAGATCACGCTCTCGACCAGACGGTCGAGGCTCAGCTTCTTCTTGATTTCCTTGAGCGTGCGCGGCGAGCCGCTTTCCGGCGCATAGACGAGGTAGCGGCAGCCGGCCTCGTAGATCGCCTTGACCGTGTCGGCGTCGAGCGCTTCGGATCTCGTGCCCGACGGCAGCTGCCAGACCAGATCGAGGTTCCGTCGCTTGAGCTCGGCGCAGAACTCGAGGATCCATTCCTTCTTCACGATCGCCGTCAGGTCGGCGAAATCGATGCTGTTGCAGCCGAACTTCTCGCGAAGATGTTCGATCTCGTCCACGACGTCGGCCGGCGGACGCATCAGATAGCGCGTCGTCCACATCGTGGGATTCGAACAGAACGTGCATTGATACGGGCAGCCGCGGGTCGCGAGGATGAGCATGTTGCGTCCGTATCCCACGCCCATCGAGAACATGCCCGTGAAGAAGTTCTCGACGTTCTGGAGGTGCCACGCCGGACGCGGCAGCTTGGGGAAATCGGTGATCCGCCGGCCGAGCCCGCCATCGACGAATTTGCCATCGGCGGCGATACGACACACACCCGGCATTTCGATCGCCGTCTCGCCCGACTGCAGCCGGTGGACGAGCGCGAGAAACGTCAGCTCGCCTTCGCCCGTCACGAGATAGTCGATCTGCGGGCAGTCGGAGAGCACGTATTTCGGCATCGCCGTCGGATGTTCGCCGCCCACGACGATGACGAGATCCGGTCGCGCCGCGCGGATCTTCCGGATCATGTCCCGGTGGTGGGGCCAGTCCTGCGAAAACATCAGCGAGATCCCGAGGATGCGGGTCGACGGCCAGATCCGCGACACGATCTCGTCGGCTTCGAGCCCCTGGAAGCGGAACTTCCCGCACGGGCTCAGCCGGACATTCATCATGCCGTCGCCGATGGCGTCGAGGATGCCGACCTTGTATCCGGCCCGTTCCAGCAGCCCGGCCAGATAGGCGGGGCCGATCGGAAGCGTGACCGGAGTCGAATAGGCGTTGGCCGAATAGACCGCAAAAGGTCGCAGGATCTGGATTGCGTCGGTCTGCGGGGAAAGAGCCGCAAACGCCGTCACCGCATCCGCGACGTTCGCATTGTTCACCTCGCGCACGAATCGCGGCTTGGCCGCGCGCGGCAGGTCGGGCAACTCGGCGGCGCTAAGATTTCCGGTCATGATCGTTGAATTCTGCAAAACCCGTTGATCCGTAGGCGGAAGTTTACGATTTGGCGGCCGGACTGTCGACCGGTAAGGCGCCAAGCCGATGCACCGGAAGTACGCCGGCGAGCAGGGATTTCGGGTTCAGTACTTCGAGCGAAATACCCTGCTTTTCCAGTTCCGCGCGCCAAAGCGCTGCCCAGTCGAGCATCGGCCGGCTAGTTCGGTGGCGCGCGTCGAGATCGCCCTCGCCCGCATACTCGCCGCCGCCGCGGTCGGTGATGCCGGCGAGCGGATAGAAATCGCCCCCCGGGGCATGCCAGAAGTAGCGGCGGTCGTAAAGATCGATCCCGGCGAGCACGATGTGTCGCCAGCCCGCGACGGCGGCAAAATTGACGCAATCGGTCACGGTCGCCGGTCCGTGCGTCAGGCCCTGCGAGAAGCCGGTTGCGGGCGGGTGGAGGCCGCGCAACCCGTTGCGATACCGGAACAGACGGGAACCCTTCGGAAGGTAGCCGAGTCCGACCAGACGGTTGCCGGCAAAGGCCGTCCAGCCGGCCTGCACGACGAAGACCGTATCGCGAAACCGCGGATTGTCGCGCAGGATGCCGGCGTAGGCCGCGAAGGCGGCCCGCCAGACATTCTTGCGCTGGCTGTTGTCGTGCGACGTAAGGCCGAGTTCCCGCACGAGATGGTAATCGACACGCACTGCCTTCTGGATGACGAAATAGCTCATCCCCATCGTGTCATGGCGTTCGATCTCGCCCCATTCGGCGCGCGTCAGCTGGCTCAGCGAATAGCCGGAGCCGAAGATGTAGATCGTGTCACTGCGACGGCGCGCGCGCAGCTCGGCCTCGCCAACCGGCACGGTACCCGACCGGCCGAAGGCATTGACGAGCCAGCCGTGCGCGCGGTCGGGAAACGCGTCGAACAGGCGCACGAGACGCTCGCCTCGCATGCGCAGGTCCGCGCGCCTTTCCGGTGCGACCAGCGATCGGGCAAGCGCCCGTATCAGGCCCGCCGATGCCGTGCCGAATGTCATTCGACGAGTTCCCGAACCGCCGCTTCGAGACCGGTCATGAGCGCCGACATTCCGAATTTCTCGTTTGCAGCGGCTTCCGCGGCGGCAGCGATCCGTTCGCAGTGATCCGCATCGGCGATCCGTTCCAGAACGTCATCGAGGTTCCGTCCGTCGCGTGCCAGCGAAATGTAATGCCGATCCGCTTCGAAGGCACCGCAATATCCGCCCGGAAACATCACCATCGGCGTGCGCGCCGTCGCGCATTCCAGATGACGCGAAGTGATCGTCCGGCCGGAGATCCGGTTCGCATAACCGCCGAATACGATCCGCCGGTAGTCTTCGAAGCCGATATCCGGACGCTCGGATTCAAGCGCATTGCCCTTCAGCCGCGTGCGGTCGTCGAGCTCGAAGTAGTCGGTCCCTGCTTCTACCGCGAGCTGGACCTTGCAGTCGTGCAGGAAGCGCAGCCAATCGCCGGACCCCAGACGTCGCGCCGGATCCAGCGAGATATCGCAGACCCGGCCGCGCGCCATCGCCGCCGGCTCGACCAGTTCGGCGATACGTCGGCGATCGTCGTGGCCGAGATAGCGCACGCCGTCGAATGCGCGGTAACCGATGTCGATCTTCCTCCGCGATACGGGCGGCCCGGGCGGAAAAGCGATCGGGTCTGCAATCGCGTTCGGCACGAAAATCGCGCGGCAGTTCAGGCGTTCGGAATAGAGGCGCAGGACCTCCGGTTCCGCGATCTGGGATACCAAGACCTTGGTTCGGAGCCGCTCGGCCAACGCCATCTTCTCCGGCATCAGCTTGTATTCGTTGCCGACGAAGTACATGACCGGCCGTCGAAGCCCCGCGATCCGGTCCGCCAGCCGATCGGACAGATAGGGCACGTTCGAAAATGCCGAATGCAGCACGAAGACGGCATCGATTTGCCCGAACAGGCTCTTCCATCCGATCAGAAACTCGTCCCGAACGGAAAAGCGCGCAAGGTTCACGGCCGTCACGTCGAAATGCCCGTGGCATGCGATCGCGCGCGGCAGGCTCGTCGCATACGACAGCGTCGACCAGCTCGAATCCTGGGCAAACAGGAGCAGGATGCGGATCGGCTTCATGCCTTGCCGCCGGCAGCGATTTCGGCCGCATATGTCCGGATGCTCGCCTCGAACGGAGCTGCCAGCAGGCCGCGTGCGCGCTGGCGCGCGTCGTCCGACCAGTAGTGGACCGGAAAGGCCTCGGCGCGCGGTGCGCGCCTGACACGAAGATCGGCGCCCATTGCGCGGGCGATTGCGGCCACGACTTCGTCCAGCGGCATCGCGGCTGGGCCCGCGAGGTTGAGCGTCTCGATGCCGCGGCCCGGCGCATCGAGCATGCGGAAAACCCATCGCGCGAGGTCATCGACATGGACCGGATGGATCACCGACGGCGCGCCTTCCGGAATCTCGATCTCGCCGCCGCCGGCGAGGGCCACGTCGATCGCCCGGCGTACCAGACGCGACGGACGTTCACCCTGCCCGTAGGCGTAGAAGAGCCGAAGGATCGCAAGCTCGCTCAGACGCCCCGACGCGGCGGCACCCACGGCGACCTGCTCTTCGAGATGCTTTGCCACGCCGTAAGGCATCGTCGGCGCGACTTGCACATCCTCGGCGATCGGCCCCTTTTTCCCGTCGTAGTAGACGGCACCGGACGAAAGCAGGACCAAGTGCCCCCGGAACCCGTCGAGGAAGCGCGCGAGCCGGACGGACGAGTCCGCGGTTTTCGCGAAACCAAGCCCATGATCGGAAACGCCCGCGCAATAGATCGCCACATTGGCATCGAGCGACGGCATCTCCCCCGCATCGAGGTCGATTTGTACCGGCACGACGTTCGGTCCGTCGGGAATCCGGCGGCCGGGCCGGTGCAAGGCGAGAATCCGCAGATCGGGCCGCAGCACGGACGCGTACCGAAGGAAATTCGATCCCAGGAATCCCGTCGCGCCGACGATCGCGATCTTCATGACGTTCGCCACGGGTCTCAGGTGGCCGGCGCGTCCATCGCGCGCGCGACCGGAAGGACGGCGGAACGTTGCCAGGCGACCGTTGCGGCGATGCCGTCGACCAGTGAAGTTCGCGCCTCGAAACCGAGGATTTCCTTGGCGCGCTTGAACGAGCCGATCTTGACGGGGCTGTTGAATTTGGCCGGCGGGTCGACGAGCTCGATCAGGTCGGGCGACGCACCCGCGGCCTTGACGATCTCGGCGGCGACCTCCTCCATCGGCTTGGTCTCGTCGCGACCGATATTGTAGACTTCGCAAAGATCGAAACGGCCCTTCGTCGCCACCGCGATCAGGCCGTCGACGAAATCATCCACGAACGTCCATGCGCGGGCCGTACCCCGATGGACGGTCAGCTTCTTGCCCGTCAATGCGCGGAAGATGAAATTCGACATGGCGCTGCGGTACGGGTTCGGGAATTCGCCGGGCCCGTAGACCATGAACGGGCGCACGATCGCAGCCTTCAGGCCGTAGTTGCGCACGTAGTGTCCGCACAGGCGTTCGCAGAACAGTTTCGACCACGCATAGACATTGGTCGGGACAAGTTCCTGAGTCGCATCGACCGTCTCTTCGAGCACGCGCTCGCCGAGATTCCCGTAGACCTCGGACGTCGAGAGGTAGACAAGGCGCGTCTGCTGCGCCAGGCAGAGCTGGATCACGTTCATCGTGCCGGCGATGCTGACTTCCAGCATGCGCGCGGGCCGCTTCTCGCCGACCATGCGGCCGACTTCGCTAGCCATGTGCAGCACGCAGGTCGGCTTGAACTCGGCAAAGGTCGAGTGGACCTCCTCGAACCGCGTCACGTCCGACGCCAGTTCGTCGATCGTTTCGCCGGTCGAGCGGTCGAGCGAGACGACCTGATGGCCTGCGGCGCGCAGCTTCTCGACCACGCGACGGCCGATCGTGCCGCGCCCACCCGTGACAATGATCCGTTCTTCTTTGGCAATCATGACGATTTTCTCTCCTATGACTCAGGCCGGCACGGCGCGTTAAGCCCGCAAATCCTGCAATTCGACGAACCGCGCGTAACGGCCGCCTTGCGCGATGAGTTCGTTGTGGGTCCCCGTCTCGATGACGGCACCCTGCTCGAGAACGACGATCGCGTCAGCGCCGCGCACCGTGGCAAGCCGGTGCGCGACCACGATCACGGTGCGGTTGCGCGTCAGGTTCGCGAGCGCTTCCTGGACGTATCGCTCGGATTCCGCGTCCTGGGCGCTCGTTGCCTCGTCGAGGATCAGGACATCGGGATCGGCCAGAATCGCACGCGCGATCGCCACGCGCTGCGCCTGCCCGCCCGAAAGCCGCAGCCCCCGGTCGCCAAGCAGCGTGTCGAAGCCTTTCGGAAGCGAAGAAACGAATTCTTCGACGTTGGCCGCCCGGGCCGCCGCCATGACCTCGGCGTCGCTCGCCTCGAGATTCCCGTAGCGGATATTTTCGCGCAACGACCCGCCGAACAGATATGTGTCCTGCGAAACCGACGCCAGGCAATGCCGCCAGGAGGCGATCGAATATTCGCGCAGATCGCGGCCCCCGACCGTAATCCGGCCGCCGGTGGGATCGTAAAGACGATAGATGAGGTCGAGCGACGTCGATTTCCCGGCCCCGGAAGCGCCGACCAGAGCCGTCGTCTTGCCCTTGCGTATCGTGAAGGTCACGCCGGTGATCGCATCGGACTCCGTCGGCGAATAACGGAACGACACGTTCTCGAAGGCGACGTCCCCCTCGAGGCCGTTCGCGCGGACCGTGCCGTCGCGCAGGGGCGGCGCTTGCGTCGATGCGAGAAACTCGGCGACCCAACGCACGCCCACGATCGCCGAAGCGACCTGGGCGCGGATGCTGTTGATCTGGGATACCGGGCCCGTAAGGCGCATCAGCACGATCAGATACAGTCCGATCAGCTCCGTGAAAACCTGGCCTTCCACCGTGAAACGCGCCGTGCCGATCCAGACGATGACGACGAGCATCGCAAGGCCGATGAGCTGATTGAGCGGCGAGATCAACGCGTTCAATGTCGCCGCCGCGATCCGCCCCCGCCGATACGCCTCGACGTCCTTGCCGAACTCCGCGCGCGAGTAGGCTTCGCGCGAGAACATCCGGATCAGGCGCATTGCCGACAGCGTCTCGAATCCCCGATGGGTAAGCGAGACGGCCGCGACGCCCATCCGTTCGCTCCATTTGCGGTGCCGCGCCATGACCCAGGTCCCGGCCAGCAGCACGATCCCCATGCTGCCGGCGCCGACCAGCGTGAGAACCGCCGACAGTTTCAGCAGAATGCCCAGATAGACCACGAACATCAGGATCGGCGGCACGAGCTGCAGAAGGGCGAGCACCGCCTGTCCCGCCTGGACGGAGAAATTGTTCAGATGGGCGAAAAGCCGCGCGATCGTCTCCTCGTAGATCCGCCGCACGTCCATTTCGAGAATCCGGTCATAGACGGTCTGGCGCAGCGTCGCGTCGAGATCCGAACCGACGACGGCGATCAGCCGCTGGTTGAGGAAGCTCATCGTCTCGCGGGCCGCCTGCAGGCCGAACATCGTGAGGACGAGGACCCGCAGCCGCCATTCGGTGGAGAGCGGCGCCAGCCACTCGACGATGAACGCGAGCGGCGTGCGTTCGGTCAGCGCGTTGGTGCCGCGGCCGAACATCGTCTCCAGCAGCGGCAGGATGAGGCCGATCGTCAGGAGCTCGGCGCCGGCAGCGGCGATGCCCAGCGCGACGACACCGGCAAGCCGTGCGCGGAACGGTCGCAGATGCGGCCAAAGCAGGCGCAACGTACCGACGAGGTCGCGCGCGCGTTCGGGGAACAACTCGCTTGCCGCTCGATTCGGATCAAACATTTTCGGAAATCACCTTCACATGCCCGCCCGCCGGCAGATCGAACCACAGGACCCAATCCTCGCCCGCGCGACGGGACTTGTACGCGGCGCCGTCGATCCGGCACGACCGCGCGCGCATGGCGACCGCGAGGTCCTTCAGCGTCACGCTGCCTTCGTTGCGCAACAGCGTGACGCCGCCGGGCTGAGGCTCCACGCGCAGACTCTCCATTGCTTCCCAGTGCGCCATCAGGTCACGCACCGTGCCCACGTGCAGGTCGCCTGCGTCGCGCAGCTGCGCCATGTGTGCGAGCGACGCGTCGAACTCTTCCGACACGACGAACCTGCCGTCCGCGTCCTCGCGCCAGGTGGCGTTGTTCAGCTCGATCCGGGTCGGATAGCTGTGGTGCAGATCGATGCCCCAACACGCGACGAGACCGTCGAGACGGCGCCGCATCGTCGGCCCGTCGCCCGGACGGAAATAGGCGGCCGGCGTGGCGCGGGTCGACCAATTGACGAATTCTCCGGTCGCCGCGGCATGGCGCCACCAGATCGGGACCGGACGCGCCGGATGCGCGGAAAGCTGGTCGAACGCGGTATCGGGGCCCGGATCGGCCGGGGCGCCCGTCCTTGCCCTGCGTACCGCACGCAACAGCGACAGCGGCAGCAATTGCATCAGCGCGTGCTTGAAACGCGACAGGAAGTCCGGCGCCGTCTGCAGCTGCGGCAGCGGAAACCGCGGGACCACTTCCTTGTACTCGGTCGCGTGGTTCCAGAAGTACCGGTAGCCGAATTCGCGCCAAAGGTCGGCCCGATGGTATTCGCTTGCGGGGTCGAGGCCGAAAGCGAGATAGCCGTCGTGGCCGCCCGACACGAAGTCCCGCCGGATCGCGGAATGGTCGATCCAGCTGCGCGAGCCGAACGTCCGGCGCATGTAGTCGAGCGCCTCGCGCGTCTTCTCCCGGCCCGTGGTCTGGGGCTGGATGCCGTGCGGGATGATCTCGTAGTCGCCCGCGTCGCGCAGCTCCAGCAGGAACGATTCGAACGCCGGATTCGGGCGAATGGCGACCATCTCGCCCTGTACGACGGCGCCGCGCACGAAAATCAGCTCCGCGGCGTCGTTGTCGTAAAAGACGCTCTTGGTCGCCGGGATCCGGTGTTTCACGAAGCCGCCGACCGCGTCTTCCGCGCGCACGATGTCCTCGTGCCCGAAATAGACGGCGCGGTGGACGCGCAGTTCGCAATTGCAGGCGTGCTCGGTCCAGGCGAAAACGGCCAGCGCGCCGCCGGGCGCCAGCATCGGCCGCGCGACCGGCGCGAAGCCTTCGCCGACATTGAGCCGGACAGTCCCGCGCCGGCGCGCGCCCGCCGGCCACTCGATCGCCGACGCGTCATCCCAGTTCGCCTCGCGCGAAAAGACGATGTGCGGATGGTCGCCTGCCCAGTCGAAATTGAGCCACAGACGGCGGCCTGGCGGATCGACCTGGAGCGAGGAGAGCCCCGTCGGATGGACGACGGCGAGGCCCGACCGGCCGTTCCCGTAGACGGCGGTTCCCCGGCCGAGCCACGTTTCCCGCACCGGCGGCACCGCGGACGCGAAGCCGTTGAGCTTTCCGGCGAGCGACAGTTCCGGCTTCACGTTCAGGACGAGCGCATCGCGCTCGACGCGGCGCGGCGTGCGGAACTCGATCTCCAGCGACACGTCGAAAGCGTCGAAACCCGCGGCCGGCGCGAAGACGAGCGTGGCGCACTCGCCGGCGCCGTCCCAGACGAGCTGGAGAACGCCGCCGTCGCGGATCGTCACCGCGGGTTCGACGGCAGCGGGCGCGGGCTCGCGCCACAATGCGAACGACTCGACCACGACCGCGGCATCGCGACCGAGCATCCGCAGGATGCCGTTCGCGTCCGTCGCCAGCGTGGCGAAAGACGTCGCAAGCAGGGTGCGGCTTCCGCCGTCGAGACGTATCGGCACCGGCACCGTCGCGGGAAGATGGGTTTCGCTCAAGATTCCAGTTCCGCACGCAGGATTGCCGCCGGCAGGACGTCGAGCGGCTCGGCGGCGTCGATGCGCTGATGCGCGAAAGCCACCGTCTGGTCGGTGGCAAGGCGCGGCAGACGCGGTGCCGCATAGACGATCCGCCCCGCCGCCGCGAGCTGCGCCAGCAACGTCTCGCCCGCGGCCTTCGCCGCGCAGTATTCGGCAAAGCCGGGCTCGGGCGCGTCGAGGAAGCAGGTCGACGGATAGAAGACGCCGATCCTCCGGCCGTCGAATTTCGCCAAGGTTGCCGCAAGGCCGTCCACGAAATGGCGCGCGAACCCGGCGAACAGCGTGGCTCGCCAGGCTCCCGGATTGGGCGCGATCCGTGGTGCCGCGAAATAGTACAGGCGATTGACTCCCTCGAGCGCCCCGTCCGGCGGATCGAGCACGTCGAACGCGACGGTCCGCGCGGTTCCGCCGCCTTCGCGGATTTCGCGCGCGACGCGTTCGGCATCTGCCACGCCGATGCGATAGCCGATCGCGACCTTGGCGCCGCCGGCCGCCAGAATCTTCGCGGCCGTCTCGCCGAGACCGCGCGAGCCTCCGACCACCAACGCGTCCCGCCCGGCGAACGCGCCCGCCGTCACATGCGCGCGCACGGCGGCAAAATCGGCCTGATCCCGCGGACGGGGCCGCAGAAGCGCTTCGATCTTCGCCGTGACGCCGTCGCCGACGAGTTCGATCGACAGTATCGACAGCGCTTTGCTGGCGCGCCTCGTTTTCCAGTCGAGCGACGCGGGAGCCGTACCGCCTGCCTGCACGTCCAGCGACACGAAAAGCGAATGCAGCCCCGGACAGCGCATGCCCACGACCCGCGTCGCCGCAAGCGCCACGCCCAGAAGCGCGGGCGCGCGGACCGCAAGGACGGGAAACAGCCGGGCCGCGAGCAGCGGATCGAAGCCTGCGCTTTCCGCGCCCGAGGCCGTCGCCGCGGCGTCGAAATCGAGTTCGGCCGGCGCAGCCGGAGCGGGCGCCACGGCGCCAGGCACTGCCCGCGATGCCGGCGCCGGTGCCGGAACGAACTTCACCGCCACTGCCGTTTCGCCGTCGGCGAGGATCGCGAATTCCCGCGATCCGTCCGGGTTCGACGCGACGGCGCCCGGCGCAACCGTCGATCCCGTATTGACCGGCCGCACGAATCTGGCGCGAAATCCGGCGATGCCGCCGTCCGCATCCGCGAGCACTCGATCGAGTGCCGCGAGCGCCACATGCACGCCGTGGCACACGGTGCCGCCGAATGTCGTCCGGCGTGCGGCTTCCGGATCGACATGCAGCGGATTCCGGTCGCCCGACAGCTCGGCGAAGGCCCGGCTTGCGGCCAGGTCGATCGCGAAGGCGGACATGCCGCCTATTGCGGGATCGGACGATTTGTTGGACAACGACGGCATGAGCTTGAGATCAATCGTCCGACGCGCGCTTGGCGAGGCGAACGTCGCGCGCCTTCGCATCGCAGCGGGCGCCGCGCGCGAGATCGCGGCCACCTACAGGCCGAAGCCCGTGCGTTACCCCGTTCCCGTCGCGCGCATAGCACCGGCTTTGCGCGAACTCGGCGTGCGCGAAGGCGATACGCTGCACGTCCACAGTTCGAACGATGCGCTGCGCGCCGCACTGCCTGCGCCCGAAGGCGGCGTCGACCCTGGTGCCCTGGCCTACGCGATCAGCGTCGTCGGCGCATTGCGCCATGCCGTCGGTCCGCGGGGCACCGTCGTCATGCCGACGGACGGACTGCCGCGCGGCGTGTTCAAATTCGCGCGCGAGCGCAAGATATTCGATCCGCGCAAGGCCCCGTCCAACAGGGGCCTGATCACCGAGGTGTTCCGTCGATCGTCCGGCGCGCTTCGGTCCGATCATCCCTGGTACAACGTGACGGCTCAGGGACCCGGTGCCGAAAGCCTGATAGCGGAAGCGGCGCTTGCACAGCCCTACGCGATGGACGCGCGCTCGCCGTGGTGGAGGCTCGTCGAACGCGACGCCAAGGTCGCCCTGCTGGGCGTGGACTACGAGATCAATTCGCTCATCCATCTCATCGAATACATGCATCCGGACGAGTTCCCCGAGCCTGTGTTCATCGAAAAGCCGCTGCGCATGCGCTTCGCCAGGTCCGACGGCACGGTCGGCGAGATCGACGTGAAGATGCACTGCAACCGCTATCGCGCCGGCGACCCGACCTGGTTCCAGCGCCGCCTGCAGGAAAAATACGGCCTGTTCCGCGAGACCGCGTTCGGGAGCGCGCCGCTGATCGTGTTCGAGGCGCGCCGCCTCTACGAATCCATGCTTGCCGAGATGCGCGAAGGCCGCACCTGGTACGACGCGATCTACGAACGCTGAAAGCGCTTCGTTCACGGGCGACCTTTCACGCCGCGATCGCCGCGTAGTTCATCGGCCGGCGCGCGGCGTCGGGCTGGTCGCTGGCGTAGACCGGCAGGACACGTTCGTCGGAAATCCGCCAGCCGCACCTGTCGAGCAGATCCCGGATTTCCTGCGCGCGCTCGAACATGTAGATGTGATCGATATTCGCCGCGAACACGACCGTCGTCACGAACAGTCTGGCGCCTTGCCTGGCAGTGCGGCGCAATTCCTTCAGCAGCAGGTCGGGGCGTTCGACATGCTCGATGATCTCGCCGCACACGATCGCATCGACCGCGCCGTCCGCGACGGGCAAGCCGTCGGCGACGTTGCGCAGATCGAATGCGGCATCGCGCGCGTGATCGGCCGCGAAACGACGGCCGAAATCGATCGCGTAGGCACTGACGTCGTAGCCCGAATAGCGCGCCCCCGGACGCGCCGCGAAAAGCTCGCGCAGATGCCAGCCGGTTCCCACGCCGACTTCGATCACGCGCGGCGCGTCGGGTAAGCCTGCCAGGAAGACGTCGCGATAGAGCGCGTTCATGACGAAATGGTTCGGCCAGAGCGCTTCGCTCAGCAACAGCCCCGGCAAATAGTAGCCGCCGAAGACGGCGGGATTGGCATAGACCTTCTCGATCGCCTCGCGCTCGCTCGACAGCAGATAGTGGCCCGTCTTTTCGAGTTCGCGCTGGAGACGCAGGAATTCGAGCGACAGCACGACGTAGGATTTGATCGTCGGCGGGATCCAGTCGCCATCCGGCCCGAGTACGGCTTCGAGGCGCGTGGCGATCCGCTGGAGTTCGAGCAGGCGCTCCGCAAGCGACGGATTTCCGCCTTCGGCCGCGCGCCGGAGGAACGGCATCTGTCGGTCGAGCTCGGCAAGCAGGCGTTCGGAAAGGTTCAAACCGGGATTCCCTTGGCGGCGAGCGCACGGCGGATCGAGCCGAAATCCCTGAACTCGGCGATTTCCATCAGGTCGAACTGCACGTCGAAGCGCTGCTCGACCTCGGCGATCAGGCGGATCATGCCGAGCGAGTCCCAGAGTTTCGCGTCCTTCTGCGAGAACCCGTCGTGCAGACTCGCGGGCTCGACTTCCAGCATCTCGGCGAAGGCCGCCTTCAGATCGTTCAAATCGGGCATGGCTTCAAACTTCCTCCGTCTCGATCCAGTCGGGGTTGCCGGCGGCGCCCGGCAACGTCATCGCGTAGCGCCGCGCCGTGTCGTCGCCGGGCAGGCGCACCATCCCCAGGCGGTCGAACAGATCGGCGCATTGGGCGTTTTTGGGCGTGGGCAGATATTCGGCACTCAGCCGCGAAACGCCGGCCTCGGCGAGGCGACGGCACAGCGAAGCCCATAACGTCTCCTCGGCGCCGCGCCCCAGGGCGCGGCAGCTCATCAGGAAGCTGTCGACATGGGCGCCGCCGTCCCGCTCCGGCAGTGCGATGGCCAGACCGACGATCCCCTGATCGCCGAACCGGTCGGCAAGCGACAGGGTGAGCAACCGGGCGCTCTTCTGCGCGAGCATGCGCTTGAGGTCCGCCTCGCCGTGGCGGCGCGTCGTGACATTGAACTGGTTGGTCTTGGCGAGCATCTGGACCGCGCGGCCGAGCGAGCCGACGTCGACGGATGCCACCCGCGCTTTGAGTCCGAGCGAACGCAGGAACGTCTCGCGCGACGTCGCGTTGTGCTCGAGTTCCTTGCGGTCGCGCCGGAGCGCGTAATCCTGCGCGCGACCCAGATCCGACGCGGTCGTCCGGTGCTGGTCGAAATGGGCCGAGGCCCGCAAGGCCGCAAGCGTGCCGAGCGGCGTCCCGTCGGTCGGCAGCACGCGCACTTCGGGCGTCCCGGCCACGACGGCGGCGCGCTCGAAGGGTTGGTCGTCGACGAAGACGAACGCGTCGAGGCCCAGCTCGAGATCGTCGGCGATGGCGCGCAGATTGTCGGGCTTCGGATTCCAGTCGATGCGCATCGCCGCGAAATCGGAAAGCTTGAGCGGCATGTCCTGCAGCCGGGCGAACGCCTCACGCACGTCCGCTTCCTCGTTCTTCGAAACAAGGGCCAGCAGGACGCCGCGCGCGCGCAGCGCGAGCGCTTCCTGCTGGATCTTGCGGAAAACGGAGCCCGGGAAATCGTGCCCTATCGCGAGGCCTTCGACGCCGTCCTCGCCCAGCACGCCGCCCCACAGCGTGTTGTCGAGATCGAGCGCCAGGACCTTGGCCGGCGGATTCGCAAGCGGCCCGAAAGACCTGCGCAATGCGCGCGCGAACCCGCCGAGCGCGCACCCCGCGATCGGCTGGAGGGCGAACAGGTCGAAGCGCGGGTCGTAGCCGGCAGCGCCTTCCTGCGCGAAAAAGCCCGCGAGATCGAACAGGCGCACATGCGCAAACTCGGCCGCGACTTCGCGCAATGCGGCGTTGAGATGCGCGATCGCCCAGCCCAATCCGGCCGGGCGATGCAGATCGGCCTGCGCGCCGCCCGGAGGATCGCTCGCCGGCAAGGTGGAGAGGATCAGCGTCGCCGGCGAGGCTTCGGCGAAACGGCCGGCGAATTCCCGCATGCGGGCCTCGACCATGGCGACGGTTTCGCGCCGGCGCGCCGGCGACCAGGCAGCACTTTCGGCAACCAGCGCCGGCGCGAGTTCGTCAAGCCGCCAGAGGACGAGCACCGCATCGGGCCCGGCCGACAGGGTCGGCCCCTGCGGATCGAGAAGGTCGGGCTCGATCACGTCGCGATCGCCGACGATCATGCGCGGGCGAACGCCTGTCGCGGCCAACGCGAACTCCACCGCGGCGAGCTGCGGCGCAACCGTGAAAGTCGAAACGATCCCGAGTGCAAACTCGCGCGATTGGGCACGATCCGGTCGTGCCGCGAGGGTGCGCAGTCCGGCCGCGAAGGCGCCCGCCGTTCCCGGTTCGACAAGGGCCGCAACCGACGCGCGATCGGCGGCGGTCCATCGGTGCGGCAGCAATTCGGTCCAGGCGCTCACGCGCGGATCTCGCTTGCCAGTATCTTCGCGATCGCCGCGGCCGCGTTTCCGTCGCCGAAAATCGGCTTGGGCGCCTGGGCTGGCCTGGGCCGACGCGCGGCCGCGACAATTGCGTCGGGTTCGTCGGCCAACACGTTCCAGCCGCCATCCAGAGTCTCGACCCATTCGGTCTCGGGACGGACGGTTACACAAGGGATCGACAGGAAATAGGCTTCCTTCTGCACCCCGCCCGAATCGGTCAGGATCAGTCGCGCATCGGCTTCCAGCGCCACCATGTCGAGATAGCCGACCGGATCGATCGCGCGCAGATTGGCGGGCAGCCTTCCTTCCGCCAGGCACGCTTTGGTGCGCGGATGGATGGGGAACACGACCGGCATCTCGATTCGCCCCAGCGCACCGAGCAACGACGCGAGACGCGCGGGCTCGTCCACGTTGTAGGGCCGATGCAACGTGGCGAGCGCGTAGCCGCCCGGCGCCACGCCGATATCGGCGAGAAGCTTCGCACGCGATTTCGCCTTGTCTCGCGCCCGCAGGATCGCGTCGTACATCGTGTCGCCGACCAGATGCACGCCATCCGAAATCCCTTCGCGGCGGAGAAGCTCCACGGCGGTCGGCGTCGGACAGAAGAAAAGATCGGCCGCATGATCGGTGAGTTTGCGGTGGAACTCTTCGGGCATCGCGCGATTGAAGGAACGCAAACCGGCCTCGACATGCGCGAGCTTCGTGCCCGCGATCCTGGCCGAGAGCGCGCCCGCCAGCGTCGATGTCGTATCGCCGTAGACGACGACGGCGTCGGGCTTTTCGCGCCCGATCGCGTCCGACAGGCCCTCGATCATCCGCGCGAGCTGGACCGCGCGCGACGCCTGCCCGATGCCGAGGTGGATCGCGGGCCCGGGAATGTCGAGTTCCTCGAAGAACACGTCGGACATGCCGCGGTCGTAATGCTGGCCGGTGTGAACCAGTATCTCGGCCAATCCCACCCTGGCCAAAGCGGACGAGAGCGGGGCCGCCTTGATGAACTGCGGCCGCGCGCCCACGACGGTGAGGACCCGCTTCGGGTTCACCGGCGCGCGGCGGGAATGGCGCGGCGCAGCGCGGCGACGATCCGGTCCTGTGTCGCTTCGTCGAGATAGGCGTGCATCGGCAGGCTCAGCACCTCGCCCGCCAGGAGATCGGAAACCGGAAGCCCGTTCCCGGCCACGGGATACTTCGAATACGCCGTCTGCCGATGCATCGGCTTGACGTAGTAGATCGCGGTCGGAATGCCTTCGGCCTTCAGTGCGGCGGCGACCTTGTCGCGATCGGCATCGGTCAGCCGGACCGTATACTGCGCCCAGATCGAGACGAGGCCGTCGGGCACGCGCGGCACGACGCAGAGATCGGCGAGTGCCGCCGAATAGCGCGCGGCGATCCTGTTGCGCGCCTCGATCTCGGCCGGGAAGACGGCGAGCTTTTCGAGCAGGACGGCGGCCTGGATCGTGTCCATGCGCCCGTTCATGCCGATGCGCACGTTGTCGTATTTGTCGCTGCCCTGTCCGTGCACGCGAAGCGAGCGCAGCACTTCGATCACGTTCTCGTCGTTGGTGAACACCGCTCCGCCGTCGCCGTAGCAGCCCAGCGGCTTGGCCGGAAAGAACGAAGTCGTGGCGAAATCGCCGATTCCGCCGGCCACGCGACCTTTGTAGATGCCGCCGAAGCCCTGCGCCGCGTCGGCAAGGATCCACAGGCCGTTGGCGCGCGCAATACTTTCGATCGCGTCGTAGTCGGCGGGCAGGCCGAACAGATCGACCGGAATGACGCCCTTGGGCTTCAGGCCCAGACGGCGCGCGGTCTCGATGCCAGCCTCGAGGCTGGCGGGATCCATGTTGAACGTGTCGGGCTGGCAATCGACGAAGATCGGCGTGGCGCCGACCCAGGCGACGACTTCGCCGGTCGCGGCGAAGGTGAAGGACGGCACGAGGATCGCGTCGCCGGGCCCGACATCCTTGGCCATCAGGACAAGGCCGAGCGCGTCCGTGCCGTTGGCGCAGCTCAGCACGTATTTGGCGCCGCAGAACCGGCCGAGCCTGGATTCGAGTTCGGCGACCTCGGGGCCCATTATGTATTTGCCGTGGCGGACGACCTTGAGGATCGCCTCCTCCATCCGCGCGCCGATGTGCTTTCGCTGGGCCTGGAGGTCGATGAAGTCGATGGAGGGTGCCGTGCTCATTTCGCGATTTCCAATTTGTCGAGACCGATCTGGCGATAGCGCTCGCCGGTGCGCGGGCAGACGAGATCGGGCCCGAGCCGCTCGCCCGTGCGGCTGACCCAGCCGATGCGCCTGGCGGGCACGCCCGCCACCAGCGCATGGTCCGGCACGTCCTTGGTGACGACGGCGCCGGCCGCGATCGTGGCATAGGCGCCCACCGTGTGGCCGCAGACGATCGTGGCATTGGCGCCGATGGTGGCGCCGCGCTTGACCAGCGTAGGCGCGAACTCGTTCTTGCGCTCGATCTCGGCCCGCGGCGTGAGCACGTTCGTGAACACGCAGGAAGGTCCGCAGAACACGCCGTCCTCCAGCGTGACGCCCTTGTAGATCGAGACGTTGTTCTGGATCTTGCAGTTGGCGCCGATCGCGACGTCCGGCCCCGCCACGACGTTCTGGCCCAGGACGGTTCCGGCGCCGATCCTGGTCCGCGGCAGGACGTGGCTGAAATGCCAGATCTTCACGCCTTCACCGAGCTCGACGGGCGCATCGACATAGGCGCTCTCGTGCACGAAGGCACCCGGCGCGGAAGGCGCCGCCGCCGATTCCGGATCGAGGCGCACGGGCGCACCCGATCGCATCGAGCGCGCGGCGGCATCGAGCACGCGCAGCACGCGCAAGCCTTCGGCGCCGTCGGTGATCGGCGTCGCCCGACGGCCGGCGATGCAATCGAGGAAGTGGGCGATCTCCGCCTTCAGCGGTTCGCTTTGCGTCAGCGCCACGGATTCGGCGTCGGCGCGCGCGGGCTCGGGCTTGCCGTCGACCCAATCGATGCGATGGCGATAGAGCACGAGTTTGCGGTCCCACGGTTGGCCGTCGTCGAAGACAGCCATGCCCTTTTCGCCGACGACCGTGAGCTTCTGTTCCTTCGTCGGGTTGAGCCAGGAGACGTAGACATGCGCCTTCATCCCGCTGGGGAAGGACAGATGCGTCGTCGTCACGTCGGCGATCACCGCGTGGAGCACGGGCGCCCCGATCGCGGTCACGCCGTTGGGCATTTCGCCGGCGAGGTCGAGAATCATCGAGATATCGTGTGGTGCAAAGGACCAGAGAATGTCCTCCTCGCGGCGCACCTTGCCGAGATTGAGCCTGTTCGACGCGACATACTGAAGCCGGCCAAGTTCGCCGCGCCTGACGAGGGCGGACAACGCTTCGAACGCAGAGTGGTAGCGCAGAAGATGCCCGACCATCAGCGTGCGGCCCACGCGTCGGGCATGCGCGACGACTTCGTTCGCGTCGGCGGGCGACAAGGCGAGCGGCTTCTCGACCAGCACATGCTTGCCCGCGTCCAGTGCCGCGCGCGCCAAAGCAGCATGCGTGCCGGCCGGTGTCGCCAGGATCACGCCTTCGATCGAGGCGTCGGCGAGGATCGCGGGCCAGCCGGGCGCCTTGGTGCGCGTGTCGGCGGCGAAGCGCGCGGCAAGAGCCGCGTCCGCATCGTGCACGGCACCGAGAGCGCCGAGCGCGTGCGCCGTGCGGATATGGTTCTTGCCCCAATGGCCGAGACCGACAACGGCGATCTTGGGCAGGTTTTCGCTGGTTTTTTCCATGCTACCGCAGTTCGGGTGAAGCGAAGCTCGCCGCACCGATCGACAGGGAGCATCCCGGCGGAACCGGGATGCGGGATTTGGGCGGCCGTTAGGCCGCCGCGATCACGCGCATCGGCAGATGCGCGCGTACTTCCCGACCGAGAATGTCGAGCAGAACGATGACGCGCTGGGATTCGGCGAGCGCGTGGAATTTTCCGACCAGATCGGCGAACGGACCGGCAAGCACGCGCACCGGGTCACCGATGTGCAGGCGCGTGACCGGGTCGACCTCGTCGTGCAGCCGCGCGGCCGATTCAGCCTGCAACGCCTCGACGATTCCGGCCGGCATCGGCGCGGGAGCTTCGCCGTGACGCAGCAGATCGGTCACGCCGAACGTGCCCAGGATCGAACGCCAGGGTGCGGTCACCAGGTCGATCGCCACGAAAAGGTAGCGCGGGAAGAGCGGACGCTCGACGATCTCGACACGGCGTGCATGCACGCGCCGGCGCTTGTGGCGCGGCAGGAAGGTCTCGAAGCCCTGGCGGCGCAGATTGTCGAGCGCGCGGCCTTCTGCGTTGGCGCGGGTGCAGACGACATACCAGCGCTTCACGATTCGACCTCCGCCTTCTGGCGTGCGCGGCGCAGATTGAGGCGCAGCAAGGCGGGGGCAAGAACACGGCCGCGGTCGATGCCGAGACCGGGTGCGGCCGCCTGCGCTGCCTCGTAGACCGCCAGCGGGTCGCGCAGGTCGCAGATGAGCAGTGCGTCCACCTTGTCGGGGATCGCGTCGAAGCCCTGCAGTGCCGGAACGCCCAGATATTGCGGCAGCGCATGGGCAGGATCGATCACGCAGACCACCTCGACCCCCGATTCGCGGGCCGAGAGCAATGCCGCTTCGGTGAGCTCGGATACGCCGACCAGTGCCACGCGGATTGCCCCGCTCTCGGCCAGCCTGCACATCAGCTCGCTGAACTGGCGGCGCGCGTCGCGGAACAGGTCGAAGGAGACCCGCAAATACTCGACCGTCAGGCGGCCTTTTTCGATCAGACCCTGCGGCGTGAGGTAATAGGCGTAGCGATTCAGGGGGACATTCGCTATTTTAATCAATCCCTTACGCACGCAACGTTTGAGCACGGCATTGGCGAGACCAAGTGCGATGCCAAGGTCGCTCGACAGCCCGCGCTGGGTGACGGCCGAATCGTGCTCCACGGCCGAAAGCACGCCAAGCACGAGGGCGGCTTCGTCGCGTGTGGATTTCGTCGTCGGAGTTTCCGGCATCTGTCCCCGAAAAGATCTACCCGACGGTCAAATCATTTGCCATCGGATAGGGCCGTCTATACCTTGTTCACGTGGTGAACGTCAAGCGTGTTCAGATCTTGAACATTTCTAAGAATCATCGTGATAGCAGCAGTTCGGAGGCCGGTTCATGTGCGGAATAGTAGGGCTTGTCGACCGCCGGAGTGCGCTCGGCGAGGCGGCGCTGGCCCGGACCGTACGCGCCATGACCGACTCGCTCATCCATCGCGGACCCGATGGCGGCGACGTCTGGGCATCGCCCGAGTCAGGCGTGGGGTTCGGCCATCGCCGGCTCGCGATCATCGACCTGTCGCCCACCGGCGTGCAGCCCATGCGCTCAGGCGACGGGCGCTACGTCATCACCTACAACGGCGAGATCTTCAACTATCTCGACCTGCGCACCGAGCTGATCGCGGCGGGAGTCGAATTCCGCGGCGATTCGGATACCGAAGTGCTGCTCGAAGGGTTCGTTCGCTGGGGCGTGGCCGAGACGATCGCCAAGGCCGTAGGCATGTTTGCGATCGCGCTGTGGGACAAGCGGGCGCGCACGCTGTGGCTGATCCGCGATCGGCTGGGCGTCAAACCGCTCTATTATGCCCATTCGGGCGAGCGCCTGATTTTCGCGTCCGAGCTCAAGGCGCTGCGCGCCGTACCCGGCTGGCGGCCCAGTCTCGATCGCGACGCGCTCACGGGCTACATGCGCCACGGCTACGTGCCGGGCCCGCGCACGATCTACAAGGAAGCGCGCAAGCTGATGCCGGGCCAGTTGCTGGAATGGCGCGAGGGCCGTGCGCCGGCCTTGCGGACCTATTGGGACGCGCGCGAAAAGGCGCGCGCCGGAAGCGCGCGATGGAACGAGAAGATCGATCCGCGCGAAGCAGTCGATCGGCTCGACGCGCTGCTGCGCGAGGCGGTCCGTCAGCGCATGATCGCCGACGTGCCGCTGGGCGCGTTCCTGTCGGGCGGCATCGACAGCTCCACCGTCGTGGCGCTGATGCAGCAGCAGAGCACGCGCCCGGTGCGCAGCTTCTCGATCGGTTTCGCCGAAGACGGCTACGACGAGGCGGGCCATGCACGCGCGGTCGCCCGGCATCTCGGCACCGACCATACCGAGCTCTACGTCGAGCCGTCGCACGCGCTGGCAACCGTGCCGCGCCTGGCCGAATGGTACGACGAGCCGTTCGCCGATTCCTCGCAGATCCCGACCTATCTCGTGTCGGAGATGACCCGCAAGCACGTCACCGTCGCGCTGTCGGGCGACGGCGGCGACGAGAATTTCGCCGGCTACAGCCGCTACACCTATGCCGGCACGGTCTGGGACAAGGTCGCGCGCGTGCCAGGGCCGTTGCGCGCGCTCGGCGCTTCGATCCTGGAGAAAGCCGGCGCGCCACTGCTGGGTGCGGCGGCGTTCCTGCTGCCGGGCAGCGTGCGCGCGGTGCGCCCGGCGGAAAAGGCGGCCAAGCTCGCCCAGGTGCTGCGTCTCGATTCGATCGACGCGGTCTATCGCCGCCTGGTGAGCCAGTGGCCCGAGCCCGGCGCGATCGCGCTGGGCGGTACGGAACCCGACGGGCCGCTCTGGGATGCGACCCTGATCGACGAGATGCCCGATCCGGTCGCGCGCATGCAGCTGCTCGATACGCTGACCTATCTGCCCGACGACATCCTGACGAAGGTCGATCGCGCGTCGATGGCGGTGGCGCTCGAATGCCGCGAACCCCTGCTCGACCATCGCGTGGTCGAATTCGCCTGGTGCCTGCCGATGGACCTCAAGCTCAGGGGTGGCGAAGGCAAATGGATCCTGCGCGAAGTGCTGGCGCGCTACGTGCCGCGTTCGCTGACCGATCGGCCCAAAATGGGCTTCGGCGTGCCGATCGATTCCTGGCTGCGCGGGCCGTTGCGCGACTGGGCGGAGGATCTGCTGGACGAAAAGGCGATCGCCGCCGACGGACTGCTCGATCCCGCACCGATCCGCGAGGCCTGGCGCACGCATCTGTCGGGCGAAGCGAACATGCACTACCCGATCTGGACGGTGCTGATGTTCCGCGCCTGGCAGCAGCGCTGGGGATGAAGCGGCCCACGGGCCCCCGAGGCGCGCCATGTTGACACCCACCCATCCGGAACACACATTCACAGCCATGCCCCACGATCTCGATGCGCCCTTTCGCGACTACCGCCCCTACGATCCGGCGACGCTGCGCGTCGAGCGGCTGAATTCCAGCGCGCCGAATTCCGCCGAGCTCGCGAACATGGATGCAGCTTGCGCGCGGATCCTCGAGGGATACACGCTGCGAGGTTACCTCGCCGCCAAACGCGGGATCGCCGCCGTGGCCGCGGACATCGAACGCCGGATCGCGCGCACGGGCCTCAAGATCGCGGGCCGCGTTCTCGAATTCGGCGCCGGTACCTGCAAATTGTCGGCAGTGCTGTCGCGGTCCCCGGACGTCGCGTCGATCGACTGCATGGATTTCAGCGAGGTCCTGCTGCGCGAGATCGCGCCGCGCGTGATTTCCTGGCTCGATGGCGATCTTTCCAAGTTCCGCTTTCTGGTCGGCGACATGAACCGCATCGACGACGTGCCGGACCGTTACGACTGGATCGTGTGTTTCGGTGCGGTGCATCACCTGACCGTGCCCGAGCACTTCTTCGTCCGGCTGCGCGAGCGCCTCGCGCCCGGGGGGCGCGTTCTGTGCATGGACGAACCGGCCTATCCTGAGATCGCGCTGCCCTTCCCCGCGATCCGCCGCTACCGTGCGAACGTGCATTCGGCGCGCGTCGTGGGCGAGAACGAGCACGCCTACAGGATGTCGGAGTACCGGCGGCTGGTCGGGCCCGGATTCGAGTTCCACGACCTTCCGACCGAGCCCGGCGAGCGGCGCGCGCGCATTTTCTCGACCGGGACCTTCCAGGCCAATTTCATGCTCGCACCTTCCGAGCCCGCCAAGCTTGGCAGCCCGCACGGGATCGGCTAGTCATCCCTGCATCGACTGGAGATTGACGCGAAGATGCAATTCGAACTCAGATCCGACCGCCGCGCCGCATTCGAAGACAGGCTCGAGCAACTCGGCGATTGGTATCACTCCTATTCGTTCGGCGACTCGATCTACACCGGCTTCTACAAGGTGGACGGATTGAGCTGGGGCCGCACCTGGTGCAATTCGCGCTCGGATCCCGCATTCGTCGCCGCACTTCGCGCCGCCTACGAACGGCGCGATCTCGGCCCCTGGCGCGACACGGTGTTCGGCGCGCTGAATCGCCTCGACGTCGATCCCGCGAAGGCGACCGTCCTCGACCTCTCCAGCGCGTCCGGCCGGAACTCGTTCTTCTTCTGCGATTACGGGTTCAAGCGCGTCATCGCTTCGGAGATCCGCGAGGGCAGCCATCTCCAGCACAAGCTGATTCTCGACTCGATCGCGAACGAAGACTATGCGCGGCGCACGCTTGCGATCAACGATCCGACATCCGCCGATGCGACCGAATTCGCCGACCGCTATGCCAGCGAGAACGTCGATGTCGTGTGCAGCTTCGGGCTGCTCTACCACCTCGTCAATCCGATACAGCACCTCATCAACCTCAAGCGCATTACGCGGCGTTACGTGCTGCTGTTCACCAAAACGCACCTCGAGGTGAGCCTGGGGCTTCACGGACGGCGCGGATGGCGGCCGACGATCGAGCCAAGCACCGACATCGCGAATGCCGCCTTCGGGTTCGGCTGGACGCCGCATCAGATGGAAGTGCCGCGGGCTGCCGAGCAGGTCGGCCTGCGGCTGATCGGGGTCGACTATCCGGCGCCTTTTGCGTTGAACTTCCCCTATTTCAACGCCCGGCCGCGCGAGATCTTCGCGCGTCGCCTTCTCGAAAGCGCTGCCTCGCGGCTGCTGCGTCGGCCGATCGGGCATTTGCGCAATCTCGATCCGGCATATGGCGGGCGGTTCCATCTCAATCCGAACTACTTCATGTATACGTTCGAGAAGACAGATCGCGAGGTTCGGTATGGATAACGCGCTCGCCCGCGACGGGTTCGAGATCGTCCGCGGCTTCATCGGCGCGGATGCGGTCGCGCGCGCGCTCGGCCTGGTGGACGGGCTGCGCGAAGTCGTGCGCCGCTCCCGCTTCATCGACGCCCAGCGCGTCCAGCCGCTCAAGCGGCACATCGGTCCGGACCAGATGGCCGAACTTGCCGAGGTCGCCGGTTTCGCACAGCTGCGCCGGATGCTGGAGACGCGCGTGGGCCCCGGCCTCGAAGCCAATCCCGATTTCCTCGGACTTTGGATCGAGCCCGCGCGCCGCACCTACGTGCTGCCGTGGCATCGCGACCTGCGCGACAACTCCAAGGGATTGGACTGGCGCTCATGGTACGAGCACATGGCAGATCCGCGCTTCTTCAACCAGTTCCATATCGCGCTGCTGCCCGACGAATGCCTCTGGGTCGTGCCCGGATCGCACCTGCGCGACGATACCGAAGTCGAGCAGCGCATGTTCCCCACACGACCGATCCTGGTCGATTTCATCGAGCGCGATCTCGATCCCTGGTACGACGGCGCGGACAAGCATCCGGCGCGGTACAGCGCGCGCTGGATGGGGAACGCGATCGATCGAGTCTATTACGGGCGCCTCGGCCTGCCGCTCCGGCCCAAAGCGCGGAAGCGCAACGCATCGGTCTACGCCCGGGCGCTCGACTACTGCCGCGCCATGCCGGGTGCCCTGCAGGTCAAGCTTTCGCCGGGCGATCTCCTCGTCTACCGCAATTCGATCTGGCACACCGCGATCTATCGCGCCGACGTCCGGCGCGCGACGCTGTTCTCCAGCGCTTCGACTCCTGAGTCCGTGGCCTGGATCGCGGCACAACGCGAATCGATCGTGCGTCAGGGTGCCGCGGCACGCTGGTTCAGCCGCGACCAACTCGCGTGACCGATTCCGCGGCAAGATCGCGATAGAACGGGCAGGTGTAGAGTGCCGACACAACCATGACCGTCGTCCCGGCAAGCCGCCGATTTCTTCTCGTCCAGGTCGCCCTTAGCGCGGCATTCGCGATCCATGCGCTGTTCGGCCCGGCGCTCGGGCTGGGCTCCGGCGAGGACGCGATCGCGTATCGCTGGTTCGGCCTGACCCGGACGGCCTCGGCCGGCCTGGCGGTCGCAAGCCTTGCACCGTTCCTGCTTTCCCGGCTGTGGCGCGCCATCGCCTTGTGCATGCGCTGGACGCTTCGCCCGCCGAACCCGAACGCGTGGGCGGTGGCGGACGCGCTGCGCCGAAATGTCGGCCCCGGCCTGATCGTCTCGTTCGTCGCCCTCGTCGTCTCGCTCGCCGGCCTTGAGGTGTGGTTCCGACTTACCACGCCCTTCGAGCTTTTCTGGCTGACGACGCGCGCCTACGACCCGCAGGCCGGGCTGCTCTACAAGCCCGGTTCGGTCGTGCGCAAATCGAACCAGCTCGAATTCTGGCAGGAGACACGGGTCAACCGCCTCGGGTTCCTCGACCGGGAGCCTCGCGATGGATGGTCGGACGGGGCGTGCCGGATCGCGATCATCGGCGACTCCTATGTCGAAGCGCCCGAAGTGCCGGTCGAGGCGAAACTTCACGTGCAACTCGAGCGCGGGAAGTTCCCCGGCATCGGCTTTCCGATCGAGGCGGATGCCTATGGCATCGCCGGCACGGGTCAGGTCAACCAGCTCGCCTTCTACGACAGCTTCGTCGCGAAGGCGCCGCCCGACGTCCTGGTGCTAGTCGTGGTCCGCAACGACGTCGGCGACAACCATCCTGCCTTCCAGTCGCTCGCTTACGGAACGTTGCCCGACGCCCTGCCTTTCCGGACCGTGCGGCTGGAAGACGGACGCTTCGTGGTGCGTGCGCCGAACCCGGAGTGGCGCAGCTTCCGGCCGCCGCCGCCGCCGGCACCCCCGGCGCCGAGCCTGCGCCATCGCATGCACGCGACCGTGATCGAGTGGTCGTACCTCTACATGCGCACGGTCTACTGGCTCCGGCTTGTCGCGCCGGAAGCCGCGAACTGGCTGCTCGATCAGCCGGCAGCTGATACGACGCCCAGATACGAGCATATCGACCGGATCGAAGCGCAGATGGGCTATCCGCTTTTTGGCTGGATGCGGGGCGAAGGCGGCGACCCGGTCGAACGCATGATCGCAGGCGAACCGCCGCCGCGGATCTACGAAGAAGCGTTTGCCGCGACCGGCTGGGCGTTCGCGGGGTTCGCGGCGCGCGCGCGCGCGTCGGGCACGCGGCTGGTCGCGCTCCACACATGGTGGCTCACCGACCGGCTCACGCCGGAAATGGAAAGCGACGCGACACTGCGCCGGTGGGCGGGATACCTCAGGGCGCGCCTCGACGGCATTCTCGCGTCGGTCGGCATTCCGGTTCTCGGCCAGGCCGATTGGATCCACGACAGGGAACGGCGCGAGATCAACGAGGCCAGCTTCAAGCGCGATGCCCATTGGTCGGCGACCGGGCACAAATGGGCTGCTGCACAGATCGCCGATTTCGTGGCGAACGACAAGGATGCGTGTTCGCGTATCAAGCGGCGTTAGACGGCGCGCCGGTCAAACGCATGATCTTCAACACCCTCCAGTTCATCCCCTTCTTCGCACTCGTACTGGCCCTGCACTGCGTGCTGCCGTGGCGGACCGACAAGCAGTTCCTGCTGCTCGCCAGCCTGTTCTTCTACGCGACGTTCGATCCGCCGTTCGTGCTGCTGCTGGTCGCCCAGAGCCTGGTCGACTGGCACATCGCCCGGGCACTCGACCGCAGTGCGGCGCCCGGCAGGCGCAAGGCGCTTCTGGTGGCGAGCCTCGTCCTCAATCTCGGCTCGCTGTTCTTCTTCAAATACTACGATTTCGCCGCCGGCGAGCTGAACTGCGCGCTGGCGCTCGCGGGGATCGAGCTGCGCTTTCCGGGCTTCGGCGTGGTGCTGCCGATCGGCATCTCGTTCTATACGTTCCATACGCTGAGCTACATCATCGACGTCTACCGGCGGCGCGTGGCGACGGCACCGCTGCTCGACTACATGCTGTTCGTCTGCTTTTTCACCCAGCTCGTCGCCGGACCCATCGTGCGTGCCGGCCACATGCTGCCGCAGCTCCGCGCCAAGCGGCTGCCGTCGCCGCGGCTGGCCCTGCTCGGCGCCTGGCTGGTCCTTCTCGGCTATGCCAAGAAGGTCGTCATCGCCGACAACCTTGCAAGCTTCGTCGGCTCGGTCTTCGCCAACCCGTCCTCCTTTTCCGCCGGCGACAAGGCGTCCGCCCTGCTCGGCTTCGCCACGCAAATCTACTGCGACTTCTCCGGCTACAGCGACATCGCGATCGGCCTGTGCCTGCTGATGGGCATCCGGCTGCGACGGAACTTCCGCCTGCCTTATCTCGCGCGCGGCCTGTCGGATTTCTGGCGGCGCTGGCACATCTCGCTTTCCTCGTGGATCCGCGACTATCTCTACATCCCGCTCGGCGGCAGCCGCCGCGGCGCGTGGCGCACGACGGCCAATCTCGTCTTCGTCATGGCGCTGTGCGGCCTGTGGCACGGCGCGACGTGGATGTTCGTCCTGTGGGGCCTGATGCACGGCGCCGGCCTTGCGGCCGAAGCCGCCGGCGAAGCCGCGGTCACCCGGTCGGCGCCTTCGTTCCGTGCGGCGATCGCGCGCCTGCGCGCCACGCTCGGCTACCGGCTGCTATCGACCGCGGTCACGCTGCTGTTCGTCGTCTGCGGCTGGGCCCTGTTCCGCGCGGCAACGCTTGCCGACGCGGTCGACATCGCCGGCGGCCTGCTGACGACCATCGCCGGCCTGCCCTTCGGTGAAATGCCGCGTCCGCGCCAGGAATGGTCGTATGTCCTCGTTTTCGCGGCGGTCCACGTCGCATTCTTCGTGCAGCGGGAAACCAAGCTGTTGCCCGCGGCAAATCTCGCCCTGCGGGCCGCGACGGCGGGCATCCTCGTCTTCCTGGTCGCGACGGCATGGGAAAGCGGAAATGCTTTCATCTATTTCCAGTTCTAGGCTCCTCGCCACGCTGGCGGCGGCGGCGCTCGCCGGCGCACTCCTGTGGCAGCAGGAAAGCGAGGTACGCACGCACTTCCTCAACGGCGGATTCATGGCGCTGGTCGATCCCGCGGCGGTCGCGGCGTCCGGCGTATTCCCGGGCGCCGGCGAAGCCGACATCGTCGTGTTCGGATCCTCGCGCGCCAAGGAATCGATACGCCCGTCCGTGCTGAAATCGGAATCCGACGGGCGCGTCGCCAGCGCCGTCAACCACGCCTGCCACAGCTGCTCGTCGCTCGTGCAGGTCCGCAATCTCGCCGCTTCGGTCCGCGGCGGCTCGCGCGACCTGCCGAAGAATCTCGTCGTGACGATCGAGCCGCTGCACGCGATGTCGCGCTTCGCGCCGAAACAACCCGATGCGATCGAAGCGTTTGCGGCCGGTCGCGCAGCCGGTCCAGCGGCGGCGGTCACGCGCGCGCGTGTGTGGAACGAGGCCTTCCTCGCCTGGGCGAATGCCGCGGTCGGCGATCCGCTTTACGGCTTCCTCAAATCGGCATCGCCCACCCAGCGCCGGCCGCTGCCGCTTTGGCTTCGTTTCTTCGGCGCCTCGGCACGCGACCTTGCGGCCGGCCGATCCGACGCCGTCGCCTACAACTACGATTTCTACATCGTCGGGCGCGCCAACCGCTTCTTCACGCTGCTGTCGGAGCTGGATGACGGCTTCGAGGGGCACGTGCTGAAGCTTGCCGCGCGTGATGCCACGCGCGCCGAAGCATTCGAACAGCATCTCTCGATCTATCGCGACTACGTGTTTCCCGAGTACCGGCCCGACCTTCTCGAAGCGCTCGCTGTCGATCTGGCGACGATCCGGCGGGCCGGCGTGCGGATTGTGCTGGTCCGCCTGCCGGTCCACGACGCGCTCCACGCGCTCGAATCCGAGCGTGCGCCCGACTTCGACGCGCGCGTGCAGGCTGTCGCCGGGAAAGCCGGCGCCGCCTACCTTCCCCTGCAGGCGGCAATGGCGGATATCGCGGCGGATGTCGACGCGTTCACCGACGGCTCGCATTTCGAGAGTGCCGCGACCGTCGCGTTCTCCGGCCGCCTGTGGCACTTGCTCGCGCCGTTGCTCGATCTTCGCGGCTAGCCGCCGAGGCTGGAATACAGTCGGGCATAGCCGGCGGCGCAGGCGGCGATGCCGAAATCGGCGGTGGCGCGCGCACGCCCGGCATCGCCCATGGCCCGCCGAAGGGCCGCATCCGTGCCGAGCCGGGCGAGGGCTGCCGACAGGGCGCTCCTGTTGCGCGGTGCGACGAGCAGGCCGGTCGAACCGTCGGCAACGGCTTCGGGAATGCCGCCGACCTTCGTCGCGACGACAGGCAGCCCGGCCGCCATCGCCTCGATGACGGCGTTCGGAAACCCCTCCTCGTGGCTTGCCAGAACGCCGACATCCGCCGCGGCCAGCAGGTCGGGCACGTCGGCGCGCGGGCCGAGCCAGCGGACGTGCGCCGAGATTCCCGCCGATTCGGCCTGCGCACGAAGATCGGCACCGAGGCCGTCGTCGCGCCCGACGCACCAGAGTTCCCACGCGGGCAGATCCGGTGCCGCGGCCAGTGCTGCGATCAGGTCGTCATGTCCCTTATAGCCGATGAGATTGGCGACGCACGCGAAGACCAGCGCCTCCGGCGGCGTGCCGAAGGCCGCACGCACGTCCGCACGCGGGGCTGGTCGCGCGAAGCGCGCGAGGTCGATCCCGTTGCGGATCAGGTGCAGGCGTTCGCGCGGCGCGCCTTCCGCCGCCAGGTCGTCGACGACGGCCTGGCTGTTGCCCGCCAGCGCATGCATTCGTCCGTGCAGCGCGCGTTCGGCGCGCGCGAGCAGCGGCCGCCGGGCCTGATAGTCGTTGAGCGACCGGCGGCTCATCACGCGCCGGGCATCGCTGGCAAGAAGCGCCACGGGTGCACCCGCCAGATACGCTTCGGGCAGGAAGAAATGGACGATGGCCGGACGCCATTCGCGCATGAACGACGCGAGCGACACGCTCGCGCGCAGTGCGCGCGCCGCACGGCCGGCGAATCCGCCCGCACGCGGCCCCGGACCGCTGCCCGGCGGCGCGATCACGCGGATGCCGGCGGCCTCGAAGCGGTCGGCCAGCGTGCCGCGTCCGGTCAGCGTGTGGACGGCGATCTCAAAGCCGCGGGCCGCGAGCGGCGGCAGCACCTGCAGCAGGTGCATCTCCGCACCGCCGACATCAAGGCTGCCGATGACGACCAGCACGCGCTTGGCGCTCATGCGCCGCTCCGCATGCGCAGCGCGAGCAGAGCCGGCCCGATCAGCGGCACCTTGCGCGCGAAACGCTGCCACGGGTAGAGCGCGTGCATGCGGCGCGCCGCCGCGATCCGGCATTCCAGATCTTCAGCCGGAAAATCCGGCGTCGGGCCGAAGCGGCGCCAGAAGGCGCGGTCCGACCACGCGTCGCAGTCGACAAGGGCCTGTGCGCCGAAATCGACGATCGTCTGGTGTTGCGAATCCGCAGCCATGAGTGCGGCGGCACGCGAGAAGCTCGAATTGCACAGGCCCAGCATGTCGGCCTCGCGCATCGCGACCAGATCGTCGAACGCGGCACCAAGGCCGGTCCCCGGTGCAGGCAGAGGCGCATAGTCGGCGAATTGCGGTGCGACGGCCGCGCGGTCGTCGGTCGCAAGATAGAGGCGCGGGGCCGGCAGCGTCGGCCAGAGGCGCGCCAGCCAGTCGCGGTACCACGCGACCGGCGCCATGCGGAAATGCGGGTTCGCCGCCGGATCGTATGTCGCGAAATCGCCGCGGCGCACGTGGATCGCGACCAGCGTGGTGCCGGCAGGTGCGTGTGCGGCGCGCCACTCGGCCGCACGCGTCTCGGCGTCGGCGCGCAGGCGCAGCAGCCGGCGCGCGTATGCGCGATGCGGCACCCAGCTTTCCGGGATTTCCTGGAAATAGCCGTCGAAATCGACGTCGGCGGGCGCGTCCTGCGTGGTCCACAGGGCGAGTGCCGCACGATCCTCGAACGGCCCGAACCGCACGACGGGATAGCGGCCCTTCGCCAGCAATGTCGCCGGCGGCGGCTCGGCGAGCGCGGCGGCTTCGGGCCATTCCGGCATCGCGACCGCAAGGCCGTTGCGCAGCGCGTAGAAGCGCAGGAACAGGTACTGCAGCAGCCGGTTGCCGAGCCGCCCGTTCTGTCCGAAATTCGACATCGCGACGATGCCGCGGGTACCGGCGTCGTCCGGAGGCAGGCGGCCCGCATCGAAATCCCGGCGACGCGCGGCGATGGCAGCGATGTCGGTCATCGGCTAGTCTAGTCGCACGATTGAAACGGAGCCCGCAACCCTTGTCGCTGCTATCGCGCCTGTTCGGCCGCAAGGCCAGGCCTGCCGCCCCCCCGCCGCCGCTGCTCGACCTTCCCGCCCTCGCGCAAGCGCACGGGCTGGCGATCGAGGGGGTCGTGCATGTCGGCGCCAATCGCGGCGGCGAGGTCGCGACCTACAAGTCGCTGGGGGCAAGGCGCATCGTGCTGGTCGAGGCCAATCCCGATCTTGCCGGATCCCTGCGCAAGACCTTCGCCGGCGACGCCGCGATCACGGTTGCGGCCATCGCGGCCGGCGAAGCCGACGGCGAGGCGGATTTCCACCTGACGTCTTTCGATCAGTCGAGCTCGCTCCTGAAGCTCAAGCGCCATTCCGAGATATATCCCGAGATCGTCGCGTCGGGCACGATCCGCGTGCCCGTGCGCCGGCTCGACGGCGTGCTCGCCGGGCTGGGCCTTGCGGCGGCACGCTTCGACCTCCTGTCGCTCGACATCCAGGGGGCCGAGCTGATGGCGCTGCGCGGGTGCCCGGACCTGCTCGCGCGCGTTTCGGCCGTCAGCTGCGAGCTCTGCTTCGAGGAACTCTACGAAGGCTGCGCGCTCGCCCCCGACATCGACGCGCATCTTGCCGGCTTCGGCTTCGCCCGGGTGGCGACCACCACGCCCTATCATTCGAGTTGGGGTGACGGATTTTACGTACGGAAGGTTTGACAGGAAGCCATGGGCGCGATCGATTTCGGCATCCCCAAGCAGCTCGCACTCCTGCTGCGCGACAGGCTGGCACTGAAGCTTTTCGTCGAAACGGGCACGTTCCGCGGCGAGACCGCCGAATGGGCGGCCGGGCAGTTCGGCAAGGTCTGGACGGTCGAGGCCGACGCCGCCCTCTTCGCATCCACGCGCGCGCGGCTGGCGGGACATTCCAACATCGTCTGCGTGCAGGGCGACAGCCGGGCGGGCCTGCGCGAGATCGTGCCGCAGCTCGACGCACCCGCCCTGTTCTGGCTTGACGCGCACTGGTGCGGAGCGGACGACACGGATACCGCCGGTGCCGAAGACCAGTGCCCGCTGATCGACGAGATCGCCATCGTCAACGCAAGCCCGCACGAGCATGTCGTGCTGGTCGACGATGCGCGCTATTTCCTCGCCCCGCCGCCTTCGCCCAACCGGCTGGAAATGTGGCCCGACGCCGAAGCGACGGTCGCGGCCCTGCGCGCGGGCCGTGCCGACCGCTACGTCGCCGTGATCGACGACGTGTTCATCCGGGCACCGATGTCGATGCGCGGCGAACTGCAGGGCCATATCGACCGGCTGACCGCGCATCGCGAGGCGCGCGCGCGCAAGCGCGACGCACGGCCCCTGCGCCGGCTCAAGCGCTTCCTGAAGGGCCTGGCGGGCGGCTGAGCCGCACCCGCCCGCCCGCCCGGTAGATCGCAAGCGTGGCCGCGATGGATTCCTCATGGCGCCAGAGGATGCCCGCCTTCGCCTGAAGGTAGGCCAGGTGCGCAAGGCTCAGTGGTCCGACGCCGAACAGCTTCCGCCCACGCTTCCATGCGCGATCGGCACAGCGGCGGAACGCGGCAAGGCGCGGAGCGGCCCCCAGCTCGGGATGGTCGCGCAGGAAATTGAGGGCCGTCAGCGTCTCGTCGTGCAGGATCTGCGCGTCGTTCTTCATCAGGCGGCCGGGCTCGTCGGCGGGGCCAAGGCAGACGACCGCGTCGAATACGCCGATGCGGGTACCCGGCACGGCCGCCACCCGCGGGCAGATCCCCTGATCCTGGATGAACACGCGCTCGTCACAGCCGCCCGCCGCGAGGAACAGGTCGCGCCGCACGAGCAGGTTCGAGGCACCCGACTGGCAGGTCGTCAGTGCTTCGACTACCGGATCGGCGAATACCCGCGTTTGCGGATCTGCGGGCCTTGCGGCAAAGCGGGGCCCTTCGGCACCAAACCAGCCCATCCCGCCATACACGAGACCCAGATCGAGTCGCCGGGCTTCGTCGATCAGAAGGCCCGTCGCCCATGCGGCAAGCACATCGTCGGCATCGACGAGCTTCAGCCATTCGCCGCAGGCCGCGCGTGCACCGGCATTGGTCGCCGGGCCCGGCCCGGCATTGGTTTGGCGCACGATACGGACATTCGAATGGCCGCGCGCGGCGATCAGCCGGTCGAGAAGTGCCCCGGACCCGTCGGTCGAGCCGTCATCGACGAAAATTATCTCGCTCGACCCGATGCCGTCCTGCGCGACGATCGCGTCGAGGCACGCCGCCAGATAGGCCGACTTGTTGTAGACCGTAACGATGAACGAAACGTCCGGCATGATCACCCTCGATACCGGTCCGGCCCGCAAAGGGCAAGCAGGACGGCGGCAGCGCGATTGGCTATTCTCGCCCTCGTCATCATGAAGATCTGCCAGCTCTGCGCCGTCGATTTCACGCTCTATCATTTCCTGCTGCCGCTGATGCGCTCGTTGCGCGGGGCCGGGCACGAGGTGACGGGCGTGTGCGCGCGCGGCAAGCTGTCGCAGAAGGTCGAGGCCGAGGGCTTCCGCGTCCTCGAAGCGCCGATCCGGCGGTCGTCCAATCCCTACGCCCTGTGGCGTGCCTACCGGGCACTCGTGCGGCTGTTCCGTGAGGAACGCTTCGACATCGTGCACGTGCACACGCCGGTCGCCGCCCTCGTCGGCCGGTTGGCGGCGGCACGCGCCGGCGTACCGAAAATCGTCTACACGGCGCACGGCTTCTATTTCCATTCCGGGATGCCCTGGCCCAAGCGGGTCTTCCACATGGCGCTCGAATGGATCGGCGGGCGCTGCACCGACTTGCTGTTCACGCAGGCTGCCGAGGATGCCGACACCGCGCGTGCACTCTGCCTGTCGCGCGGCCCCGTGCACGCGATCGGCAACGGCTCCGACCCGAGCCGATTCAGGCCGGCATCCGAAGATCCCGCGACCCGCGCGCGCGTGCGCGCCGAGCTGGGCACGCCGCAAGACCGCCCGGCGATCGCCGTCGTCGGCCGGCTGGTGGCCGAGAAGGGCTATCCCGAACTCTTCCAGGCGATGCGCGGCATCGACGCCGAACTGTGGGTCATCGGCGAACGGCTCGATTCCGATCATGCGCAGCCGATCCGCGAGTCGATCGCTTCGGTGGAAGCCGACCCGGCCACCAAGGCGCACGTGCGCTTCCTCGGCTATCGCGCGGACGTGCCCGACCTGCTGCGCGCGGCCGACATCTTCACGCTGCCCTCGCACCGCGAAGGCATGCCGCGCTCGATCCTCGAGGCGATGCTGGCCGGCCTGCCGGTCGTCGCGACCGACATCCGCGGCAGCCGCGAGGAAGTGATCGACGGCTTGACGGGCCTGCTGGTTCCGGTGCGCGATCCCGCGGCGCTGGGTACCGCACTCGCGAAGCTTGCCGCCGATCCCGCCTTGCGCGCCGCGATGGGCAAGGCAGGCCTCGAGCGCGCGCGCGAACTCTACGACGAGCGCAAGGTCGTGGCGCGCCAGCTCGAATTCATGGGGCTTTCATGAAGGTGGCCCTCGTCGGCGCCACCGGCATGACCGGACGGCGCGCCCTTGCGGCCCTGCTCGCGCGCGGCCACGCTGTCGTCGCGGTCGGCCGCAATCCGGACAGGCTCGCGGCACTCGACCCGCGCGCCGAGCGGCGCATCGGCGATTTCGACCGTCCGGAAACGCTGCCGGCGGCCCTCGCCGGAACGGACGTGGTCGCCTATGTGGCGCACGCCAAGCACACGAAGCTGGTGCTCGACGCGATGGCGCCGGGCACGCCGCTGGTCGTTACCGGCTCGATGCGCGTGTTCACGCGGCTGGCCGATCCGGCAGCCGATGCGGTGCGCGCGGGTCTCGACGCGTTCGCCGCGACCGGCCGTGCCGGCGTGGTCCTGCTGCCGGCGATGATCTACGGCGCGCCCGAGGACCGGAATGTCGGGCGCATCCTGCGTTTCCTTGCGCGCTTCCCGCGCTGGCTGCCGATCCCCGTCCCGCTGCCCGACGGCGGGCGCCACACGGTGCAGCCCGTCCATGCCGACGACGTGGCGGCGTGTGTCGCCGCCGCGGTCGAGCGCACGTCGGTCGGGGCCGCTCCCGTCGTCGTCGCGGGGCCCGAGCCGATTTCCTATGCGCGCATGGTGCGCGAATGTGCTGCGGCTCTCGGCCGGCGCGTATGGATCGTGCCCGTCCCCGTCGCCCTGCTGGCCGCGATCGCGCGGCTGCTGGCGGCGATCGGTCTCAAGCCGCCGTTCGACGCGGCCGAGCTTCGCCGGGCGGCCGAGGACAAGGCGTTCGACGTGGGGCCGATGCGGCGTACGCTCGGCGTCGAGCCGCGCAGCTTCGCGCAAGGTGTCGCCGAAAAGGTCGCCGCGCGCGCCTTCTGACTATTCGCCGCCGGCGAGCGTCAGGATCGTCCCGGTCATGTAGGACGCCAGATCGCTGGCGAGGAACGCGATCGCCGCGGCGATCTCGTCGGGCGTTGCCGCACGGCCCATCGGCACGCGCGCGACGCGTGCGGCAAAGCGGCTGCGGTCCAAGTCGTCGTCCCAGCGGTTGAGGTCGGTGTCGGTCATGCCCGGCCGCACCGCGTTGACCCGGATGCCGTGCGGCGCGCCGGCCAATGCGAAGTTCCGTGTCGCCTGCTCGAGCCCGGCCTTGGCCATCGAATAATGCGCAAGGCGTTGCGACGCGGGCCGCCCGGCAACCGTGCTCGACACGTTGACGACGGCACCATGCCCCTGCGCCACGAAGCCGGGCCACGCCTCTTCGATGAGGGCGACCGGCGAATCGAGATTGAGCGTGCGGACGGCCCCGGCGGCCGGCGGCACGCCGCCGGCATTGTTGACGAGGATGTCGATGCCGCCCGCCCAGTCGGCGAAGGCCACCATCAGCTTGCCGGCCGTGCCGGGGACCGCAAGGTCGGCCGCGAACAGTTCCGACCCGGGGCACAGGGCCTGCGTTGCCTGGGCGGCATCGCGGTTGGCCCGGTAGTGGATCCCGACCCGGCATCCCCGGGCCGCCAGCAGCCGGGCGGTCGCCGCCCCGATACCGCGCGCCGCCCCCGTCACCAGCACCCTTTTTCCGGCAAGCCCGGCGGTTTTCGTCAATCCGGCCATGGGCCTGCATAAGGCCGGGTACGGGCGGTGCGCAAGCCTCGCATCGCTGGACGCCGCCCGGCGGGGGGATTAGATAGGGGCTGCCGGGCGTTAGAGCGTGCGGGCGATCCGAACATCTTGCCCCGTCCCGCCGTTCCGAAAGGTTGAAGCACCCACCGTGTCCAGTCCCACGCCCATCGCCGACCTTCTGGTGCGCGACAGCGATTCGCTTGGCACCGCCCTTACCCGGCTCGACGCCAGCCCCCTCGGCCTGCTGTTCGCGACCGACGCCGACGGAAGGCTTGCCGGCCGCCTGACCGCAGGCGATATCGAAGCCGCCCTCGCGCGCGGCATGAACCTGTCGCTGCGCGTGGGTGCCGCGATGGTGCCCGACGCCGGCGGCGTGCCCGCCGGTCTCGACGCCGCCGCCCTTGCCAGGCGCGCGAACGGATCGGGCGCCGTGCTCGCCCTCGTCGATGCCGACCGCCGGCCGGTCGGCTACCATTCGCCCGCCGTCGCTCGCCGCGTGCCGATCGCCGAACCGAAGCTCGGCGGCAACGAACTGAAATACGTGACCGAGTGCATCGAGACGAACTGGATCTCGAGCCAGGGCAGCTTCGTGCGCCGCTTCGAGACCGAGTTCGCCGCACGCATCGGCGTGCCCCATGCCCTCGCCGTGTCGAACGGCACGGTGGCGCTGCATCTCGCCCTCGCCGCCTACGGGATCGGCCCCGGCGACGAGGTGATCGTTCCCGACCTCACCTTCGCGGCCACGCTCAACGCCGTCATCTACACGGGCGCCACGCCCGTGCTGGTCGACGTGGCCCCCGACACCTGGAACATCGATCCCGACGCGGTCGCGGCCGCGATCACGCCGCGCACCAAGGCGATCATGCCGGTGCATCTCTACGGCCAACCCGCCGACATGGGCCCGATCCTCGCCATCGCCAAGCGGCGCGGACTGATCGTCGTCGAGGACGCGGCGGAGGCCGCCGGCTCGTTCTGGGAAGGAACGGCGTGCGGCGCCATAGGCGACTGCGGCACGTTCAGCTTCTTCTCCAACAAGCTGATCACGACGGGCGAAGGCGGCATGGTCGTCTTCAAGGACGACGCGATCGCAGCACGCGCGCGCCGCCTGCGCGACCACGGCATGAACCCGGCCAGGCGCTACTGGCACGACGAGGTCGGCTTCAACTACCGCCTGACGAACCTGCAGGCGGCGATCGGCTGCGCGCAGCTCGAGCAGATCGACGGTTTCCTCGCGCGCAAGAAGGAGATCGCGACTTTCTACGAGAAACGCTTCGCGCATGTGCGCGAGATCGAGACGCCGCACATCCTGCCGGGCTTCGCCAACTCTTACTGGGTGTTCTCGCTGATCGCGGACTGTGCCGCACTGGGCATCACGCGTGACCAGCTGATGGCGCGTCTGGCGGCGGCGGGCGTGGATTCGCGCCCGCTCTTCTACTGCATGCACGAGATGCCGCCCTACAAGGGTTTCGCGGGCAACCGCGAATTCCCGGTGGCGAACCGCCTGTCGCAGAACGGCCTCAGCCTGCCCTCGTCGACATCGATCACGCCGGCCGAACTCGAATACGTCGCCGCGACGGTCGAACGTGTCGTCGCCGCGCGCCGGCTGTCGATGGCGCACGCCGCGTGAGCGGACCGGCGCGCGCGTCAAGCGTCCTCGTCGCGGCCGCCGCCCTGACGGCACCGCTCGCGGTCCTCACGCCCAACGCGCTTGCCGTCCTGCTGGCGGTCGCCGGGATCGCGATCGCGGTCCTCGAACCCGCCCTGCTGCGCCTGTCCCATGTTCCGTCGTGGCTGGTGCGCACGCTGCTGGCGTTTCTTGCCTTCGCTCTCATCTCGCTTTTCTGGGCGCTCGATCCGGCCGAGGGTTTCGACGGCTGGCTGCGCATCGCCGCGACGGCGGCGATCGGGCTTGTCCTGCTCGCCAAGGCGCGTGTGCTCGACGAGGCAGGGCGCGTGCGGACGGGTGACGCACTCCTCGGCGGCTATCTCGTCGCCTGCCTGATGCTGGGCGCGCAGTTCGCAAGCCAGTCCCTGCGCGGCACCGAAGGCTCGCTCGCGGCCCTGTGGTATCCGCCGGAGACGAATTTCTGGGCGCTGTTCAACCGCTCGGCGACCGTCCTCGTGCTCGTGCTGCCGCTGGCGGCCGGTGCCGCCCGCCGGCGCTACGGCACGCTTGCCGCCGCGGGGGTCGTCGCGGTCGGCGCCTATGTCACCTTCCATCTCAATTCGATGGCGGCGGAACTCGCCTTCGCCGTCGGCCTTGCCGGCGCTTTGGGCGCGCTTGCGCTGCGCCGCTGGTCGGCGCGGCTGCTGGCACTCGCGCTGGTCGCGCTGATGCTCGCCGCCCCGTTCGTCGCACGCACGGATGCGCTGGCGCATCTGGCCTCGCGGCGCGACGTGACGGTCTCGATCTATCACCGTGCGGCGATCTGGGGATTCTCGGGCGCGCGGATCGCCGAGAAGCCGCTGCTGGGCTGGGGCATGCATGCCGCGCGCAGCATGCCCAACGCCAAGGAGACGATCGGCTACGGCGCCGAGCTGATGCCGCTGCATCCGCACAACGGGCCGCTGCATCTGTGGCTGGAATTCGGCGCCGTCGGCGCGCTGCTGGGTGCAATCCTGCTTGGCGGTCTGGCATTGGCGACCGACGGGCCGGCGTGGCCGCGCGCCCTTCGCACCGGCCTGCTGCTGGCGGCCCTCGTCATCGCCTCGATCAGCTACGGCCTGTGGCAAGGCTGGTGGATGGCGACGCTCTGGCTGGTCGGGGCACTCGCCGCGGCGACTCCGGACGGCGCGCGGACCGCGGCATGAAGATCCTGTTCGTCGCACACCAGGGCGATCTCGGCGGCGCGACGACGCCCGTCGTCGAGGCGATCGACGCGCTTTCCCCGCGCGGCCACAAATTCGCGGTGCTGATGCCCGAGCCCGGCAGCCTTTCGGAAGCCCTCGACGCGCGCAAGGTACCGTGGACGACCTGCCCCGTCCCGCCCTGGTGCTCGACCAACGGGCGGCGGCGTTTCCGCAACATCCGTGCGAACTGGCGCGCGTTCATGGCCGTGCGCACGGCGATCCGCGCGGCGGGAGCCGATCTCGTCGTCTCGAATTCGATCGTCATCGGCGTGGCGGCGCGCGCCTGCGTGACGCTCAATCTCGCACACATGTGGTGGCTGCACGAATTCGCGACCGAGGACCACAATCTCGAATTCGACTGGGGCCGGTATTTCACGCCGCGCATTGCCGCGCGCAGCTGCATCCGCGCCTTCGCGAATTCCGACGCCGTCGCCCGGAAGTTCGAGGACTGGTTCGGCCCCGGCCGCGTCGGACGCGTCGACTATTTCATCAAGGCGGTCCCGCCGGGCGATGCCCCCGCGTTCGAGCCGGCGGGCGCTTTCCATCTCGCCCTCGTCGGCTCGCTCAATCCGCAGAAAGGCCAGGCCGACGCGATCGCCGCGATGGGCCGGCTCGCGGCCGCCGGTCGCGACGTGCACCTGCATCTCTACGGCACGGGCGGGCGCGGCTACACGGCGCGCCTGAAGGCGGCGGCCGATGCGCAAGGCGTGGGCGGCCGCGTCCATTTCCACGGCCACGTCGCCGACGTGCCCGCCCGCGTGGCCCGTGCCGACGCCGCGCTCGTCACGTCGCGCTGCGAGGCGTTCGGCCGCGTGACGGTCGAGGCGATGCGTGCCGGCGTGCCGGTGATCGGGACCGGTTCCGGCGGCACGCCCGAACTGGTCGCCGACGGCGCGACGGGCCTGCTCTATCCGCCCGGCGATGCGGCCGCACTTGCCGCCGCGATCGGCCGGCTGATCGACGATCCCGCACTTGCCCGGCGCCTGGGCGAGGCCGGCCGGGACTGGGCCACGCCGCGCTTCGGCGAGGCGCAGTTCGCCGACGCGCTGGAAGCGCAATTCGCCTTCGCGCGGTAGTTCCGCGCCTCCGGGCGGCATGCTAGGAGAAGGCGCCCTTTCCAACCCGGAGTCGCCATGTCTTCCGTTCGCATCCGTCGCGCGCTGATCTCGGTCTCGGACAAGACCGGCCTTCTCGATCTCGGGCGCGCACTTGCGAAACACGGCGTGGAAATCCTGTCGACCGGCGGTTCGGCCAAGGCGCTTTCCGATGCCGGTATCGCGGTCAAGGAAGTCGGCGTCCATACCGGCTTCCCGGAAATCATGGACGGCCGCGTCAAGACGCTGCACCCGACGGTGCATGGCGGCATCCTCGGCAGGCGCGATTCCAAGGACCACATGGGGGCGATGGAAACGCACAAGATCGCGCCCATCGATCTCGTCGTCGTCAATCTCTACCCGTTCGCCGCGACCGTCGCGAAAGGCGCCGGGTTCGACGAGTGCATCGAGAATATCGACATCGGCGGGCCCGCGATGATCCGTTCGGCCGCCAAGAACCACGAGTTCGTCGCTGTCATGGTCGAGCCCGCCCAGTACGCCGGCCTGCTTGCCGAGATGGACGCCCATGGCGGGACGGCGTCGCTGGAGCTGCGCCGGCGCTATGCGGCCGCCGCCTACGCGCACACCGGTTCGTATGACGCGATGATCTCGGGCTGGTTTGCGGGTCAGCTCGGCGAGACGTTCCCCGAGCGGCTGAACCTGACCGTCAGCCGTCGCCAGGCGCTGCGCTATGGCGAGAACCCGCACCAGGAAGCCGCGTTCTACGTGGACGGCACGAACCGCCCCGGCGTGGCGACCGCACGCCAGCTGCAGGGCAAGGAACTTTCCTACAACAACCTCAACGACACCGACGCCGCGTTCGAGGCGGTGGCCGAGTTCGATCAGCCCGCCTGCGTCATCGTCAAGCACGCCAACCCGTGCGGCGTCGCACTCGGCAAGGGCCTGCACGACGCCTATCTCAAGGCGCTCGCCTGCGATCCGGTCTCGGCGTTCGGCGGCATCGTCGCCGTGAACCGCCCGCTCGATGCCGCGACGGCCGCCGAGATCGCCAAGATCTTCGTCGAGGTGATCGTCGCCCCCGATGCGGACGAGGGTGCGCGCGCCGTCCTCGCCGCCAAGAAGAACCTGCGCCTGCTGCTGACCGGCGCCATGCCCGACGCGCTCGCCAAGGGAATGACCGTGAAGACGGTGGCCGGCGGGATGCTCGTCCAGTCGCGCGATGCCGGCCGCGTCGCGGCAGCCGACCTGAGGGTCGTCACCAGGCGCCGGCCGACGAAGGCCGAGCTCGACGACATGCTGTTCGCCTTCCGCGTGGCCAAGCACGTCAAGTCGAACGCCATCGTCTACGTGAAGGATGCCGCGACGGTGGGCATCGGTGCGGGCCAGATGAGCCGCGTGGATTCCTCGCGCATCGCCGCGACGAAGGCCGAGGAAGCCGCCAAGGCCGCCGGCGAAACGCAGAGCCGCTGCATCGGTTCCGTCGTCGCGTCCGACGCGTTCTTCCCGTTCGCCGACGGGCTGCTTGCGGCGGCGGCGGCCGGTGCGACCGCCATCATCCAGCCGGGCGGCTCGATGCGCGACAGCGAAGTGATCGCCGCCGCCGACGAGAAGGGCCTCGCGATGGTCATGACCGGGATGCGGCACTTCCGGCACTAGGCCGGCGACAGCACCGCGAGGAACTGATCGCCCCGGCCCGCGGCGTTGAGCGCGCGGGCCTGCGCGTCCCAGCCGGCAAGCTCGGCCGCCGCGAAGAGCGGCTTCTTCTTCGAATGCGCCTTGGGTGAATTCATCGGGATGTCGCGCCGGTACATCTCCGATCCCCAGAACTGGAACCCGTCCGAATCGTCCTCCAGCCGGTCGACGCGCAGGCCATGCATCCCGGCAAGCTGCCGGAAGCTTGTGCGGCTGTGCAGGAAAAGGTGGCGGGGGGCGTCGAGCTGGACCCAGTCGACCCCGTAGGTTTCCCACGCCAGCGACGAACGGGTCGGGATGCGGACCAGCATCTGGCCGCCGGGTGCCAGCAGGCGGCGCGCTGCGTCGAGGGCGGCATGCGGATCGGGCAGATGCTCGAAGCTGTGATGGAACATCACGAGCCGGTAGGGTCCGGCAACCTCGTCGAGCGTGGCGCGCCATGCGACGGTCCTGCCCTCGAACGCCACGTCGCCATCGAGATGCGGATCGATCCCCTCGGCGCGGAAACCGAACTGGCGCAGGCGTGCGACGCGTGCCCCCTTGCCGCAGCCCACGTCGAGGATCGCATCGTCGCGCCCGATGCCGAGTTCGCCCAGCAGCCGCAGCTCGGGGTTCGGTTTCAGCGCGTGACAGGCCCAGCCGAGCAGGCCGCCGTCGCGCGAATAGGCCCATCCGGCGGCGAGCCGGCGCTTCCAGCTCGGCTTCTTCGGCAGGCTGCCGTCGAGGCTGTAATAGCCGGCCGGATAGTGGCGCGCGAGATCGGCCGGGATGTCCGCGATCTGCAGGCAGCCGCACGACGCGCATTCGAAATACGCGAAGCGTTCGCGCGAGCCGTACATCATCTCGCGCGCGACATGGTGCGCGCCGGGCGCACCGCCGCAGATCCGGCAGGTCTCAGTCATCGGGCAGGGATTTAGCGGGATCCGCGACCTTGCGCCACAGCACGATGAAGCCGACGAGGAAAAAGGGCAGGATCGTCGCCATGCCGGCCCGCTGGCTGTCGAAGGCGAGCGTGACGGTGCCCAGCACCGCCGGCCCCATGAAGGCCGTGATCCGGCCCGAAAGCGCGAACAGGCCGAAGACCTGCGCGCGGTGCTCAGGCGGCGCAATGCGCGCCGCGAGCGAGCGGCTGGCCGCCTGCACCGGCCCGAAGAACGGCCCGATCGCCACGCCGAGGATCCAGAACGCAGTCTTGGATTCGATGGCCAGCAGGGCCGCCCCGATCGCGGTCAGGCACACAAGCCCGATGGCGATGGTGCGCCGCGAGCCGATCCGGTCGTCGAGCCACGCGAAGCCGAAGGCACCGATCCCGGCCGAGAGGTTGAGGGCGATGCCGAAGACGATCACCTCTTCGAGCTGCATGCCGAAGCTGCCGGCGGCATAGATGGCGCCGAAGGCGAACAGCGTGGTGAGGCCATCGGTGTAGATCATGTTGGCGACGAGGAACCACGCGATGTCACGACGCGCGCGCAGGAACGCGAGCGTGCCGCGGATGTCGGCAAAGCCGAGCTTCAGCGCCTCGCGCCACGGTGCCTGCGGCCCCGTCTCGCGCAGCACGAGGAGGACGGGCAGCGCGAAGACCGCCCACCACAGGCCCGTGAACGGCCCGACGGCGCGCACATGCTCGGCGGCGTCGCGGTCGATGCCGAAAGGCGGGGTCGGGTTCTGCACGAAACCGACGAGCAGGATCGCCAGGCAGACGATGCCGCCGACATAGCCGAGCCCCCAGCCCCAGCCGGAGATGCGCCCGAGGCGTTCGGGGCTGGCGACCTTCGGCAGAAGTGCATTATAGAAGACCGTCGCGATCTCGAAAGCGACGGTCGCAATGCCGAACGCGACGAGTGCAAAGAGCGCGTCCGCCGGATTCGGCCGCACGAACCAGAGGGCTGCGCACGCGACGACGGCCAGGGCCGTGAAGGCCGCAAGCCAAGGCTTCTGGCGCCCGCCATGATCGGCGATGGCGCCGACGACGGGCCCGAGGATCGCGATGAACAGCCCGGAAATGGCCGTCGCGTGGCCCCACATCGCGGTCCCCGTCACGACGTCGGCGGCGACGGCTTGCGTGAAATAGGTGGCGAACACGAACGTCGTGATGACGGCCGGAAAGGCCGACGATGCCCAGTCGTAGAGGCACCAGGCGAAGACGGTTCCGTTGCCTTTCCCGGCGCCCTGCGTCACCCGGCCACCAACGCGCGCAGTTCGCGCCCGGCCACCGTCAGGGCCGCGAGATCGGCCGCCGCACTGGCGCGCAGCTCGACGACCAGGGCCTCGTAGCGCGCAAGGGCGGCCCCGCGCCCGGCGAGATAGTCGGATGCCGGATCACCCTTCGCCCCGTGTGCGGCGATGGCGCGGCCGACCAGGTCGGCCTGCTGGGAATAGAGATCGTCGACGGTTGCCGCCACTGCGCGCACCTGCCAGGGATTCTGCGCCGGGATGCGCGCGGCGGTGTCGCGCAGCCAGTCGAAGCCGAGCCTGGCGCCGAAGGCGAAGTAGCAGCGCGCGACCGCGTCGATGGGGGCACGCGTGTTCTGCGCGATGCGCACGAGATCGAGGCCCGCGCGCAAGTCGGCAAGCCCGGCGACATCGCCGGCAAGGTCGGCGGGTACGCCGGCAGCCGTCAGCCGGTCGCGGCGGGCGGCAAAGGCCGTACGCCGTCCCTCGTCCAGCGTGCCGGCGATCGCGCGCTTGAGTTCGTCGATCCCGCCGCCGAACACGGCAAGGGCCGCCGCCACATGGATCCGGCCCGTGACATGGCGCAGCAGCCACGTCGTCGCGTGATCGAGCGTGGCCATCGCCTCGCGCAGCATCGCGTACTGGATCTCGGCCGGCACCTTGTTGTCGAGCGTTTCGATCGTGCCCCACAGGGCGCGCAGGCCGAAGACCTGCCGCGCCACGATATAGGCGCGCGCGACTTCCGCCGGGCCCGTTCCGCAGCGTTCGCCGATCTCATGCACGAAGGCGATGCCCGCGCGGTTGACGATCGAGTTGGTCGCGACGGTCGCGATGATCTCGCGCCGCAGACGGTGGCGCAGGATCGCGTCCTTGTGGTCGCGGCGCAGCTCGCGCGGGAAATACTTGACCAGATCGTCGACCAGATAGAGATCGTCGGGCAGGTCGCCTGCCAGCAGCTCGTCGTAGAGCGCCATCTTGGCGTAGGCGAGCATGACGGCCAGCTCCGGCCGCGTCAGGCTTTTGCCGGCACCCGCGCGCGCGGCGAGTTCCTCGTCGCCGGGGAGATACTCGATCGCGCGGTTGAGCCGGCCGGTCTTCTCCTGGGCCCGCATCAGGCGCGCGATGCGGTCGATCCCGCCCGCCCCGTCGAGCTCGGCAAGGCTCAGCGCCTGGGTCTGCAGGTAGTTGTCGCGCAGCACCTGCTCGCCCAGCTCGTCGGTCATGCGCGCCAGCAACGCGTCGCGCTGCTTGAGCGTCATGTCGCCGCGCGCGATGACGTCGCCGAGCAGGACCTTGATGTTGACCTCGTGGTCGGATGTGTCCACGCCGGCCGAATTGTCGATTGCGTCGGTGTTGATCTTGCCGCCCTTGCCGCCCGCCCCCGTCAGCGCATATTCGATGCGCCCGCGCTGCGTGCAGCCGAGATTGGCGCCCTCGCCGATGACGCGCGCGCGGATTTCCGACCCGTTGACGCGGATCGCGTCGTTGGCGCGGTCGCCCGCATCGGCACTGGTCTCGCCGGCCGCCTTGATGTAGTTGCCGATGCCGCCGAACCACAGCAGGTCCACCTCGGCCTTCAGCATCGCCTTCATCAGCTCGACCGGCGTGAGGCTGTCGGCCGAAATCCCGAACAGCGCCTTGATCTGCGCTGTCAGCTTGATCGACTTCGCCTTGCGGTCGAACACGCCGCCGCCCTCGGAGATGAGCTTGGTGTCGTAGTCGGCCCAGGACGAGCGCGCCAGCTTGAACATGCGCTGGCGCTCGGCGAACGCCTTGGCAGCATCGGGGCTAGGATCGATGAAGATGTGGCGATGGTCGAAGGCCCCCAGCAGGCGCGTGTGCGGCGAGCGCAGCAGGCCGTTGCCGAATACGTCGCCCGACATGTCGCCAACGCCGACACAGGTGTGCGCGGCTTCCTGCGTGTCGAGACCCAATTCGCGGAAGTGCCGCTTGACCGCTTCCCAGGCACCGCGCGCGGTGATGCCCATGCCCTTGTGGTCGTAACCGGCCGAGCCGCCCGAGGCGAACGCGTCGCCCAGCCAGTGGCCGTATTCGATCGAGATGGCGTTGGCGATGTCGGAGAAAGTCGCCGTCCCCTTGTCGGCCGCGACGACGAGATAGGGATCGTCGCCGTCGCGCCGGTGCACGTTCTTGGGCGGCACGATGCCGCCGGGGGCGATGTTGTCGGTGATGTCGAGCAGGCCGCGCATCATGATCTGGTAGCAGGCGATCCCTTCGGCCATGAAGGCCTCGCGGCCCGCCTCGGCGGCCGGCGGGCGCTTGACGAAGAAGCCGCCTTTCGAACCGACGGGCACGATGACGGCGTTCTTGACCATCTGCGCCTTGATGAGGCCGAGGATCTCGGTGCGGAAATCCTCGCGCCGGTCCGACCAGCGGATCCCGCCGCGCGCGACCTTGCCGCCGCGCAGGTGCACGGCTTCGACGCGCGTCGAATAGACCCAGATCTCGACCAGCGGGCGCGGCAGCGGCAGTTCGTCGACCTTCTGGCTGTCGAGCTTGATCGAGAGGTAGCTTTTCGGCCTGCCGTCGGCTCCGGGCTGGAAATAGTTGGTGCGCAACGCGCACTGCAGCAGGTTGAGGAAGCGCCGCAGGATGCGGTCCTCGTCGAGATTGGCGACGTCGTCGAGCATGTGCGCGATCTCGACGGCGATCCCGCGCTCGTTCATCTCGCGATCCTTGGCGGTCGCGGGATCGTGCGCGGCGAGGAAGAAATCGACGAGCTTGCGCGCGATCTTGGGATGGCGCGCAAGCGTGTCTTCCATGTAGCTCTGGCTGAAGGTGATGCCGGCCTGGCGCAGATAGGCGGCAAGGGCGCGCAGCACCGTCACCTCGCGGATCGACATCGCCGCCCCGAGGACGAGGCGGTTGAATCCGTCGGACGCCGCATCGCCCGCCCATACGGCGGCGAAGGCCGCCTCGAACAGCGGCTTGACGCGCGCGAGATCCAGTTCACGCACCTCGCGCGCGACCAATGCGATGTCGTGCATGTAGACGTCGCCCGCCGGGCCCGCGGCGGCCGCGTCGAGCGGGGCGATGCGGAACGGATCTTCCGTCATCACCTTGAGGCCCATGCTTTCCAGCATCGGCAGCACGTCCGACAGCGGGACGGGCGCGTTGCGGTGGAAGATGCGAAGGCGCAGCTCGCTCTCCGCCGCCTCGACCGAGCGGTAGAGATTGAGGGCGAGCGACGTCTCGCCCGACAGCGTCGCTTCGATCGACGCGATGTCGCCGACCGCCTGCTCGGGCGTGAAATGCTCGCGATACGCCGCCGGGAACGCGGCCTGGTAGCGGCGCAGGCGGGCAAGGCCCCTCTCCTCGCCTTCGGCCGCGACGAGCGCGTCCTTCAGCCGGTCGGCGAAGCCGCGCCCGGCCTCGACCAGCTCGGCTTCCACGTCCTCGACGCGCACGTCGGGGACGGCACCCGGCGTCAAGCCGACGATGAAATGGCAGCGCACGAGCGCGCTGTCGTCGGAGAGCTGGACGTAGAACGCCGATTTGCGCCCCGCATAGGCCTTGGCGAGGATCGCGTGGAAGCGGTCGCGCAGCTCGGTGTTGAAGCGGTCGCGCGGCGCATAGACGAGGGCCGAGATGAACCGGTCGAACGGATCGCGGCGCAGGAAGAGCGCGATGCGCTGGCGTTCCTGCAGGCGCAGGATGCCGAGCGCGATCTCGTAGAGCTCGTCGATCGAGCTCTGGAACAGTTCCTCGCGCGGATGGGTTTCGAGGATATGCTGCAGCGCCTTGGCGTTGTGCCCGTCGGCGGGAAAGTTCGCCTTCTTGACGACGGCGGCGACCTTGTCGCGCAGCAGCGGGATCTCGCGCGGCCGCTGCATGTAGGCCGCCGACGTGAACAGGCCGAGGAACACCCTCTCGCCGACGACGAGGCCGTCGGGCCGGTAGATCTTGATGCCGATCGCGTCGAGATAGGCCGAGCGGTGGACGGTCGAGCGGCGGTTTGCCTTGGCGACGCGCAACAGGTCGGGGGCGCGCACGAAATGCTGCAGCGTGGCCGGCAGTTCGGCGATCCGGCGCAGCACGTCGAAGACGACGAATTCGGAATTGCGCGCGAGCCCGAGGCCGCGACCGGCGTTGACGACGCTGCGGAACGTCGTGCCCTCGCCGTGATACTCGTATTCGCGGTAGCCCAGGAACGTGAAATTGTCGGTGGCGAGCCAGTCGAGGAAGGCGTGCGTCGTGGCGATCTCGTCGGCCGGGCGCGGCGGTGGGGTCTTGTCGAGCCCGTCGAGCACCTCGCGCACGCGACCCAGCATCGTGCGCCAGTCGGCCACGCACGCGCGCACGTCGGCCAGCACGCCTTCCACGCCCGCGCGGATCGAATCGAGCTGCGCCTGGTCGCCCTGCGCATCGATCTCGATATGCATGAAGCTGTCGCGCCCGCCGCCGTCGGCAAGCGCCGTCGCGGCACCCGCGGCATCGCGCGCGACGGGGACGACCGGATGGATCACCAGATGCACCGACAGGTCGCGCCGGTTGATCTCGGCCGTGATCGAATCCACGAGGAAGGGCATGTCGTCGTTGACGATCTCGACCACCGTGTGGGTCGAGGCCCAGCCATGCTCGGCCAGCCGCGGGTTGTAGACGCGCACCTTGGCGCTCGCCGCCGGCCGCGTGCGGCCATAGGCCCAGAGGGCGATGGCCGCCCCGTAGAGGTCGTCGGCCGCGCGCTCGGCAAGGTCGTCGATGTCGACATTGGCGTAGAAGCGCCGGATGAAGGCCTCGGCCGTCTCCGCATTGGCGATGGCGCCGCCGGCCTGCAGGCGCTGGCGCGCCATCGCGGCCAGCCGGTCGAGGATTTCGGTCTTTCGAGCTTCGTCGCGCTTCGACATGGACGCTCTCCCGGGACGGTACAGGTCCCTCGCACTGGGCAGCCGGCGGCGTCAGCATACCGCCGGCCAAGGCCTGCCAACATCCTCATTTTGCGGCATCTTCGCGATCATTCCTTGCCGTCGGCGGCAGGGTCGGGCATTTTGCCCTTACAAGCGGGGCCAACCCCGCGGAATAGCGCCGGACCCCTCCCCGTTGACCGTTACGGTCATACGGAGAAACCCCGAGAAATGGCGTACATGTCGACCACAACAGCGAGCGAGAAACCGCTTTTGCCCGATTCAGCGCCCCTTCGCATCGAGCCGCCGTCCGCCCATCCCGCGTGGGTGCCGGCCCTTGCCTGGCTGACGCGCCGCTTCCATCCCAAGGGGACGGACAAGCTCGTGCGCGCCCTGCACCCGCCGGGCAATCCGCGTCCGGTGCGCACCGTGCTCGACTACGACCGCGACATGGTCATCAACATCGACACGCACTCGTTCCTCGAATGGTACATCTATTTCTATGGCGCCTTCCGGCCCCGGATCTCGAAGCTGCTGAACCGCATGCTGCGCCCGGGCCAGGTCGCGTTCGACATCGGCTCGAACATCGGCATGCACGCGATGATCATGGCCAACCGCGTGGGCCCGGCGGGCCGCGTGCACGTCTTCGAGCCCGACCCGCATCCGCTGGGCCGGCTCAAGGCGAACCTCAATCTCAACGGCCTCGACAACGTGACGCTCAACCAGGCGGCCGTGTCGGCGCGCACCGAGACGCGCCAGCTCTTCCTGCACGACGACACGATCGGCAATTTCGCCAACGCCTCGCTGCAGCAGTCGAACGTGGGCCGCTCGACGCGCTCGATCGACATGAAGGTGTGGAGTCTCGACGAGTATGTCGCGGCCAACCCGATCGACCGGCTCGACGTGATCAAGCTGCTGGCGCAGGGCGAGGAATGGAACGCGCTGCAGGGCGGCCTGGCGACGATCCGGAAGTTCCGCCCGAAGGTGTTCTTCCTGTGGGAGCCGGCCTACTGGGCGCGCCAGTCGCTGTGCCTGATGGACGCCGTGCGGCTGTTCGGCGATCTCGGCTACACGACCTACCAGGTCGAGTTCGGCGCGCGCCGCCCGGTCACCGGCGAGATCGCGATGGGCCAGGTGCTGCTGGCGACGCCGGACAGGCTCTAGATTTTCGTTTGAAGGGCGTTCCGCGGCGACTGGAGCGGGAAAAGGGATTCGAACCCTCGACCCTCACGTTGGCAACGTGATGCTCTACCGCTGAGCTATTCCCGCCCGGTCGCCAAGGCGAAACGCGCCGGGATAATAGGGCGCGCCGTCCCGATTGCAAGACCTAAAACGGGGTGCCCGATGCACCCGTCCGGGGGGTCTGGGGGGTTGTCTTGGGCCCCGAAAAACGCCATTTTCCCCGCAAGTTCCCCTGCGACAGACGGATCGGATACGGGCAGACCATGGACCAGCTCATCGGGGCCGCGAAGGCCGGTGCGACACCTGCAGACCTCATCAAGGACTCGACCGACGAGGCGTTCGAACAGGACGTCATCGCCGCGTCGGCCAAGGTCCCGGTCATCGTCGATTTCTGGGCGCCGTGGTGCGGGCCGTGCAAGCAGCTCGGCCCCTTGATCGAGAAGGTCGTCAAGGAAGCTGCCGGGGCGGTCAAGCTCGTCAAGATCAACATCGACGAGCATCCCTATTTCGCCCAGCAGCTGCGCGTGCAGTCGATCCCGGCCGTGTTCGCCTTCAAGGGCGGCCGCCCGGTCGATGCGTTCCTCGGCGCCCTGCCGGAAAGCGACATCCGCAAGTTCGTCAAAAAGCTGGGCGGTGCCGCTGCCGGCCCCTCGCCGATCGAGCAGGCGCTCGAACAGGCCGCCGGCGCGATGGCCGCCGAGGATTTCGCGACCGCCGCAGCCCTCTACGGCCAGATCCTCAAGCACGAGCCGGCGAACGCCAAGGCGATCGCGGGCCTTGCCAAGTGCCATATCGCGGCGGGCGAGCTCGATGCCGCGCAAGGCCTGCTCGACGCCGCCCCCGCCGAAGCCGCCAAGGATCCCGATGTCGCCGCCGCGCGCACCGCCCTCGACGTGGCGCGCCAGGGTGCGAAGGCGGGCGACGTCGCGCCGCTGCTGGAAAAGCTCGCGCACAACCCGGCCGACCACCAGACGCGCCTCGACCTCGCCCTCGCCCTGTTCGCGGGCGGGCAAGAGGAAGCCGCGATCGACCAACTCCTCGATCTCTTCAAGCGCGACCGCAACTGGAACGAAGGGGCCGCGCGCGCCCAGCTCGTCAAGTTCTTCGAAGCGCTCGGCAACGGCCACGCGGCCACCGTGCAGGGGCGCAAGCGCCTCTCCTCGCTGATGTTCGCCTGACGCCGGCGGCAGGTCGGCCATGCCAACCACCGCCGGTCACCTGACCTTCGCCGACATGCCGGCCACGCTGCCGGTCTTCCCGCTCGCCGGCGTGCTGCTGCTGCCGCGCGGCAAGCTGCCGCTCAACATCTTCGAGCCGCGCTATCTCGCGATGGTCGAGGACGCGCTCGCCAGCCCCGACAAGCTGATCGGCATGATCCAGCCGACCGAGAAGGAACGGAAGGGCCACGTCCAGCCGCTCTATCCGGTGGGCTGTGCGGGGCGCATCACCAGCTGGTCGGAGACCGACGACGGCCGCTTCCTCATCCAGCTTTCCGGCATCGCGCGCTTCGCGCTCGGCGCGGAGATCGCGACGACGCGCGGCTATCGCCGCTTCCAGCCCGACTTCGACGCCTTTGCCGGCGACTTCACCGCCAACGAGACCGGCGGCTTCGACCGCAAGCGGCTGCTTGCGGCCCTCAAGGCGTTCTTCGCGGCCGAGGGGCTGCAGGGCGACTGGGATTCGATCGAGCAGGCGAGCGACGAGCGCATCGTCAGCACGCTGGCCATGCTGTGCCCGTTCAGTGCGGAGGAAAAGCAGAGCCTGCTCGAATGTGCCACACTCGCCGACCGGGCCAAGGCGATGACCGGGTTCTGCGAGGCGCGCGCGACCGGGGGCGAACCGCCGCCGGGTGCCTTGCGCCACTGAAGGAAAGGACGGACATGCGATGACCGACGCGACGCAAGCCGACAAGGGCGGGGTCGATCCGCGCCTGCTCGAGATCCTCGTCTGCCCGGTGACGAAGGGCCCGCTGCGCTACGATGCCGGCCGCGCCGAACTCGTCAGCGAACAGGCGGGCCTCGCCTTCCCGATCCGCGACGGCATCCCGATCATGCTCGTCGACGAAGCGCGCCGCCTCGACGCGACGGCCCCGTGACGGGCTTCGCCGTCCAGCACCGGCCGGTCGAGATCAGGCTCAAGAAGGCCGAGAAGGTCCTCGAGGTCGATTACGACGACGGCACGAAGTTCGCGCTGCCCGCCGAACTGCTGCGCGTGGAAAGCCCGTCGGCCGAAGTGATGGGCCACGGACCCGGCCAGAAGACCATCGTGGCCGGCCGCGCGGAGGTCGGGATCATGGATCTCGAACCCGTCGGCAACTACGCGATCCGCATCAAGTTCGACGACCTGCACGACACCGGCATCTACAGCTGGGACTATCTCTACGCGCTGGGCATGGACAAGGACCGGCTCCATGCCGAGTATCTCGCCGCTCTCGGCCGCCTCGGCCTGTCGCGCGACCCGCGCGCGAAGAAGCCCGCATGATAAAGGTAACACCCTTAACCGATGGCGATCTTGGCGCCCTCGTCCCGCTGTTCGACGCCTATCGCGTCTTCTACAGGCAGCCTTCCGATCCCGCCCTGGCACGCGACTACCTGACGAAGCGGCTGGGGGCGGGCGAATATGTCGGCTTCCTCGCGCGCGCGGCCGACGGCGCGGCCGTCGGCTTCGCGCTGCTGTCGCAGACCTTCTCGTCGGTGGCCTTGAAGCGCATCTGGCTGCTCAACGACATCTTCGTCGATCCGCAGATCCGCAAGTCGGGTGCGGGTGCGGCATTGATGCAGGCGGTCGAGGAATTCGCGCGCACGACGGGGGCCGGACGGCTCGACCTTTTCACGGCACGCACCAACGCGACCGCGCAAAGCGTCTACCGCAAGGCCGGCTGGGCCGAGGACACCGATTATCTGCGTTTCCAGAAACGCCTCTGACCGCCGGAAGATTTGCGCGACGGTCACGTTACGCAATGTTTGCGTCACATTGATAACCATTTGATCCATCTCGATGAAGTCGCGACGATGTGACCGTTACCGGAAAAATGCTGTTTTTGTAGTCTAGGCAAGTCGCGGCAATTCATCCGGCCTCGACCTGCCGGCATGGAAATCTTCTTCACGATGTCAAAGAGCGTTCGGCGGCGTCTATTCGTCGGGATCGTGCGTGCACCAGCGGCGAACCCAGTCGCCCGTTTCCGGCACGCGCCTGTCGGGCCGCATGCCTTCGCAGCGCATCAGGATTCCCGGCATGAAGATTCGGACATCGAGGTTCGAATCGATGTGAACGGCTCGACGGTTCCGAATCTCGCTGTAGCTGCAGACCAGCACCTGATCGCGCAGGATCTGGTAACTCGCATAGTGCGTGACGAGTAGAATCATGCCGGCGGGTTGCTTCTCTTCCATGTCGGCATCCGGCGGCCAAGGCATTCCCGGCCGGCTCTGGTCGAGCGTCGCGCTGACAAATTTCAGTGACGAATTTTCCGGGTGCGCGATTGGGCAGTCGGCATTGATCGGTCGCGCGCTGGCATCGCACAACGTACCTGACAGAATGATCCATACCGCGAAGAACGTTTTCCGCATGATTTCACCTATTTGTCCGGATCGTGGACGCACCAGCGTCGCGTCCAGTCGTCAATTTCCGGCACGCGCGTATCACGACGAATGCCCTCGCAGCGCATCAGGATGCCGGGCATCGGAATATGGATATCGGTGTTGTGATCGACCCGAGCGCCTCGCCGGTTCTGAAATCTCCCATAGACACAGATCAACACCTGGTCACGCAGTATCTGGTAGCTCGCATAGTGGGTGATCAGATAGATCAGGCCACCCGGCTGCTTTTCGTATTTGCTGGCGTCCGGTGGCCAAGGTATTCCCGGCCGGCTCTGGTCAAGCGTCGCGCCGACGAACCTCAATGACGGATCGTTCGGATGCGCCAGCGGACAGTCCGCGTCACGCGGCGATGCGTCTGCCGGAAAGCAGATCGCGACCAAGAACAGCAAGGCAAACGCGGCTGCAATGAAGCGCACGGCTAGCCTCTATTCGTCCGGATCGTGGACGCACCAGCGGCGCGTCCAAAGATTGGGCGCCGGCTTGGGAACTTTCCGGAGAATGCCCTCGCAGCGCATCAGGACGCCGGGCAAGGGGACCCGCAATATCGTCAAGCGATAGATATTGACGGGCGACTCGCGCCTTTTCTCGCTGTACTCGCAGATCATCACCTGATCGCGAAGGATCTGATACGCAGCGTAGAACGTCGTCGTCCGCATCAAATCCTTTTCGAGCTTGATGTCACGATCGCTATCGGGCGGCCAAGGGATTCCGGGGCGACCCTGATCGAGCGTCATGCTGATAAATTTCAATGAAGCGTCTTCCGGATGCACCAGCGGACAATCCGCGTCACGCGGCGATGCGTCTGCCGGAAAGCAGATCGCGACCAAGAACAGCAAGGCAAACGCGGCTGCAATGAAGCGCATGGCTAGCCCCTACTTGTCCGGGTCATGAACGCACCAGCGGCGCTTCCAGTCACCCATTCTCGGCGCGCGCCGGTCGATCTTGATGCCTTCGCACCGCATCAGGATGCCGGGCAGCGGGATGCGAATTTCATTCTTGGCTTCAATGCGGACGGCGCGCCCATTCCGAACCTCGCTATAGCTGCAGATCAGGATTGCATCGCGAAGGATTTCGTAGCTCGCATAGTAGGTGACGATTTGGGTCATACCATCCGGCAGCTTTTCCGCCGTGTCGCGGTCCGGCGGCCGCGGCGGACCATCCGTATGCTGATCGAGTGTCGCATCGACGAATTTCAGCGGCGGATTGTCCGGATGCACGAGTGGGCAATCAGCCTCTTTTGGCCAAGCGCCTGCTGAACCGTAAGACGTGACCAAAAGAAGCAGGACGCAAGTTGTTCCAATCAAGCGCATGCGGGATCTCTATTTCCGAGTTGACGGTTGAATGACGGAGAACTGGCCGGCGACGTAGCGCCTGTCACCCGGTGAGCGTTCAAATGGAAAGAATGACTGCTGCGGGTGACGTTCCCGCGACTGATCGAGCAGATACATTCCCGGCTTGCCGTTTTCTTCGCCATAACCCATGAACAGCCCCGCATGGTTGCCCGTCGGCTTGCTCAGATAGCGCGGCTCGCCGTTCTTGCTTGCGTCCGGCACAAACGTCGCGACGGCCGTGCCGGGCTGGAGCGGCGGGTCGTTCATTCCCTTGATTGCATCGCCCGCACGCCAGTTCGGCGTGGCACCGAGTTCGGGCAAGGCTTCCTTGACCAGTGCAACGCATTCCGAGTTCGTACCGACATAATCTTTCCCGAGCGCATCCTTCATGAACGCGTCGATATCCGGTGCGATCGCGGCCTTGTCGGGGCCGAGCGGGTCGCGCTTGTCGGGCTGCACTTCGGCCGTTTGCGGATCGGCGCCGGAGTCGTCGGGGGGCGCCGGCGCATCGGAATCGGCAGCGGCCATCAACTGGATTTTTTCGGGATCGCCGTTGCGGTGAAGGAAATCGCGCGGCTGCGGCGCGCCGTCGCGGTCGGGGCGCATTTCCATCGTGCGGACGGGGGGTGGTGCGTCCGGCAGGCGCGTCCCCGGCGGCTGGCCGCCGCCGGGTGTGCGGCCCAGGAACAGCGTGCGGCTGGCATCGTCGGGCAGTTCGCGCAGGATGCCGTCGACCAGCGCATCCGTCCCTTGCGGATCGCGGTGCGCATACTGGCCGACGAAGTCGCGCGCCTGCGCGATCCCCTCGCCGCCCAGCCCCGTCACGTAGCGCGCGAACTGTGCGGGCACGCCGTCGAGGCCGGTCCGGTTGCGCAGCAGCCAGTCGATCTGGCTGGCGTTCGAGCCGCGGCCCGCTTCGCCGATATCCGGAAGGCCCCGCAGCTTGGCAAGCCCGGTCTTGCGCCGGATCGCCAGATGCGGGGCGTCGCCCGCATCGAGTGCGGCGTGGTGCGCGTCCACGTCGTCGGGCGTGGGCACGTCGTATCCGTCGAACATGCCGCCGAACGCGTCGCGCATATGCGCGATGGTCGGGCCCTCCGGCCCCAGCCAGCCATCGGCCTTCAGGCCGTGTCGCTTCTGGTAGCGGCGCAAGGCCCCGTCGAGTGCGGTTCCCCAATAGCCGGTCGGCCCGTCGGTCGTGCCCAGATCATGGTCGCCGCTGTTGGCGAGGATGGCTTCGAGCCGGATCGCGTCTTCGCGCCGCGTATCGAAGCCGCGCCCGACCGGGCCGGAAAGATCGAACCAGCCCGGTGCGGACGGATCGAGCGGATCGTCAAGAAGCAGGTCGTCGTCGGCGCGCATGGAACACTCCCCGGTTGCATCGACGGGAATGTACCATTTCCACAGGATAGGTCAATAATCTTGTGACAGTAATATTTTCTTGTTGCGGTGTTTTCTACGCGATCTCGCGGAAAAGTTTATGGGCGATCGCGGCGGCGAAATCGGCGAAACGGCGGATCGGCACGACGAAGGCGCCGGGCCCGCCGATCACCTCCTGCCGGTAGACCGAATCGAGATTGGGTTCGTCGGTCAGGATCGGCAGGCCGTTGATGCCGATGCCCGCCGCCACCGCCTCGTCGCGGGCATAGCGGGCAAGCCGCCCCTGGTTGTTCGAGCCGTCGCCCGACACGTCGATGACCCGGCGCAGGCTGGCGAACGGGCATTGCCCGAACAGGCCGCGCGCATGGTCGATGGCCGCCCCGATGGCCGTCGCGTCGTCGTCGGTGAGGCGCGGCTGGGCGGCAAGGCGTTTGGCGAATGCACCGATCGCGGCGGGGGAATCGAGCAGCGTCCAGCCGATCGCCTGGTGCTGCACGCGCTGGCCGCCCCAATGGGTCAAGGTCACGGCGATGCGCCGTTCGTGCCCGGCAAGGATCGCCCGGCGCACCCGCTCGTTGCCGAAGGCCGAGGCGTAGCCCTGCGCCTGCAGGCGGTATTCGTCGTCGTCGATCGAACGCGAGCAATCGACCGCCAGCACGAGGTTGAGGTCGCTCGGCGGCCGGCTGAAGGGCTGGGCGGGATCGATGCTGGCGGCGGGCTGGGCATGCCCCGGTACCGCCGGGCCCATCGCGGCAAAAGCCCCCATCCCCGCCAGCAGGCGGCGACGCGGGAAGCTGGGGCGGGATGGGGCCAAAGGCACCTCCGGAACGCAAAAAGCATGCGCCCCCGGCCCCCGCCCCTGTCAAGGTCGATTGCCCCAAGCTGCGGAATTTGCGAGGTTCCCGCCCGTTCTGATGGCCGCGGGCGACGATCTTTCCCGTGAGCCCTTGCCGGGAGTCCGACGATCCGCATCCTCCACGTCATCGCGTCCATCGCCGCCAGCACGGGCGGGCCGGCCCGCGCCGTCGTCGACATGGCGCGCGCCGTGGCGGCGCGCGGCCACTCGGTCGCGATCTACACGACCGACCGCGACATGACCCCGGCCGAACGCGCCGCTCCGCCGCCGGCCGACGGGGTCGAGCGGCACGTCTTCGCGCAGGGCTTCCCGGCCTTGTTCGCGACGAGCCGGGATCTGGCGCACGCACTGGACGAAGCGATCCCGCAGGCCGACATCGTCCATATCCATTCGCTGTATCTCTTCCATGTCTGGTACGCCGCACGCGTGTGCCGCAGACACGGCGTGCCCTATATCCTGCGCCCGCACGGCACGCTCGACCCGTTCCTGTGGAAGCGCCACCGCGTGCGCAAGAAGCTGCTCGAACTCGCCTTCCAGGACCGCGTGATCGCGGGTGCGGCCGCGTTGCACTACACGGCCGAGGAGGAGATGCGGCTTGCAGCCCCTTACGTTCACGGTGCCAAGGGCGTTGTCGTGCCCAACGGGCTCGACATGGCCGAGTTCGCAATACTGCCGCCCAAGGGCGCTTTCATCGCGGCACACCCCGAACTTGCCGGCACCAAGCCCGTGCTGTTCCTGAGCCGCATCAATTTCAAGAAGGGGCTCGACGTGCTGATCCCCGCCTTCGCCAAGGCGCTGGCGGCCGAGCCCGCCTTGCGCCTCGTCATCGCCGGGCCCGACGACGGCTACAAGGCGACGGCCGAAGGCTTCGCGCGCGACGCGGGCGTGGCGGACAGGATCGTCTGGACCGGCATGCTCGCGGGCGAAGCCAAGCGGGCGGCCTTCGTCGACTGCGCGCTGTTCGCCCTGCCGTCGTGGAGCGAGAATTTCGGGATCGCCATCGTCGAGGCGATGGCCTGCGGGGCGCCCGTCGTCATCTCCGACCGCGTCAATATCTGGCGCGAGATCGCGGGGGCCGGGGCCGGCCTCGTCTCGCCGCCCGAAACCGATTCGGTCGCCGCCCACATCCTGCTGCTGGCGGCCGACACGAACCGGGCGGCCCGCATGGGATCGGCAGGGCGCAAGCTGGTCGAATCACGCTACGATTGGGGCCGGATCGCGGTCGACCTCGAACGCGTCTATCGGGAGCATGCGCGCCAATGATTCCGGTTTCGGTCATCGTGCTGACCTTCAATTCCGCCGCGACGATCGGCGCCACGCTGGATTCGCTCGTCGGCCTGACCGGCGACGTGCATGTCGTCGATTCCGGCTCGACCGACGGGACGCTTGCAATCGTCGCCGCGAAGGGGGCGAAACTCGTGGCGCATCCGTTCGAGAATTACGGCGCGCAGCGCAACTGGGCGATCGCCAACCTGCCGCTTGCCCATCCCTGGCAGCTGCATCTCGATGCCGACGAACGGCTCACGCCCGAGTTGAAGGCCGAGATCGCCTCGCTGCTCGCCAGGCCGGTCGACGATGCCATCGGCGGCTTCTACGTGCCGCGGCTCGTCCACTTTCACGGGCAACCGCTGCGCCACGGCGGCATGTACCCGATCTATCACATGCGCCTGTTCCGCACCGGGCGCGGGCGCTGCGAGGCGCGCAAGTACGACCAGCATTTCCAGGCCGACGGGCGCACGGAAAAACTCGCCCATCCGATGATCGACGACATCCGCCTCACACTTTCGGAATGGACGGTCCGCCACAACCGCTGGGCCGACGCGGAAGTCGACGAGATCCTCAACCCTGGCAGCGACGGCATCATCGCGGCGGGCAGCGGCGATCCGGTCGCCGAGAAGCGGCGCGCGCGCGGCTGGTACTACCGCACCCCGCTGTTCCTGCGCGCCTTCCTGCTGTTCTTCTACCGCTACGTGATCCGCCTCGGCTTCCTCGACGGCAAGGAAGGGCTGATCTTCTACGTGCTGCAGACGCTGTGGTTCCGCTTCCTTGTCGATGCCAAGCTCTACGAACGGCGCAAGGCGGAGGCGAAGCGATGACCGATCCGTGCCTCTTCTGCGGCCTGCCCACGACGGCGATCGTCCCGCGCGTCGTCGACAACCGCTTCGGCTCGCCCGGCGAATACGCGATCCGTTCGTGCGCCGCGTGCGGCGGGCGGCAGACCTTCCCGCGGCCCGATGCCTTCGCGCTGAAGGGCCTCTACGAGCGCTGGTACAATTACGGCGGCAAGACCGACGCGTCTTATGCCACGGCACGCGAGGCGTTCCTGTTCTCGCCCTTCTACCGGCTGATGCTCGCGGTCGACGGCGACGTTTCCTTCCATCTGGCGCGGGGGACGGGCCGGCTCATCGATATCGGCTGCAACGAGGGGCGCGGGCTTGCCCTCTATCGCGCGAACGGCTTCGCGGCCGAAGGGCTCGAGCTCAACAGGCACGCGGCCGCAGCGGCGCGCGAGCGCGGCTTCACCGTGCACGAGACCTGGATCGAGGATTTCACGCCGTCGGCCCCCTACGACGTGGCCGTGCTGTCCAACGTGCTTGAGCATGCGTCCGATCCACGGCTGATGCTGCGCCACGTGAAGCGCATCCTGCGCCCCGGCGGCGAGGTGTGGATCAGCCTGCCCAACGCAGAATCCGCACTCGCGGCCCTTGCGGGGCCCGACTGGATCAACTGGCACGTGCCCTTCCACATCGTGCATTTCACGAGGGTGCGCCTCACCCGCCTGCTCGAGGAAGAAGGCTTCGCGGTGCGCGAGGCCCGGAACGTCACGCCGGCTTTGTGGGTGGCGCAGACCGCCATCGCGCGGCTGTGGCGTGAAGATCCGGCTGCCGTGATCCGCCTGCAGCGCAAGGCCCCGCTCGTCGCCGCGATCATGGCGGTGGCGCGCGGCCTGCTGTTCCCGATCCTGTGGGGCTGGAACCGGTCGGGGCGCGGCGACTGCCTGGTCGTGCGCGCAAGGCGCGCCTAGATGCGCATCCTCGTCCACGACTATCCGGGGCACGCCTTCCCGGTGCAGCTCTCGCGGGCATTGGCCGCGCACGGCCACACGGTGCGCCATCTCTCGTTCCCCGAATTCGAGGCGCCCAAGGGCCCGCTCGCGCGCCGCGCGGATGATCCGGCGAATTTCGAGACCGCGTTCCTCGATCTGGGCACGCCCTTCGCCAAGCACAGCTTCGTCAAGCGCTGGCGGCAGGAACGCGCGCTTGGCGAACTTGCCGCCGATGCCGTGCGCGGCTGGAAGCCCGAAGTGGTGCTGGCCGGCAACGCGCCCATCGACGTGCAGGCCGGCACCTTGCGCGGGGCACGCGACG
>CAYQDN010000010.1:0-108266 GCA_964416335.1 uncultured Azospirillum sp.
CATCTCGTTTCGTATCCGATCACGGGTGGGTTCGCCGACGCGACGCGCAAGGTGGAGACGATCGGTTTCCTGCTCGTTCGCGTGACGACCGACCAGGGGCTGGAAGGCGTTGGCGTCACCTACCACGAGGTCGGCGGCGAGGCGACGCGTGACCTGATCATGCGCAACATGGCGCCCAAGTTGATCGGGCGAGATCCGCTCGAGACCGAGGCGATCTGGCAGGAGTTCTTCCACTACCTGCGCGGGGTCGGTCGCAAGGGCCTGATGTACTGCGCGCTCAGCGCGATCGACATCGCACTATGGGATCTGAAGGGCAAGATCGTGGGGCAGCCGATCTACAAACTGCTCGGCGGCAATACGACAAAGGTGCCTGTCTATGCCAGCGGCGGCTGGACGTCCTATTCGGACGACGAACTGGTCGCCGAGATGCGCGGCATGGTCGCGCGCGGATTCAAGGCGATCAAATTCAAAGTCGGGTATGAAGGCGGACGGAACATCCGGCGCGACGAGGTGCGGGTGCGGAAAGTGCGCGACGCAGTCGGGCCGGAGATCCGCATCCTTGTCGACGCGAACAACTGCTTCGACGCTGCGACCGCCGTGCAGCTGGCCAACCGTATTCGCGAATACGACATAATGCTTTTCGAGGAGCCTGTCTTTGCCGACGATATCCCTGGCCTGTCTCGCTTCCGGCGCGGCACCGATATTCCGCTGGCAACGGGCGAACACGAATACACCAAGTTTGGCGTACGCGATCTGCTGCTCAACGAGGCGGCCGATATCGTGCAGGTCGACGGCGCACGCGCCGGTGGCTACACCGAGATGCTGAAGTGCGCTGCGCTCACGCAGGCGTGGAACGTCAAGTTCGCGCCGCATGCCATGGAGAACGTCCATCTCCACCTTGTCGCGGCTGTCCCCAACGCGCTGTTTCTCGAGCGACTAATCATGTTCGAGGAAATCACCGGTAAGGTATTCAAGGACGCGCCTATACCTGTCGACGGCTTCATGCACGTGCCGGACAAGCCCGGTCTTGCGCTCGACCTAGATATGGATTTCGTGCGCGAGCACGACGAGGCTTGATGCTACTGGTTTCCACTCATTTCCCTTCGTTGCCGGAATTGCGGAAACCGCTTGGAAATCATCGAATAAGCAGCATTCTGGGGGACTGGGACGCGCAGGTTTGAATCCTGTCGTGTCGACCATGAAAAATCAGGTAATCAATGAGTTGGCTGGCTTCGTTATTTTCGGATTTGCCTCCGACTTCACAACCTACCGTCAATCGGCTTCAGTAGGGTAACCAGCTCGCTCTGAATTCCTTTGCCTGCCGCGATGATCGGGCCGCCCGTCTTGAGGCCGCCCTGTGCAAGAAAATCACTGACCCAGCCGCCGGCCTCGCTGACTAGGACGATGCCGGCCATGACGTCCCAAGGATAGAGGTGCAGCTCGACGAAGCCGTCGATCCGGCCGCAGGCGACATGTGCCAGGCAGACAGCCGAAGAGCCATTGCAGCGGAATCCCGCCTTGCGATCCAGCAACGCGCGAAGGATATCCAGATAGGTCGTGGACGAATGCCTGAATGAGTAGTCCACGGCAATGGTCGCCTGCGCAAGAGCATCCCGGTCGCTCACGCGGACCGCCTTCCCGTTGCACGTCGTACCGCGCCCCTTCTGGGCAGCGTATTGCTCACCCATCGCCGGAATGTCGATCACGCCGATAACCGGCTCGCCGCGATGCATGAAGCCGATCGAGACGCACCATTCGCTCCGGCCGCCGGCGAAATTGTTCGTCCCGTCGATCGGGTCGATCACCCAGAGTGCGGGGGACGCTCCAGAATTGGACTCGGTATAGATTTCCTCGGCAAGGAAGGCATCATCCGGAAACCGCGCTTTCAGATGCTCCACAATGAGTCGCTCGACCGCTAGATCAGCGGCAGTCAGGACGTCCTGCGGACCCTTGGAGGAGATGTCCAGCCGCCGCGGGTCGGCCAGAAAGCCGAGCGCAAGACGCCCGGCCTCTGCCGCAATAGAACAGGCCGCATCGAAGCGCGCCGACAATTCCGCAGATGTCAGAAGTCTCGATACAGTCACCGTTCTATGCGTCCGCCTTGAGGTCGAACTTGAACGCGTCGAGGGCGAGCGGATTGCGGATCTCGGCTTCGCTAGCTGGCATGCCGCCGAGCGCGACGCGCGTCGCCACGCTGATATTGTGCGTCATGTTGTCGATGTCCTGCGACGTATGCATCGGATGCATCGGCACCATTACCGTCCGGTTCAGGATCTCCAGCGAGCGGGCGCACATGTCCTTCGTATAGGTTCGGCGGCACTCGGCGTTTGCCGGCATGTTGTAGGGGTTCATCGCCGGATGTGCGGCGCCAGCACCCATGAGGACCTGGTCCCACTCGGTATAGGTGTGGCGGCCGGTCTTGCCGGCAATGACGCTCGGGAAAACCTTCACGAATGCGCTGGCCGCTGCCGCGGAGGGCAGGGTGTACATCGTTTGCGTGGCGCAGTCGTGGTCCGGAGAGTGCGTCACCGTCGGCCGGAGGCCGAGATTCCCCAGGCTCTTGGTGCCGTCAAGAATGCGGCGCCGTTCGTTGCGCATTGCCGTGACCATGTCGTCGATACGGTCGAGCTGCACGTTGAGCATGGCGCCCATCAGTTCCGAGGCACGGGCACCGTTGGCTACGAATGGCTGGATCTCGTCGCTCCGGCCGTTCCAGTAGAAATGGCAAGGATCGATCGCGCATTTCACGCGTTCAGCCAACTTCGGATCGTTCGTGGCAACGCCGCCGCCTTCGCCGCAGGTCATGTTCTTGTAGTAATTGAAGCTGAAGGCGCCGAGATGGCCGATGCTGCCAAGCCGACGCCCTTTATAGGCACCGCCCACGCCTTGGCACGCGTCTTCGATCACGATGAGATTGTGCTTCGCGGCAATGGGCATGATCCGGTCCATGTCGCAGGCGGCACCCCACATATGGACCGGTACGATGGCCTTCGTACGCGGCCGGATCGTCGCTTCGATGGCCGCCGGATCGATCGTCAGGGATTCGTCGACATCGACGAGTACCGGAATAGCGCCGACCGAAATGACAGACGTGGCACTCGCCATATACGTGTGAGAGGGAATCAGCACCTCGTCGCCCGGCCCGAGGCCTGCGGCAATCATCGCCGCCGCAAGTGCGTTGCTGCCACTCGCTGCAAGCATGAAATGGTTGCTGCCAAGGTATCGGGCATAGCGGTCCTCGAACCGTTCGCATTCGTTGCCGATGCCGTAGCGAAAGAGGCTGTTGCTCTTGATCACCCGTGTGACAGCATCGATTTCAGCCTGGCCGACGACATACATGTGAGGCGCCTTTCAATTATGTATTCAGCGTTACAACGCTAATACCCAAAGCGGCCCTATTACAGGTCCACCTATTTTCTTTTCGATGGAGCCAATTGCTGGCCGGATGGCGATGCCGTGATCTTCCGGCCGAAGCTCAGGAAGGCAGAACGCAGGCCGGCGACGGCCCGGACCATTTCACGTTCGCCCAGACCGGCGAAACCAAGCAGCAACCCCTGGCGCGGCATATCCTGCCGGTAGTTGATGGAGAGAGGTTGCGCATCGACGCCGTAGTGCAGTGCGGCGGCCGCGATGGCCTGATCGTCGAGCGGCGGTTTAAGCCACCCAAGAACCTGCATGCCAGCGTCGTTCTCGCCGATATCCATCCAGTCGGCCAACTCGCGTCGGCAAAGCATGACGAACTCCGTCTGGCGGCTGACATAGAGCTTGCGCATCCGCTTCAGATGCGTCGCGAAGTAGCCTTCCCGAATGAAATCCGCGAGCGTTGCCTGCAGCAGAAGCGGTGCAAACTGCCCAGTCACGCTGACCGCCCGCTCGAATGCGGGTGCTAGCCCCGGCGGTGCCACGAGAAAGCCGATGCGCAGGGAGGAGAACAATGTCTTCCCGAATGTCCCGACATAGATCACGCGCTGCGTGTGATCGAGGCCGCGCAGTGCCGATACCGGCTTTCCGCGGAACCGGTACTCACCGTCGTAGTCATCTTCGATGATCCAGGCATTGTGCCGCTCCGCGATCGCGAGCAGCTGCATCCGCTCGTCCTTTCCCATGATCGTGCCGAGTGGCCACTGGCACGACGGAGTCACATAGATCATCCGTGGCGGCTTTGCATCGGGATTGGCAAGATCCCAGCCGCCTTTCTGCACGCGCAGTGGTACGAGGTCTGCACCACTGCCGAGGAAGGCGCTGCGTGCACCGAGATACCCGGGCTCCTCGAGCCAAACTGTATCGCCACTATCCAGCAACAGGCGTGCGGCAAGATCCAGTGCGGCCTGTGCACCGGTCACGACAATGACCTCATCGGGCCGGCAATTTACGCCGCGTGCGACAGCCACATACTCGGATATCGCTTCGCGCAGCCCCCAGTGGCCGGCAAAGGACTGGTAGGAGAGGATGTCATCGCCGCGACGCCGCGCGTTTCGCGCCAGGAGTCGCGCCCAGGTCGAGAATGGAAACGTGGCACTCTCCGGGAACCCAGGATGGAGATTGAGCTTTCCCGGGCTGCGCGGTGGTTGGGGGCGACTCGCCATCAATTCGCCGCGGCAGGACAGACGCGGCGAATCGGCCTTGGACAGATCTTTTGCCGGTCGGTTGGACGTGTGCATCATTGCCGCGACGCGCGTGCCCGAACCCGACTGGGCCTCGACATACCCCTCGGCCAGAAGCTGGTCGTAGGCGGCGACGACTGTATTGCGCCCAACGCCGAGTTGGGCCGCAAGCGTTCGCGTCGCCGGCAGGCCCGTGCCGACGCCGATCCGCCCTTCAAGAATATAGGTACGAAGTATCTCGTAAAGCTGCCGATCCAGCCGGACCTTCAGGGTCCGGTCGATGGTGACGGCATCAAACGGAAGATGCGAATGCCTGCTCAACTGGATGGATCCCGGAACCGCGAGACCGACCTCCGCGGCAGCTCCGGAAGCGGAGACGCGCGGAGGACGGGACGCCAGAACTCTACCATCGTCCACGCAGCTTAGTCGCCGGCCCGTTCGGGCCGGCACGGCCTCAATTTCCCTTAATATCCTTTTCAAAACGGTCCAGGACGATGGTGCGCGTCTCGGCGCTGCTGAACTTCAGCATGTCGTAGCCCGGTGGGACGGTGGCGCTGGGGGCGAGAGGGTGCATTTTGGCGTTCTTGTTCGACTGCACCTCGTACTTCTGCATTTCGAGCGAAACGTTCTGACCATCTACGCTGAGCACGAAATCGACCCATTTCCGTGCCAGCGCCGGATTTCTCGCATTCTTGACGATGGCGACGCCGGGCATTTCGAGGCCGCTCCCCTCGCAGGGCGCGACCGTCTTGATCGGGAAGCCCTGGACGGCCTGTGCCACGGAGTCGCTCAGAAAGGCGATGCCGATGATGTTCTCGCCCCGGCCTGCCGCACGGATACCGGCCGCTCCTGAGCGCGTGTATTGATTGATATTCGGATGGAGAGCCTTGAGATAGGCCCAGGCTTTGTCCTCGCCCATAATCTGCAGCAGGGCCGTGACCATCACGTAGGCCGTCGCCGACGCGCGCGGGTCGGCCATCTGGATTTCACCCTTGTAGGCCGGATTGGTCAGGTCGGCCCAGCACTTGGGGACCGGCAGCCCCTTTTTCGCAAGCAGGTCGGAATTGTAGCCGAAGCCAACTGCACCAAGGTTGATCGGTGTAAGCGTATATCCGCTGGCGCGTGCGGCATCCTTCGCCCAGTCATGCAACTCGGCAAGCATCGGCGACTGATAGCTATCCAGCAAGCCTTCGTCGGCGACGATCTTTGCGGAATCCACGCCGGCGGAATGCCAGGCATCGAAGCGCGGGTTGTCGCGCGATGCCTGGAGCTCGGCGATCGTCTCGCCGGCCGATTTCCGGTTGATTGCGGCCTTTAAGCCGGTGGTCGCCTCGAACTTGACGCGCAGCGCTTCGCACCATTCCAGCTCGAACGAACAGTTGACGACTACTCTCTGCTCCTGTGCGCGAATTTCCGAAGGCCCGGTGAGCAATAGTCCGGCGACCGCCAAAAGCAGAACTCTCTTCGGCATTTTGATCCCCTTGATGTCCGCGTCACGGAAACTAGCGAGCCTGCGGTATGGGCATCGGTTGCGATGCGGCATCCGACTTCGGCACTAGACTTCTTCTTCAACGTGAAGATAACAGCCAAATGGCTCTCTCGAGTGGGCCACTCTCAAGTAATTCTTGGGAGCCAATTGGTGTTGCCGTAAAAGCGGCATCGAGTGGTTCGACCGCGTTAGGACGATCCAACTCATCGGCGCAAACTCAATTGTCCTTCGTTTCCAACTATTTCCTTTCGTTGCCGGAAACCAGCATTTAAATCATTGAATAAGCGGCATTCCGGGGGATTGGGGCCACAGTTTCGAATCCCGTCGCTCCGACCAATTCGATCAATAAAACAAGGCTCTGGCGATCCGTCGCCGGGGCCTTTCTCGTGAAAGATGTGATGCGTCGTTGGCCAATTCTGCGAATGCAGCGCCGCCTATTCCATGCCGACGAGAGATCGCTTAAAGATCGCATACGAGTTCGTCCAAAGGCCATCGCTTCATTGGTCTTGGGATTGACCTAGCCGCGAAGGCTGGTTTGGGCCGGTGAGGCAGCGCGCTAGACTTGGTGGCAGGCAACAGACGAACCATCCGCCAGCACCCTCAGTTCCGGCCGCTCGATCCGGCACCGGTCGGTGGCGATCGGGCAGCGCGTGCTAAATGCACATCCGTTGGGAAGATTGGTCGGGCTCGGCAATTCGCCGGCGAGCGGCACGTACTGACGGCGGCGTTGAATTCCCGGATCGGGCTCCGGTACAGCGGCCAGCAGCGCCTTCGTATAGGGATGGTGCGGCATCCGGTAGAGTTGCCGTCCATCGGCAAGCTCCACGATCCGGCCCAGATACATCACCGCAATCCGGTCGCAGATATGTCGCACGACCGCGAGGTCATGCGACACGAATAGGTATGCCATTCCGTTCGCGCGCTGGAGGGCGACGAGCAAATTGAGGATCTGCGCCCGGACCGATACGTCGAGGGCCGATACCGGCTCGTCGCACACGAGCAGTGCGGGCGACAATGCGAGTGCCCGGGCGATCACAATGCGCTGACGCTGGCCACCCGAAAACTGGTGAGGGAATCGCGCGGCATGTTCGGGCTTGAGGCCGACCGATTCAAGCAGATCCGCGACGCGCCTTCCAAGTTCAGCGCCCTTTGCAAGCCCCCGGACCAGAAGCGGTTCGCCAACTGCGGCGCCGACGCTCAGTCGGGGATTGAGGGACTGCGCAGGATCTTGAAAGACCATCTGGACGTGCCGCCGCACTTCGCGAAGGGTCGCGCGGTCGGCACCGACAATCTCGGTTCCGGCGACGCGCACACTGCCGCGGACAGGTTGGATCAGCCCCAATACTGCGTTCGAAAGCGTGGACTTCCCGCAACCGGACTCCCCGACCAGCCCCAACGTCTCGCCCGGCGCCACGCAAAGCGATACACCATCAACCGCGCGCACAGGGCGAGCGGACGGGCCGAACAATCGCTGCCTCGATCCAAAGTGAACCGCAAGATCAACGATTTCGAGGGCGGGAACTTCGCGGTTCATGTGCGTGACGCGAAGCGGGCGGGCACGTCGCCTGCGTGCCAGCACGCGACGCGATGCAGGTCGGAAATCTCGGCGACGGGCGGCTGTTCGCGTCGGCAGCGCGCGTCGGCAAGCGGGCAGCGGTCGGCAAAGCGGCAACCGTCCGGCAGGTCGGCCGCCGAGGGAACGGTGCCCTCGATCGTCGGCAGGACCGATTTCGGCACGACGTCGAGACGCGGCACGCTGGCCAGCAGCATTGCCGTATACGGGTGATGCGGATTGCGGAAGATCGCGCCGACGGGGCCGATCTCCGCAATCCGCCCAGCGTACATGACGGCAACCCGATCGGCGATGTCGGCGACCACGCCCATGTCGTGGGTGATCAGCAGGATGCTGGTACCGTGATTGGCAACGACGTTCTTCATCAGCGAAAGGATCTGTGCCTGGATCGTCACGTCGAGGGCCGTCGTCGGTTCGTCCGCGACGAGGAGCGCGGGGCCGCAGATCAGTGCGATCGCGATCATCACGCGCTGGCACATGCCACCGGACAATTCGAACGGGTATTGATGCAGGCACCGCTCTGGATCTGCAATGCCAACAGTCGCGAGCATGTCGCAGGCACGCGACATCGCGGTGTCTATGTTGACCTTCTCGTGTATCGTGATGGCGCCAGCAATTTGTGATCCGACGGTAGTTAGCGGGTCGAGCGATGCGCCAGGTTCCTGAAATATGATCGAAAGGCGCCGGCCGCGAAGTGCACGCATCGATTCGTCCGGAAGGCTGGCAAGATCCGCACCCTCGAAGCCGATGCGGCCGCGTGTCACCGAAACTGCGCTTGGCAACAGACCCAACACCGACATCGCGGTCAACGACTTGCCGCAGCCTGATTCACCGACAAGCGCCACGACTTCTCCTCGTCCGACGGATAGGCTGACGCCGTCGACGACGGCAACGCCGCCTATTTCGAGCGTAAGATCTTCCAGTTTCAGGACCGATTCCATCATCGTCCGTCAGCTTCGAGCGGCGACCGGTGCCCCGAGCTGGCCCGGCTCGTACGTACCGATCGAGTTGCCGCCGTCGACGCTCAGGACTGCGCCAGTTATGAAGCCCGCCTTGGCCGAACATAGATAGAGGATCGCCTGCGGCGCGTCGTCAGGCCCGCTCGTGCGGCCGAGCGGAATACGCTTGGCCATTCCGGCGACATAGTCGTCACTGAGTGGGCTTACGATGCTTCCCGGCGCAAAGCCCGGCTCGACGACATTGACGCGGATGCCGTGCGGGGCCAGCTCGAGCGCGAAGCCTTTGGTTAGCCGCTCGACGGCGGTCTTCGATGTGCAGTACGTCACCGATCCCGCGCGCATTTGGCGCGCGGCTCCGGACGATACCGTGACCATGCTGCCATGGACACCTCTTGCAATCATCAGTTTTGCCATCTCGCGGCCGACCAGAAAAGGCGCACGCAGATTGACGCCCATAATCCGGTCCCACTCGGCGACCGGCAAGTCGAGCAGGCCGCACTTGGGATAGACGCCGGCATTGTTGACGACAATGTCCGGCGCACCCCATCGCGCCTCGACCGTACGCGATAGATCTTCGATCGACGTCGCCTCGACGAGGTTGGTCTGGTGCAGGATCGTTTCCGCCGAGTTGAGACCAAATCGGCCGGCAAGTGCCTCCAGTGCGTCAAGCCGCAGGTCCGACAAGCACAGGCTTGCGCCCGCCTGCGCGAATGCTTGCGCGATCCACGTTCCGAAGACGCCGGCGGCACCCGTTATCACGACCCGCTTTCCCTTGAATTCGGACTCCATGTTTCACCTCGTGTGCGAGCGCGGATCCAATCGGTCGCGCAGCCAGTCGCCCAGCAGGTTGACCGAAAGGACCAGCAGAAAGAGAAACGTGCCTGGGAAGGCGGTCAGCCACCAGGCACGGTCGAGATATTGCCGCCCTGCGCTGAGGATGGACCCCCAGCTCGGATTCGGCGGCTGGATGCCAAGGCCGAGGAACGAGAGCCCAGCCTCGAAAAGGATCATCAGGCCGAATTCGGCGGTGGCCACAACCATTACAGGACCGGCGATGTTGGGCAGCACGTGGCGCAGCAGAAGCCGCGGGACGCCTGCGCCCGCGAGCTCGGCCGCACGCATGTAAGGCAGGGTTGCGACCTGCAGCGTTTGGCCGTAGGCGACCCGCGCATAACGTGGCCAGCGCGTCAACCCGAGGACAATGACGAGATTTGAGAATCCAGGGCCGAGAACCGCGACGCTGAGCACGGCGAGCAAAATCGCGGGAATCGACAGCATGATGTCGACGAACCGCATGATTGCGACCTCGGTCCAGCCGCGGAACCAGGCGGCAAGCATGCCCAGCAGCGTACCGAACAGGGTCGAGACGGCAACGGACAGGACGGCGACCGCGATTGAGGCACGCGCACCGTAGAGGATCCGGGTCAGGAGATCGCGGCCGAGATCGTCGGTACCGAGCCAGTAGATCTGCCCGGCGGCGCCGGCGAAGCCCGGCGGACGCAGGCGCAGTAGGAGCGTCTGGCGCGTCGGGTCCGCCGGCGACACGAACGGGGCAAGCAATGCGATCAGCAGGAACAGCACGACAAGGCCGCCCGCGAGGACTACAGGCATCGGCGTGTTCCGGATTCCCGCAGGCGCGCTCACGATCGCGCTCCCGATAGGTATATCCGCGGGTCGATCCAAGCATAGGCGATGTCCGCCAGCAGGCTGGTGAAGACATAGGTCAGCGACACGAACAGAACGATCGCCTGCACGACGAGGAAGTCGCGCGATTGTATCGACTGCAGGGCGAGCTGCCCGATCCCGGGCCAGGCGAACACGGTCTCGACGATGATCGAACCGGCCAAGAGGTTGCCGATCTCGAGTGCTGCGACACTCGCTACGGGTATCGCTGCGTTGCGAAGGACATGGTGCACGACCGTTCCCCAGACCGACATGCCGCGCGCACGGCATGCGCGCACATAGTCCTTCGACAGCTCGTCGATGACCGCGATACGCGCCATGCGCGCAAACGTCGACATCGAAAGGGCGCCCAGTGCGACGGCAGGCATCAGGAGCGCTTCCGGCTGGTCGGCGCCCGACGAGGGCAGCCAGCCGAGCGTCACGGCGAAAAGCATGATGAGGAGGATACCAGAGAGGAAGGTCGGCATGCTCTGGCCGGCAAGCACGACGAACCCGAGCATCTGCGCCGCGATCGTGCGGCCGGCGACTGCCATGTAGACGCCGGCCGGTATGCCGACGCCGATCGCAACGACGAGCGCCCCGCCGGCGAGCCGGAACGTGTAGGGGATCCGCGCACCGAGGATGTCGATCGCTGGCAAACGCTGTACGAGCGACACGCCGAAATCGAGGCGCGCGAGATCGGCGAGATAGTTGATATATTGTTCGAGGATCGGCCGGTCGAACCCGAGTTGCCGGCGCAATGCATCTATCGCTTCGCGCGATGCCCCTTCGGGCACGAGCAGCAGCGTCGGGTCGCCCGACAGGCGCATGACGATGAAGACGATGGTCAGTACGCCGACCGTTGCCAGCATCGCCTGGAACAGGCGCGCGACCAGAAAGCGACCCATCCGCCTAGCCGCCCGTGCGCTTGCCCGCGCGAGTTCGTCCCGCTAGGGGCGCCACAGCATCTCGAATGCGAACATTGCCTCGTTGGGCGTCGGCATCCAGCGCAGTTCCTTGCGCGCAGCGTAAATCGCGACATCCTGATAGAGACCGATGCCGGGCACCTCGTCGCGCAGGATCTCGAATGCCTTTGTGTAATGCGCCTGACGCTGCTTTTCGTCGAGAATGCTGCGCGCCGCATCGACTTCCGCGTCGTATGCCGGATTGCTGTACTTGGACCAAATGCTGCCCGTACGGAAGAGCGGGAAGATCACCCCGTCGGCATCCTGACAGGCGCACGACCAGCGTCCCATTGAGAGCGTACCGGCCTCGTCAGGCCGCCCCTGGCGGCGACGCAGGAAGGTCGGCTGGTCCATCATCGCGATCTCGACCTTGAGGCCGACATCGTTGACCATCTGCTGGATCGCCTCGGCGATGCGCCGGTCGTAGGCCGGCGACATCAGGAACACGGCAGCTTTTCCCTCCGCACCTGCCTCCTTGATCAGCGCACGCGCGCGTGCGGGATCGTAGGGGATTCCCTTGACGGCCGACGTGTAGCCGAAGTTCGCCGGTGTGAGCAGGACGTCGACTGGCTTGGCATAACCCTGAAGCAACGCCTCGATGATCGCATTACGGTCGATCGCGTGTGCGATCGCGCGGCGCACGCGTACGTCGGTTGTCGGCCCGTTCTGCGTGTTTATGAACAGGTATCCGATCCGCTCGGTGGCGACGGACAGGATCTGGAGGGCGGCATTGCGACTGATCTGGGCCGCATCGTCGGGCGACAGATTGCGGATCAGGTCGGCGCGTCCGGTCTGCAGATCGGCGATGCGCGTTGCGACGTCGGGAACGACGCGGAAATTGACGCTCCGGAAACTCGGCGCGCCGCGCCAGTAGCCGGGTACGGCTTCGAGCGACGTCTGGACGCCTTTCTGCAATTGCCTGAGGCGGTAGGGGCCGCTGCCGATCGGTTCAAGATTGAAGCGCTGGTCGCCGATGCGCTCGACATAGGCCTTCGGCACGATCGACAGCTTGACGAGCTGGGCGAGCAGGGCCGGATAGGGGGATTTTGTCCGCAGGACGACGGTGTCTGGTCCCTGCGGTTCAGCCGCGATGATCTGATCGAACTGCGATAGTTGCGGGCTCTTGAATTCCGGATTCGTGATTCGCCGGACGCTGTACGCCACATCTTCTGGCGTTAACGGCGTGCCGTCGTGGAATTTGACGTCACTGCGGATTTTGAATTCAATCGTCGTTGGATCGATGTAGCGCCACGACGTCGCGACCTGCGACACGATCTGGCCGGACGTATCGCGGGTAATCAGGTTGTCAAAGATGTTGCGATATATTGAGTAGCTGTCGGTATCCCACTGGATGTGCGGATCGAGCGTTGCTGCATCATTCGGTAGGTCGATCGTGAGCGTGTCTTTGGCGGGCTGGGCGAGGCTTGCCATCGTCGACAAAGCAGTTAGCGCTAGCATTGCGCCGACGATTCGGGAAATCCGCATAAACATGGAAGACCTCACTATAATTTTACCCGGTCCGGTCCGACTTCAGTGTCGACTATCGCCCACGGTGTCTCCGGTCCATCGCACCAATTCCTCAAAACACTAACCGGCTAGCGGTCTAAAAAAGATACCGAACCTTGTTAGCGGCCTGATGACAGCCTTTTTAAAGCTATCAGTTACTTCCGTAGCGGAACGCTATTGAGGACCAAATCACGAATCAAGGGAGTCCTCTTGTCTTGATACGATGACCCAATGCGAACGGGATTGGTGATCCTTCGCGGCTCCGCCCAACTATCGTATCGGCAAGCCAATCTACGATCCGATAGGGTAGAGGCGAGCCTACCTATCTTGCGGCACACGCTCATTGCCCTTGGTTCCATCTATTTCCAGGAATTATGGAAATTATCCTTGAAACTATTGAATAAATGGCATTTTTGGGAGAGTCGCTCGTTCGATTCGATGACCAAAGGACCACTAATCTTGCAGTCATTCATGGCCCGCTGGCCGGCCCCGGAAATCCGAGGCACTTCGAGCAGAACGGCAAGGCACCCCTACATCATATCGCAATTTCATATTCTCCCTGAGCTGGGCCGGTGCCGACGCCATAGTGCTTGTCAGGCATCCCGGCGCTAGACTTGCACGCATGATCGTTCGTAGGCGAGGTCAACCAGAAATGACGGAGCACCGATGACCGACTTGCAGTTTATCGCCCCCCGGACTCTCGAAGAGGCCATCAAGGTATTTTCCGATGCTGCGGGTGCCGCACGGATCCTCGCCGGTGGCACCGACTTGCTCGTGCAATTGCGAACCGGCGTCGCGCGGCCCGCAATGATCATCGATATCAAGAAGATCGGCGAACTGACCGCCATCGAGGAGATGCCGGACGGCAGCTTCGTAGTCGGAGCCGCCGCGTCGGGCGCCGTGCTCGCGGAGCATCCGAAATTCGGTGCGGCATGGCCAGGCGTTCTCGAAGCGATCAACCTCATCGGGTCGAAACAAGTGCAGGGCCGCGCATCGCCGGGTGGAAATCTCTGCAATGCTTCGCCGGCCGGTGACGGCGTTCCCGCGATGGTCGCCGCCGGTGCGATTGTGACCGTGGCCGGCCCGAACGGTCGCCGCCAGTTGCCCGTCGAAGCGGTGCCGACGGGCCCGGGGCGAACTTCGTTGGCGCGTGGCGAGATCGTCGTGAGTTTCCGGTTTCCGCCACGTCCAGCGGGCTCCGGTGATGCCTATCTGCGTATGATTCCGAGAACGGAAATGGATATCGCTGTCGTCGGTTGCGGCGTCAGCCTGACGCTGCGTGACGGTGTCTGCACGGCGGCCCGCGTCGGACTTGGTGCGGTTGCGCCGACAGTCCTGCTGGTCGAAGCGGCTGGAAAGGCCTTGATCGGATCGAAACTTGATGACGCAGCACTCGAAGCGGCCGCCGGGTCGTGCCGCGCCGCCTGCCGTCCCATCGACGACAAGCGCGGAACCGTCGAGTATCGAACCAAGATATCCGGCGTGTTGCTGAAGCGTACCGTTCGCATTGCCGCCGACCGCGCGAGAGGTGTCTGAATCATGGCAAAGTTGCAAGTTTCGACCACAATAAACGGGGAATCCGTCGAATTCCTTTGCGGCCCGGGCGAAACGATGCTCGACGCGCTGCGCGGTCCGCTCGGCATGATGGGCAGCAAGGAAGGCTGCGGTTCGGGTGACTGCGGTGCCTGCAGCATTATGCTCAACGGCCGGTTGATCTGCTCATGCCTGATGCTTGCGGCCGAAGCGGAGGGCCAGCAGATCGCGACGATCGAAGGGATGGCCAAGGGCGGGCAGATGCATCCGTTGCAGACGAAGTTCCTCGAGATGGCGGCACTTCAGTGCGGGATCTGCACGCCGGGCGTCCTGATGGCCGCCAAGGCGCTTCTAGATCGGAACCCAGATCCGACGGAGGAGGAGGTGCGGTTTTGGCTGGCAGGCAACCTGTGCCGGTGCACCGGTTACGACAAGATCGTGCGCGCCGTGCTTGAGACGGCCGCAGACATGAGGGGGGGCGCGCAGTGACCGTCCAGAAGAACAAGTGGATCGGCCAGCGGACCATCCGGCCCGACGGCTCCGACAAGGTGACCGGGCGCGCGGCCTACGCCGCCGACACCACAATGACCGGAATGATCTGGGGCAAGATCTTGCGCAGCCCGCACGCGCATGCCCGCATCCGGTCGATCAGCACGGCCAAGGCCGAAGCTCTTCCCGGCGTCCAGGCCGTGATGACCGGACTTGATCTGGTTGACTTCGCCGTCGACAAGTCGGTGATGCTCGGAATCCAGGACATGCGCTGGATGACCCGCAATGTGATGGCGCGCGAGAAGGCGCTCTTCCCGGGGCATCCGGTCGCGGCCGTCGCGGCGACATCGGAAAGCATCGCGGCGGAAGCGCTCAAGCTGATCGACGTCGACTACGAAGTTCTGCCCTGGGTGATTGATGTCGAAGAGGCGATGAAGCCGGGCGCACCGATCCTGCATGAATTCTTACAATTCGCGGGTTCTCCGTCGAACGTGGCCGGTACGCTCGAAAACAAGCTTGGCGATGCCGACGCGGCGCTCGCCAAAGCCGACATCGTCGTCGAGCGGAGTTTTCGCACGAAACCGGTCCATCAGGGTTATATCGAGCCGCACGCCTGTCTCGTGAGCGTCCTGCCGGACGGCAAGTCGACGATCTGGAGCTCGAGTCAGGGCCAGTTCATGGTTCGCGCGATGTGCGCCCTTATGACGGGAATTCCGCAGAGCGACATCCGGGCCATTCCGGCGGAAATCGGCGGCGGGTTTGGTGGCAAGACAATCGTCTATCTCGAACCGGTCGCGATGGTGCTATCCAAAAAGTCGGGCCGCCCGGTGAAGATGGTGATGACGCGCGACGAAGTCATGCGCGCTACGGGGCCGACATCGGGCTCCTTCAGCACGGTGAAGGTCGGCGCGACGACGGACGGCAGGATCGTCGCGGCGAAGGGCACATTCCATCTGCAGGCAGGTGCATTCCCCGGGGCGCCGATCCGCGGGGCCGCCGGTTGCGCTTTCTCGCCCTACGACATCGCCAACGTCCATTCGGTCGGCATCGATGTAGTGTCGAACCGCTCGAAGGTCGCAGCGTATCGTGCACCTGGTGCACCGATCGGGGCCTATGCGGTCGAATGCGTTCTCGACGAGATTGCCGAAGCGCTGAAGATGGATCCGTTGCAGTTCCGGCTGAAGAATGCGGCAAGAGAGGGGACGAAGGCAGCCTATGGACCCGTTTTTCCGCGCATCGGCTTCGTCGAGACGCTTCAGTCCGCGATCGACCATCCGCACAGCAAGACACCGCTCGGAATAGCTCCGTCCGGCCACAAGCGCGGTCGCGGGGTCGCCAGCGGATTCTGGTTCAATGCCGGTGGCGAATCCAGTGCGCAGGTCAACATCACGGAGGACGGAAATGTCGTCGTGATTACCGGGCATCCGGATATCGGTGGCTCGCGTGCTTCAACCGCCAATATCACGGCGGAGCTGCTCGGCATCGACTATCGCCGGGTGTCGGTCCTTATCGGCGATACGAGTTCGATCGGCTATAGCGCTCTCACCGGCGGCAGCCGGGTCACATACGCGTCGGCCATGGTCGTGACCCATTCGACCGACCAGGTGATTGTGACATTGCGCGAGCGTGCCGCGAAGATATGGAAAATCGATCCGGAGGCCGTCGTCTGGCAGGACGGCGAAGCGCGCCCGGCCGGCGACAATGCCGGCAAATTTCCTCCGCTATCGCTCGCGGATATCGCGGCACGGGCGGGCGAGACTGGCGGGCCCATCGGTGCGGGACGACAACTCAACACGACCGGTGCCGAAGGCGGATTCGGCACGCATGTTTGCGACGTCGAGGTGGACACTGAACTCGGGATCGTCCGGATCCTGCGTTATACGGCCATTCAAGATGCCGGCCGCGCCATCCATCCCAGCTATGTCGAGGGCCAGATGCAGGGCGGCGTGGCTCAGGGGATCGGCTGGGCACTCAGCGAGGAATATCTCTACGACAAGAATGGCAAGGTCGACAACGCGACCTTCCTCGACTACCGGATGCCCGTCTGTTCGGATCTCCCGATGCTCGACACGGTGATCGTCGAGGTGCCGAATCCCAAGCACCCGCAAGGCGTACGCGGGGTGGGCGAGATACCGCTTGTCCCGGCACTGGCGGCCGTCTCGAACGCCGTCTATAGCGCGCTCGGTCGCCGGTTCTACAGTCTGCCCATGTCACCGCCAAAGGTGCTCGCCGAGATCGACAAGTCTGAGTGACAAAATGTGCGGATGCGTTGTTTGGGTTCGATTCGGCCGTGGCGGCTGAGGGATAGACCTTTCAGCCGACGCGAGCGGTCCTGTGTGACGAGAAGATGCACTCGGTGGCCGCATTGTTCCAGGCATTGGGGCGTATCGGCGAGTAACTCGTTGGACATTCTCGGCTGCGGCTAGGCTTCTCCCCGACTGGGCGCGCCCCGTTCATGATGGTATTGACTGCCATCCCGCCGCCAAGTTGAGCAACATCCCAATCCCATTTCACAGCTAGGACAACGGTCAGCGGACTTTTCCTTTCGATTGATCTTTGGAGGCTCTCGTTGTTCCGCTCTGCGCTGCGGGCCATCGAAGCCAATATGAATTCCATATAATGGACCTATAGAAACATCAAAATTCGATGATGTGACAATTCCAATTGCCGGTCGATTGGCCCGCCTCTATGAATGTCCTGCGCGCGATTCGTCGGGCAAAGGGTACGTAGATGAAAATCGGAATGATCACCGACAGCCTAGGCGGCATGTCGTTCGAGGCGATGCTCGAAGCATCCGCCCGGCTCGGGCTCGACGTGCTGGAATTCGCCTGCGGCAACTGGTCGAATGCGCCGCACATCGACCTGCAGAAGATGCTGGCGAGCGAGAAAGCCCGAACCGAATTCAAGGCCGCGCTTGCGGGCCACGGTCTCGGGATCAGTGCGCTCAACTGTTCGGGCAATCCCGTGCATCCGGGCGAGCAGGGGCGCAAGCACGCGCAGGTGACGCGCGACACGATCAAGCTTGCCAGCCTGATGGAGATCGACCGCGTTGTCATGATGTCAGGCTGCCCGGGTGCACCCGGCGACAGTCACGCCAACTGGATCACGGTCGAATGGCCGCTCGAGGTCCGCGAGATCCTGCGCTGGCAGTGGGACGACGTGCTGATCCCGTACTGGAAGGATCTCGTCGCCTACGCGAACAATCTGGGTATCCGCAAGCTCTGCCTCGAACTGCACGGCTTCCAGAACGTATATAGCGTGCGCACGCTGGAGCGGCTGCAGAATGCCGTCGGCGATACCGTCGGGGCCAATTTCGATCCCAGCCACCTGATGTGGATGGGTGCCGATCCGCTTGTCGCGATGCGGGCACTCGGCAAGTCGATCTATCATGTCCACGCCAAGGACACGCGCATCGATCCGGTCCATGCACGGGTCAACGGCGTGCTCGAGACCGTGCCGGGCGACCGATACCAGGAACGCGCGTGGAACTACATCACGCTTGGCTTCGGCCATGGCGAACAGTGGTGGTCGGAGTTCTGCAGCGAACTGGCGATCGCCGGCTACGACGACGTACTCAGCATCGAGCACGAAGATCCGATGATGCCGGCCATCGAGGGCATGGAGAAAAGCGTGGCGCTGCTGGAGCGCGCCGCCTTCAACCGGCCGAAACGTTCCAGGGCGAACGGATGAGCGGACGTTCCATCGTCGTGTTCGATCTCGGCGGTGTCCTCATCCGCTGGGATCCGCGTAACCTCTATCGCAAGCTGTTCCCCGGCGACGAAGCCGGCATGGAGAATTTTCTCGCGACCGTCTGCACCGACGAATGGAACGAACGGCAGGATGCGGGGCGGACCTTCGCCGAAGCCGAGGCCGAGCTTGTCGCTCGTCATCCGGAGAAGGCCGGGCTGATCCGTGCCTGGGGTGCACGCTTCGACGAGATGATTCCCGGCGCACTTGACGACGTCGTCGATATCCTGGGCGAGCTGAAGGCAAAGGGCACGCCGCTTTATGCGGTCAGCAACTGGTCGGCGGAGACCTATGTGGCACAGCCCGCGCGCTTCCCGTTCCTCGGCTGGTTCTGCGATGTCGTCGTTTCGGGCGAAGAAGGCGTGATCAAGCCGGATCGGCGGATTTTCGATATCCTTCTCGCGCGCAACGCCATTGCAGCCGAGCACGCCGTGTTCATCGACGACGTTCCGGCCAATACCGCCGCGGCGAGCGCACTGGGTATCCACGGCATCACATTCACATCCGCCGCACGCCTGCGGGTCGATCTGACAGAACTTGGTATTCTCTGAATCTGGAGCCGATTTCAATGACCGTGCAGATTGCCATTAATCCCATCACCTGGTCCAACGACGACATGCCCGCACTTGGTGGCGACACGCCGTTGGAAGTCTGCCTCGCGGAAACCAAGCAGGCCGGTTATGCCGGAACTGAGATGGGCGGCAAGTTCCCGAACAAGGCGAAGGATTTGAAGCCGATCCTCGACCGCCACGGTCTCAAGTTCGTATCCGGCTGGTACAGCGCCAAGCTGCTGGAGCGCGACGCGGCCGCCGAAATCGCTGCAATCGCAGCCCATCTCGACCTGATGGCCGACATGGGCTGCAAGGTGATGGTATTCGCCGAGGGCTCGGGCGGCACGCATGGCGACCGGACGAAGCCGGCCGGCAGCCGCCGGACGATCAAGGATTCGGAGTGGGCCGAATATGCAAAGCGGATCCAGGCGGTCGGCGCGCATATGCGCAAGCGCGGCGTGACGTTGGCCTTCCATCACCACATGGGGACTTCGATCCAGACCGAGGCCGAGATCGACCGCCTGATCGCCTCGACCGGTCCCGAAGTGGGATTGCTGCTCGACACCGGGCATGCGACCTATGCCGGGTGCGATCCAGTGGCACTGGCGCGACGCCACGCCAAGCGCATCGTGCATGTCCACTGCAAGGACGTGCGTCGACCGAAGCTTGAGGCGGCACTCAAGAAGGACCAGAGCTTCCTCGACGCGGTCGTCGATGGCGTGTTCACCGTTCCGGGCGACGGCGGCGTCGATTTCCCGTCGGTCCTGAAGACGCTCAAGGGCGAAGGTTATGCCGGTTGGCTGGTCGTGGAGGCCGAGCAGGATCCCGCGAAGGCGCATCCGCTGACCTACGCCAAGATGGGGTATGCGAATCTGAGTCGGATGGCGAAGGAAGCGGGTTTCACCGTTTCTTGACGCCGCACCCGGCCGGCAAAGGGCCGGCCGACAAAGAGGTCATCATGAAGTTCTGTCTCATCGGTGCGGGGTTCATCGGTCCCTTGCACGCCGCCAACATCACCGCACATCCGCGCGCACAGCTGCATTCGGTGGTCGATCTCAATCGCGGAGCGGCCGAAGCCATCGTCGGCAAGCACGGCGGCAGCGTGGCAGCCAATCTGGATGCGGCCCTTGCCGACATGGCGCTTGATGCGGTGGTGATCTGCACGCCGCCCCGGACGCACGCGCCGATCATTGAGGCGGCGGCCAAGGCCGGCAAGGCGATCTTCTGCGAAAAGCCGATCGACCTCGATCTTGGCAAGGTCGCGGCGTGCGGCGAAGTCCTGCGGAAAACCGGCGTGCCGTTCTTCGTCGGCTTCAACCGACGCTTCGATCCCACGCACAAGGCGATGCACGACGCGATCCGCAAGGGCGAGATCGGCCGGCCCGAGATGCTCGTCGTCTCCAGCCGCGATCCCGAGATTTCACCGCCGGACTATGTCAAGGCGATGCCGTACGGAATCTTCTACGACACGATGATCCACGATTTCGACATGGTCCGCTGGCTGACTGGCCGCGAACCGGTCGAGGTCTTCGCACGCACGTCGGTCATGCTCGACGACAAGGTCAATCCGGTGCGCGATCCCGACACCGCGATGATCGTGCTGACGATGGACGACGGTGCGCTCGTCCACGTCAATTCGAGCTTCCGGGCCGTCTATGGTTACGACCAGCGGATCGAGACGTTTGGCGAGAAGGGCATGCTCATCTCGCGCAACCAGCAGCCGACGGCGCTGGAGCGTTACGGAGCCGACGGCATCCGCCAGGACCCGCTGCACTACTTCTTCATCCAGCGCTATGCGCAGGCCTATGCCGACGAACTCGACCATTTCGTCCAGGCCGTGGAAGGCAAGACGAAGATGTCGATCGGCTTCGAGGACGGGCGGCGGGCACTCGCCATCGCCTATGCGGCGATGGAGTCCGCGAAATCCGGCAAGACGGTGGCGATCCGGAACTGAATTCCGGTTCGCCTTACACGACGGTCGGAAGCACCGCCAGCCCGGACGGCGTGAAGGACATCGTCACGTCCTTGCCGGCCAGTACGAGATCGTCGGTCTGGCGGTCGATGACGAAGAGTTCGCCGATCTCGGTGGCGACCGTGTATTCGGCATGGTCGCCCAGGAAAATCGACCGGACGATCCGGCCCGGCAGCGTGTCGTGTGACGGCGTGAAGCCGAGACGGATCGCCTCCGGCCGGATGGCGAGTTCGATGGCACCGTCGCCCACCCCGCCGTGGGGCAGGACCAGCGACAGGCTGCCGAGCGATATCGTGCCGGCAATGTCGTCGCGCCGCACCAGTCTCGCTGCCACGACGTTCGCTTCGCCCATGAATCCGGCGATGAAACGGTTGGCCGGGCGGCGGTAGAGATCGACGGGCGAACCCTGCTGGGCGATCCGGCCGCGGTCCATCACGATGATCCGGTCGGAGACGGCGAGCGCTTCTACCTGGTCGTGCGTGACATATACGGCCGTAAGGCCCAGGCGCTGCTGGAGCTCGCGGATCTCGTCGCGGACATGCCGGCGCAGACGCGCGTCGAGATTCGACAGCGGCTCGTCGAACAGGAGGACTGCCGGTTCCAGCACGATCGCACGGGCGACCGCCACGCGCTGCTGCTGGCCGCCGGACAGCTCGCTCGGCAACCGGCCTTCGAGGCCACCGAGGCCGACGAGCTTCAGCGTCTCGTGTGCCTGCGCCTCGGCTTCGGTACGGCGCTTGCCGCTCGAGATCAGCCCGTATGCGACATTGCGCACCACACTCATGTGCGGGAACAACGCATAGGACTGGAACACCATGCTGACATCGCGGTCGGTCGCCGACAGGTGCGTGACATCGGCCCCATTGATCAGGATCGAACCTTCGGTCGCGCGGTCGAGACCCGCGATGAGGCGCAGCGTGGATGTTTTTCCGCAACCCGATGGGCCAAGAAGCGTTACGAGCGTGCCCTTCTCGATGGTGAAGGACACGGTATCGACGGCGGCGATGTTGCCATAGCGTTTGGCAACGGCGCGGAACTCGACGGCAGGGATTGCTGGTTTTGTCATGCGGCTTTCACGATCGCGACGGGATCGGCGCGCCGGCGCAGGCGCCGTTCGCCGATCAGGAACTGGATGCCGGTGATGGTCGCCAGCATCAGGACGATGAGCACGGAAGAATAGGCGATTGCCATGCCGTAAGTCCCGGCCTCGGCCAGATTGACGATATAGACGGTCGACAGCATGACGCCAGGACTGACGAGGAAGATGACGGCCGAGATCGACGTCATCGCCGAGACGAATCCGTAGACGACGCCGGCAAGGATCGCCGGGCGCAGCAGCGGGACCAGCACCCGGCACACCGTGCCGAACGAGCCCGTGCGCAGCGTCAGGGACGCCTCCTCGAGGCTCTTGTCGATCTGCTCGAGCGTGGCGATGCCCGCGCGCACGCCGGGGCCCATGTTGCGCACCATGAAGCTGATGACGACGATGAGGCCCGTCTGCACAAGCTCCAGCGGCGGGTTGTTGAAGGCGAGGATATAGGCAATCCCCAGCACGGTCCCGGGCACGGCCGCCGCCGTCAGCGTGCCGATCTCGAATGCCGTGCGCCCGAAGAAGCGGCGGCGTGCGAGCAGATAGGCGGTCATCAGGCCGAAGATCGCGGTCAGCGGTGCGGCGATGAAGGAGAGCTTCAGCGTCGTGAACAGCGAATCCCAGGCCTGGCCCGTGAAGCGCAGGCCCTGGTCTCCGAAGCTCATGCCGAACGCGTTGATGTAGTGCCGGAACGTCATCGTGTGGTTGAGGCCCCAGTTCTCGACGAAGCCGCCGAACAGGATCATGCCGTAGATGACGAGTGTCAGTGCGGCCCACGGGATCGCGATCGCCTGGCAGGCCCAGCGCACGCCGGTGGGCAGCGGCATCGAACCGCCGGTCTGGCCCTTGCCGGCGATGGTGACGAATGTCTTGTTGGCGAGCGTGCGACGCTGGACGAGGAAGACCGCGACCATGATCGCAAGCAATATGAGGCCGAGGACGGCGGCCACGCCGCGGTCCTGCCGTGCGCCGACGATGGCAAAATAGATGCTCGTCGCCAGCACCTGATAGTCGCCGCCGAGCAGCAGCGGATTGCCGAAATCGGCGAGGCTTTCGATGAAGCCAATGAGGAAGGCGTTGGCGATCCCGGGCAAGGCGAGCGGCAGCGTCACTGTGCGGAACACGCGCGCAGGACCGGCGCGCAACGTCTGTGCGGCTTCCTCGAGCGACGGGTTGATCCCCTGGATCACGCCGACGAGCACGAGATAGGCGACCGGCGTAAACGAAAGCGTCTGGGCAAGCCACACGCCGGGAAAGCCGTAGATCCATCGGCCCCCTTCGAACCCGAATGCCATTTCGAGGCCGCGGTTGATCGCACCGTTGCGTCCCATCAGCAGGATGAGGGCAAGGCCCACGACGAAGGGCGGGGCAATGATCGGCAGGATCGACAGGAAACGCAGCACGCGGCGGCCGACGAAGGCGGTGCGGTCGGTGACCAGCGCAAAGGTGAGCGCCAGGAAGGTCGAGGATGTCGCGGATGCGATCCCGAGCAACAGCGTGTTCGCCACCACGCCGCCGGGTGCCCAGATCCGCGGATTGGCGAGGCGCACCCAAAGGAGTTCGGGAGCGAACGCCCCGCGCGGCGTCTGCACGGCACCAAGGCCCATGCATGCCAGCGGATAGACGACGAATACGCAGATCACGCTGACGACCGTGCCAAGCATCCCGGTCGTGAAGAAGTCGCCGTCGCATGCACCGCGCGCGGCAAGGCCGCGGCAGGTCAGCATGAGAGCCGAGAAACCGTAGACGAACGCGCCAAGGCCGAGGCCGGGATTGCGCCGGGGCAGGGGCCCGAACAGTGTGGCCGGCAGCGACCACGTCCAGCCGCGCAGATCGACCGAGACGGCAACGAGAACGAGCCATGCAAGAGCGAGCAGGCCGATCGCGACGAGCCATGCGCCGTTGCGGCGATCGAGCAGGAGGGGGCGTAGCGGAAGTGCTGCAAGCGCCAGCGGCAGGGCAAGCGGAAGCAGCCACACGCGCCCGCCCGCCACCGCCTGACCGAGAGCCGATCCGCTGATCCCGGCAGGCCAGCTCCGCAGCCACTCGAAGGCGAGGATGCCGGCATCGTCGCCCTGCCAGGGCAGCAAGGTGAAGGCGATCCAGGCGAGACCCAGCCAGCCGAGGCCGGCGATCCGTCGGTTGGCTGGGTTCATTTCGGCAATTCTACCACGAAAGACGTACCAGTCACTTCAGTCCATCACTTCGGCGCCGACTTCACTTCCTTCTCGAAGCGCGCGAGGATCGCGTTGCGCGCGTCGTCCGTGGCGTACTTGAGCAGGTCGTAGTCGATCATCTTCACCTGGTCGGCGCGCGGGGCCAGCGGGTGGATCTTGGCGTTCTTGTTCGACTGGATCTGGTACTTGTTCATGTCGAACGAGACGTTCTGGCCTTCCACGCTCAGGACGAAGTCGGCCCACTTGCGGGCCCCCTCGACGTTGCGCGCGTCCTTCACGATTGCGACACCGGGCATCTCGAAGCCGGTTCCCTCGCAAGGCGCCACCGACTTCACGGGGAAGCCCTCGACCGCCTGCGCCACCGAGTCATGCAGGAACGCGATGCCGATCGTCGTCTCGCCGCGCGCGGCTGCCTTGATGCCGGCAGTGCCCGAGCGCGTGTACTGGTTGATGTTCTTGTGCAGCTCCTTGAGGTACGCGAAGCCCTTCTCGTCACCCATGATCTGCAGGATCGTCGTGACCATCGTGTAGGCCGTACCGGAGGTCGAAGGATCGGCCATCTGGATCTCGCTCTTGTACGCCGCCTTGGTGAGGTCGGCCCAGCACTTGGGCTCCGGCATGCCCTTCTTGGCGAGAAGGTCGGCGTTGTAGCCGAAGCCGATCACGCCGGTATAGATCGGCGTCAAGATGTAGTTGGTCGAGGCGGCGGCCTTCACCGCCCAATCGTACAGCTCGCCGAGCTTGGGCGATTTGTAGGCTTCGAGGAAGCCTTCCTTGGTGGCGATTGCGGTCACATCGGGACCGGCTGAGTGCCAGACGTCGAAACGCGGATTGCCTGCTTCGGCCTTCAGCTGTGCCAGCACCTCGCCGTCCGACTTGCGGCTGATGGCGGCCTTCATGCCGGTCGTCGCTTCGAACTTGACGCGGAGCGCTTCGCACCATTCGAGTTCGAAAGTGCAGTTGACCACGACCTGCTGGGCGTGGGCCGGACGGACGCTCAGGCCGGCGAGTGCGGCAATGCCGACCGCCGCGAACGTGGTGATGACGCGTTGCATCATGCTGCTATCCCCTTGCTTGGGGCCCGCGACCGAGCGCGGACCGGGCCGAACTGTCCGTCACGATAACAACGAAATGGTCTTTCCATAAGAGCCATTTCCCGCTATTCGATGGGATCATTTATAGACCCCGAAAACGGACTTTCCGATGCCGAAAAGAGCCTACCAGGCCGATGTCGTGCCCATCCGCCTCGAAAAGTCGGATGCCGCCCCGCTGTTCCGCCAGCTCTATATCGCACTTCGCGATGCGATCCTGTCGGGCCAGCTCGTCGCCGGTGCACGCCTGCCGGCCACGCGCACGATGGCCGCAAGCCTCGACGTCGCGCGCAATACCGTCATCACGGCCTATGAGCAGTTGCGCGTCGAAGGCTATCTCGAGGGCAAGGTCGGCTCGGGCACCGTCGTGGCGCGCGACCTGCCGGTTGACTACCCCATGCCCGGCGGGCCGGGCCTGCGCGAAAAGCCCGCGCACCAGGACCAGCCGCGCCTGCGCGACCGCCGCCTGACCGCACAGGCCAGCAAGGCAGTCGATTTCATCTCGCGCACGCCAAGGCGTGGCGATGGAGCGTTTGAGATCGATACCCCCGCGCTTGATGCGCTGCCGCTGGAAACGCTGCGCCGGCTCCTCACGCCCAAGCTGCGCACCGACTTCCGCAAGCTGCTGACTGCCTCGGATCCCGCCGGGATCGAGCCCCTGCGCCGGGCGATCGCGGAATGGGCGCAAGCCTCGCGCGGGATCGCTTGCTCGGCCGACCAGGTCGTCGTGACGGCCGGCGGACAGCACGGTATCGATCTGGTGGCGCGCGCCCTGCTTGTTGCGGGCGACGTGGCGGGTGTCGAAGATCCGGGCGATCCGTTCGTGCGAACGCTGTTGCGCGGGCTTGGCGCCGACGTGCGCGGCATTCCGGTAGACGATGAAGGGATGGCCGTCGAGACGCTGGTCGAAAGCGGCATGAACGCACGGCTGGTGCACATCACGCCATCCAACCATTTCCCGCTCGGCGGCACGATGCCGATGCCGCGCCGCATGGCGCTGCTGAACTGGGCGCAGCAGACCGGGGCGATCATCCTGGAAGACGACTGCGACAGCGAGTTCCGCTATTCGAGCCGCCCGCTTGCGGCCCTGAAGGCGCTCGACCGTGCCGACAACGTCGTCTATGTCGGCACGTTCAGCCGCATCATCCTGCCCTCGCTGCGGCTCGGGTACCTGATCCTGCCCGAGGATCTCGTCGCACCCGTCGTTGCAATCCGGTCGCTGACCGACCGGCACCCGCCGCCGATCGAGCAGATTCTCGTCGCCGAGTTCATGCTGAATGGTCATTTCTCGACGCACGTCCGACGCATGCGCAAGCTCTATGCTGATCGTCAGCAGATGTTGGTATCAGCGCTGCGCCGAGAGTTCGACAACCTATTCGACATCCGCCCCGCTGGCGCAGGCATGCACATCATCGGATGGCTGCCGCGCGGTTGGGGCGATACTGCACTTGCCGATCTTGCGGCGAGCAAGGGTGTGGTGCTCCGACCGGTCTCGCCGTTCTACTATCAGCGTGCGCCGCGCTCGGGCGTCATGCTCGGCCATGCCAGCGTGACGTCCGGGCAACTGCGCAACGGGATGCGGTTGCTGGCCAAAACCGTGGCTGAATTCAAATCAGGTAAAGGGGGTGCGTAGTGCGGCTATCCAACCGCCGGGATCAAGGATTGCCGGCCGGGTCCAAATGATCCAGCCCACATAGATCAACCATCGACTTCCAAAGCCCTGGTGCGCTTGCAAGCATCTCGTTCCCATCGATCAGCGCATTTCCAGTCAGAAAATCGTTGGTCTTTCCGCCAGCCTCGCGCACGAGAAGCGCACCGGCAAGAACGTCCCACGAATTGAGGTGGTGTTCGAAATAGCCGTCGATGCGGCCGTCGGCGATCTGCGCAAGACCAAGTGCGGCCGAACCCGATTGCCGCACGTCATAACCGGCGGCAAGCAGGCGCAGGACCACGGCCGTATAGTCTTCGAGCGGGCGCCGGCGGGTGTAGCCGACCTCGACCATCGCCTTTGCAGGCTCGGTCGTCGGACGCACACGCAAGGCACGCCCGTCGCGGAAAGCGCCGTGCCCGTTGCGCGCCCAATACTGGCTGCGCGCGACCGGATCGTCGATAACGCCAATCTGCGTCGTTCCGGAATCGACAAAGGCGATCGAAACGCAGAAATGCGGAAGACCGCGCGCGAAGTTCGACGTCCCGTCGATCGGGTCGACGACCCAAACCCGCGGTCCGGTTTCGCCACCGTCTTCCTCGCCGAGAAATGCGTCCTCCGGGAACAAGGAGGCGAGGCGCGCGCGGATCAATCGTTCGACGGCACCATCGGCTTCGGTTGCGATGTCCTGCAGGCCCTTCTGCGACACCGCAAGGTCGCCGGCACGCGCGAAGTAGCTGCGGGCCATCTCGGCAGCCTCGCCACCGATGGTGCGCGCGGCCTCAAGTCTCTTTTGTATGTTCGCCGTCATCGTGCCTCATTGGAACATGTCCGCCATGTTCTTGCCAACCAAACGGCTTGCAAGCAGGACCAGAACCAGCGTCAGTACCGTGGTCACGGTACCAAGTGCGCTGGCGCGGTAGAGTTCGCCGCCGAGCACGAATTCATAGATCGAGATGGAGATCGTCTTCCATGAAGCGGAATAGAGCAGGACGGTGGCACTGATCTCGCCGATCAGCGTCGCGAAGACGAGAATCGATCCGGCGAGAACGCCCGGCACGATCAGCGGGATCGTGATCCGCCACATCGTGCCACCCCAGCCCGCACCGCACATCGTGGAGGCTTCCTCGATCTTCGGATCGATACGGCCGATTGCGGCCGAGGCCGAACGGAAGATGAAGGCAACGCGGCGCGTGAAATAGGCAAGCACGATAATCGTTCCGGTGCCGGTCAGGATGAGGAAGCCGTCGTTGAAGGCCGTAAGATATGCAACGCCGACGACGAGGCCCGGCAGCACGAAAGGCAGCATGATCAGCGCGTCCACCGCCCATTTGGCGACGATGCGGTCGCGCACGACGGCATAGGCGCTGACGATGCCGAAGGCGACGCACAGGATCGTCGCCGCACCCGACAGGATCAGACTGTTGACAATCGGCTGGACGAGATACTTCGACACGCTCACATAGTGGGCGAAGCCGTAGGCGGTCGGCAGCAGCGTGCCCGGCCATTCCTCGGCGAAGGACGCCAGCAGAATGGCCGCCTGCGGGAGTGCGGCGACGAACAGCAGGCCCCACGTATAGGTGTTGGCGAAGATGCGTGCGCCCGTGCCATCAAGCCGTGCGGCCGCGCGCGCGATCCCCGTGATGGTCGCGTGCGCCTTGCGCCGGTTGACGCGTGCAAGGAATGCAAGGGCGACCAGCGTGAGCGCGACATTGACCATCGCGATCGCCGACGCGGCACTCAGATTGTGGAACCCGTGGATCTGGTAGTAGATGAGCGTGGGCAGCACCTGGAACTCGCCGCCGAGAATCGACGGCACGCCGAAATCGCCGATCGCCTTGATGAAGACGATCAGCATCCCGGCGGCGACCGACGGCACGATGGACGGAAACGTGATCGTGCGCAGGATGTGCCAGCGCGAGGCTCCCATCATACGCGCGGCCTCTTCGACATAGGGGTCGCCGCCTGCGAGTGCGCCCTGCACCACGAGGAACACGTAGGGGAAATAGCTCATCGCCAGCGCGAAGACGACGCCGAACGGTCCGTAGATCGACGGCAGGTCGATGCCGACGGTGCGCAGGACGTTGCTGATGATGCCGTTGTTGCCCAGCAGCATGATCCACGCATACGAGCCGATGAAAGGCGGCGAGATCAGCGGAACGACCGACATTGCCATGATCAGGGACCGCAGCGGCATGGCGACGCGTGCCACCGCATAGGCCATCGGCAGCGCCAGCAGCGTGGCGGCCAGCGTCGACAGGGCGCCAGCCATCAGCGAATTCACCAGAGCACGCCGATAGCTGGCGGCGATGAAGAAGCGTTCGAAGTTCACGAAGGTCAGGTTGGAAATCTCGAGATCGGCGCCGTTGCGCACGAAGGCGACGAGAACGGACCGACCGATCGGGTAGGCGAGCAGTACCGCGGCGAATGCGACCGCCAGCGCGCCGACCGCATAGGGAACCCAGTCCCGATGTGGGGCATCGGCGCCGGTCATGCCCGGTCCGCCGCGGCGAAGACGATTGCGTCGGCCGGATCGAAGGTAAGCAGGCCGGTACCGCCTTCGGCAATGCCGTCCACCGGCCGATCCGCATCAATGGTGAGGGGTGCATCGGTGCCCGGCGCTTCAGCCGTGTAGCGGGTTGTGGCGCCGAGATGCTGGATGCGGGATATGCGGCACGGGATCCCGGTTCCCGACGCGGCAAGCTTGAGGCGTTCGGGACGAAGCATCGCGAACGCGTTGTGTGCCGTCGTTGTCCGTGCGGACTCGTCGGCATCGAGAGAGACCGTGCCGCTGGTGACGAACGCGCCGCCGGCTTCCAGGCCGATCCGGTTGCCGCGCGCCTCGGCACGAAAAAGGTTTGCCTTGCCGATGAAGTCGGCGACAAAGAGGCTTGCGGGACGGTCGTAGACTTCCTGCGGCCGGCCGATCTGGCGCACGCGGCCCTGGTCGAACACGGCGACACGGTCAGAGACCGACATCGCCTCCTCCTGATCATGCGTAACGTAGAGCGACAGGATGCCCAGCTCGCGCTGGATGCGGCGGATCTCCTCGCGCATGAGGACGCGCAGCTTGGCGTCGAGATTTGCCAGCGGCTCGTCGAGCAGCAGCATGCCCGGTTCATAGACGAGTGCACGCGCGATCGACACGCGCTGCTGCTGGCCGCCCGACAGGTCCGCCGGCAACCGATCGGCGAGGGGGGCGAGATGCAGGAGCCCGAGCGTGCGCGCCACGCGCGCGGCAATATCGTCGGCGACGAGACCGCGCAGGCGCAGTCCGTAGGCGACGTTCTCGAAGATCGTCAGATGCGGGAATAGCGCATAGGACTGGAACACCATCCCGATATTGCGCCGTTGCGGCGGATAGGAGGTGTAGTCGCGTCCGTCAAACTCGATCGTGCCTTCGCTTGCCGTCTCGAGGCCAGCGATCATGCGCAAGGTCGTCGTCTTGCCGCATCCCGAGGGCCCCAGCATCGTGAAGAACTCGGTGCCGTCGACGTCGAAGGATACGCGGTTGACAGCGAGAATGTCCTTGCCGTTCAGGTGGAACCGCTTCGTCAGATCCCGTACGCGCAAAGTCTTGCTGGACATATCGTGGAAACCCCCGGGGCGGCGGCCAGCATAACCCGGCCGCCGCCGCTTGGGTGCTACTTCGCCGCGAGGAGTTTGTCGAACCGCTCTAGGTTGGCCGTGCGGTTCTTGGCCGCCGCGACCGAATCGTACCCGATGGTCTTGAGGCTGGCGACCGCCGGGAGGCCGGGCGGAGGTGCGACGTCCGAACGCGCCGAGCGCCGCTTGTCGACGGCGACGAGGATCTCGTGCGACGCCTTCGAGTTCAGGAAGTCGAGAAACTTGCGCGCGTTGGCCGTATTGGGCCCGCCCTTGATGATGCCGCTCGCGTCGACGATCAGCGCCGTTCCGTCGGCCGGATAGACGCCATCGACCGGCTGGCCGTCCTGCTTCATCGCCAGCACGTTGAACTCGCTGGTGAGCCCGACCGCGACTTCGCCCTTGGCGACGTTCTGGAACACGAGACGCGAGCTGGTGACGAATGTGGCGTTCTGGACGAGCTTGCCGATCATGTCCCAGCCATGCAGGTCGATGAGCTGCTGCATCTGGGAATAGGCCGAGCCGGACTGCGCTGGATTGGCCATCACGATCTTGCCCTTGTATTCGGGCTTGGTGAGATCCATCCAGCTTTTCGGCGCGCCGGCCAGCGGCATCATCTTCGTGTTCACGATGAAGGCCTGGAAGTTCATCGAGAACGGATAGTACTTGCGGTCCTTGTGCAGGATCTTCGGATCGAAGGACGCGTCCTCGGTTGACTTGTAACTGTCGAACAGGTCGAGTTCGGCGTCGAATACGTCGGCGTCGGGCCCGACGAACACGTCGCCGGCGGGGCGGCTGCGCTCCGCCTTGATGCGTGTCAGAAGTTCGCCGCTGCCGCCGCTGATGACGTCGACCTTGATGCCGGGCGAGACCTTCTCGAAGCCTTCGACGAAGGCCTGCATCAGTTTGGTGCCGACCGTATTGTAGACGACGACCTGTGCTGACGCTGCACCCGTCGCGGCGATCGAGGCGAGAGCGGCAAGGCCGATCGCCGAGAGGAATGTCCTTCGCATTGTCATCCTGTCCTCCTGCTGTGGATTGCGTTGTTGGACCCGCGACCGGTTCAGGGCGCGGGCATCGGCAAGGGCTCGAAAATCACGGTCGCCGACACGGTGGCCCCCGGTGCGAGCCGGATGGTCCCGGTATCGGTGCGGCCGGCGGAAGCGAGATTGAACGCGTCGGTGCAGTGACTGACCGGCTCGGCGCAGAAATAGGCTTCGCCGGGCGGTGTGTAGAGCACGAGATGGCGCAGCGGTGCTTCCGCCGTCATGCGAAGCCGGGCGGCGTGCTCGGGCCATTCGATCACGGCTTCGCCTGACCATCCGGTGAAGCAGTTGTCGAGCGGCACGCGGTCGAGCGAAATGCCTTCGTTCGGGTCGGCATCCGGTGCCGGCGACGTCAGGCGCGTGGGCATCACCTCGGCATCCGTCTGCCAGATGGCATCGACGCGGGCCTTGAGGCGGCTGCGGGGCGTACGCGGGAAATAGGGATGCAGGCCGATCCCGGCGGGCATGTCCCTGCCGGAACGGTTCGTCAGCGCGATCTCGACCGACAGGCTGCTCTTGCCCAGTCGGAATGTCTGCTGGGCATCGTAGGGGAATGGCCAATCGGCATCGCGCATTTCCAGCGCTATCGTAAGCCGGTCGCGTTCCTTGTCGACCACGGACCAGGGCCGCCGCCAGCCGTGGCCGTGCTCGGCATGCGGTCCGGGTAGCGGCACGACATGGGCTTGCGTTCCGTCGAACGCGAAGTGGCCGTCGCGCACCCGGTTGGAGAAGGGAACCAGCGGAAAGCAGGCGGCCGCCTCGGGATCGCGCCGATCGAGTTTGCTCTGCTCGGCGGGGCGCAGCCAATCCATCGGCCGGCCGGCAAGCGTGCCGGCATAGCGCGCGATCACGCCGCCGAGTTCCGGAACGATTTCGAGAATCGAATCGCCGACCCGAAGACCGATCCTCGACGGAGCGGACACGGATTGCGGTTGGACCTGCGGCGCGCTTGACGTTCCTGCTGGCATCCCGATAAAATCTTATCGTATGAGGAATCAGAAAGCAACGCCGCCCGCCGATTTTGCGCTGATGCCGAAAGCCAAAGCAGCCAAGCCCGACCAAGCCGGCACCGGCCGCAAGTCGCGGACCTTTTCGCCGCGCTCTCTGCACGGGCAGGTCGTCCACGAAATCGGCATGCAGATCGTCGAAGGCAAGATCGCACCCGGCGAAGCCCTGCCGAGCGAAGAGGTGTGGAGCGCTTCGCTCGGCGTCAGTCGTACGGCCTTTCGGGAAGCGATCAAGGTGCTCGCGGCGAAGGGGCTGATCGAATCGCGTCCCAAGACGGGGACGCGCGTGCGTGCCCGCGAATGCTGGAACTTCCTCGATCCCGACGTGCTGGCCTGGCGCCTTGCCGCCGCACCGGTCGAAAGCTATGTGCGCGAGGTCTTCGAGCTCCGGCGGATGGTCGAACCGTTCGCCGCTTCGCTCGCGGCCGTGCGCGCCTCGCGCGAGGACGTTGCGCAGCTCGATGCGGCGTTCCGCGAGATGGGCAAGGCGGGCGACGACGGCGAGAAGTTCGCCGGTCCCGACCTGATCTTCCACCAGTCGATCATCCGTGCCACGGGAAACGAACTGATCCATTCGCTCGGCGCAATCATCGAGACGGCCCTGACGATGAGCTTCCGCCTATCCAACGACAATCCGGACGGGCAGACCCATTCGCTGCCTGCCCACGGTGCCGTACTCGAGGCGATCGGCCGGCGCAATGCCGACGGTGCGCGCGCCGCGATGAACGCGCTGCTCGACAGTTCGGAAGAGGACGTGCGCCGCACGATGTCGGCACTGGCACGCGGCCGCGGCCGCGCGGGGGGACGGTCTTGAGATCGAAGAAGCGGGTGCTGCGATCCAGTGCTTGGTTTGGCAAAGCCGACCGCGACGGGTTTGCGCACCGCAGTTGGATGAAGAACCAGGGGCTTCCACATCACCTCTTCGACGGCCGTCCGGTCATCGGGATCTGCAACACCTGGTCCGAGCTCACGCCGTGCAACGCGCATCTGCGCGCACTGGCCGAGAGGGTCAAGCGCGGCGTCTACGAGATGGGCGGCTTCCCGGTCGAGTTCCCGGTGATGTCGCTGGGCGAATCCAACCTGCGCCCGACGGCCATGTTGTTCCGCAACCTCGCGAGCATGGATGTCGAAGAATCGATCCGCGGCAATCCGATCGATGGGGTCGTGCTACTCGCCGGGTGCGACAAGACTACGCCCGCCCTGCTGATGGGGGCAGCCAGCTGCGATCTGCCGACGATCGTCGTCTCGGGCGGGCCGATGCTGAACGGACGCTATCGCGGCGAACTCGTCGGTTCGGGCACGCATGTCTGGAAATATTCCGAGGAAGTACGCGCCGGACGGATGAGCGAGGTCGACTTCTTCGAGGCCGAGGGTGCCATGGCGCGCTCGGCCGGAAGCTGCATGACGATGGGTACGGCCTCGACGATGGCCTCGATGGTGGAGGCGCTGGGCGTGGCGCTGCCGACCAATGCCGCGATTCCGGCCGTCGACGCGCGGCGCAGCGTGCTTGCCCACATGGCAGGCCGGCGGATCGTCGAGATGGTCCACGAAGACCTGCGCCTGTCGAAGATTCTCACCAAGACCGCCTTTCGCAACGCGATCCGGATCAACGGTGCCATCGGTGGATCGACGAACGCCGTCATCCACCTGCTGGCAATCGCCGGGCGGATTGGCGTCGATCTGGCCCTCGAGGACTGGGATAAATACGGACGCGACGTGCCGTGCCTCGTCAATTTGATGCCGTCGGGCGCGTTCCTGATGGAGGAGTTCTACTATGCCGGCGGGCTGCCGGCCGTGATGAAGGAACTCGGCGGCCTTCTCGACGGCGACGCGCTGACGGTTTCGGGGAAGACGGTCGCCGAGAACGTCGCCGATGCCGTCTGCTACGACCGCAAGGTCATCTTCCCGCTGTCCAAGCCGTTCAAGAAGCAGGGTGGCATCGCCGTGCTGCGCGGCAATCTCGCACCCGATGGCGCAATCCTGAAGCCGTCGGCCGCGACACCTGCGCTGATGAAGCATCGCGGCCGTGCCGTCGTGTTCGAGGATATCGAACACTACAAGTCGCGGATCGACGATCCGGATCTCGATATCGATGCCACAAGCGTGATGGTCCTGAAGAACTGCGGTCCGAAGGGCTATCCGGGGATGGCGGAGGTCGGCAACATGGGCCTGCCGCCCAAGCTGCTGAAGAAAGGCGTGCGCGACATGGTGCGCATCTCCGACGCGCGCATGAGCGGCACGGCCTACGGGACGGTCGTCCTGCATGTCGCACCGGAGGCCGCGATGGGCGGGCCGCTCGCCCTCGTGCGCAACGGCGACACGATCGAGCTCGACGTCGCCCGGCGTCGCCTGCATCTCGATGTTTCCGATGAAGAGCTGGCGCGCCGGCGCGCGGGATGGAAACCGGTCGGCCTGCCGGCGGGGGGCTACCAGCGCCTCTATGTCGAGCGGGTGATGCAGGCCGACAAGGGCTGCGATCTCGACTTTCTCGTCGGATCACGCGGTGCGGGCATTCCGCGCGAATCGCACTGAGGCAGGTCATGGAGGGAAATTTCGCCAACTATCCAAGCCTGTGCGAGCGGGTGGTCTTCGTCACCGGTGGCGGCTCGGGCATCGGCGAGAGTGTGGTCGAGCATTTCTGCGCGCAACATTCGCGCGTCGCGTTCGCCGACATCGCAGCCGACGCCTCGCAGGCCCTGGTCCGGCGGATCGCCGCATCCGGGCTGCCGGCACCGCGCTTCTTCCATTGCGACTTGCGGGACATCGCCGGGCTGCAGGCCGCGATCGAAACGGTCGGCCGCGAGATCGGCCCGATCCGCGCTCTCGTCAACAACGCGGCGAACGACGACCGGCACAAGGTCGAGACGGTCACGGTCGAGTACTGGGACGACCGGATGGCGGTCAATCTGCGCCACCAGTTCTTTGCCGCACAGGCGGCGATCCCGCAGATGGCGGCGGCCGGCGGCGGCTCGATCGTCAATTTCGGATCGATCAGCTGGATGAATGCCGAAGGCGGCTATCCGGCCTATACGGCCGCCAAGGCGGCCGTCCACGGCATCACGCGCGGCCTTGCGCGCGACTTCGGGCCCAAGAACATTCGCGTGAACACGGTCGTCCCCGGATGGGTGATGACGAAGCGCCAGGTCGAGCTCTGGCTCGATGCCGACGGCGAGCGCCAGATCGGGGAGAACCAGTGCCTGAAGGAGAAGGTCTATCCGCCCGACATCGCGCGGATGGTCCTGTTCCTTGCCGCCGATGACAGCCGGCTCTGCACGGCGCAGAATTTCGTCGTCGACGCAGGGTGGACATAGATGGCGGATGTTCGCTGTGTCTGGCCGGCAGGCGCGCTGCTGGGCGAGGGGCCGTTCTGGGACGAGCGTGAGGGCGCGCTCTACTGGGTCGACATCAAGAAGCCGGCGGTGATGCGTTTCACCCCGGCAAGCGGCGCGCGGAAGACCTGGCCGATGGCCGAAGAGGTCGGGGCGGTCGCACCACGCGAACGCGGCGGGATGGTTGCCGCCCTGCGCAGTGGCTTTGCGTTTTGGGATCCGGTCTCCGGGCGCGTCGATCCGATCGGCAATCCGGAACCGGATCGCCCCGGCAACCGCTTCAACGACGGAAAATGCGACGCGGCCGGACGGTTCTGGGCCGGCAGCATGGACGATGCGATCAAGGCGCCGACCGGCTGGCTCTACCGCCTCGATCCGGACGGGTCGATCGAACGCAGCGACGGCGGATATGTCGTCACGAACGGCCCTGCTTTCGCACCCGACGGGACATGCGCTTACCACACCGACACGATGGACCGGGTGGTCTATCGCTTCGAAATCGATGCCGCAGGACGACTCCGGGGCAAGCGGCCCTTCGTCCGTTTCGGTGCCGACGACGGGTATCCCGACGGCATGACAGTCGACGCGACCGGCCATGTCTGGATCTGCCACTGGGGCGGGGCACGCGTCAGCCGCTTCCGGCCGTCGGGTGAGTTCGAGCGCGCCTTCGTCCTGCCGGCAACCCAGATCACGAGCTGCGCGTTCGGCGGGGAAGGGTTCCAAACACTCTACGTCACAAGTGCGTCGATCGGCCTCGACGCGGCCGAGATGGCGCGCCAGCCGCTTGCCGGCGGTCTCTTCTGCATCGAAACCGAATTCGCCGGCATCCCCGTTTGCCGGTTCAGAGGCTAGTGGAGATCACGAACATGCGTCTCATCCAGTTCGAGCGTCCCGACGGTTCGCGCGCGATTGCCGCCAGCCGCGACGGCGGTACGACGGAGATCCCGGGCTTCGCAAGCGTGCGTGCACTCGCGATTGCGGCGATCGCGAAGGGACAGACCCTGTCGCGGATCGTCGAAGCCGCCGGCATCGGTGCCAGGGTCGACGTCGCGTACCTGCTTGCCGAAGGTCGCGTGCTTGCGCCGATCGACCACCCGGATCCGGCACACCTGTTCGTGACCGGAACGGGGATCACGCATATGGGAAGCGCACAGGCGCGCAACGCCATGCACAAGAAGATCGCCGGTGCAGGTGGCGACATGTCGGATTCGATGAAGATGTACCAGCTTGGCATCGAGAGCGGAAAGCCCGCGCCCGGAAAAATCGGCTCCCAACCGGAATGGTTCTACAAGGGTGACGGCAGCTGCATCGTCCGGCCCGGTGCGCCACTGGCGATGCCGGATTTTGCATTGGCCGGCGGCGAAGAGGCCGAAATCGTCGGCATCTATATCGTGGCGGATGACGGAACGCCCTGGCGTATCGGCTTCGTGCTCGGCGACGAATTCTCGGATCATGTCGTCGAGCAGCAGAACTACCTCTATGGGGCGCATTCGAAGTTGCGCGTCTGCGCGCTCGGCCCCGAGCTACTGGTCGGCGATCTGCCGGCCGACACGCGAGGCATTTCGCGCGTACGGCGCGGCGGCGTTGTTCTGTGGGAAGGCGAGTTCCTGAGCGGTGAATCCAACATGTCGCACTCGCTCGCCAATCTTGAGCATCATCATTTCAAATATTCGATGTTCCGCCGTCCTGGCGACATCCACTGCCACTTCTTTGGCGCAGCGACATTCAGCTTCGCGCATGGCGTACGCGCCCAAATCGGTGACGAATTCGAGCTTGACGTGCCGGCCTTCGGCCAGCCACTTCGCAACAAGCTGGCGGTTTTGTCGACGCCAACGCCCTCTGTCCGGATGCTTTGAATCATGGCCAGCAACACGGCTTCAATGTTGTCGGCTTCCATTCATCTTCTTTCGTTACCGGAAGTACGGAAACCGAAATTGAAATAGCCAGACAAGTCGTCTTGGGGGTGCAGGCTCGAATCCTGTCGCTCCGCCCGGTGCCCTGGACATTCCAAATCCCGCGACACATCGACCGGAGAGATCTTGACCGACCGGCAGTGATCAAGCCAGTCTTGGTCGCGAGAAGAACAGTCAAGAAGCAGAATAAGGGAGGCCCCGTGGTCAAGCGGCATGTCAAGACGGTCCGCAAGCGCAAGGCGTCCGTCTATGACGATAAGCTTATCGGCCGTAGTGGATCCGGCGCGGCTCGCTCGGGGCTCAAGATCCGGCATATCGACGCCTATCCCGTCTGGCTCGGGCACCGCAACCAGCTGCTCGTCAAGGTGACGGCGGACGACGGAACGTTCGGATGGGGCGAGTCCGGCCTTTCCGGGCGCGAACTCGCCGTCGTCGGTGCCATCGAGCATTATCGCGAGCTCCTCGTCGGCGAAGACCCGTTCCGCATCGCATCGATTTGGCAGAAGCTCTATCGCAGCCAGTATTTTGAAGGTGGTCGCGTGCTGACCGCTGCGATCTCTGCGATTGACATCGCTCTGCACGATCTCAAGGGAAAGGCGCTCGGTCTTCCGGTTCACGCACTCCTTGGCGGATGCGTGCGTGATCGCGTGCCCAGTCTCGCTTCGACCAACGCGACGTCTGCAGCCGAAACGCTGGCACAGGCAAAAGCGTTCGTCGCTGACGGATTTGACGTCGTGCGGCTGAGCATGCTCGACAGGGGCGAGGCCGAAGGTGTGTACGAGCCGCGCAGTTCGCTTGTCGCGACTGCCAAGTCGATGGTCGCCGCGCGCGCCGCGTTGGGGGCCGGCGTGATGCTCGGCGTCGATTTCCATCACCGTCTTTCGGTCGCCGAGACGATATCGTTCTGCCAGCGCATGCCGCGCGGTACGCTCGATTTTCTCGAAGAACCGATCCGAGACGAAACGCCCGAGGCCTACGAGGTACTGCGACGCTCGGTCGACGTGCCGTTTGCCATCGGCGAGGAGTTTTCGTCGAAATGGCAGGCATTGCCGTTCGTCGAGCGCGGGCTTTCCCAATACATGCGGCTCGACGTCTGCAACATCGGCGGCTTCACCGAAGCGCTGAAGGTCGCCGGTTGGTGCGAGGCGCATTATGTCGATCTGATGCCTCACAATCCGTTGGGTCCGATCTGCACGGCCGCGTCGATCCATCTCGGTGCCGTCGTCCCGAACTTCACCTGGCTCGAATACAACCGTTCTCGGTTCCGTCCTCAGCCGGAAGCCGAGCGCGCCCTGTTCCCGAATGCCCCGGGCCTTACGGGGACTTCCTTCGAGATCTCGAATGCTCCCGGAATTGGTATCGAAGTGGACGAGAAGCAGCTCGGCAAGGACAAGTTCCGGCACTGGAATCCGCCGATGCTGCGGCGGGGCGACGGAAGCCACACGAATTGGTGAGGCAACGGCCGGCGCGCAGCGGTAACATTTTAAGGGTTTTAGAGCGGGTGCCCAGCTTTTCGGCAATGGTGGCACGAAGTTATCGCTCTCGCTCCCAGTTCGGCGTTGACAGCGTGTCCTAACATCAATCATCGTTTGGAAAATTTGCGGCCAGGGAGGTTGTCTGTTTGCCGGAGTCGGCAAAGGGCAGAGGGCATAGCGAATGAAAATCGTGGACTTGAAGTGCGCGGTCATCGGCAAGAATCCGATCGTGCGGATCGTGACCGACCAGGGCATCAGCGGCTTTGGCGAAGTCGAGCAGTACAAACCCTATCTCAAGCCATTTGTTCTCCAGTTCAAGGAGCCGCTGCTCGGCGCAGACCCGACCGATGTCGAACGGACGATGCTGCGCATTCGGCAGCGCGGCGCATTCAAGCCCTATGGTGCTGCCGTCAGCGCCATCGAAATGGCGTTGTGGGACGTTGCGGGCAAGGCGGCGGGCCTGCCGGTCTACAAGCTTCTCGGCGGCAAGGTACGCGACCGTGTGCGCGTTTATAACGGCGCACTGCGTGTCCGGATGCCGCGCTACCGGCCTGAGGATCTCGCCGCCGAGATGAAGCGGATGCTGGCATTGCCGGAAGGCTTTACGATCGTCAAGCAGGGCATATCGTTCCATAGTCCGATGAAGCGCGAGCCGGGCTATTTCTATGGCGACGTCGAACAGAGCACGCTGCATGGATGGCTCGATCGCGGCCCGATGACCGAGCGTGGTATGAACTACACGCTGGAATGCGTTGCCGCGATGAAGGAAGTTCTGGGCGACAAAGTCGGGCTCGCTCTCGATTGTGGCCCCGGCTGGATGCTTCCGGATGCGATCCGGTTCGCGCGCGCTGTCGAGAAGCACAATCTGATGTGGCTCGAGGACATGCTGACGGGCGACTATGTGCCGTTCGTCAATGCCGACGTGTACCGGGACCTAACGCAGTCGACATCGACGCCGATCCACACCGGCGAGCAGATCTATCTGCGGCAGAACTTCAAGGACCTCATTGAGCGTCAGGCTGTGCGTGTCGTCGGTCCGGATCCGTGCGACGTGGGCGGTATTGCAGAGCTCAAATGGATTGCGGAGTTTGCCGACCTGCACGGAATCCTGATGGCGCCGCACGGCACGGGCAATGGAGTTCTCGGGCTTGCGGCTCTCGTGCAGGTCTGCGCGACGCTGCCGCACAACTTCATCGCCTTCGAGTATCCGGCGGGAGATCCAGCCTGGTGGTACGATATCGTGGACGGGCTTCCAAATCCGATCGTTCGCGATGGGTTGATCGCTGTCTGGGATCGTCCAGGTATGGGCGTCGACATCGTGCCCGAGCGTGCGCGGCGCTATCTGCTGGAGGAGGACAAGTCTTTCTTCGACTGACGTAGGAAATTTCGAACGACGATCGGCACAAGATCGCGAAAGAAATCGAGCAACGGAGGAAGCCAATGATGGATGCCATGAACGGGCGCGCTGTAAGCCGCCGGAAGTTTCTTGCATACACTACCGCAACCGCAGCGCTTGCAACCGGCTTTGCATCCGGTGCGTTCGCGCAAGGCAGCAAGACGGGCGTCGACCTGACGACATGGACGCCGCAATACATCTCGAGCATTGCCGGAACAGCCGAATATGACACGGCGGCCGAATGCTATCGTATCGTCCCGAAGGACTATCGTGGCCGCGTCACGTACTGGTATTTCGGCCCGACTCAGGCGTCGCCGCAGATCGAGCATGATCTCGACAAGGCCTTCTTCGCGGCATTCGCGGCAACCTATCCGAACATCACCGTTGTCGCGCAGAACCTGAACTACAACGAAATGCTCGATAAGCTGCGTACGTCTGCTCTGGGCAAGGCAACCCCGATGGTTGCGCGCCTACCGATCTTGTGGGGGGTGGAGTTCGCGGCAAAGGGCTATCTGCGCGAGTTCGGCCCGGCCGATATCGGCTTCGGCCAGGATGAGTTCTGGCCCGGCGCCCTCAAATCGGTGATGTGGAAGGGCAAGTCGTACGGCGTGCCGACCAACAACGAGACCATGGCCCTGATCTGGAACGCCGGCATTTTCAAGGAGGCGGGCCTCAATCCGGAAGCGCCGCCCGAGACATGGGACGACCTCGTCAAGTATTCCAAGCAGATCAAGGAAAGGACCGGCAAGAACGGCTATGGAATGGTAGCCCGTGTCAACGCCGGCAATACGCCATTCCGCTTCATGCCGCAGCTCTGGGCATATGGCGGTGGAGCGCTCGACGAAGCGGAAGGGAATCCAAACTACAAGGACATCTTCATCAACAATGCCGGTTCGAGGGCGGCGCTGCAGGCTTCGGTCGACATGTATGTGCGTGACAAGTCAGTGCCTACGTCGGCGCTGACCAATACACAGAACGAGAATCAGGATCCTTTCCTCGCCGGGCAACTCGCGATGATGATCGCGCATCCCGCCGAGTACGCGTTCATGCTCGATCGCGCCAAGAAAGCGACGGGGGCGGACAAGGCAACGGCGGAAGCGGTCGTGGGGAACATGCGTTACGGCTTCGTGCCCAAGGGCTCGTCGCGTCGCGCGATCGTGTTCGGCGGCAGCAATGCGCACATCTTCAATCCGAACATCGTCGAAGGCGGGCTCGATCTCAATGCCTCCAAGGCGCTTGTCACATTCATGACAGGGCCGGAGTGGTCGACCAAGATGGCATGGGTGGGTTCGAACCCCGGTAACGTGCGGGGCTTCCGCACGAAGTGGATGAAGGAGCGGCTCGAGCAGATCAAGTTCCTCGATGTCACGACGTCGATGCTGCCTTACGGCATTCCGTTCCCGGTACTGCCGCAGTCGGCCGAGATCATGAACATCATCGTGCCGAACATGCTGCAGAATGCCCTGACGCAGAAGATGACAGTGCAGCAGGCGACGGACGATGCCGCCAAGAAGATCAAGGACGTCCTTGGCGATCTCTAGCCGGATGGCGGGCCGGCCCGGAAGGTGCTGGCCCGCTCCATTCTGCCAGTGGGCAACAGAGTGACGAACGCAGACCTCGGAAGATCGCCGATCCGGCGCGTGGGGCTGTTCGCCCGCATGTACCGACACCGGGCTGACTATCTTTACGTACTGCCGGCGATCGGCATCATGCTGCTCGTGATCGCCTATCCGATCTACTACACGGTCTATCTCTCCTTCTTCAACACGCCGCCCAATCTCGCGCTCGAGGACAAGATATTCGTCGGCCTCGAGAACTACTCGCGCATCCTTGCTGCGGAATCCTTCCACGAAGCGACCTGGAATACGCTCGTCTGGACCTTCTGGTCGACGCTGCTGGCGTTCGTGCTCGGGTTCGGTGCTGCCCTCGGGCTCAACCGGGTCTTCCGCGGGCGCGGGTTGCTGCGCGGTGTCCTGCTTGTCCCGTACGTGATCAGCGCGGTTGCCGCGTCCTATCTGTGGCGATGGATATTCCACTCCGATTTCGGAGTCATTGGCGCGATCACGACCGCGACCGGGTTGACGCGCGGGCCGATCAATTTTCTGGACAGCCGCGACAACGCCATGGCTTCGCTGATAGTCGTCAACGTGTGGAAGGAATTTCCCTTCGCGATGATCATGATGCTCGCCGGGCTGCAGACGGTGCCTGACCAGCTTCTGCGCGCGGCCCGGGTCGACGGGGCAGGGGCGTGGAACCGGTTCTGGCACATTACCGTTCCGCATGTGCGCAGCGTCGTTCTCGTCACGGTCCTGTTGCTCCTGGTGACGAACCTCAACAGCTTCACGATCCCCTACATCATGACGGCCGGTGGGCCGGCCGGAGCGACGGAGATCTGGATCACGCACATCTACCAGATCGCGTTCGGGCGCATCCGGTTCGGGCTTGCCTCTGCCTACTCCGTGGTTCTTTTCATCGTCATGATGGCGATGGGATATTTTTATGTGCGCGCTCTTACGCGCGGCGACGACAAGGCGCCCCGATGAGCGAACGGCACACCGAGCGATCGGTTCGGCGCCGTGTCCGCCGCGATCCGTGGGTAACCGCAGGGACGGTCCTGCTCGTCGCGCTGACGATGTTCGCCGTCATGCCGATGGCTTGGATGCTGGTCACGTCGATCAAGACGCAGTTCGCCGCCACCCAGTATCCGCCCCAATGGATTCCGGCGGATCCGACACTCGACGAGTTCCGGCGACTGCTGTCGCCGGCCAGCGATGTCGGACGCGATTTCCTTCGCTATCTCGTCAACAGCATCTGGGTATCGTTCGCCACCACCGCATTGGGCGTGGTCGTCGCGGTTCCGGCTGCCTACGCATTTTCGCGCTTCCGTTTCCCGGGCCGGAACCTGTTGTTCTATTCGGTCTTGCTGCGCAACATGTTTCCGGCGGTGGTGTTCCTGATGCCGCTCTTCATCATGATGCGCTGGCTGGGACTGGTGAACACGCACGCATCTTTGATCCTGACCTATCTCACCTTCGGATTGCCGCTTTCGATCTGGCTGCTCAAGGGGTTCTACGACAATATCCCCGTGCAGCTCGAGCAAGCGGCACGCATCGACGGAGCGTCGCGATTCAAGGCGTTCATCCTGATCGTCATGCCGCTCTCGACGCCCGGGATCATTGCGACGGCAATCTACTCCTTCATCATGGCGTGGAACGAGTATGTCTACGCCCTGACATTCATCAACGACAAGACGCGCCTGACGCTGTCGGTTGGATTGCAGCGGTTTTTCGCCGAATTCGCGACGAACTGGCCGGGCCTGATGGCCGCCTCATTCATCATGAGCGTACCGGTCGTCGTGCTTTTCCTTTTCTTGCAGAAGTATTTCGTCAAGGCGCTGACGGAGGGTGCGGTGAAGTCCTGAAGGGCTTTCCCGAAGAGAGGAACGAGAATGGCACAAGTATGCCTGCGCGACGTGCTGAAGACCTACGGCGACTATAAGGCCGTCAACGACGTCTCGCTGACGGTCGAGGACGGGGAATTCGTGGCGCTGGTCGGGCCGTCGGGCTGCGGCAAGACGACGACGCTGAACCTGGTTGCCGGCCTGATCGAGATTACCGCCGGCGAAATCCGGATCGACGACCGGCTGGTCAACGATCTGGATCCGAAGGACCGCGATATCGCGATGGTGTTCCAGAACTACGCGCTCTATCCGAACAAATCTGTCTACAAGAACCTCGCGTTCCCCCTGCAGATGCGCAAGCTCGCGAAGGCGGACATCGACGTGAAAATCCGCTCGGCCGCGAAAGTTCTGGACATCGAGCATCTGCTGGAACGACGCCCGCGCGAGCTGTCCGGCGGCCAGCAACAGCGCGTGGCGCTTGGCCGTGCGCTGGTCCGCGATCCGAAGGTCTTTCTGATGGACGAGCCGCTGTCGAACCTGGACGCCAAGCTGCGTGTCCAGATGCGCGCGGAACTGAAACGGTTCCATCGCGACCTCGGCGCCACCGTGATCTATGTCACGCACGACCAGCTCGAAGCCGTGACGATGGCCGACAAGATGGCCGTGATGAAGGGCGGGCTGCTTCAGCAATATGACCGGCCCGAAACGGTCTTCGGAAATCCGATCAATACGTTTGTGGCCGGTTTCGTCGGCAGCCCCGCGATGAATCTTGTACACGCCGAGGCCGCGCCGGGCGGGACCGCCGTACAGAGCGCCGAAGGCTGGCGTCTCGACCTGTCGGACCGCAATGCGCGGCGGATCGCGGCCGGCGGCGGGCGCAAGGTGATCGTCGGCGCACGGCACGGAACGATCCGTCTCGCGAAAGGCGTGGCGCCGGCTGGATCGGTACAGGGAACGGTCTACGCGGTCGAGCCGACGGGCGACATCACCTATGCGCACGTCAAGCTGGGGACCGCGATTCTCGTGATCAGCGTTACGCCCGATTTCCGACTTTCGCCGGACGAGCCGGTTGCCATGAAATTCGATCAGGACCGGCTATATCTCTTCGATGGCGAAACCGGGCAGGCACTTCCGGCTGCGTGAAGCGGCAAAATTTTCAGAAGGACATTCGTGAACATGATCGAGACCCACGACATCAAGCGTCCGTCCCAGGCACTGGTCGACGGGCTAAAGGCGATCGGTGCGGCCGCCGCAACGAGTACGCTGTTCAAGATCGGCGTCCGCAATGCCCACATCTGCGGACCGGTCAGCCGCAATCCGGGCAAGGCGATCGCCGGTCCCGCCCTGACCCTTCAGTTCATGCCAAAGCGCGAGGATCTGTACGGCGACGACGAATATGCCGACCCCGAACGCCAGTTGCATCGTCACGTGCTCTATCATGCCCAGAAGGGCGACGTTGTCGTGGTTGACGCGCGCGGCGACCTGAAGAGCGGGATCTTCGGCGAAATGATGCTGACCTATTTCAAGGGGCGGGGCGGAGCAGGGGTCGTCATCGATGGCTGCATCCGCGACTACCCGAACTCGAAGGATCTCGATCTCGGCTTGTGGGTCCGCGGACTGACGCCCAACTTCCACACCCAGACCGACCTCATGCCCTTCGCCGTCAACGTGCCGATCGCCTGCGGCGGCGTTCTGGTGATGCCTGGCGACATCATCGTGGCCGACGACGACGGGGCGGTGTCGGTACCCGTGGCGTTGGCGGCAAAGGTCATCGAGGCCGCCAACAAGCATCATGAATGGGAGGATTTCTCCCGAGAGCGGCTCGCCGAGGGCGGTGACCTGCGTCGCTACTATCCCTTGTCCGATGCCGCCCGGCCGGAGTACGAAGCATGGAAGGCGAAGCGCGCGAAGCGATAATGCGCGCCGATCTCTCAGCAGGTGTCGATGTACTGCCAGATTCGGCAAAACGACCGTATCGGTCAATGCCGCGTCACGCAGCCTTCTGAACCCAAAATTGATACATTCCGTTGAAGATTTCCGGGTTTCGGTTTTCGTAAATATCCCAGAGGCCAAGATCAGTCTCAGAACCGGGATTGGGAAAGCTGCTTTGGAAGGCTCTGCTTGTCTCCGGCGAGATGTCGAAGCCGAGAAATGTCAGGTTGAACTGCTCAAGCCAACGCCCGATTTCAGGCAGGGTAAGGCGATGCTCCTGGACGTGGAAAAGCAGATCGCGGCATCCGCTGACTGAGGCGAAGTCATCCCATTTCACGACCGTCCGGCGGATATCCGTCTCCTCCAAAGCGAGAAGCTCCCGGCGGCAAAGGCGAATATCCTCAGTGCTTGAGCCGAAGGCTTTTTCCGCAATGAAGTCGCGGACGGCGACGACGTTTCGCCGGGCGCGGGCGCTGTAGAGCCCGAGCCTCAGGAATCCGTTGGGTTTCAGTAGGGACACAAGAACCTTCAGTCCGGCTTCGGGGTCGCCCAGATGATGGAGAACGCCGACCGATTCGATGACTTCAAACTGGCGGCCGATTTCACCCAACTTCAGTATGTCGGCCTGTGCAAACTGCAGGTTATGCAATCCCAGTTCGTTTGCTTTCCGCATGGCATAACCAAGGCTGGAGCGACTGAGGTCAATAGCCAGGACTTTTGCGGCTGGAAAGATCAGGGCGGTTTCGATCGGATGAAGGCCTGTGCCACAGCCGGCAATCAGGATGTCGGTTGTCGGCCCCTTGAGCGGGGCGAGGAGTACGCGAGGTATCTGGTTGCGGATATGAAATTCAATGGACGCGCACGGAACCAACGGCTCTGTCCTTAGCCAGCGCGGATAGGGGTTTTCTTCATATTGCTGGCGCACAAGTGAGGAGACACCCGTGTCGATTGACGTAAGGCTCGGAATATCCGCTCGAATTTTCCGCTCTTGCAGAGGTTCGGCGATCTGCAAGACGAGCATTTCATTTACGGATTCGTGCCACTGAAGCTGCAGCAGGTTTTCCGAATCCGGCAGGGAATGCAGCGGAACATAGCAGCCCAAGGCAATCAGCTTGAGTGCGTTGACGGTTCGCCCTTCCGCCAGCGAAGAGAGAATTTCATTTTCGAGTTGTCGGATCTCCAGAAATTCGTCTTCTGTGCAATCGAAGACGAATTCATTGATGAAGCATTGATTTGCCAACGCGCCGAAGAAAGCCAGAACGGGGGCGGGGAATTCGGTGACCGGCAAGCCGGACGTCACATCCCCCAGGAGAACGGTGCGGCACGTCGTCAAGATCTTTTCCAGAGATGCGTCATGGATCGGAATTTGCTTCATGAGGCGAAGAAGCAGAGTTTCGTTGGCGAGGCGTCCGACGGCCCAATCGCTCTGCTCTTTTGACCGGTTTCCGGGAAATGCTGCCGCGTCGTGAATTCCGGAAGACGCCAAATTGCTCTTGATGGTCGCGATGACGATCGGCGCCAATTTGGTTGGCTTCGACCAGTTTTCACATAGGGCGCGCAACGCAGTCTCAATATGTTGATCTGGAATATTCAGTGGCTGAAGGCGAATCAGGCATTCGACGAAACTCAATTTCCCTTGAGTCGTTTCCTTCAGCTTCAGGGACTGGACGCAGCAGGACAACCCATCCTGAGGATTTCCCAGTTCGCACAGGACGACGCCCATGTTGCAGTATGCCTCGGCGTAGTCCGGTTTGAGGCGGATGGCGGCGTCGTAGGCGACGACGGCTTCTTCAAGCCGCCCCAGGTCCTTGAGCGTGCCCCCCAGGTTGTTGTGCGGCTCGGCCAGATCCGGCTTGAAGGCGATGGCGGCGTTGTAGGCCGCGACGGCGTCTTCAAGTCGGCCCATGTCTTTGAGCGCGTTTCCCAGATTGTTGTGTGCCTCGGCGTAGTCCGGTTTGACGGCAATGGCTGTGTTGTAGGCGACGACAGCTTCTTCAAGCTGCCCCATGTCCTTGAATGCGACGCCCAGATTGTAGTGGATTCCGGCCATATCCGGCCTGAGGCGGATGGCGGTGTTGTAGGCGGCGATGGCGTCTTCGAACCGCCCCATGTCCTTGAGCGTGTTTGCGAGGTTGTTATGCGCCTCGGCGTAGTCCGGCTTGAGGCGGATGGCGCTGTCGTAGGCGGCGACGGCGCCTTCGAGCCGCCCCATGTCCTTGAGCGTGTTTCCCAGGATGTTGTGCGTGTCGGCCAGGTCCGGCGCGAAACCAATGGCGCTATTGAAAGCGGCGACTGCATCTTCGAGCCGACCCAAATCCTTGAGCGCATTCCCCAAGTTGGAATGATAGAATGCGATCTTTCCGTTGATCCCGATGGCCTTGCCGACAAGCTCGACGGCGACGTCGCTCCGCCCGACCTGGCGTGCGATCACGCCCAGCATGTTCAAGGCATCGGCATTGCGGGAATCGACAGCCAATACCTGACGATAGAGATCTTCCGCCTCGTTCAATTGCCCGGCACGATGGTGCCGAAGAGCCGTCTCGAAAGTTTCCCGAACCTCTTGTCGAGCGCCATGCCGCGGCGACATCGCCTTTCCCTGCGTTCGGCGCTCTTTGCGGTTCATTTATCTTGCTTCCTCATACACACAGCCAAGCCTGCCTGCCGTCAGGATATCGGGACTGCGAGGGTGGCTTCACAACGAATGCCCCGACTCAGCTCGATCGGCAGTTTAAGCGGCGGCCTGAAGCTGCAGCAAGCGGCGCTGTCTCAACTGGTGCAGTCCAGCAGATCTGGCTCGATCTTTATATTCGCACCATCCGCTAACCAGCTGTCGCCGGAATCGCGGCCGCATGCCAGCTCACCAATTGCCAGATATCGCTGTCGCCATCCTGCCGGATCCAGACATTCGTATAGCGGATTGCCGCGGTCTTTGTTTCGCCGTTGTTTGTCGAGGTGACCTTTGCGCGCCCGCTCGCGATTGCCGTGTTGCCATGCCAGATCCGGACAGCCAGCTCGTCGCGCTCGATCTTCCGGTAGATCAGCGCTCCGGTGCGGATCGAATCGATATATGACTTCTTGGTATCGACCCGGGACGACCCATGCACGTAGTGAAGGTCCTTCGAAAACAGTTTCTCCATGGCATCAACATCCGAACCGGTCAGCGCATCGCACCGCTGCGTCTCGAGTTCCAGAATCCTGTCTTTGATCTGGCTGTCAGTCCGATTGGGCATTGCTTTCTTTCCTCCGGTATCAGTGGCTTTCCCGAGTGATGTCCGTGCCTGATTTTCCGACAAGGAAATCAAGATCCGCACCCTTGTCGGCCTGCATCACATGATCGGTGTAGAGCCTGTAGTAGCCGCGCTCGCTGTGCGGTGCGGGCGGCTTCCAGCGCGCCCGGCGTTTCTCGAGTTCGGCATCGCTGACGTCGAGATGGAGACGACGGTTCGGCACGTCGAGTTCGATGATGTCGCCATTGGCGACAAGGGCTATCGGTCCGCCCGCAGCCGCTTCCGGTGCCGTATGGAGGATCGTCGTGCCGTAGGCCGTGCCCGACATGCGGGCATCCGAAATGCGCACCATGTCGCGCACGCCCTGCTTGAGAAGTTTGGCCGGCAACGCGAAATTGCCGACCTCGGGGAATCCCGGATAGCCTTTGGGGCCGCAGCCCTTGAGCACCATGATGCAGTTCGCGTCGATGTCGAGATTCGGATCGTCGATACGCGCGTCGTAGTCCTCGATCGATTCGAAGACGACCGCGCGACCGCGATGCTTCATCAGGGCAGGGCTCGCGGCTGACGGCTTCAGGACCGCCCCGCGCGGTGCGAGATTGCCGCGCAATACCGCGATGCCACCTTCCGGCTTGAACGGTGTGGCAAAGGGAAAGATCACGTCGTGGCTGTGGTTTTTCGCTTCCTTGTTGTTCTCCCCGATCGATTTTCCGGTCACGGTGAGTGCGTCGAGATGGAGCTTGTGCCGGATCTCCGAGATCACCGCCGGGATGCCGCCGGCATAGTAGAATTCTTCCATCAGGTATTTTCCCGACGGCATGAGATTGACGAGGCAAGGCATGTCGCGCCCGAGGCGGTCCCAGTCGTCGAGTGACAGGTCAACGCCCATGCGGCCGGCCATCGCGAGAAGGTGCACGACGGCATTGGTCGAGCCGCCGATCGCGCCATTGACCATGATCGCGTTCTCGAACGCCTGCTTGGTAAGGATCTTGGACAAACGAAGATCCTCCTTGACCATCTCGACAATCCGGCGGCCCGCCATGTGCGCCAGCGCAAAGCGTCGGGCATCGACGCCCGGGATCGCCGCATTCGTCGGCAGCGCGATGCCGAGTGCTTCGACCATCGAGGCCATTGTCGAGGCCGTCCCCATCGTCATGCAGTGTCCCGACGAGCGCGACATGGCGGCTTCGGCCTGCGAGAGGTCTTCCATCGTCATCTCGCCGGTCTTCAGCCGCTCGGTGAATATCCACGAGTGCGTGCCCGAGCCGATGAGCTCGCCGCGGAAGCGCCCGTTGAGCATCGGACCGCCGGACACGACGAGCGACGGCAGGTCGCAACTCGCTGCACCCATGACAAGGGCAGGCGTCGTCTTGTCGCAGCCGGTGAGGAGGATTACGCCGTCCATCGGCTGGCCACGGATCGACTCCTCGACATCCATCGAGGCGAGGTTGCGGTAGAGCATCGCCGTCGGGCGCAGCAGTACCTCCGACAGGCTCGTGACGGGAAACTCGAGCGGAAAGCCGCCCATCTCGTAGACGCCGCGCTTCACGTATTCCGCTATCTGGCGGAAATGGCCGTTGCAGGGCGTGAACTCCGACCAGGTGTTGCAAATGCCGATGACCGGGCGCCCGTCGAAGAGATGATCGACACGCCCCTGGTTCTTCATCCAGCTCCTGCGTCCGAAGCCGTCGCGATCCTGGCGCGTGAACCAGGCGTTCGAACGCAGCCTGTAATTCCGCGTGTCGTGTCCGTGTTCGGAATCGTCGGCCATTGTCTCCCCGTTGGCTTTTTTCTTGGTCGTCGCACCGGCAATTCCATGACCTTAAGGTGCACACCCGCAGCCAACAAGGCGGAGGCTATCCTATTGAATATATAGTATATTCAATCCACACGATGGTTCCGTCCGCTGGATTCTTGGAGCGTGCGTACGCGCGAACATCCGGCTTGGCGCGCGCTCGGCCCATCGTATACGATTTTCATCCGGACAGAGCGCGAGCCGGACAACGTCCGATAAGAAAACGCGCCAGGGAGTGAAGACGAAAAAGGCGGAATTGCCGCCGTTCCCGACGATCGCGCAGCGGCAAGCAACGATATCGCACCTGAAGCCGCAACCTGTCGAAATCCAGCCGAGGGAATCCCATGGAAGTGATCGAACGCGATGCAGGCCTCGATGTCCTCTCGCCCGAGGCCATTGCCGCCTATCGTCGCGACGGCTTCACCGTCGTTCGGAATGTGGCAGGCCTGAAACTGGTCGCCGCCTGCCTCGACGCCATCTCGGGTCTCGCCAGCGGGCGGATCCCGCGCCGTTCGACGGAGATCGCCTTCGAGCCGGGCGTGGATCCGTCCGGGCTCCAGCCAGAAGAGCGGCAGGACCATATCCGCAAGTTCGCGTGGTTCGTGGAGGATTCGCCGCCGCTTCTCGCGGCCGCGATGTCGCAGCACCTGCACAGGGCACTTGACCAGATACTGGGGCAGGGGCGCGTCCTTTTCCAGGACATGGCCCTGATCAAGCCGCCGAAGATCGGCGGGGCGAAGCGCTGGCATCAGGACGCCGCGTATTTCCGCGTCAGTGATCCTAATCTGATCGTTGGCACCTGGATTGCGCTCGACCGGGCAACGCGGGAAAATGGCTGCATGGAAGTGATCCCCGGATCGCATCTCGACGGCCCGGCCGTCCATCGGCCGGAGGTCGACATCAACGAATGTTCGATCCGTCCCGACCAGTTGCGTGTCAACGATCGTGTCGCGATCGAATTGGAACCCGGCGACGCGCTGGTCTTCAGCTCGCTGCTGCATCACTTCACCGCACCGAACCGCTCCACGCAGCGCCGGCGTGCGATCCAGTTCCACTACCACCAGATCGGGATGACGTGGACCTCGCTCGAAGCTCACCAGCGGCACTTCCACGACGCGACCGGTGCCTATGCGGGTTGCACCGTGCAGAAGAAGCCCGTGCCGCCGGGCAAGGAGTTCGTCTATGCCGGCGGTCGCGAACGCGAGATCCGGCCGGTCGCCGGCTGGGAGTGAGCATCGCGCTCAGCTGGCCGAGTTGACGCCCTCGAGATTGAGTTCGCTTGCGCGATGGCAGGCGACAAGGCCGCCGCCAGTGATCGGTTGGAGTTGCGGAATTTCCTGCCGACAGCGCTCGACTGCGTAACGACAGCGCGGATGGAAGGCGCAGCCGGGCGGTACGCGCGACGGATCGGCCACTTCGCCGGCGAGCACGATGCGTTTTGCACGCTTGCGCGGATCGGGAACCGGCACCGCCGATAGCAGCGCTTCGGTATAGGGATGTCGCGGCATGCGGAACAGCGCATCTGTCGGTGCCAGTTCGACGATCCGGCCGACATACATGACGGCGACGCGATGGCTCACGTGCTTGACGACCGAAAGATCGTGGGCGACGAACAGGTACGAGAGCCCGAGGCGTTCCTGGAGTTCGAGGAGCAGATTGATGATCTGCGCCTGAACCGAAACATCGAGTGCGGAGACCGGTTCGTCGGCGACGATCAACGCCGGATTGAGCGCCAGTGCGCGTGCTATGCCGATCCGCTGGCGCTGGCCGCCGGAAAAGGCATGCGGGAAGCGGTTCATGTAGGCCAGCGGCAGCTGGACGAGGTCCAGCAGCTCGGCAATCCTGCGCCGCCGTTCTGCGAGATTGCCGACCCCGTTGACCAGCAGCGGCTCGCCGATGATGTCGGCAATCGTCATCCGCGGATTGAGCGACGAATACGGATCCTGGAAGATCATCTGCATCTGTCGCCGCAGCGGCCGCAGTTCCGACCGCGCGAGGCCGGCGACGTCGACATTCCGGTTGTCGGACGTATTGAACTGGATCGCACCGGCCGTCGGCCGGATCGCACGCAGGATGCAGCGCGACGTCGTCGTCTTGCCGCAGCCGGATTCGCCGACGAGCGACAGGGTTTCGCCGTGCGAGATCTTGAAGGAGATGTCGTCAACCGCCTTCACGTTCCCGACGACGCGCCGGAAGATTCCCTTCCGGATCGGGAAGTACTTCTTGAGGCCTTCCACCGAAAGGACGATCCGCTCGCTCGTCATGCGCCGCTCCCGGCCGGCGCGCCGTAGAGGAAGCAGCGCACTTCGTGTTCGGCATCGAGTGCGGTCGCCGGTGGCGGGCTCCTGTCGCAGGTCCCGGGAATCGCGTTCTGGCAGCGCGGATGGAAGGGGCAGCCCGGCGGCCGCGCGTAAGGATGCGGGATGCTTCCCGCAATGGTCGCCAGACGCGAGCGAGGTTCGGCAAGCACCGACGGGATCGAACGCAGGAGGGCCTGCGTATATGGATGCTTGGGCGCGTGGAAGATCGTATCCACGGAGCCGTATTCGACGACCTTCCCCAAATACATGACCGAGACGGTGTCGGCCATCTCGGCGATCACGCCCATGTCGTGCGTGATCAGGACCACGGCCAGGTCACGCTCGACCTGGATTTTCCGGATGAGTTCGAGGATCTGCGCCTGGGTGGTCACGTCGAGTGCCGTCGTCGGCTCGTCGGCGATCAGGATGCGCGGTTCGGCGGCGAGCGCCAGGGCGATCATGACGCGCTGGCGCAAGCCCCCCGAAAGTTCGAAGGAATAGGAATCGATGCGCTGCTCAGGTCGCGGAATCCCGACGAGTTGCAGCAGCTCGATCGCCCGGTCCCTTGCTTCCTTCTCGGAGATATTCCGATGCAGGCGGATGGCCTCGATGACTTGGTTCCCGATCGTGTAGAACACCGAAAGCGAGCTCATCGGTTCCTGGAAGACGTATCCAATCTCGCCACCGCGAATGTCGCGCATTTCAGCGCTTGAGTCGTCGATCGTCGCGAGATCGACGACGCAACCGTCGCCGCGCCGCAGTAGCATCGAGCCACCCTCGACCTTGCCGGGGCGATCGACGATGCGAAGGATCGATCGCGCGGTCACGCTCTTCCCGCATCCGGACTCGCCGACGATCCCGAGGGTGCGACCGGGATACAGGTCGAACGACGCGCCGTCGACCGCGCGCACGATGCCTTCGTCCGGCCGGAAATAGGTCTTGAGGTCCCGGACCGACAGGATGGGCTCAGCCATAGGGATCCGCCGCATCGCGCAGGCCGTCGCCGAGGAAGTTGAAGGCAAGGATGACGACCACGACCGGCACTGCCACCAGGAGCAGCCAGGGTGCGATGGCGATCGCCTGGAGATTCTGGGCGTCCTGCAGCAGCACGCCCCAGGAAATGGCCGGTGGGCGAAGGCCCAATCCGAGGAACGAGAGTGTCGTCTCGCTGATGATCATGGCGGGCAGTGCGAGACTGACCGCCGCGATGATGTGCGACAGGAACGACGGCACCATGTGCCGGAAGATGATTCGCAGCTGGGATGCGCCGGCGAGCTCTGCCGCCGTGATGAAGTCTTCCTCGCGCAGAGCGAGGAAGCGGCCCCGGACGACGCGGGCAAGCTCGGTCCACCCGATCAGCGAGATGATCACCGTGATAGCGATATAGACTTGGGTCACCGACCAGTCGTTGGGCAGGGCGGCGGCAAGCCCCATCCAGAGCGGGATTGTCGGAATCGAACGCAGGATCTCGATGACGCGCTGGATAACCGTATCGATCGCTCCGCCATAGAGGCCGGAGATGCCGCCGAGGAGAATGCCCAGGAACAGCGACAGTCCGACGCCGACGAGCCCGATCGTCAGCGATGTCCGCGTCGCGAGCATCAACCGCGACCAGACATCCCGGCCGAGCTGGTCGGTCCCGAGCAGGAACAGCGCGTCCTCCGGAATGCCGCGATCCAACCCGATGACATGCCTGCTCGTTTCGAAGATGCCGAACAGCCGGTAGGTGTAGCCTTCGGCGAACAGGACGAGATGGCGCCGGTCGGTCGGATCGGGCACGTAGTGGAGCTTGAATGTCCTGAGGTCGCGCCGCCCCTTCAGCGCGTAGACGTGCGGCTTGAAGCTGCCGTCCTGATCGAACCAGTGGACCGACTGTGGCGGGATATAGCTGCGCGCCGCATCCGTCGAGTGCGGCGGCGTGACGGCGAGAAAGTCGGCGAATATGGCCATAAGGTAGAACAGGATCACGATGATTCCGCTCGCCACCGCCACACGATGCTTGCGGAATCGCCACCATGTCAGCTGAAGCTGCGTGGCTGCGGCGATCCTGTCTTCCGCAGCGGATATGAACGGGGTTTCCGACTGCACCAGACCGCTCATCCGTGGATTCCCGCACGGATCCGGGGATCGATCCACATCAGGACAAGGTCCGAGATGAACGTGCCGACGACGGTCAGCACGCCGAGCAGAAGCACGATGGTTCCGGCAAGGAACATGTCCTGGGCGACGAGCGCGCGCAGCAGGAGCGGGCCGACGGTCGGCAGGGACAGGACAAGCGACACGACGATCGAGCCGGACACGACGAAGGGCAGCAGGTACCCGATCGTGCTGGCGAAAGGATTGAGTGCGGCACGGACCGGATACTTCACGATGACGCGCCATTCGACCAGGCCGCGCGCCCGTGCCGTCGCGACATAGGGGCGGCGCAGCTCGTCGAGAAGGTTCGCCCGCATGATCCGGATCAGCTGCGCCGTTCCGGCAAGTGCGAGGATCATGGCCGGAAGCGGAAGATGGCGCATCAGGTCCATCGCCTTGCCCCATGACCAGGGTGCGAGCTGATACTCGGCCGAAAACAGCCCGCCGACATTGAGGTCGAACAGGACGAAGCCGAAATACATGATTACCAGCGCAAGCAGGAAGTTCGGGACGGCCAACCCGATGAAGCCGACGAGCGTGAAGGCATAGTCAGCGGCCGAGTATTGCCGTACGGCGGAGTAGATGCCGATCGGAAGGGCGATCCCCCAAGTCAGGAATATCGCGGCGAGCGAGACGACGACGGTGAGCCACAGCCGGTCGCCGAGGACCTCGGTCACGGGGCGGCCCCATTCCATCGAGGCCCCGAAGTCGCCCTGGACGACGCGGCTTATCCACTTCCAGTACTGGACCCAGACCGGCTGATCCAGACCGTAGAGCTGGCGCAGCGACTGGGCTTCCTGCTGGCTGACCATCGAGCCCGACGCGGAAAGATTGGCGATGTACGCGTCGACGAAGTCGCCCGGCGGCAACTGGATGATGACGAAGGAAATGACGGAAATGGCCCAGATCGTGACGAGGGCAAGCCCGAAGCGCTGCAGGATGTAAGTAAGCACGCGACCTCAACCCCCGGACTGTTTCCAGGGGTCGAGGCGCGGCTTCATCGGGTATGCACGCTTTGTCAATTTTTGTAGAACCAGGTTTCCGGGTGTGCACCGCCCGGCGTGCGGCAATGCTGCGCAATGCAGTTGCGCGACGGGATGTTGCCCAGCCGATCGCTGACCAGACGCACACCCATCAGGGCCGGCGACTGGCCGACCGTGCCGATCGCGTACTGCTGATCGATCAGGATCTTCCAGATCTCCTGCGCCGTCTTGATGCGGTCTTCCGTCTTCTGGCCTGAGGCTGCCGTGAAGAGTTCGAGCATCTTGAGGATGTTCGGATCTTCCGGCTTTTTGCCCTGCTTGCCGTCCGAATTGTACCACTTCGCGAACTCCGGACCCATATAGGCCTCGGTGGGATCGACCGGGATCGCATGGCGCGGGAACAGGTAAAGCAGCTCGGTGCCGCCGTTGTTCCACACCATGATGTGGTGCTCGTTGTTCTGCGTGCGGGTCATCGCGAGATTGCGCTCGGTGTCGCGAACGTCCGCCTGGATGCCGACCTTGGCCCACTGGTCGGCGATCATCTCGCTGATCTTCGGCCAGGGCAGGAACGCCTGCACCGCCTGGATCTGGATGCGCAGCCGCTGGCCGTTGTCGGTGCGCACGCGGAAGCCCTGTGCGTCCTTCTTCGAGAGGCCGATCTTGTCGAGCATCTCGTTGGCCGTCTTCGGGTCGAAGGTCGACCATTTCTCGCGCCAGCCGGGCCCCGGGAAGTAGGGAAGTGCCTCGCCCGGTGCAGCCGAGCCAGGCACGGCGACGCCGAGCCAGAAAGTCTCGTTCAGCTGCTTGCGGTCGATCGCCAGCGACAGCGCCCGCCGGAAGTCGGCGCTGCGCAGCCATTTCGCGATCTCGGGATCGGAGTCGAAGCTCTGGTTGAAGTGGTAGATGGCATCGGCACCGTTGAGGGCAAGGTCTAGATGGACCTTGTACTTGCCGCGCGCCTGGTTCTCGAGGAGTACGGGCAGCTTGCCGAGATCGATGTGCCGCTCCTGCAGGTCGTAGTCGCCCGCCATCGCGCGGAGATTGAGGACCTCGAGATTCTCCGCAAGCGTCATCGTGACGCGATCGAAGTAGGGGAGCTGGTTGCCCGCCGTATCGACGGCCCAGTAGAACGGGTTGCGCTCCATCACCCAGACCGCGTTGTTGATCGGCTGCACGGTGCGGAACGGCCCGAGGACCGGAACTTCGGGGTTGAGGGTCCAGTCCTTCTTGAAGTGGAGTCGCGAGACCCAGTTGTCGAATCCTTCGGCCTTTGCCGCTGCGTTGGCCGCATCGACGCCGCCGGCCGTGTATTTCGGCAGGAACTTCTTGAGATAGTGCGCCGGCGCATAGGCCCCGTGACTGCGCTTGTTCGACTGCCGGACCGCCTGGCCGCCGCCGATGAGCGTGTCACCGCCCATCAGATCCTCGAACAGGAAGAACGGGACGTCGAACACGAAGTTGACGGTGTAGTCGTCGACCTTGACGATCCGGCCAGGCTTGCCGTCCGGCGTCATGTCGGGGATGCCGACGGGCAGGATGTCCTTGTTGTTGTAGATGTCCTCGAACCAGAAAACGAAATCGTCCGCGGTCATCGGTGCGCCGTCGGACCAGCGCAGCCCGCGGCGGAGATTGAGCGTGAAGATCTTGCCGTCATCGCTCATCTTCCAGGACTTGGCGAGCGACGGGTTGACCCCGGCGCCGGTATGGTCGACCAGCATCGGACGATCCGAGGCGTTGATGCGGTTGCCGTTCTCGTCGTCGCCCGGGCCAGTGAAGCCGCGGCGCCATGTGCCACCGTACTTGCCGATCTCCTTGACCGGCTTGATGACCATCAGGTCCTGCGGCAGCCGATCCTTGACCGGCGGCAGCTTGCCCTGTTTGACCAGATCGGCGAGCTGCGGCGCCTCATTGAAGGATTTCGGCCATTGGGCCTGATCGGTGATGATCGTGATGCCCTCGGGCTGCCCGACGAGCCCGGATTGCCCGAGCGACGTCTGCGCCGAAGCAGCCGACACGATTCCGATTGCGAGTGTGAGGCCCAGTGCCAACTGGGTAAGGAGCGGCGATTTGATTGCCATTTTTCCCCCTGCTATCAGGCCATCTTGTGTGGCCGGCTTATTTTGCATAGTAGAACACACCTGTATGTCGCCGAGTCAAGCGCCCAACTTAATCGTTGCAGTGGGGTCCCCCCAATTTCCGAGGGGTCGGCGGGCCCCGTCGCCGCCGATCGTTGAAATCCCGGCCCCCGGGTCGGTCGGCGGCATTCTTCGGGCCGAACGCCGGCGATTTCTGGGGCTATAGTGATTTTCAGAAAATCAGGCGTTATCCAGCGAAAGTGACGGGATGTCCGTTATTCGGAGTATCCGGCCGGTTCTCCTCAGCGCACCCTACGGCGAGCTTTCCGGCAATCTTGAGGTGATGCTGCACCTGCCGAGCGGGATGCGGAGCACGGGCCTGGTCGAGATCACGCTCGACAACGGCATAAAGGGCCTCGGCGAGGGCTACATCGCGGTATTCGCCCCGCATGTCTTCGCCGCGATCGCCGACATGATCGCGCCGATTGCCGTCGGCCGGGACATCCGCGATCTGGACGATATCGTGCGCAAGCTGGAAACCGCGACCGGCTACTGGAGCTATCAAGGTGCCGCACGACATGTCGTCAGCGCGTTCGAGATCGCACTCCAGGACGCGCGGGCGCAGTGCGAGGGCGTCCCGCTTTGGCGGGCACTCGGCGGTCTCGAGCCGCGGAAGTTGAATGTCTACGCAAGCGGCGGCGATTCGATCTCGCCGGATTTCATGATGCGGGAAATCGAGGCTGTCGGCGCGCTGGGAATCGCGACTTTCAAAATCCGGGCCCGCAAGCATCAAGCGAAAAAGGTTCGCTGGTGCCGGCGCGCCGGTGCTCCTGGGGGACTCTCCATCGCCGTCGATATGACGCAGAATCTCGCGGTTCCGTCCCAAGGGGCCGAAGATGTCCTTGCATTCGTCGCGGCTTGCGCCGAAACGACGCTGAAACCTCTGGCGTTTCTCGAGGAGGTTCAGGGACCGCTGGCGATCGAGGCGCTGCCCGGTCTGCGACGCGCGGTCGGCGTGCCGATCGCCGGCGGCGAGATTGTCACGACGCCGGAGGAACTCAACGCGAGGATCAAGGCCGGGTGCTACGATATTGCCCAGCCGGACGCGACGGTCATCGGCGGCGTCGGCCGCGTCCTTGACGTGTTTGTCGCCGCGAAATCGGCCGGCGTGGCGGTCTATGTCCATTGTTGGGGGGCGGGCGTCGGCATGCTTGCCAACTATCACGCTGCGATGGCCGGCGGCGGCGACATGGTCGAATGGCCGATGCCGCGCTATCCGCTGCGCGAAGCCCTCTTCGCAATGCCGGTCACGGTCGCGGGCGGATGCCTCACTCTCGCTCGCAGTCCCGGTCTCGGCGCGTGCCTCACGCCGTCAATCGAACGGGAATTCCGTTTCCGGGACGAAGCCGTCTATCGTTGCCTGGTCGAAGCCCCGATGCCGCCGCCGGCCGATTGGTCATAGATTCTTTGGCTTTGGCGGGGAGCCAGGTCGCCCAGCTCGGGATGGTGCGGCGACGAGCGGTCGCACGTCGACCCGCGATTCAAGTTCGAGAATGCCGATGCGGGTCGGAAGCGTCCGCGCGCCGCCGACATTCGATACCGCGAATGCGCCGCACGCCGTCGCGCGTGCCAGGCAGGTCGCCGCCGACGCGTCGTCGAGCCAGGCATCGAGGAACCCTGCGGCGAACGCGTCGCCGGCCCCGGTCGCATCGACGACCGAAGTGGCAAGCGCCGACGCGGCAAACTGGCGCGTACCGTCCGACCAGATGGCCCCCTGCCGGCCCTGCTTCAGGACCACCGTCGGCCCGTTCGTCGACAGCATGCGCAGCAGCTGGTCGGGCTCGTCGATCGGCAATCCGGTAAGGGCGGCGGCTTCGGGGGCGTTGGGAATCAACAGGTCGACGGCGCGCGCGAGCGACAACGCGCCCGGTCTGTGGATCGCCGCATCGTCCCACGCCACATCGAGCGAAACCGTGATCGAGCATTCGCGCGCGACGTCCAGCAGCGACGGGACCTCGAGCAGCGTGGCAAGCTCCGCGACGTGGAGATGCCGCACGCTGCCGTCGCGCAGGCGGGCCGCAAGGCCGGACGGCACCGCCGGTCCCGCACGATGCGTGACGAACGACCGGTCGTCCCCGACGGCCAGCGCCACGGTCAATTGCGGGCCACCCTCGAAGCGTTCGAGCAGGGAAAGGCCGATCCCCATGGCGCGCAACTGCGGCTCGAGGGTGCACGAGACCGGATCGGTGCCGAGTGCGGCCGCGAGTTCGGCACGCCGGCCGAGACTTGCGAGGAACGCAGCCGATATGAGCGACCCGCCGCCCGGCGTGACGGCGACGCCGGTCGCATAGTGCTCGCGGCCGATCTGCGGCATCGCCGTCAGGCCGGTCATCACGACATCGGCATAGAGCCGGCCGACGCAGACGACGGTTCCCTTCGTCTTCACGCCGGCAAACCGTGGTGGAGAGCCCGGCCGCTTGCCGTATCGAACAGATGCAGGTTTTCCGGATGCGCCCCGAGCCAGACATGCGCGCCCGGACGCGGCAGGATGCGGTCGGTGCATTTGGCGACGACCTCGTGCGGTCCGACCTGCCCGTAGACGAGCGCGTCGTGCCCGAGGGGTTCGACGATCCTGACCACCGCCTGGGTCCGGATCGGGGCCGTCTCGCCGTCTGCCAGCACGCGCAGGTCGTCCGGCCGGACGCCGACGGTCGTGTCGTCGGGAATCTGCGGCGGGGCCGTCAGCGAAGCGAAACCCTCGACGGCCAGTCGGCCATCCGCGCGCCGGGCGTCCAGCATGTTCATCGACGGCGAACCGATGAAGCGCGCGACGAACATGTCGACCGGCCGGCGGTAGATCTCGTCCGGCGTGCCGACCTGCAGGATCAGTCCGTCCTTCATGATGACGATGCGGTCGGCGAGGGTCATGGCCTCGACCTGATCGTGCGTGACGAAGACGATGGTGCGGCCGAGCGTCTGGTGCAGCTTCTTGATCTCGAGACGCATCTGGGCGCGCAGCTGGGCGTCGAGATTCGACAGCGGTTCGTCGAACAGGAACACGGCCGGATCGCGCACCATCGCGCGGCCGATCGCCACGCGCTGGCGCTGGCCGCCGGAAAGTTCCGACGGTCGACGATGCATGAGATCGGTGAGGCCGAGCTTCTCGGCGATGTCGGTGACCCGGCGCGCCTTGTCGGCTTCCGGGAGCGACGTCGCGCGCAGGCCGAAGCCGATATTCTTGGCCACCGTCATGTGCGGGTAGATGGCGTAGTTCTGGAAGACCATCGCGATGTCGCGGTCCTTCGGCTCGACCCGGTTGACGATCCGGTTGCCGATCGAGATGTCGCCCGCACTGACGTCCTCAAGCCCGGCGATCATGCGCAGCGTCGTCGACTTGCCGCAGCCCGAAGGGCCGACGAGAACGACGAACTCGCCGCTGGCGATGGTCAGGTCGATGCCCTTGACGGCCTCGACCTTGCCGTAGCGCTTGACGACACCCTTTAGAGTGATCTGGGACATCCGGATCTTTCCTAGCCGCGCGACGCGAGATCGGCGAACGCCGCATCGAGCGCTTTCGCCTTGGCCGCTTCGATGGCTTGTGTTTCGGCCGCCGACTTCGCGAATGCGGCGGCCTGCGCGCGGTAGCCGGCGAGCGCTTCCCGCATCGATTCGGGTGCCGGTCCGCCGGGCCGTTTGCGGACGGCGACGAAGTTCTCGGGCGAGACGACCGTCCGGAACCGGGCCTCGTCCATCTTCGCCGGGCGACCGGCGGCATGGCGGAACGCCGCGGCGAAGGGCGCGTGGCCGGCAGCCGCGAGAGACGAACCGGCGGCCACGACCGCGCGCGCGGTCGCGGCAGCGATCTCGTGCGCCTGCCGGAACGAGAGACCTTCCTCGCGTACGAGCGAATCGGCAAGCTCGGTGATCGTCGCGCAACTGCGGTCGAGATTGGCGGCGACACGGGCCGCATCGATGCGCACGGCGCGGATCAGTCCGGCCAACAGGTCGGTCGCGCGGCCTGCATCGACGAAGGCGGCATGGCAGGCGGCCTGGACCTCGCCTTCGATGTCGTTCATGTCGGTGAACGGCGTGTTGTGGACGATCGAAAGTGCCGTGTCCGCGCGTCCCGCCGCAAGCGAGGCGAGCAGACGCGTATGCTCGATGGGCACGGGATTGCGCTTCTGCGGCATGATCGACGATATCTGCACGAACCCGTCCGGCACGTGGAGCTGGCCCACTTCGAATCCGGACCAGTACTGGAAATCCTGCACGATGCGCCCGAGATGCAGCATCGACAGGCGCAGGGCCGAATAGGGGGCGGTCACATAGTCCGCCGCGGCGATGCACCCATAGCTGTTCTGCCGGATCCGCGCGAAGCCGAGAAGCTCGGCCATCCGCGCGCGATCGAGGGGGAAGCCGGTCGTGGTGATGGCCCCGGCACCCATCGAGCTCTGGTCGACGATCGCGCGTGCCGCGACCAGCCGCTCGATGTCGCCGGTCAGCACTTCGATATAGGCCGAAAGATAATGGCCGAACGTGGTCGGCTGGGCCGGCTGGCCATGCGTGTAGGCGACGACGAGCGTGGCGGATTCCGCGTCCGCCTTCGCGACCGTCGCATCGAGCAGGGCGCGCATCTTCGCCAGATGGCCGTCGATGCGCTGCTTCAGCACGAGCTTGAAGATCGTATGGTCGATGTCGTTGCGGCTGCGGCCCGTGTGCAGGCGCCCGGCGACGTCGGGGTCCAGGCGATCGCGCAGCGCATGCTCGATCAGGAAGAACAGGTCTTCGACCTCGCCGGTATAGGGAATTGCCTTGAGGTCGAGAGTCTTCTCGATGTCGGCGAGCGCCCTGGCGATGGCGGTCGCCTGCGCCTCGGTCAGGATGCCGGTCTCGTGGAGCATCACGCAGTGCGCGCGATCGATGCGCCGGAACGCGTCGACGAAGGTCGACTTGGCGGCCTCGAACAGCGGGGCGAGGACGGTTTCCTTGAAGACGGGTGCGGGAAACCGGTCGTCGGAACCGGAATCGGGGGCGGACATCGGGACTATCCTTTCAGGCCGGCGAGAACGACGCCGCGGATGATGTAGCGTTGGAAAATCAGGAAGACGAGGAGCGTGGGGATCGTCGCGAGGCTCGCACCGGTCATGATCAGCTCCCAGTCGATCTGCTGCTCGACCGAGAAGGTCGTGAGGCCGACCGGCAGCGTGTAGAGCTTGGGCGAGGTCGTCACGATCAGCGGCCACAGGAAGGCCGTCCAGTTGCCGAGGAAGACGAAGATCGCCAGCGCCGACAGTGCCGGCGTGACGAGCGGCATGGCGATGCGCCACCAGATCGCGAACTCGCCCTGGCCGTCGATGCGTGCCGCGTCGAGGAAATCGTCCGGGACCGTCTCGAAGAACTGCTTCATCAGGAACGTGCCGAAGGCCGTCATCATGCCCGGGAACATGATTCCCCATGTCGTGTCGAGCCAGCCCAGCGAACTCGACATCATGTACCAGGGGATGACGAGCATCTCGGTCGGGATCATCAGCGTCGACAGGATCGCCAGGAACACGAGATAGCGGCCGCGGAAGCGGAATTTCGCCAGCGTGTAGCCCACCAGACTGTCGAAAAACACGTTCGACAGGGTCACCGTCGTCGCGACGATCAGCGAATTCGCGAACCAGCGGAAGAAGCGCCCGTCCTTCAGCACGAAAATGTAGTTTTCCAGCGTCGGTTCGCGCGGGATGAGGGTCAGCTGGTAGACCTCGTGCGGATATTTCAACGAGGTCATCAGCATGTAGAAGATCGGGATCACCATCGCGATCCCGCCCATCGCCAGCAGCGTCCACGCGACGACGCGGCCCGGGCGGATGTCGGCGATCGCGATGCGGAAATCGGGGAGCGCCATCGTCAGCGGTCCTTCATCAGGCGCAGCTGGAGGAGCGAGATGACGAGCAGGACGAGGAACAGCACGACGGTCTGCGCGGCCGCATAGCCGAGCTCGTAGGAGCGGAAGGCCGTCTGGTAGATCAGCAGGACGAGCGGTTTGGTGGAATCGAGCGGGCCGCCGGGATCGTTCGTGGTCATGTTGTAGACCTGATCGAAGATCCGGAGATATCCGATCGAGGAGAACACGACGAGGAAGATGACCGTCGGGCGCAGGAGCGGGATCGTGATCTCGCGCAGGATTGTCCAGTCCGACACGCCGTCGATGCGCGCCGCCTCGTAGTAGCTGGTCGGGATCGCGCGCAGGCCGGCCATGAAGATGATCACCTGGAAGCCGAGCCCGTGCCAGATGGCGGTCGCGAGGATCGCCGGCAGCGCGTTCGTGGTGGAGGACAGGAACGCGATCTGCGGCAGGCCGAGGCTGGAAATCGCGTTGTTGATCACCCCGATGGGGACGGGTTGGTAGAACCAGCGCCAGACCCACGCCATCGCCGCGGCCGTCGTCAGGAATGGCAGAAAATAGAGGGCCCGGATCAGGCCGTGGAGGAAGCGCACGCGGTCGAGCTGGTAGGCGACGATGAAGGACAGCAGCAGCGACAGCGGGGTGCCGATCGCGAGATAGAGGAAGGTGTTGGTGAACACCTTCCAGAAAAGCGGGTCGCTCGCGAGGCGGACATAGTTGTCGACGCCGATCCAGTGCTTCTCGCCGATCAGGCGCCAGGAATGCAGCGAGACCCAGAAGGAATCGAGCGTCGGGTAAAACCGGACCGCCGCGTAGAAGGCGAGCGGAAATGCCAGGAACGTCCAGGCCCAGACGACCCGCTTCTGTTCGATCGTCCTGTTCGCGTACCAGAGCATCGCGGGCGAAAGCGGCCCCGCGGCGATTGCCGCGGGGCCGGATCCGTCACTTCTTGTAGAAGCCGTCGAGCAGCTTCTGCTCGGCTTCGGCCATGATCTTCAGCGATACGGCCGGATCCTGATTTTCGAGGAGGATGCGGCTGACCGCGTCCATCACCAGCTGGCGCTGGGCGGACTCGTCGATGAAGCGCGTGGCGACGGCCTCCTTGAGACCGGCGACGAAGGGCCCGTAGATCGGGCTTTCGGTCGCCGCCTTCGAGTTGGCCGCGGCCTCGCGCGCCGGCAGTTCGCCCGTGATGTCGAGCCAAAGCTGCATGGCCGCCGGGGTGGTGACGAAGGAAAGGAACTTCGTCGCCGCGTCGAGCTTGGCGCCCTTCGACGATGCGGTGATGCCGTTCACCCAGTAGGAGCCGTAGTTCGACCGCACGCCGTTGTGGCTGGGCAGGGGGGCAACGATCCACTCCAGGCCACGGGTACGCTCGAGCGCGCCGATGCGGAAGTTGCCGTCGACCATCAGGCCCGCGCGCTGGGCGCGGAAGGCGGCCTGCGGCTCGTCCATGAAGTTGCGCGCGGTGACCTTTTCCTTGCGGAAGAGATCGACGTACCAGGTGAGCGCCTTCACGCCGGCTTCGGTGTTGTACGCGACCTGCTTGCCGTCGGCCGAATAGGGCTGGCCGCCGAACTGGCGCACGAGCACCTCGCGCCACCAATGCTGGTCCTGGAATTCCATGCCCGCACCGATGCCGATCTGCGTGATGTTGCCGGCTCCGTCGACCTTGGTCATCTTCCTGGCGGCATCGAGGAGTGCGTCGAGCGTCTTGGGCGGATTGGCCGGGTCGAGGCCGGCTTCCTTCATCAGGCGGGTGTTGTAGAAGACCGACAGCGAACGCACCGCGGTCGGCAGCGCGTAGTAGGTGCCGTCGCGCTTCATCTCGCGCACCATCGGGAAGAACTCGGCATCGATCTTCGCGGTCGGGAATGAAGCGGCGGGAAGCGGCTGCAGGATCTTGGCCGCGTGGAAATCGTCGAGCCAGCCGTAGAAGAGCTGGACGACGTCGGGCCCCTGTCCGGCGGCCATCGCGGCCGAGACCTTGGTGCGATAGTCGTTGTAGGGGAAATTGACGTGCTTGACCTTGATGCCGGGATTGGCGGCCTCGAACTGCTTGATCAGGTCGTCCATCGCGCGCACGCGCGTCTCGAAGGTGTACTGCCAGTACTCGATCTCGACCGGCTGGGCGTTCGCCGCACCGCCGAGCCCGACGGCGAGCAGCGCTGCCGCGGCAAGACTCTTCAGAATCCGCATCCTGACCTCCCTCATGTTGTGCCGGGCGGTTCGCATCGCGCGCCGCGGCGAGTGCCCTGGACCTGCGGTTATGTAGCGCATGCAGGGATGGACGAGTCAATAACTCAAACACGTTGAACTATTCGCCGACGGCCCTTAGCCTTCGGGCATGCGCGACATGCCTTCCGATGTCTACGACACGCGCGAGCACAACCGGCGCGTGGTGCTGCAGGCGCTGCGGCGGCACGGAACGCTGAGCCGGGCGGATCTCGCGCGCCTCACGGGCCTGTCCGCGCAGGGCGTCACCAACATCGCCGACGAACTGCTGCGCGACCGGCTCGTGCGCAATGCCGGGCGCCGGCGCGGCGGACGGGGCCAGCCGCCCCTCGATTTCGCCATCGATCCGGCCGGCGGCGTGACGATCGGGGTCGAACTGCGCCACGATGCGATGGTCATCGTGCTTGCCGACCTCGCAGGTTCGGCGCTGCGCGAGACGACGGTGCCGCTTGCGTCCGCCGATCCCAGGCACGTCGTGCGCGCCCTGCCGAAGATCATCCGGAGTTTCGCGGCACTCGCCGCCGCCAGGTCGGCCGGGCCGATCGTCGGGATCGGCATCGTCGCGCCTTGGCCGACGGGCGGCGTGTCGGGGAGCCGTCGCAGCACCGAATTGCCCGATTGGGAAGAACTCGCCGATCCCGCCGCGTTCCTGAAGGAAGCCCTCGGGTACGACGTGGTGATCGAGAACGACGCCGCGGCGGCGGCTCTGGGCGAGCATCTTCTGGGGGCCGGCCGGAAATTCGCGCGCGTGGCGTGCCTTTATATGGGGCGCGGCCTCGGTCTCGGCCTGGTCCTCGACGGCAGGCTCTATCGCGGGGCGACCGGCAATGCCGGCGAGATCGGGCACGTCGTCGTCGAACCGGGCGGCCGACCGTGCTTCTGCGGCCAGCGCGGCTGCCTCGAACGCTATGTCTCGCTCGATGCCGCGTTGTCCGATCTCGGCGTGCAGGCCCTCGACGCGAGCGTCGATGCCGCCGCCCTCGGACGCTGGCTCGACGGTGCGGCCGTCCGGCTCGCCGACGCGGTCGTCATGATCGAGAACCTCTTCGATCCCGATACGGTCCTCGTCGCCGGCCTGTCGCCGCAGCTGGTCGAAGGGATCGTCGCACGCCTCGGGAATCTGCCCGCACCGCTTGTCCCCCGGCCCGGACCGCGCGTGCTGAAGGGCGAATGCGGCCCGTACAGCGCGGCGCGCGGGGCGGCCTCGCTGCCGCTCTATGGCCGCGAGGCGCCGCATCTGGCGACGCGTGCCGCGATGGCGCGCGCATGAGCGGTGTGGCGACCCGGCTGGAGGCCGAAGCGGCCGCCGACGGCACGTGGGGGCTGGAACTCGCCCTGCACGGACTTTCCGGCACGCTCTCGTTCCTGCAGACCGGTGCGCATCCCGACGACGAGACCAGCGGCCTGCTCGCACTTCTCGTGCGCAAGCTCGGGCTCGAGGTCGGCTACGCCTGCGCCACGCGCGGCGAGGGCGGCCAGAATGCGCTGGGCCCCGAGCGGAATGCGGCACTCGGCGTCCTGCGCACGGCCGAGATGGAGGCCGCCGCCGCGCGCCTGGGCATCGCGATGCACTGGCTTGCCGAACCGTCCGACGATGCACTCCGCGATTTCGGGTTTTCCAAGAACGGGGAAGACACGCTGCGCCGCTGGGGCCATGCCCACGCGCTCGAGCGGCTCGTGCGCTGCATCCGGCGCGCACGGCCCGACATCCTGTGCCCGAGTTTCCGCGATGTCGGCGGACAGCATGGCCATCACCGCGCGGTCACGCGGCTGACGGCAGAGGCATTCGACCTGTCGGGCGATCCGGCGACATTTCCGCAGCACGCCGCGGAAGGACTGGCGCCGTGGGCGCCGACGCTCCTCTATGTGCCAGCCTGGTCCGGGGCCGGCGATTCATACGACGACGAGGAGGCGCCGCCCGCCGGCCATGTGCGCTTCGACATCGGCGAATGCGATCCGGCGAACGGCGTGCCCTATGCGCGGATCGGCGAATGGTCGCGCGCGTGCCATCGCACGCAGGAGATGGGCCAGTGGATCGAGGCGGGCCCGCGCGTCGTCGCCCTCCACCTTGCCGCACGCCGCGATGGCGGCACGTCGACCGTCGACCGGATCGGGCAGACGCTTCCGGCCACGCTCGGCGAATGGGCGAAGGAGACGGGCAGTGCCGCCCTCGGCGACGCGCAAGGTGCCATCGACAGCGCGCGTGCCGCATCGACCGATCGTGCCGCGGTCGTGCGCCATCTCGAGATCGCGCGCCGCGCGATCGCGGCCGCGCGCGTCCCCGATCCGCTCGCCGACCGGCTTGCACGCAGCACCCTGCGCTTGAAGCGCGCGATCGCCCTTGCCGGAAACGGCGGCCGCGCGGGCCCGCCGCAGACGGCAAGGGTATCGGCACCGGCGGTCGTGCGGAACATCCCTCCCGACGGGATCGCGCGGCCGGACGGTGCGCGCGTGGCCTATCTGGGCGGTGGCCTGGACCAGGTCGGCGGCTGGCTTGGCGCCCTCGGCATCGACGTCGTCGACATGCCGGCCTTCGACGGGCAGTCGCTGGTGGGCGGCGGGTTCACGACCGCCGTCGTCGGCATCCGGGCCTTCGAGCGGCGCGACGATCTTCATGCGCACATCGATGCGCTCCACGCGTTCGTGCGCGCGGGCGGGCATCTCGTGACGCTCTATCACCGGGCGGACAAGGGCTGGCAGCCCGCGCGCACGCCGCTTGCGCGCATCGAGATCGGCCGGCCGAGCATCCGCTGGCGCGTCTGCGATCCGGCGGCACCGGTCGGCGTCGCGGCGCCCGGCCACCGGCTGCTGACCGCGCCGAACGCGATCGGGCCGGCCGACTGGGCCGGCTGGCGGCGCGAGCGCGGCCTCTGTTTCGCCAGCGCTTGGGATCCGGCCTATGTTCCGCTGTTCGGCATGGCGGACCCGGGCGAGGTACCGCTCCAGGGCGGGCTGCTGAGCGGCCGGTTCGGCCGCGGGCGGCACACGCATGTGGCGCTGGCCCTGCACAACGAGATCGAGTTCGGCACGACCGGGGCGTTGCGGCTGTTGTGCAACCTCGTGGCACCGGAACCCGTCGAAGCCTCCGGGACGGAGCCGGTTTGCGCATGACGACAGCCGCCGAGCGCCAGCAGGTCCGCATTTCCGCCGCACTGCGCGCGGCCGAAATCGGCGGCATCCGCCTGGCCCGGAACGGCCGCATCGGCGCGCTGGCGGTGCTCGCCGTCTGGCAGGCGGTCGTATCGCCGGTCCCGCAGGTCTTCTACTTCGAAGGGTTGATCGCCCTGTTCGCGGTGATCGGCCAGGCCCAGGTCGTCGTCAGCCGGCAGTCGGGGCGCTGGCATTCGCTGCTCTATCTTCTGTGCCTGGCCGACGCGCTGCTGCTGACATACGCGCTCACCGTTCCCAATCCATGGGCCGCACCCGAGATCGTGCCCGCGATGTTCTTCCATTTCCCGCAGTTCGGCTATTTCTACCTGCTCCCGGTTTTCTCGCTGCTCAGCTACTCCCCGCCGCTCGTCCTGTGGTCGGGCTTCGCGGCGTGCCTTGGATGGGCGGCGGGACTGTTGCGGGCACTCGCCACGCCCGGAACGATGACCGTGCACGACTATGCCGGGCCGCAGCCGGCCACGCACGCCGATGCGATGGCGTTCATCTCGAACCCGCTCTACATCGACCTTCCCTCGCGCATCGAAGACATGGTCATCCTGATGATCGTGTCGGGCCTGCTGGCGCTGGCCGTCGGACGGATGCGCCATCTCGTGCGCGCCCAGGCGATGGCCGAACGCGCACGCGCCAATCTGGTGCGGTACTTCTCGCCGAACATGGTCGACGAGCTGTCGGCGCTCGACCGGCCGTTCGCCGAGGTCCGGACGCAGGATGTCGCGATCCTGTTCGTCGACATCGTCGGTTTCACGCGCCTGTGCGAGGCGCTGGCGCCGGCCGCGTCGATCGAGCTGCTGCGCGCCTTCCATCGCCGCATGGAGCAGGCGGTGTTCGACCACGGCGGGACGCTCGACAAATTCCTCGGCGACGGCGTCATGGCGACGTTCGGGACACCGCGCCCGGGCGAACGCGACGCGGCCAACGCGCTCGCCTGCGCCCGCGCGATGCTCGCCGCGATGCGCGACTGGAATGCCGACCGGACCCGGCAGGGCCTGCGCGAGATCCGCATCGGGATCGGCGCGCATACGGGCTCCGTCGTCCTTGGCGATGTCGGCAGCGACCGCCATGTCGAGTTCGCGGTCCTTGGCGATGCGGTCAACGTCGCCAGCCGTCTCGAGACCCTGACGCGCGAGCTCGATGCCGGCATCGTCATCAGCGCGGATCTGGCGCGCCTTGCAAGCGCGCAGGGCGGGCCGTCCATTCTGGACGGATTCTCGCCGGCATCGGAACGCGCACTCCGGGGCCGCAAGGACCCGATCGCCGTCCATGCGCTGCCTTATTCCCGATCGGGGTGAGGTCGGCGCCCGGTCAGACCGTCTCGCCGCGGAAATCGCGGATGACGGCGGCGGCCCCGATCGCGCGCAGGGGATGTGCCGCGTCGATCGCCTTGGCGTGCACGTCCACGCCGACCGTCCGGATGCCGGCGGCCACGCCGGCCTTCACGCCGGCGGCGGAATCCTCGTAGACGCGCGCTTCGTCCGCCGATACGCCGAGCCGCCCGAGCGCCGTGAGATAGGGCAGCGGGTCGGGCTTGCCGCGGGTAAGCTCGTCGCCGATGACGAGCGTTTCGAAGATCGTGCCGAGGCCGAGCTTGCCGAGGATCAGTTCGGCATTCGCGCGGGGTGCATTGGTGACGGCCGCCAGCCGCGTTCCCTGTTCGCGCGCACGGTCGAGCAGTTCGCCGAGCCCGGGTGTCGGCACCAGGCTGTCGAGCAGCGTGCGGAACAGGCCTTCCTTGCGGTCGGGCAGCGCGCGCGCGATCGCCGGGTCGATGCCGGCGAAATTGCGCGCGACGATGGCGTCGCTCGTCAGGCCGACGAAGTTCGCCATGTAATGGTCGAGGGCGACCGAAATGCCGAGCGGTTTCAGGACGCGCGTCCAGGATTCGAAATGGACGGCCTCGGTATCGGTCAGCGTTCCGTCGATGTCGAAGAGAAGGGCGCGCAGGCGGGGCAGGGAAGCGGGCACGATACGTAGTATTCCTACATGGCGACGGGTCACGGAAAATCCGCTTGATTCGGCACTTGTTACGAGTATATGACAATCCGGAACGGCTTGCAGGGCCAAATTTGGACCCGTACCCCTGCAAATACGTAACAAAAATACATCGCCCCTCAGGCAGCTGACAGGGGCGGGAACCGGAGGAACCGATGTTCAAGAAAGCATTCGCGCTGACGGCCCTATCGCTCGGCACCTTCCTGGTGCCGATTGCATCCGCACAGGCGCAGGGCACGCTGAACCTGTCCTGCTCGGTGCAGGTCGAATGGTGCCAGGCCGTCGCGACCAGCTTCCAGAAGGCGACCGGCATCAACGTGGCGATGACGCAGCGCGGCTCGGGCGAGGCATTGGCCCAGCTGCGCGCCGAAGCGCAGAACCCGCGCACCGACGTGTGGTTCGGCGGGACCGGCGATCCGCACCTGATCGCGGCCGAAGAGAATCTGACCGTCGACTACAAGTCGGCCGCCAACGGCCAGCTGCAGGCCTGGGCGCTGCGCCAGTACGAGATTTCCAAGGGCCGCTCGATCGGCATCTATTCGGGCGCCATCGGCTTCGGCTTCAACAAGGAGCTGCTCGCCAAGAAGAACATCCCCGCGCCCGCGAGCTGGGCCGACATCCTGAAGCCGGAATACAAGGGCGAGATCCAGATCGCCAATCCGAACTCGTCGGGAACGGCCTATGTCGTGATCGCCACGCTCGTCCAGCTGATGGGCGAGCCCAAGGCGTTCGAGTATCTGGCCGCCATGCACAAGAACGTCAACGCCTATGCCCGCTCGGGCACCGGCCCGATCAAGGCGGTCGCGCGCGGCGAGACGGCCGTGTCGCTGTCGTTCGTGCACGATGCGGTGACGGAGGCCAACGCGGGCTTCCCGGTCGGCTGGGCCACGCCCAGCGAAGGGACGGGCTACGAGATCGGCTCGATGTCGATCGTGCGCGGGACGCGCAACGTGACGCAGGCCCGCCGTTTCTACGACTGGGCGCTGACGCCCGAGGCCCAGCGCCTCGGCTTCGAGGCCGGCGGCCAGCTCCAGATGCCGTCCAACAAGTCGGCACCGCTGCCGCCCAACGCCCCCGACCTCTCGAAGCTGAAGCTCGTCGAGTACGACTTCGTCAAGTACGGGCAGGCGTCCGAGCGCCGCCGCCTGCTGGCGAAGTGGGACGCCGAGATCGGCTCGCTGCCGCGCTGACGCAGCCGGCGGGGGATTCCCGGATGAAACGCCTCGACCCGGCGGCCGCATGGTGGCTCGCCGCCGCCTTCGGCTTTGCCGTGCTGCCGTGGCACATGGCGCAGGAGCCGCTGGCGCTGGCCGGCTATTTCGCGCCGTTCGCCGACGATGCCGATGCGGCATCGGCATTGGCGCAAGCCGCGTGGCACGGGCGGCCGTGGTTCTGGCCGATCGCGGCGGCCTTGCTGCTGGCATTGCCGGCCCTGCGGCCGGGAACCGGGCGCCCGGCGAAGGCGCGCTGGCTTCTGGCCGGCGGGCTCTTCGGGCTTGCGGCCCTCGTGCTGCAGGGCTGGCTCATCGGCGTGCGCGGGTGGAGCTATGGCTGGCTCGACGCCGCGTTCGGCATGCTCGACGAGCGCCAGTTCGGCATCGGCTGGGGCGGGTCGGTCGCGTTCCTCGCCTTCATGCTGATGGCGACCGACGGGCTCGCGTTGAAGGGCCGCTTCGGCGGCGACCGGTTCGTTGCCGCCAGCGTGGGCACGCTCGTCGCGTCCATCACGATCTTCACGGTCTGGCCGGTGCTCACGCTGCTGGGACAGATCTTCACGGCACCCGCCGACCAGACGCTGCTGGCCGCGACCGCCGACCGGCTGCTTGCACCCAAGATCTGGAGCCTCGCCTGCGTGGTTTCCGGATCGAGCTGCGGGGTCGCGTGGAACACCGTCGTTCTGGCGGCCTCGACGGCAAGCTTGGCCACGCTGCTGGGGCTTGCCTTTGCACTCATCGTCACGCGCACGGGCTTCCGTTTCAAGAAGCCGCTGCGCCTGCTCACGGTGATGCCGATCATTACCCCACCCTTCGTCATCAGCCTCGGCCTCATCCTCATCTTCGGGCGCTCCGGGCTGGTCAACCAGGCCGCGAGCGCGTGGTTCGGCGTCGAGCTCGGCCGCTGGATCTACGGGTTCGGCGGCGTGCTGCTGGCGCAGGTCTTCAGCTTCACGCCCACGGCCTTCCTCGTTCTGATCGGCGTGGTCGAGGGCATTTCGCCCACGATGGAGGAAGCGACGCAGACGCTGCGCGCCAGCCCGATGCGCGCCTTCCGCACCGTCACGCTGCCGCTGATGCGTCCGGGCCTCGCCAACGCGTTCCTCGTGGTGTTCATCGAGAGCATCGCCGATTTCGGCAATCCGATCGTGCTGGGCGGCTCGTTCGGCGTGCTGTCGACCGAGATCTTCTTCGCCGTCGTCGGCGCTCAGGCCGATTTCGGCCGCTCGGCCACGCTGGCGACGATCCTGCTCGCCTATGCGCTGGTGGCCTTCTTCGTGCAGCGTCGCGTGGTCGGCCGCGGCTCGTACGTGTCGATGTCGGGCAAGGGCGACGCCGGCCTTGCCTCGCCGCTGCCGCGTGCCGTCGAACGGACGGCGTTCGCACTGGCCCTGCCATGGGCGACGCTGACGGTCGCGATCTACGTGCTCGCCCTGTCCGGCGGCTTCGTCACGGTGTGGGGGCGCGACTGGACGCCGACGCTGTCGCATTTCGTGCGCGCCTTCTCGGTCGATTTCGGGGCGGGCGGCATCGTCTGGTCGGGCGGGGCGTGGAACTCGTTCTGGACGACGATCAAGCTTGCCGGCATTGCCGCCCCGATCACCGCCGCACTCGGCCTGTTGGCCGCCTGGGTACTGGCGCGCCAGCGCTTCGCCGGACGTGCCGTCCTCGAATTCGCACTCATGCTCAGCTTCTGCGTGCCCGGCACGGTCATCGGCGTGGCCTACGTCCTCACCTACAACGTGCCGCCGATCGAGATCACGGGGACCGCGATGGTGCTCGTCGCGTGCTTCATCTTCCGCAACATGCCGGTGGGCGTGCGTTCGGGCCTCGCCGCGATCAGCCAGCTCGACCGCAGCCTCGACGAGGCGTCGGCGACGTTGCGCGCCTCGACCGCGCGCACGCTGCGCAAGGTGGTGCTGCCGCTGCTGAAGCCGGCCATCGTTACCGCCCTGATCTACAGCTTCGTGCGCGCGATGACGACGGTCAGCGGCGTCATCTTCCTCGTCTCGGCGCAGCACGAGATGGCGACCGTCTACATCATCAACCGCGTCATCAACGGCGATTACGGTATTGCCATCGCCTACGCCACGGTCCTGATCCTGCTGATGATGGCCGCCATCGGGCTCATCCAGCTGCTGGTCGGCCGCCGCCGCATCGGCCGGCGCACGCCCGTTGCCGTACCGCCCGCCCTCGGAGCCCGCGCATGACCGACACGACACGCAAGAACGCCGGGGTGCGCCTCCGGGACATCGTCAAGCGCTATGGCAGCGTCGTTGCCGTCAAGCAGCTGTCGCTCGACATCCGGCCGGGCACGCTCGTCACGCTGCTGGGCCCGTCGGGCTGCGGGAAGACGACGCTGCTGCGGATGGTCGCCGGGCTCGAGGAGCCCAGTGCGGGCACGATCGGGATCGGCGGCATCGACGTCACGCATCTTTCGGCGCGCGAACGCAACGTCTCGATGGTGTTCCAGTCCTATGCGCTGTTCCCGCACATGGACGTGGCGGAGAACGTCGCCTACGGCCTCGTCTCCAGCGGCATGAACAAGTCGGATGCCGCCGCGAAGGCGACGCGTGCGCTGGAGACGGTGGGGCTTGCCGGCTATGGCGAGCGGCTGCCGTCCGAGATGTCGGGCGGGCAGCAGCAGCGCGTGGCGGTGGCGCGCGCCCTGGTGCTCGAGCCCGACGTGCTGCTGTTCGACGAACCGCTCTCCAATCTCGACGCGCGCCTGCGCCGCTCGATGCGCGAGGAAATCCGCGCCCTCCAGCAGTCGCTCGGCCTCACGGCGATCTATGTCACGCACGACCAGAGCGAAGCGCTCGCCGTCTCCGACACCATCGTGGTGATGCGCGCGGCGGAGATCGCGCAGGCCGGCACGCCGGCCGAGCTTTACGACGCGCCCCGCGACGTGTTCGTGGCGACCTTCATGGGCGAGGCGAACCATGTGCGCGCCCGGCTGGATGCGAAGAGCGGGGAGCGCGGGCGCGTGGCGCTCGACCGCGCGTTCGTCGACCTGCCGCACCGCGACCTGCCGCTGGGGCCGGTCGATCTCGTCATCCGGCCCGAGGCGATCTCGCTTGCAGCACCCGATGCGGCCGGCGACGCCCTGGCAGGGAAGGTGGCGCGCGCCACCTTCATGGGTTCGCATGTCGAGTATCATGTGGATACGGCGCTGGGCGACCTGTTCGCGGTGATCCCGCGCGCGGCGGTCTTCCGCGCCGTGGGCTCGGACGTGCGCGTCGTGCTCGATCCGAAGGGCGCCATCCTCGTCCGGTCCTGAATCCCGGATAGGCCTATTTTCTTGACAACCGGAGCGCGTTCTTTCATCCTGCCGTCGGTTCGACGTGCTGTTTGACAGGGTGAATAGGACTGCCCGGCCACGCGCCCCGACAAGGTGCGTGGCGACGCTTGGCTGCATCTGCTGCGATGTTGGCGTAACGTCGTTCGTGTTGCAGTAACATTGCTGCAACTTCAATGGGATAAATACGTTACCGTAACCTATTGTCGCCTATTGCCGGGATGCGGCATTGCTTGCGGTCATGGAGAAATCATGGAACAAAAATAAATCCGGTTTTTCAAGTGACAGGCGGGAACAGGCAATGGGTGTGGACGGCGATATCGTGCGGCGGGTGGATACCCGCAGCACCGGCTATTTCGGGCTGAGCGACCATATCTGGGACGAGCCGGAAATCAACTTCCAGGAACAGAAGGCCGCCGCCCGGCATGCCGCCATGCTCGAGGCCGAAGGCTTCAAGGTCTCGCGCGGCGTTGCCGGCATGCCGACCGCGATGGAGGGCGAGGCGGGGGCCGGCGGCCCGGTCGTCGCGATCCTCGGCGAGTACGACGCACTCCCCAATCTCAGCCAGCATGCGGGCGTGGCGAGCAAGACGCCGGTCGTGCCCGGCGGCCACGGCCATGGCTGCGGCCACAACATGCTGGGCTCCGCCTCGCTGCTCGCGGCCGCCGCGGTGAAGGACTGGCTGCTGGCCAGCGGCAAGCCCGGCCGCGTGCGCTATTACGGCTGCCCCGCGGAAGAGGGCGGCTCGTCGAAGGGCTTCATGGTGCGCGCGGGGCTGTTCGACGATGTCGACGTCGCGATCTGCTGGCATCCGGCCGCGTTCAACGGCGTCAACCGCGCCATCTCGCTGGCCTGCGTCGAGATCGAGTTCACCTTCCACGGCCGCGCCTCGCACGCGTCCTCCACGCCGCATCTGGGCCGCTCGGCGCTCGACGCGGTCGAGCTGATGAATATCGGTGTTAACTACATGCGCGAGCACATGCCGTCCTCCGCGCGCGTGCACTACGCGATCACGGATGCCGGCGGGATCGCACCCAACGTCGTGCAGGCGCGCGCCACGGTGCGCCACCTGATCCGTGCGAGCACGCTCGACGACATGTGGGATCTCGTCGGCCGCGTGCGCAAGATCGCCGACGGTGCCGCCCTGATGAGCGAGACGCGCGTCGAGACCCGCCAGCTCAGCGGCGATGCCAATCTCGTCGGCAACCGTCCGCTCGAAGAGGCGATGCATGCCCGGCTCCTGCAGCTCGGCGGACCGGGCTTCGACGAGGCCGACCGCGCCTTCGCGCGCGAGATCCAGAAGACCTTCACCAAGGAAGACATCCGCAGCTCCTATGCGCGCTTCGACCTGCCGCCAAAGCAGGACGAGCCGCTGAGCGAAGAGATCTATCCGCTCGGCTCCGGCGGCTCGATCGTCGGCTCGACCGACGTGGGCTCGGTCAGCTGGGTCGTGCCGACGGTCCAGTGCCGCAACGCGTGCTATGCGATCGGCACGCCGGGCCATTCGTGGCAGCTGGTGGCGCAGGGCAAGGCACCGGCGGCGCACAAGGGTATTGCGCACGCCGCCAAGACGATGGCCGGAACGGCCGTCGATGTCCTCGGCAATCCGGCACTGCTGAAGGCCGCCAAGGACGCGTTCGCGGAATTCCGGAAGGACAATCCCTTCCGCAATCCGATCACCGACGATGTCGAGCCGCCGCTCGACATGTCGGCGCGCTAGGCCGCGGCGCGGCACCCCGGATGATCGAACTCCTCGGGTTCGGGCCGACCGGCTGGGGCTTGCCGCTTCTCCTCGCCGCGGCGATGACGGTCGCGGTCGCGGTCACGGGCTTCCTTGCCGGTGCGTGCGTGGGTGCCGCCGGCGCGTTCGCCAAGCTGCAGGGCGGGCCGGTCGTGCGCGGATTTGCCGACGTCTACACGACGGTCCTGCGCGGCGTGCCCGACCTGCTGGTGATCTATCTCTTCTATTTCGGCTCCAGCGCGCTCCTCACGCCGGTCGCCCGGCTGTTCGGCGCCACCGGCTTCGTCAGCCTGCCGGGCTTCGTCGCGGGCGCGCTCGCCATCGGCGTGGTGTCGGGTGCTTACCAGACCGAAGTGCTGCGCGCGGCCTATCTTGCGATCCCGCGCGGCGAGATCGAGGCGGCGACGGCCGCCGGCATGTCGCCCTTCCTCAAGTTCCGCCGGATCGTCGCACCGCTGGCCCTGCGCTTCGCGATCCCGGGCATCGGCAATGTCTGGCAGCTCGTGCTGAAGGAGACGGCGCTGATCTCCGTCACCGGCCTCGTCGAGCTGCTGCGCCAGTCGCAGGTCGCGGCCGGCTCGACGCGCCAGCCGTTCCTGTTCTTCGCCGCCGCGGCCGTGCTCTACATGGCGATCTCGGCCTTCTCGAGCTGGGGCTTCGGCGGGGCGGAAGACCGCTTCTCGCGCGGCCTGAGGAAAGCCTGATGGATTTCGCCTTCCTCTACGAGATGCTGCTGACGATCCTGCCCGGCGTGCCGCTGACGTTGAAGCTCGCGGCAAGTTCGGTGGCTCTTGGTGCCTTCCTGGCACTGCCGCTTGCGCTGATGCGCCTGTCGAAGATCGGCGTGCTCGACTGGTTCGCGAAGATATACGTCTTCGTCTTCCGCTCGACGCCGCTGCTGCTGCAGATCTTCGTCATCTATTACGGGCTCGGCCAGTTCCCGGAAATCCGCCGCAGCTTCCTGTGGCCGTTCCTGCGCGATCCCTATTGGTGCGCGATCCTGGCGCTCACGCTGAACACGGCGGCCTATGCGAGCGAGATCATCCGCGGCGGGCTCACCTCGGTTCCCCTCGGCCAGATCGAAGCGGCGAGTGCCGTCGGCATGAGCCGCTTCACGACCTTCCGGCGCATCGTCCTGCCGCAGGCGATCCGGCAGGCGCTGCCGGGCTACGGCAACGAGCTGATCTTGATGGTGAAGGCGACGTCGCTTGCCTCGATCATCACGATGATGGAGATCACCGGCATCGCCGCGAAGATGATTTCCGAGACGTACCGGGCGATCGAGATTTTCATCGTCGCGGGTGCGATCTATCTCTGCCTCAATTTCGTGCTCACCCGCCTGGTGATGCTGCTCGAAGCCCGCCTCAATCCGCAGCTTCGCGCGCATCCGCAGGTCCGCCCCCTGCCTGCCGGAGTATCCGCGTGACCGCGATCCAGCCGCCGACCGTCGAACTGCGCAAGTTGCGCAAGAGCTTCGGCGCATTCGAGGTCCTCAAGGGCATCGATTTCGCGGCGCGCGAAGGCGAGGTGATCTCGATCCTCGGCTCGTCGGGATCGGGCAAGTCGACGATGCTCCGCTGCATCAACATGCTGGAAACGCCGTCGGCCGGGCAGGTCCTGATCGACGGCGAGGAGATCCGCCTTGCCCCGGCAAGCGGCGGCCTCAGGATCGCCGACCGCGTCCAGGTCGACCGGATGCGCTCGTCCATCGGCATGGTGTTCCAGAGCTTCAATCTCTGGTCCCACATGACCGTCCTCGAGAACGTGATCGAAGCGCCGATCCACGTGCACCGCCGCCCGCGCGCCGAGTGCGTCGCCGAGGCGGAAGCCATCCTCGAGAAGGTCGGCATTGCCGACAAGCGCAACCACTATCCGGCCCATCTTTCGGGCGGCCAGCAGCAGCGCGCGGCGATCGCGCGCGCACTGGCGCAGAAGCCGCGCCTGATGCTCTTCGACGAACCGACCTCGGCCCTCGATCCCGAACTCGTCGGCGAGGTGCTGCGCGTCATGCGTACGCTGGCACAGGAAGGCCGCACGATGCTGATCGTGACCCACGAGATGGGCTTCGCCCGGGAGGTCTCGAGCAGGGTGGTGTTTTTGCACAACGGTGCCATCGAGGAGCAGGGGACGCCGGCGCAGATGTTCGACGCACCCCGGTCGGAGCGGCTCGGGCAGTTCCTGGCAAGCGAGTTCTAGTCAAGACGGGTGCCGGCGAGGCAACATGCCCGCCGGACCGAGAAAGAGGAGATCGACATGAAGGCCAACTGGTTTGTTCTCGCCGTGGCGGGCATCGCCGCATTCGCAGGTGCCGCCGCGGCCCAGCCGGCGCAGAAGGTACGCATCGCCACCGAAGGCGCGTTCCCGCCGTACAACTACACCGAACCCAACGGCACGCTCGGCGGCTATGAGATCGAGCTCTACAAGGACCTGTGCGCGCGCGCCAAGCTCGACTGCACGATCGAGGCGCAGGCCTTCGACGGGATGATCCCGGCGCTCAACGCCGGCAAGTTCGACGCGATCATGGCCGGCATGTCGATCACGCCGCGACGCGAGGAAGCGGTGCTGTTCTCGCAGCCCTACAGCAGCGTCGGGCAGATCTTCATGACGCTGAAGTCGGGCCCGATCGGCGATCTGGGCGACACCGGCAGCGTCTATTCGCTGACGACGAGCGAGGCCGCGGCGATCGCCGCACTCGACAAGATCAAGCCGAAGCTCAAGGGCAAGGTCATCGGCGTGCAGACATCCACGATCGGCGCCGCATTCCTCAAGCAGTATCTCGAAGGCACGGTCGAAATCCGCGAATACAAGACGACCGAGCAGCACGATCTCGACCTGACGGCAGGCCGCGTCGACGCGGTGTTCGCCTCGATCGCCTATCTCAGCGAGTCGAAGAAGAAGCTCGCCAGCGATGACGTGCTGATCAGCGGACCGCGCTTCATGGGCGGGTTGCTCGGCAAGGGTGCGGGCGTTGCCTTCCGCAAGGGGGAAACGGCCCTTCAGGCGCGCTTCGACGCCGCGATCGACGCGGCGAAGGCCGACGGCACGATCAAGCGTCTGAGCATGAAGTATTTCGGCTTCGACGTCACGCCGCGCTGAACGGATCGTGGGCGCGCACCGTCAGTCGTTTGCCGGCGGTGCCGCCCATTCCGTCTTGCCCTTGTCGGTTCCGGCGACCGAATAGAGCGCGCCGGGCGCATTGCGCGTCTTCTGGAACTCCTCGAGCGTCTGGCCGCGCATCGCGGCATAGATGTGGAGGTTCGAGACACCCACGACGGCACCGAGTTTCTCGAGCACGAAGAAGATCGCGCCGTAGCGGATGAGTCCGCGCCAGTCGCGTCGCCGGACGAGATCCTTCTCCTCGTCGGTCAGTTCGCCCTTTGCGAAGCTCGCTTCGGGGTCCTTCAGGAACGCCGCGCGCACCGCCGGGTCGATCAGCGCGTGCAGGAACTTGTTGAGCCGGTAGCCTTTGACGCTGCGCTCCAGCGTGAACGGATAGGTGCCGGCAAGCGCTTCGACGCCCGCGAGCTGCCGGCCGACATGGCTGCGGTGGCGTTCGATCTCGGCCTCCAGCGGTGCTTCGCCGGCGTTCTCGTAGATCGCCGTGGCGATCCCGGCCATCGAGGGCAGGTAGTAGGTCTGGTGAATCCGGTTCACGCGGGCGGACAGGGCGCCGCGCATGATCAGCCACATGATCACTTCCGCACCCTCGAAGCCGCCAAGGGTCGCGTATTCGGCATGCGTCATGCCGGCGAGGAACTCGGGATCCTTCTCGATCAGGTCGAGGAAGCGCATATCCCACGGCACGTTGTTGAAGCCGGCGCGCTCACCGTGGACCTGGTGGGAAAGACCGCCGGTGGCGACGATCGCGACCGAAATGTCTTCGGGGTAGCTCTCGATCGCCCGGCGCAGCGCCTTGCCCAGCCTGAAGCAGCGGCCGGCGGACGGGATCGGGAACTGCAGCACGCCGACCTGGAGCGGGACGATCGGGACCGTCCATTTGGGCGCGCTCGGCATCATCATGCAGAGCGGCGAGAAGCAGCCATGGTCGAGCGGCCGATCCTGGAAGAACGACATGTCGAACTCGTCGGCGACGAGCGACGCGCCGATATGCTGGGCAAGCTTCGTGTGCCCGTCGACCGGCGGAAGGTCGCGCGGACCGCCGCCTTCGTCGGCGACCGCATAGCGCTCGCCGATGCCGAGGGCGAAGGCCGAATAGTGGTCGAAGAAAAACGACGTGACATGGTCGTTGAAGATGAAGACCAGCGCGTCGGGCCGCTTCGTCTCGATCCATGCGCGGACGGGTGCGAAGGATTCGAAGATCGGCGCCCAGACCGGATCGTCCTGCTTCTTCTTGTCGAAGGCGAAGCCGATCGTCGGGGTGTGCGAAGCGGCGATGGCACCGATTATGCGGGCCATTTCAGGACAGCTCCTCGACGACGGCCGGGAAGACGCGCTGGTACGCCTCGCCATAGGTCATCGGGCGTCCGGAATTGCGACCGCCCTGCATGCCGCGATTGAGCGCCACGCGCGTGTAGTATTCCCAGAGATGCTGCTGGGCGGCGAGGACCTCGAACGCCTTGCGCTTCGTTTCCCACACCGGGTCGATGTTGAGGATGACGTTGGGCTTGTAGTTGCACTGCTCGGGCTGGTGCGGCTCGAAGAGGAAGACGGCGGGTGCGGAGTAGCTGCGCGTCGGATCGGGCTTGTGGCCGGCCGCTTGTGCTATGACGCGGGCTTCCTGCGCGAAGCGCGATGCTTCGGGGTGGTCGCCGTTGTAGGGATCTTCCATCGCGTGGGTCAGCACGAAGGACGGTTTGACTTCGCGATAGATGTCGACCAGCCGGTCGAGCATCGCCTCGGTCAGGCGCAGCGGATAGTCGCCGGCGTCGAAGAACTCGATCTCGGCACCGAGCACGGTGGCAGCCTTCTCGGATTCCGCATGGCGCTGCGCTTTCACCTCGGCAAGCGATACGCCGGCCTTCTTCCAGGCCCATTGGCTTTCGCCGCGCTCGCCATAGGCAAGGCAGACGATTTTCACCCGATAGCCCTTCGCGACATGCAAGGCGATCGCACCCGCCGCCCGCCAGACGAAATCGCCGGGATGGGCCGAAACGACGAGGGCTGATTTTGTCGGTGAACTCATTTTCCTGGCCTCAGGCTGCTGTCGGTTGTCTGGCTTGCGCCGCGGGCTCCCGCGGCGTGTAGAACGCGATCCCGTCGAAGAGTGCCCGGGCCGTGCGCAGCAGGCCGGCACGCTCGACGGTCGGTGCGGCATCCGTCCCGCCGATCTCGAGGCGCACGGCAAAATCGCCGGTCGGATGCTCCACCGTCACCGTGCGGATCCGTTCGCTCGACATGCGTGCGACGCGCGACGCGGGCGTGCCGGGCAGTACGCAGGCCGTGGCCACCGACACGGCCGCGAAGACGCCGATCGAGGCATGGCAGGCATGGGGGATGAAGCTGCGCGTCGCCACGCTGCCGCCCGCGGCGGGTGGTGCCACAAGCGCCATCTTCGGAATGACCTTGTCCGTGACGTCGCCGAGCCCCATGAGCCTGCCGGCCGCAAGACGGATCTCCTCGAGGCGGGCCTTGAGCTCGGTATCCGCATCGAGGCTCTCGCGGCTTTCATAGCCGGTCCGGCCGAGTGCGGCGGCGGCGAGCACGACGACCGGCATGCCGTTGTCGATGAGCGTGGCCTCGATCCCGCAGACGGTGTCGACGGCATTGCCGGTCGGCAGCAGGCTGCCGCATACCGAGCCGGCCGCGTCGAGGAAGTTGACGGCGATGGGGGCGGCCGTCCCCGGCACGCCGTCGATCCGGGCGTCACCCTCATAGTTGACAGCACCGCCCGGTGTTTCGACGACGAGTTCGGCGAGCGTTCCGGTGTTGATCGTCCGTACGCGGACCCGCGTCACCGGCTCCTTCGCCGCGATGAGGCCGCGCTCGATCGCGAAGGGGGCCACGCCGGCCAGGATGTTGCCGCAGTTGGGCGTGGTATCGACGAGCGCACGGTCGACCGAAACCTGGCAAAACAGGAAATCGATGTCGCTGTCGGCATCCTTCGACTTCGAGACGATCGCGACCTTGCTGGTCAGCGGATGCGCGCCGCCGATCCCGTCGACCTGGCGCGGATCGGGCGATCCGAGGATCGCGAGCAGTGCCGCGTCGCGGCCGGTCACATCCTGCGGCAGGTCCTCGGCAAGGAAATAGGCGCCCTTCGACGTGCCGCCGCGCATCATCATGCACCGGACGTGCTTCTGCATCGTTTCCCCCGTCGGATCCTTATCGCGTGTCGATCGATCCAAGAGTCGGGGAAACCCGCCCATGAATCAAATGATTGATATGGAAATATTCGTGAAAAGCCTGCACCGCCTAGGCCGCGCCCTTGCGACGTGCCGCTTCGGCACGCGCGTGGCGCTCGTGGCTGTCGGCGATCGCGCGGCACAGGCCCGGGTCGCGGCCGAGATCGGCGAGCATCTCGGCCGCCTCGCGCATTTCGGCCGCGCGTCGGATGCCGTGCTGGCTCACGCGGCCGGCCATCGTCACCGCAAGCTTCGGCCAGTCGATCGACGGGAACGTCCCGGAAAGGCTTTCGTAGACTTCCTTTTCGATGCCCCAGGCTTTCGCGGACTGCGCGCAATCGATGATCAGGGCTTCGAGCCCTTTGATCATGATGCTGCGGCAGAGCTTCATCGCCGACGCGCGGCCAGGTTCGGTCGTCACGGCCGTGACGTTCATGCCGAGCGCATTGAGGATTCCGGCCGCCTGTTCGGCCGCGGGGCCGCCGGCAAGTATCGGCACGCGCACGCCGACGGGCGGAACCGGCGCCATGACGGCGCCCTCGACATAGAGCGCCCCGGTCTGGCCAATCTTCTCGGCGGCGGTGCGTTTGGTGACGGGCGAGGCCGAGTTGATGTCGAAGAAGATCTGGCCGACGCGCATATAGCCGGCCGCTTCCTCCGCGACCTCCAGGGTCCGGTCTGCCGTGACGGCGGAGACGACGATGTCGGCACCCGTGGCCGCCTCGGCGGCATTGTGACAGGCGAGGACCCCGTCCGCACCGGCGTCGGCGATGCGGCGCCGGCCGTCGGGGGAATCGCCGAACAGGATGTCGAACGCCTGTACCTTGACGTGGGCGTGGGCCAGGAATGCCTTCGCGAAAATCCGCCCGACCTCGCCATAGCCGACGACGGCGATCGTGGTTGTATTCGACACCGCGTTTGTCCTCCTAGTGAATCTCCGCAAAGCATCGGATGGCACCGACATCCGATCAAGTGACGTGTTGTCCGGAATTGCTGAATTCCGTTCACCAGCCTGCGATGCTCACTTCTCCGCCTTGAGACGGTTCGCGATCAGGCCCGCAAGCAGTTCGGCCGGCGGGGAGAGTGCCACGCCGCGCTTCGAGAGGATGCCCAGCGTGCGCACGAGCCCGGGATTGCGCAGCGGGATTGCGGCCACACCGGGCGTTCCGGCGACGTCGATCGCCAGGCGCGGTACGACCGTCAGACCGAGGCCGGCCATCACCATGCTCACGGCCGTCGCGACATGCTGGACCTCGTAGCGCCAGAGCAGTGCATCGCGCCGGCTGCCAAGCGCATCGTCGATGAGGGCGCGGTTTCCCGCCTGCGGGCTGATCCGGACGAGGGGGATACCCTCGAGTTCCGCCCAGTTGACCGATTTCTGCCGTGCGAACACGTGCGCCACCGGGCAGACGAGCACGAAGGGTTCCTTCAGCAGCGGCTTGATGTCGAGATCGACGCGATTTGCCGACACGATCGTGATGCCGAATTCCGCAGCCCCGCTCTGGACCAGCTCGGCGATCTCGGCGGCCGAATTGTCGTAGATCTTGACCGACATCTCCGAAAACCGGCTGCTGAAGTCCTGCAGCAGGCGCGGCAGATAGTGGTGCGCGATGGTCGGCAGGCAGCCGATGGCGATCCGCTCCTGGCGGTGCCGGCCGCCCTGCCGCAGCGCTTCGAACGACGTTTCGATCTCGTCGAGGATGTGCCGCGCCTTGGGCAGCAATTCGAGACCCGCGGGGGACAGCGTGACCTGCCGGGTGGTGCGCGTCAGCAGCCGCACGCCGAGATCGGCCTCGAACTTCCGCATCCGGTGGCTGAGTGCCGTCTGCGAAAGGTTGAGATGCGCTGCCGCGCGCTGGAAACTGCCGCGCTCGGCGATGCTCAGGAACGTCTGCAATCCGAGAAAATCGATCCGCATCGGGCACTTTCAGGTAATCGGAAATTGATGCACCCAATTCATTAAAGAACGCAAACAAATAATTTGATTCAGGCATGGCGGGCGTGAGACCGATTGAATGAACGGTTCTGCCGAATGGCAGATGGCCAAGGGAGGTCGCGGTTTTCCGGAGTATCCGCATCCATGTTCTCTCGATGGCGCTGCAGCTCCTGGCTGCCGGCATGCCGGCGCTTGCGGCGGACCTGCCGCAGCGTGGCGGCATCCTCACGTTCGGGGTGGCTGGTGAGCCAAACACCTACGACTGCCACGCGACGAACACGTTCGCCGTCCTGCACTATGTGGCACCGCATTATTCGACGCTGCTGAAGTTCGATCCGGACGCCTACCCGAAGATCGTCGGCGACATCGCGGAAAGCTGGAGTTCCTCCGCCGACCGGCTGACCTGGACGTTTCGCCTTCGCGCGAATGCCTTGTTCCACGACGGCAGCCCGGTGACGGCGGAAGACGTCAAGGCCACGCTCGATCGGCTGCGCGATCCGCCGGCCGGCGTTGTTTCCGTACGCAAGGCGCAGTTCGCCGACATTGCCGCCGTCGATACTCCCGATCCGCGCACGATCGTCGTGCGTCTGCGCGGGGTCGATGCCGCGTTCGAGGCGTCGATGGCTAGTCCATGGAACTGCATCTATTCGGCGGCGCTGCTGGCGCGTGACCGCGAGTATCCGCAGCGCCGGGTGATGGGCAGCGGTCCGTTCGAGTTCGTCGGCTACCAGCAGGGGCAGGCATGGGTGGGCAAGCGCTTCGAGCGTTATTTCGAAGCGGGTCGGCCCTATCTCGAAGGCTTCCGCGCCACGTATATCGACGGGGCGGCGACCGTGAACTCGCTTGCCGCCGGCCAGATCCAGGCCGAGTTCCGCGGCCTGACGCCGGCGCAGCGCGACCGGATCAAGGCGATCCGCGGCGACAAGACGCAGTTCTACGAAGGCGACCGGATCAGCGTCTATGTCGTGGCGCTGAATACCGAGCATCCGCCGCTCGACGACGCGCGCGTGCGCCGGGCGCTGACGCTCGCACTCGATCGCAAGGCCGGGCAGGCGACAATGACGCGGATTTCTTCGGTCCGCACGGCCGGCGCTTTCCTGCGGCCGGGGACCCCCATGGCGGCAGCGCCGGAGGAGCTTGCGCGGTCCCCCGGCTTCGGTCCGGACATCGCGGCCGCGCGCGACGAGGCGCGCCGCCTGCTGGCCGAGGCGGGGCAGACGCGGCTCAATATCCGGCTCGTCACGCGGTCGATCGAGAATCCCCATCAGCAGTTGGCCGTCTATCTCGTCGACCAGTGGCGTCAGATCGGCGTGACGACCGAAAACGTCAAACTCGAGACCGCACCCTGGCAGGCAACGCTGCAGGCCGGCAATTTCGATGCGATTACCGATTTCTCCGCCGATCCGGTCGATGATCCGTCGATCCAGTTGGAGCGTTTCACGTCGTTCGACCGCGCCCCCAACAATGCCTCGCGATCCATCGATCGGGTGCTTGACGATCTGTTCGAACAGCAGAAGCGGACTGTCGATCCGGTGGTGCGGCGCGGACTTGTCCGTCGGTTCGAGGCGCGACTGCTCGAGCAGGCCTATACGATCCCGCTCTTCTGGGCCTACCGGATCATTCCGGTTTCGACCGAAGTTGTCGGATGGCCGTTCAGTCCGAGCCATTTCCTGTTCCAGGACCTCTCGACGATCTGGATACGACAGTGACCGACGAAGCATAACTTGATGTTACGGAAGTGGAAAAGGTTGGTATTTGCCGTTACCTTTCCTTTCTCGCGATAAGACGGCATAAATAATTCGACATCCGGCGAAGTTCGGAGAAAAGGGAGCGAAACATGAAATACCTGATCAAGCCGTTCATCACGGCTGCCGTGATGCTGGCACCTGTCGCCGCCAGCGCGCAGTCGACCGTCTATATCCCCGATCTCGCCGAGCTTTCCGGAGCGGGCGCCGTATCCGGCACGAACTGGCGCGACGGGATCATCCTCGCCGTCGAGGAGATCAACGCGAAGGGCGGCATCCTCGGGCGCAAGCTCGATGTGCCCCACGTCGACACGCAGAGCGAGGCCAGCATCGCGCGCGCGCAGATCCAGAAGATGATCGACAACAAGCCCTATGTCGTTCTCGGGCCGGTCTTCTCGGGCTCGGTGCTGCCCAGCATGGAACTCACGAAGGTGGCGGAGATCCCGCAGATCATGGGCGGCGAGGCTGCCGCGATCACGCAGCGCGGCAATCCCTATATCTTCCGCACCGCGTTCGGCCAGCAGGTCAGCATGCCGAAGATCGCCAACTACATGCGCGATGGCGTCAAGGCGAAGACGGTCGCGGTCGTTTGGGTCAACAACGATTTCGGCAAGGGCGGACGCGATGCCTTCATCTCCGAAATGGGCAAGCGCAACATTCCGGTCGTTGCCGACGTTTCGACCGAGTCCGGCCAGGTCGATTTCGCCTCCGACGTGGTGAAGGTCAAGAACGCGAACGCCGATGCGATCTTCGTCTATACGAACGAGGAAGAGAGCGCGCGATTCCTGCGCGAGGCGCGCAAGCAGGGCATCCGCTCTCCGCTGATCGGCGAGACGACGCTGCTCGGCCAGAAGGTGATCGAGCTTGCCGGTGATGCCGCCAATGGGGTCAAAGGGCATGTCGGTCTGTCGGCCGACGCGCCGATCCCGGCCCTCCAGGAGTTCGGCGAAAAGTTCAAGAAGCGCTTCGGTTACGCCAACGACCACAACGGCATCAAGGGCTACACGGCCGTCTACGTCATCAAGCACGTCACCGAGAAGATCGGGAAGTTCGACAGCAAGGCGTTCGCGGCGGCCCTCCACGGCATGACGATCAAGCCGTCGGACGAGCCGGGAATCCTGATGGAAGCGACGTGGGACAAGAACGGCGACATCGACCGCCAGAGCTTCCTGGGCGAGGTCGTCGCCGGCAAGCAGAAGATCGTCGAAATCCTGCCGAAGGCGGGCCTCTGATATCCGGCAAAGCGAAGCGACGGTACGGCTGAAATGGGAAGTTTCATCCAGCTCGTCGTGTCCGGCCTGGCGACGGGGGCGATCTATGCCCTCGTCGCCGTCGGCTTTGCACTCCTCTGGCAGACTTCGCAGACGATCAATTTCGCGCAAGGCGAGTTCGTCATGGTGCCGGCCTTCTTCGTGCTCGTCGCGATGAAGCTTGGCGGTCTCGGCTACTGGCCTTCACTCGTCATCGGTCTCGCCGTTTCGGCGCTGATCCTCGGGGCCGCCTTCAAGGGCCTGATCGTCGAGCCGATGCTCAAGCACGGCGTATTGCCCCTCGTGATCTCGACGATCGCGCTGGCGATCTTCATGAAAGAGGCGGTCAAGGACCTCTACAGCTCGCAGGCCCAGCAGTTCCCGCCCGTCATCGAGGGAACCGACATCGAGTTCCTGGGTGCGGTCGTCTCGACGCAGAGCATCGCCGTATTCTTCGTCGCGATCGGGGCCGTGGCACTCCTCAACTGGTTCCTGTCCTCGACCCTGACCGGGCGCGCAATGCAGGCGACGGCGCAGAACCGGGGTGTGGCGCGCATCCTCGGCGTCGATGTCGACCGGATGATCTTTTACACGTTCCTGATCAACGGTCTGCTGACGGCATTGGCCTCGTTCCTGATCTCGCCGATCTATCTTGCCAAATTCACGAACGGCGAGACGCTGGGGCTTGCCGCCTTCGTCGCGGCGATCGTCGGCGGCTTCAACCAGGTCCGCGGTGCTGTCCTCGGCGGCCTGATCCTCGGGGTGCTCGACAATCTCGCGGCGGTCTATGTCTCCGCGCAGTACCGGGCCGCGGTCCCGCTGATCGTGCTCGTCGTCGTCATCCTGTTCCGGCCGCAGGGCATCCTCGGACGGGTCGAAGAGCGGTCGGTCTGATGGAACGCATGCGCGTCGCGTCGCTCGTGGCCGGTGCCACGGTCGTGCTTGCTCTTGCGGCAGGTCCGGAGTTCCTGCGCCCGTCGTCGCTCTATCTGGTGAGCCTCTGGGCCGTGACGGCCATCGCGGCGATGGGGCTCAACCTCACGCTCGGCTATGCCGGGCAGATTTCCATGGCGCAAGGGGCGTTCGTCGGCATCGGCGCCTATGCGACGGCCCTGTTGATGCAGCAGGGCGTACCGTTCCCGATCGCCTTCGTCGCGGCGGGAGCGATCTGCTTTGCGGTCGGCTGGCTGCTCGGCTATCCGGCACTGCGCGTCCAGCACCACTATCTTGCCTTCGTCACGCTTGCCTTCACCACGCTCGTCTATCTCCTGCTGCGCAACGAGCAGTGGCTGACGAACGGCGTGTACGGCATTTCCGACATCCAGCGGCCCGTACTTCTCGGGATCTCGCTCGCGAAGGCGGCGGACTACTATTATTTCTGCCTCGTGATGCTTGCCGTGTTTCTGGCGGCGATGTGGTGGATGATCCGGTCACCTTGGGGGCGCGCCTTCATGGTGCTGCGCGAGAATTCCGTCCGCGCCATGTCGCTCGGGATCGACACGCGCCGCTACACGCTGCTGGCCTTCGCCATCGGATCGTCGGTCGGCGGAATGGCCGGCGGCCTGTATGCCCCGCTGGTGCAGTTTCTCGAGCCGAGCTCTTTCTCGCTCGGCTACTCGCTGAGCCTGCTGCTGATGGTTATCGTCGGCGGGGCGGGCCATCTGCTGGGACCGCTCGTCGGCGCCCTGGTCGCGATCCTGCTGCCGGAATTCCTGCGCTTCACGCAAGGCTATTATCTTCTGCTCTACGCCGCTTCGGTCATGCTCCTGATGGCCTTCTGCCCGCAGGGTCTGATCGGCATGGTTGCCCAGCTGCGTGCGGCGCTGCGCCGGCGTGCTGCCGCTTCGAAGGCGGCGCGCTGATGGCGCCGGTTCTCGAAATCAAGGATCTGCACAAATCGTTCGGCGGCATCGTCGCGGTCGACGGCGTCTCCTTCTCGGTCGACGAGGGCGAGATCGTCGGCATCATCGGCCCGAATGGCTCGGGCAAGTCGACGCTGTTCAACTGCGTCCTCGGGCAATTGCAGCCGACCGCCGGGGAAGTGCGCGTCGATGGCAAGGTGACGACCGGCATGCGGCCGTGCGACCTCAACGCCCTTGGCGTCAGCCGGACGTTCCAGCTCTTGCAGGTCTTCCCGGAGCTGACCGTGAAGGACAACCTGATCGCGGCCGGCCAGGAACATCGCGGAACGATGCTGTCGCGGCTGTTCGGGCCGGCGGATGCGGGGCTTGGCGCCGCGGCCGACCGGATGATCGAGTTTTTCCGCCTGTCGCACGTCGCCGGCGAACGGGCCGGACGACTGAGCTACGGCCAGCAGAAGCTGCTCGATGCCGCGATGGCGTTCATGGGGGGCCCGCGCCTCGTCCTGCTCGACGAACCGGCCGGCGGCGTCAATCTCACGATGCTGGCCGACCTGCGCGAACGGCTTCGCGCGATCAACCGCGAGATGCGCGCCACGTTCGTCGTCATCGAACACAACATGGATTTCGTGATGTCGCTGTGCTCGCGCGTCCTCGTTCTTGCGGAGGGGCGAATCATCGCGCAGGGCGATCCCGCCAGCATCCGCAGGGATCCCAAGGTGATCGAGGCCTATCTTGGGCCCTGAGAGCGCCAGCGCGCCGATCCTTGCCCTTGATTCCGTCGTCGCCGGATACGGCCCGATGACGATCCTGCACGGCACGACGTTTGCCATCGAACGGGCGAAAATCACGACGGTCATCGGCCCGAACGGTGCGGGGAAATCGACCGTGTTCAAGACGGTCTTCGGCCTGCTGAAGGTGCGCAGCGGGCGTATCGTGTTCGAGGGCAGGGACGTCACGAACTTTTCGCCCAGGCAGCTGCTCGCGATCGGGATCAGCTATGTGCCGCAGGGGCGCAACATCTTTCCCGAGCTGAGCGTGCTCCACAATCTGGAGCTTGGCGGAATCGCCGCACCGCCCGAGATCGACATCCCCGCGCGTATCGAAGCCGCCCTCGAGCGCTTCCCGGTTTTGCGCAGCAAGGCGAAGGCGCAGGCCTCGACGCTGAGCGGCGGGCAGCAGAAGCTGCTCGAGATCGCGCGCAGCATGTTGCTGGATCCGAGGCTGCTGCTGATCGACGAGCCGTCGATCGGCCTGTCGCCCTTGATGGTCCGCGAGACGTTCGACATCCTGCTGGACCTCCGTGCGCGAGGAACCACGATCCTGCTGATCGAACAGAATGCGCGCAGCGCGCTGCAGATGTCGGATTTCGGGCTCGTGCTCGAGCAGGGCCAGACCCGGATGTCAGACACGGCAGCGGCACTGCTCGGCGATCCGCGCGTCGCCGAGCTGTTTCTCGGCGGCAGCACCAAGGATGGAAGGGCGACGGAAAAATGAGGCGCGAACTGACTCTCGACCATCTGGACGCCCGGGCGGCGATCGACGCGATCGGCGCCGAACTCGACCGGCGCGGCAAGGCCGCGGTCATCGCGGTGGTCGACTCGCACGGCGAGACGCTCGGAATCCTCCGGCATTCGGATGCGCCGCTGAGCTCGGTTGCGGTGGCGACCAACAAGGCCTATACGGCGGTGCGCCTGCGGCGGCCGAGCGCGACGGTCGGCAAGCGCGTGCGTGACCCGGAACACGGATTCGACATTTCCTACTATGGCGATCCGAGATATCTGGGATGGGGCGGCGGCGTGCCGGTGGAGCGGGACGGGCAGTTCGTCGGTGCGGTCGCGGTGAGCGGCCTGCCGGAAGCGGACGACATCGAGGTGGCGCTGCTTGGTGTTGCGGCCATCCTAGCGCACCCGGATGCTGCCTCGAACTGACACTATTCAAAGGGACGGACCGATATGGCGCACCAAGACCGATTTCTGATGGCTGGCGTAATGGGGTGGCCGGTCATGCACTCGCGTTCGCCGAAGCTGCATAGCTACTGGCTCCAGAAGCACGGCCTTGCCGGCGTTTACGTGCCGCTTGCGATCAAGATCGAGGGGCTGGCCGCCGCCTTGCGTGCACTTCCCGCACTCGGCTTCTCGGGCTGCAATCTGACGATTCCGCACAAGGTCGAGGCCTTGAAGATCATCGACAACGTCGATCCGCTCGCCAAGCGGATCGGTGCGGCCAACTGCATCGTCGTCGGCCCCGACGGATCGCTCAACGGCTTCAACAACGATGGCTGGGGCTATATCGAAAACGTCGTCGAGCGTGTGCCGAATTGGCGCCCCGACGCCGGCCCGGTCGTCGTCATCGGAGCGGGTGGCGGTGCCCGCGCGGTGATCGTCGGCCTCCTCGACAGGGGCGTGCGGCAGATCCGCCTCGTCAACCGGACTCCGGACCGGGCGAACGCACTGCTTCAGCAGCTCGGTGGCCCCATCGAACTCGTCGGATGGGCAGACAGGGGCCGCGCCCTCGACGGAGCGGCGATGGTCGTGAACACGACAAGCCAGGGCATGGTCGGCCAACCGCCGCTCGATCTTTCGCTCGACGCCCTGCCGGTGAAAGCGCTCGTATCGGATATCGTCTATACGCCGCTTGAAACGCCGCTGCTGGCCGCGGCCCGCAAGCGGGGCAACCCGACGGTGGACGGTCTCGGCATGCTGCTCCACCAGGCGCGGCCGGCCTTCAAGGCATGGTTCGGCATCCTGCCGGAAGTCACCGCCGAGCTCCGGCAGTCGATCGAAGCGACGTTGTGAGAAGTACCCGGCGGATCGTCATCGATGGCGGCTGCACGGGTACGATGTAGATTGTCGTGGTACTGTCGGTTCGCGGCGGCGTTGCGCCCCGCGAGTACGCGCAGCGGAGCCTGACTGACGATGATTTCCGGCAAGACGAAGCTCGTTGCCCATATCGGCGTCCCGACCGAGGCGTTCAAGGCGCCGATGATCTACAATCCGTATTTCGAGAGTGCCGGAATCGATGCCGTCGTCGTGCCGATGGGGTGCCGGGCCGAAGACTATCCCGAGTTCCTCCGGCTTGTTTTCCGCCTGACCAACATCCACGGCGCGCTCGTCACGATGCCGCACAAGGTCACGAGCGTAACGCTGGTCGACGAGGTTTCGACCGCCGTCAAGGTCGCCGGTTCGTTGAACGCGATCCGGCTCGCGCCCGACGGCAGGCTCGTCGGCGACATGTTCGACGGGGAAGGGTTCGTCCGGGGTGTGCGCCGGAAGGGGTTCGGGCTTGCCGGGGCGCGCGTCCTCGTCGTGGGCAGCGGCGGCGTCGGCTCGGCGATCGCGGCCTCGCTCGCGGCAGCCGGTGTCGGTGAAATCGGCCTCCACGACGCCAGTCCGGCGAGTGCCGAGGCGCTCGGCAGGAGGCTGCGCGAAAACTATCCGACCCTAAGCGTTAGCGTAGGCTCGAACGATCCGGCGGGCTGGGGGCTCGTCGTCAACGCCACGCCGCTCGGCATGAAGGCCGGCGATCCGATGCCCTTCGACGTGTCGCGGCTGGCCGCGTCGACATTCGTGGGCGAGGTCGTCATGAAGCAGGAAATGACGCCGTTGCTGGAGGCCGCACAGGCCCGTGGCTGCCCGGTACAGGTCGGCCTCGACATGCTGTTCGAGCAGATTCCGGCCTATCTCGAATTTTTCGGCTTTCCCGCGACCACGCCGGAGAATCTCCGCGCTCTGGCGAAGATCGCCTACTGAGTGCCGCCCAAGGCCGTCTCCAGATCATTGAGACGTGCAGTCCATCCCACGATGGCGCCCTGTGCCGCGATCATGGCAAGGGCTGACGTCTTGAATTCGGGAAAATAGCTTTCGGTCGCTTCCTCGACCAGCAGGCATTCGAAGCCGCGGTCGTTGGCTTCGCGCATCGAGGTCTGGACGCAGACCTCGGTCGTCACGCCGGCGAAGACGAGATGCGTGATGCCGCGTGCGGCAAGTTGGCTGTCGACGTCGGTGCGGTAGAACATCCCCTTGCCGGGCTTGTCGACGACGATCTCGCCAGGGAAGGGCGCAAGTTCGGACACGATCGCGTTGCCCGGTTCGCCGCGCACGAGAATGCGGCCCATCGGGCCGGTGTCGCCGATGCGAAGGCTCGGCTTACCACGGGTACGCTTGGCCGGCGGACAGTCGCTGAGGTCCGGCAGGTGGCTCTCGCGCGTATGCAGTACCGGCCATCCGCGTGCGCGGAATAGACCGAGGAGTCTGGCGACCGCCGGAATGATCGCCTGCAGTCGCGTCACGTCGTTGCCGAGGGCAGCACCGAAGCCACCCGGCTCGACGAAATCGCGCTGCATGTCGATCACGACCAGCGCCGTCTTTCCAGGCTCGAGCGCGAAGGGGCCGGGGTTGGCGGGGACCGGGATCGTCATCCGTGGCCGGCCATCGCGTGGCCGATGGTCGCGCGGTCGGTCTTGGCGACCTGCGCCAGATAGGCGATCCGCCCCTCGGACATCACGGCCACACGGTCGGCAAGTTCGAGGATCTCGTCGAGATCCTCTGAGACGAGCAGGACGGCAGCCCCGCGGTTGCGGGCTTCCATGATCTGCGCGCGGATGTCGGCGGCCGAGGCGAAATCGAGGCCGAAGCACGGATTGGCGACGATCAGCACGTCGACATCGCCCGAAAGTTCGCGCGCGAGGACGGCTCTCTGGACGTTGCCGCCCGACAGCGTCTCGATGGGCGCTTCGGTCGACGGCGTCTTGACGCGGTAGCGCGCGATGAGGTCGCGCGCCTTGGCCCGCATCGGGCCGGGGTGGAGCCACCAGCCGAGCGAGGCGATCGGTGGCCGGTCGAAGCTGCGGAAAGCGATGTTCTCCGCGACCGTCATGCGCGGCACCGTCGCGTTGCGCAGCGGTTCTTCGGGCAGACCGTAGATCTTGAGGCGTGCGAGGCTCTCGCGCGTCGGCTCGAAGGGTTGACCTCGCACGAGAATGCGACCGTCGATCAGCGGGCGCTGGCCGGAAAGAACCTCGACAAGTTCGCTCTGGCCATTGCCCGAAACGCCCGCGATCCCGACGATCTCGCCGGCGGCGATCTTGAGGTCGAGTTCTTCGACGGCATTCTGTCCGGAATCGTCTTCGGCGTAGACCGCGACGAGTTCGAGCATCGGCACCCCGGGCGGCTTGGGGCTGCGTTCGGCGCGTGCGCGCACGGCCGTGTCGCCGATCATCATGCGGGCCATCGCGTCGGTCGAAAGGTCGGCTACGCGTCCGGCACCGGCGAGTTTGCCGCGCCGCAGCACCGTCACGTCGTCGGCCACCGCCGTCACTTCGCGGAACTTGTGCGTGATCATCAGCACGCTGATGTCGCCCGCCCGCGTCATGCCCTTGAGGAGGCCGAGGATCTCGTCGGCCTCGTCGGGCGTGAGCACCGAGGTGGGTTCGTCGAGGATCAGGAAGCGCTGGTCGAAATAGATGAGTTTCAGGATCTCGAGCTTCTGCTTCTCGCCCGCGGCAAGTTCGGAAACCGGGCGGTCGAGCGGGACGCGGAACGGCATCCGGTCGAGGAAGGCGTCGAGCGCCTTCTTTTCCTTCGCCCAGTCGATCACGGCCGGCGGATTGAGCTGGCCGATCACCATGTTCTCGGCACCGGTCAGCGAGGGCACGAGCGTGAAATGCTGGTAGACCATGCCGATGCCCTGTGCACGCGCCTCGCGGGGGTTGCGCGCGTGGATCGGCTTCCCGTCGACCGTCACGGTGCCGCGCGTCGGCTCGTAGAATCCCATGATGCATTTGACGAGCGTCGACTTGCCCGCACCGTTCTCGCCGAGAAGTGCGTGGAACGAACCGGCGGGAACGTCGATCGAAACGTCCTCGAGGGCCACGAGGGGCCCGAAGATCTTCGTCATCCCGGAGGCCTGCAGGTGGATCGCGCGGCTCATGGCAGGGCCTCCATCAGGATGTCGCTGGTCGCCACGGCGCCGAACACGCCGCCCTGCATCTTGACCATGCGGATCGCGGCGTCGTGGTTCGAGCGGTCGGTGGCACCGCAGCAATCCTCGAGCAGCAGGCACTCGAAGCCGCGGTCGTTGGCTTCGCGCATCGTGGTGTGCACGCACACGTCGGTCGTGATCCCGGTCAGCACGATATTCCGGATCCCGCGCGTGTGCAGCACGAGTTCGAGGTCGGTGGCGCAGAACGATCCCTTGCCGGGCTTGTCGATCACCGTCTCGCCCGGCAGCGGCGCCACTTCGGGCACGATCTCCCAGCCCGGCTCGCCGCGCACGAGGATGCGCCCGCACGGGCCCGGATCGCCGATGCCCGCACCGATGCGGCGCGAGCGCCAGCGCTTGTTCTCGGGCAGATCCGAAAGATCGGGCCGGTGGCCTTCGCGCGTATGGATGATGCAGTAGCCTTTGGGACGCATTGCCGCGAGGAGCCGCGCGATGGGGGCGAGTGGGGCACGCGTCAGCGACAGGTCGTAGCCCATCTTGTCGACATAGCCGCCGGGTCCGCAGAAATCGGTCTGCATGTCGATGACGATCAGCGCTGTGTTCGCCGGTGCGAGCGCGCCGTCGAAGGGCCAGGGGTAGGGATCGGCTGCGATGGTCGGCATGCGGCGGGCCCTATTTCGAGACCGAGAGTTCGCCGGGCATGCCGTGCTGGGCATGCCGCACGCGACCGGACGAGACCATGATCAGCAGCGTCAGGATGTAGGGGGCTGCATTGAAGAAATAGTAGCCTTGCGTGATGTTGATGGATTGCAGCGCCGGGCCGATGGCGCCGGCGGCGCCGAACAGCAGGGCCGCCACGAAGCAACGCACCGGATCCCAGCGCGCGAAGATGACGAGGGCGACCGCCATCAGGCCCTGGCCCGAGGACAGGGCTTCGTTCCAGCTACCCGGATAATAGAGCGACAGGAACGAGCCGCCGATGCCGGCAAGCGCCCCGCCGCCGGCCGTGGCGAGCAGGCGCACACCGTTGACCGAAATGCCCATCGCGCGAGCGGCCGGCGCACTGTCGCCGGTCGTGCGGACGACGAGGCCGACGCGCGTGTTGCGGAACGCCCAGTGCATGGCGAAAGCCAGCGCAATGCCGACGAAGAACAGCGGGTTGATCTTGAGCGCGTCGGCAAGTGCCGGCAGGCCGGTCCAGTCCGCCAGCGGAATCCCGGGCAGACGCGGCGCGGCCGGCTGGATGTATGGTTTTCCGAAGAAGAACGCCATGCCCGTGCCGAACGTCATCAACGCGATGCCGACGGCGACGTCGTTGACCTTCGGCAGGCTGCAAAGCCCGCCGTGAAGCCCACCGAGCACGAAGCCGGCGACGGCCGCAGCCGCCACACCGGCCCAGGGGCTGCCTGTCTCGTACGAGATCATGTAGGCGACCATGGCGCCGAGCACGAGCGTGCCTTCGAGGCCGAGATTGATCCGGCCGGATTTCTCGGTGAGGCATTCGCCCAGCGACACGAAAAGGAACGGGGTCGAGACGCGGATCGCCCCGCCGATCATCGCGAACAGGACCGTGAGAAGCTCGCCGCTCATGACCGGTCCCTTGCCTGCGGCCGGAACCACGGCAGCCGGCCATAGAGCGTCTCGCTTGCAAGCAGCACGACGAAGATGAAGCCCTGCAGCAGCAGGACGGTCGCGTCGGGCAGCCCCATGCGGCGCTGGACGAGGCCGCCCGCTGCGGCAATGCCGCCGAAAAGCACGGCGACCGGCAGTACGGCAAGCGGGCTGTGGCGCGCCAGGAACGACACGAGGATGCCGGTGAAGCCGTAGCCGGCGGCAAGCGAGCCGTTGGCGCTGCCGTGCACGGTCGCGACCTCGAAGAAACCGGCAAGTCCGGCGCAGGCGCCGGCGATCATCGTGCAGGCGACCGTCAGCGTGCCGACGGGCAGGCCCTGTGCGCGCGCCGCCCGCGGGTTGCCGCCGGTGATCCGGGCGGCGAAACCAAACGTGGTGCGGCTCATCAGGATCTGCAGCACCACGGCAAGCAGCGCCCCGGTCGCCAGGCCCCAATGAACATCGGTTCCCGGAATGGTGCTGAGCATGTTCTCCGCCCCGATGGGCAGCGTCGACGGCTTGTTGAGCGAGCGCGGATCGCGCAGCGGGCCTTCGACCAGGAAATTCATGATCGCGATGGCGATGTAGGTGAGCAGCAGGCTCGAGATCGTCTCGTTGACGCCGCGCGTGTGGCGCAGGGCGCCGGCGATGCCGATCCACGCCGCCCCGACGACAATGCCGGCACAGGCCATGATCGCGAGCAGGACGGGCGCCGGTGCGACGCCCAGCAGCGGAACCGCGATCACGGCCGCCGCCAGCCCGCCGAGCACGAGTGCCCCTTCGCCGCCGATGATGACGAGCCCGATGCGGGCGGGGATCGCCACGCATAGGGCCGTCAGCACGAGCGGTGCTGCACGCTGCAGCGTGTTCTGCCAGGAAAAGGCGGAACCGAAGCCGCCGCGCCACATGAGTTCGAAGAACTCGGTCGGGGACCGTCCGAGCACCAGAAGGAACACGGAAAACAGCAGCGCCGACACGACGAGTGCGAGCAACGGGATCGCGACATACTCGCCCGATTGCCGGAGCCGCTCGATCAGGTCGTCGGCGGCAGACGGCATGCCGTCTGCCGGACGGTCGGCTGCTGCTGTCACGTTCCGCTCAGGACGTCGATCCGACGACGCCTTCGACCAGATAGTTCATGCCCTCCAGCGGCGGTGCGTAATTGTCGAGCGTTGCCGGGATCACGACGTTGCCCTTGTTGTCCTTGATCGTGCCGGCGAAGATCGGCGCGCCTTTCTTGATTTCGGCAATTGCCGCATCGGCAGCGCGCCGCGCACCGTCGGTCGCCGCGGCGCCGTAGGCCGAGTTCTGGACGAAGTCGAGATCGTAGCCGCCGCGCACCCAGTTGGGCAGCTTCTCGCCTTTCGCGAGATTGCCGGCGAAGCCCTTGTAGATCGTCGACCACTTGTACTCCGCACCCGTGATGAAGCCCTTGGGGGCGAGGCTCGCCTGCGAGGCGTTGTGGCCCAGCGTCATCACGCCGCGGCGTTCGGCGGTCTCGATCACCACCTTCGGACTGTCGACATGGCAGGTGATGATGTCGCAGCCCGAGCCGATCAGCGCGTTGGTCGCCTCGGCCTCGCGGACGGGAACCGACCAGTCGCCGGTGAAGACGACCTGCACGGTCGCATCGGGCATGTTCTTGCGCGCGCCCAGAAGGACGGCATTGATGTTCCGCAGTACCGAGGGGATCGGCTTGGCGGCGACGAAGCCGATCTTCTTCGTCTTGCTCACCAGGCCGGCAGCGATGCCGTTCACGTAGTGCGCCTGGTCGAGATAGCCGAAATAGGAGCCGGCATTCTGCGGGTGCTTGTCCTTGTCCCACAGGCCGACCGCGTGGCGGAACTCGACCTTGGGATACTTGACGGCCATCGCCAGCATGTGCGGGTCGAAATAGCCGAACGACGTCGCGATGATGAGCTTGGCGCCGTCGAGATTGATCATCGATTCCATCGAGCGCTGGACGGCGATCGTCTCGGGGACGTTCTCTTCCTCGACGACCTTGACGCCGGGAACCTTCTTCAGTTCCGCCGCACCCATCGCGTGGGCCTGGTTGTAGCCGAAATCGTCGCGCGGCCCGACATAGAGGATGCCGACCACGAGCGGGGCCTGCGCGCGGGCACCGCCGGCCGGTCCGGCGACGGCGAGTGCGCCCGCAGCCGCGGTACCCTGCAACATCGTCCGCCGAGAAATTCCCTGATTGGTCATTTTGCGCTCCCTTGGTTCGATCCGGGCGCCATCGCGGCGTCCGGGACTGCGTTTCTGGGCAAAAATTCAGCAATTGCCGTGCCACAGGCCGGCAACGGTTACACGCCGTGGCCGGAATCGGACCCGTGGCGCAGGCGCCGCCGCCGCAGCCAGGCGACGAACCCCAGCGCCCCGACGATCGCGACGAACGAAAAGACGCTGGTTACCGTGCCGAGGGCGTAGAGGACCGGCGTCGTGACGTTGGTCGTCATCGCGTAGATTTCGAGCGGCAGGGTGTTGTCCGTGCCGGCAGTCATCAGCGAGCGTGCGAACTCGTCGTAGGAAAGGGTGAGGCCGAAGAGGCCGACGCCGATCAGGCTCGGCAGGATGATCGGAATGACGACGTGGCGGACGACCTGGAAAGGCGAGGCCCCGAGATCGCGTGCCGCTTCCTCATAGGCCCGGTCGAAGCGGTTGAAGATCGCGAACATGATCAGCAGGCCGAAGGGCAGCGTCCAGGTCAGGTGCGCACCCAGTGCCGAGGAATACCAGGCGGTATCCCAGTCGAGGATGCGGAACTGCAGCCCGACCCCGAGGCTGACCAGAATCGACGGCACGATGAGGCTGGTGACGGTCAGGTAAAAAAGGGCACCCGCACCGCGAAAGCGCCGCCGGAACGCCAGCCCCGCGCACAGCGAGATCGCGACCGTCAGCAGCATCACGGCAATGCCGAGCGCGAACGACCGGGCGAACGAGCCGGCGAAATCGCCGACCATCTGCTTTTCGAACAGGTTCGCGAACCAGGTCAGCGAGGCGCCGCGCATCGGGAATGTCAGTCCGCCGGTCGGCCCCTGGAACGACAGGATGAAGATCGTCGACATCGGGCCGTAGAGGAACAGCACGAACAGCCCGAAGAAGGCGGCCAGGAGGTAGAAGGCGGGCGGACGCTTCATCGCCTCACAGCTCCTTGCGGATGTCGACGACGCGCAAGACCGCCGCGACGAGCATCAGGACGATCGCGAGCAGGATCACCGCATTTGCCGCCGCGGCCGGGTACTGGAGCAGCGAGATGGCGTTTGCCATCATCAGGCCGACCGAGGCGCTGCGGCCCCCGCTCATGAAGCGCACGGTGGCGAAATCGCCCATCACCAGCGTCAGGACGAAGATCGAGCCGATCGCGATCCCGGGCTTGCACAACGGCAGGATGACGTTCCAAAGGACCTGGCGTCCGTTCGCGCCGCCGTCGACCGCGGCCTCGATCAGGCTGCGGTCGATGCGCATCATCGAATTGAAGATCGGCACGATCATGAACAGCGTGTAGAGATGCACGAGTGCCAGCACGACGGCGAAGTCGGAGAAGAGCAGGAATTCCAGAGGCTCGCGGATCAATCCCATATCCATCAGCGCGCCGTTCAGCAGGCCGTTGCGGCCGAGGAACGGGATCCACGAGATCATCCGGATGATGTTCGACGTCAGGAACGGCACCGAGCAGAGCAGGAAGCAGGCGGTGCGCCACAAATCGTCGCGGATGTGGAAAGCGAGGAAATAGGCGACCGTGAAACCGATCGCGAGCGTCAGCGCCCAGGTGAGGACGGCATAGCGCAGCGTGTTGAGATACGTGCGCAGCGTGACGTTGCTCGACAGCAGCTCGACATAGTTCGTCGTCACGAAGTCCGGGATGATGCGGACCGAATCGTAATCCCAGAAACTGACCGTGACGATCGTGAGGATCGGCACGACGAGAAAGCCCGCAAGCACGAGGGCGAGCGGAGCGGCCAGGAAATAAGGTGTCGCGGGGTTCGTTCGCATGGTGGTGGACGGTGCGTCGCCGCTATCGGCGGCGCACCGTCCGTACCTTCAACTCAGGCGGCGATGAACTCGTTCCACTTCTGGATCATGTAGCGGTCCTCGTCCATCACGGCGTTCCAGCAGGCGACCGCACCCATGCGGGCCTCGAACGAACCGCCGTCGCGCACGGCACCGGCCTTTTCGAGGAGCTTGCCGTCGGGCGACAGGATGTCGGCGGCGGCGGGCTTGCCTTCCATCCAGAAGCCCCATTCGGCAGCGCTCATGTTCGCCTTGGCGGTGTCGAGCACTGCGGAGTAGTAGCCCTGCCGGTTGAGATAGGCACCGACCCAGCCGGACAGATACCAGTTGATGTATTCGTAGGCCGCGTCGAGCTCGATGCCGCTCAGGTGCTTGGCAAGGCCGAGACCGCCGCCCCAGGCGCGATAGCCTTCCTTGAGCGGCTGGTAGACGCACGGGATGCCCTTGGCGCGCACCGCCGTGACCGCGGGCGACCACATCGACTGGATGATCACTTCGCCCGACGCCATCAGGTTGACCGATTCGTCGAACGTCTTCCAGAAGGCGCGGAACTGGCCGGCCTTCTTGGCCGCCGTCATCACGGCGATCGTCTTGTCGATCTCCGCCTTGGTCATGTTGCCCTTGTCGCCGTATTTGATCTCGCCCATCGCCTCGCAGATCATCGCGGCATCCATGATGCCGATCGACGGGATGTTCAGGATCGACGCCTTCCCCTTGAAGGCCGGATCCATGATGTCCTTCCAGGTCGAGATCGGGCGACCGACCAGATCCGGGCGGATGCCCAGCGTGTCGGCGTTGTAGATCGTCGGGATCATCGTCATCCACTCGGTGCGCGTCGCCGAGAACTTGGTCGCATCCTTGCTCGCGACGAAACCGACCGTGTGCGGAGCCGTACCCTGCGCGATCACGCTGTCGGGCTTCAGCTTGCCGTTGAGGAACAGCGGCACGATCTTGTCGACGTTCTTGATCCGCTTGGTGTCCATCGGCTGCATGACGCCGGCCGGGTACACTTTCTTGCAGATCCAGTATTCGATGTCGGCGATGTCGAACGAGCGCGGCTGCGTGACCGCGCGCTGGGCGACCGCGTCTGAATCCAGGGCCGTCATCGCCAGCGTGATGCCGGTGTCGGCCTTGCACTTCTCGGCGATGGCGTTGAGGTTCGACACGCCCGTACCGAACTGGCGCAGCGTCACGTTGCGGATGTTCTGTGCCCAGATCGTCGGGAAGCCGGTCAGCGCCCCCGATCCGGACGCGAGACCGCCAAGGGCGGCCGCCCCCTTGAGGACGCCGCGGCGTCCGAGATTTCCGGATTTTCCGTCTTTCATGGTCTGTCCATCCCCCCTTTTCGGGTCAATCGCCGAGGACATGCATGTCCTCGGCCGTCCAACTGATCTTTGCCGCCGCGCCCGCTTCGACGGGGTGCGCGAAGAAGCCGGCCTCGTCGACGGACACGACGAATTCGTCGTCCATCGTTCGCCAGGCGGCATCCGGTTCCAGTGCGAGCGCCACGTTGACGACACTGCCGAGATATTCGACCGCCCGGACACGGGCGGCGGAAACATGTGCGCCACCATCGCCCAACCGCGCGCGGTCGGCACGCACCGAGATGGCTGGGCCCGCACCGTTCGCCGCACGCAGCACGTTGTGGCCGCCGATGAAACGCGACACGAACACGCTGCTCGGCCGGTTGAAGACTTCGCGCGGCGGAGCAGCCTGCTCGATCTGGCCGCGATTCATCACGACGACCAGGTCGGCCAGCGCCATCGCCTCTTCCTGGCTGTGCGTGACGTGGATGAAGGTGATGCCGAGTTCGCGCTGCAGGCGGCGCAGTTCCTCGCGCATCCGCGTGCGCAGGAATGGGTCGAGCGCGGAAAGCGGTTCGTCGAGGAGGAGGGCGCGCGGACCGGTTATCAGCGCACGCGCCAGCGCCACGCGCTGCTGCTGGCCGCCCGAAAGCTGGCCCGGCAGTCGTGCCGCATAGTCGTGCATCTCGACGAGCTTCAGCATGTCGAGCGCCTTGGCGCGTCGCTCGGCTTTGCCGAGCCCGCGCATCTTCAGGCTGAAGGCGACGTTGTCGATGCAGTCGAGATGCGGGAACAGCGCATAGTTCTGGAACATCATCGCCGTGCCGCGTTCGGCGGGCGGCAGGTCGTTGATCGTCTGGTTGCCGAGCAGGATGTCGCCGTCCGACACGTCCTCGTGCCCGGCGATCATCCGCAGCGTGCTGGTCTTGCCGCAGCCCGAGGGGCCCAGCAGGCAGCAATAGGTGCCCTGCGCGATGCGCAGGTTGATGCGGTTGACGGCTATCGTGTCGCCATAGCGTTTGACCACCGAGATCAACTCGATGTTGCCATCGCTGCCCATTGCGTCGTCCGTCCCCCGCCGTCCCTGATGTATCGTTCGCTGCATAAAAAGGATGCAACGGTGATGCCATCGGCGGGGGTAGGTCACGGGGATTGAACCGTCACCATATCTTCACTAAAATATTAAGTTATTTATATATCATATTATAGTAATTGATAAAAATATGTTTCGCGAATCTCGCTTCTCAGCGACTGCTGCCCCTCGGAAACCGCCGCGCGCGTGGAACTTCTCGGGGCCCCTCGGGCGTCAGTTTGATTCCCGTCAGCGTCCGATCCGCCATGCTCAGCCGCCAATCGAGCATCTTCCGGGTCATGGCCAGGGCATCACCGGCGTAGGCCGGATCGCCGGCAAGGTCCCTTGTCTCGTCCGGATCGTCCTCGAGATCGAACAGAAGCGACGGCAGCGCCGCGAAATGGACGTACTTGAACCGCCTGTTCCGCGCGACTGCGATTGCGCATTCGTCGAACGCGACGCCCAACTCGCGTTCCGCCCGGTCGCTGGCGGCATCGCGGAAGTCGAGTTCCCAGAAGATCTCGGATCGCCACCGCGCCGGATCGGCTCCTTCGAGGAAGGGGAGGAGTGATTGTCCGTCGCACTGAACGGGGGGCTCGGCCCCGAGGATGTCAAGAATCGTCGGCATGACGTCGATGGCGCCGGTGAATTCCCCGACGACGCGTCCTCGCACGGCCCCGGCGGTTGCCGGCAAGCGGACGATCAGTGGGATGCGGAATGCCTGGTCGAAGAAATGCTCCTTGCCCAGCACCCAGTGGTCCCACAGCATCTCGCCGTGGTCGCTGGTGAAGACGATGAGCGTATTGTCGTAGCAGCCGGCCTTCTTCATCGCGGCGATCATGCGCCCGATGGCGTCGTCGACTTCGGTCATCATGCCGAAATAGGTGGCGCGCAGCTGCCGGCGCGAGATCTCGCTCTCGTCCGACATCGCGGTCTTGTGGCCCTCGCGATCCCGGAAGCTCCGTCGCGCATAGGCGACGTAGGGGTGAAGCGCGTCCACCTTCGCCGGGTCGGCGGCCCCGCGGAAGGGCGGGACGCGGTCCGGATCGTAGAGCGCGTTGTAGGGCTCGGTCGCGACGAACGGCGGATGCGGTTGCAGGATGCTCAGATGCAGGAACCACGGGTCGGTCCGGTTTGTCATGAAGCCGATCGCGTGTTCGACGAGGAATGCCGTTTCGCTGTCATCGGACTTGAAGGCGGGCGGCGGAAACGTGGGGCCGCGCCTGTCGGCGCCCGGATAGCCCTTCACGTGCGCGCAGGCTTCGTCGCGCGTGCTTCCGATCGCATAGCCCTTCGCCTTCAGTGCGGCGATCCATGCTGTGTCGATCTCGCTGCCCGGAACAAGCTGCGTGAAGCCCGGCAGCGTGCCGGCATAGGTTTTCAGCGCCGGATCATCGGGATGGTGGAGACGCGGATCGACGCTGGTGTCGGTATAACCGAGCAGGGCAGGGTCGTAGCCGAGCTTGCGCATCTCCAGTGCAACGTTCGTGAAGCGGGCATCGAGCGGCGTGCCGTTGCGCAGCGAGCGATGGTTCATCGCGTACATGCCGGTCAGCAGCGAAGCGCGGCTGGGCCCGCACGGGGCGCACTGCGCGAAGTGGCTCGAGAACAGCACGCCATCGGCGGCCAGCCTGTCGATGTTCGGCGTGCGGACGACCGGATGCCCGAGTGCCGAGAGGCATTCGCCGCGCCACTGGTCGGCGGTGATGAGAAGCACGTTGGGTCGCTTCATGCTCGGTCCGGGCGAATGGCGGAATCGTGGGATGCGATGGCGGGTGTCGTGCCGAACGTCGCACGGGCAGACGCACGCCGTCCACCGTCGGATCCGCGGCGATCAACCTGTGCGCACGTAGCGGACGAGCGTATCGCTCACCACGTTGCGCCGCCGGGCTAGGGCCTGTGGTGTCGCCATATCCTTCTTGAAGATCTTCGAGAACGTCGCGCGGTTCGAGACGTTGAAGAAACTGAGCGCGCTCAGCGTCATGTGGATGTCGACGGCGTCGATCCCGCCGCGGAACGAACCGTCCCGGACGCCGCGCCGGTAGATGCCGTCGACGACCTCCAGGGCAGACTCGTTCAGCTTCCGGATGCGTCGCGACCGCCCGAGATGGACGGCCTCGTGGATGTTCTCGACCATCACCAGACGCACGAAATCCGGATTTTGGGTGTGATAGTCGAACGTGAACTCGGCAAGCTTGCGCAGCGCGCCGACGGCCGACAGGCCGCTCAAATCGAGTTCGCGCTCGATCCGGCGGATGCGCGAATAGGCCTCCTCGAGGACGGCGACGAACAGCTGCTCCTTGCCGGTGAAATAATAATAGAGCATCCGCTTGCTGGTGCGGGTTCGGGCCGCGATCGCATCGACCCTGGCGCCGCTATAGCCCTTCCGGGCGAACTCGGCGGTGGCGACGTCGAGGATGTCGCGCCGCACGCGCTCGGGATCGTAGGTCCGCTTGCGGCCGTCCGCGGCGCGCGGCGGCTGCCTCTTTTTCTCGGTCATGCTGCCTAGCCTTCTCCTGCGCCGAGAATGCCCCGGCCGGGTTTGAACCGGCTAGTCCAAAAATAGATTGACGCTATGTACCTGTTGGTACAAATCAGGGAACGCGCAAGGGGATGGACGCCTTCGGAATGTCGAGAACCCGCATCGGAATTGCCGTCGTCGGTGCCGGCCTGATCGGCCAGCGCCATGCGGCACTCGTGGCGGCTTCGGCCGATGCGGCCCTTGTTGCGATCGTCGATCCGTCGACGGCTGCCGCCGTTGTCGCCGGCAGGCACGGCGCCCCGCTTTTCGGATCGATCGGAGACATGCTCGCCAAGCTGCGCCCCGACGGCATGATCGTCGCGACCCCAAACCAGATGCATGTCGAGCACGGGCTCGCTGCAATCGCGGCCGGGATCCCGGTCCTCGTCGAGAAGCCCATCGCCGACGATCTTGCGGGCGGGCTCAGGTTCGTCGAAGCAGCGGAGAAGGCGGGCGTGCCGCTCGCGGTCGGCCATCACCGCCGGCACAATCCGA
>CAYQDN010000011.1:0-10103 GCA_964416335.1 uncultured Azospirillum sp.
GCGCTCGGGATTGAGGTTGGCGGTGGGGGCAATCCCGATCGACCCGGCAAGGGCCGCCGCCAGATCGGAAAGAATGTCGGCGTGCAGGTTGGTCGCCACGATCGTGTCGAGCGTGGCGGGCTTGCGCACCATGCGCACGGTCATCGCGTCGACCAGTTCCTTGTCCCATGCGACGTCGGGGAAATCGCGCGCGGTCTCGGCCGCGATCTCGTCCCACATCACCATGCCGTGGCGCTGCGCGTTCGACTTGGTGACGACGGTCAGCTTGCGCCGCTTGCGCGACCGGGCGAGTGCGAAGGCAAAGCGCATGATGCGCGCCACGCCGACGCGCGTGAAGATCGAGGTCTCGGTCGCGATCTCCTCGGGCAGGCCGCGATGCGTGCGCCCGCCTTGCCCCGCATATTCGCCCTCGGAATTCTCGCGCACGATGATCCAGTCGAGATCCTTGGCCGAAACGCCGGCGAGCGGCGAGGCGATGCCCGGCAGGATGCGCGTCGGGCGCACGTTGGCGTACTGGTCGAAGGGCTGGCAGATCGCCAGGCGCAGCCCCCAGAGCGTGACGTGGTCCGGCACGTCGGGCATGCCGACGGCACCGAAATAGATCGCGTCGAACGGCTTCAGCTGCGCCAGCCCGTCGTCGGGCATCATCTTGCCGGTGCGCTTGTAATAGTCGCTGCCCCAGTCGAAGGTCGCCACGTCGAGCGCGAAGCCCTCGCGCTCCGCAAGCGCTTCGAGAACGCGCAGGCCCGCAGGCACCACTTCCTTGCCGATTCCGTCGCCCGGGATCGCGGCGATGCGATGACGCTTCATGGGAGATGCCTTTTCTTGCGGTGTCTCGACGATGGCGGACTCTGATATACGAATTCCACGGGAACCGGTAGGGATCGGGAGCGCGGACCAAGGCATGTCGATCTGGGGAAGTCTGCTCGGCGGAACGGCCGGCTACGCGCTCGGCGGTCCGATCGGGGCCCTGATCGGCGCGGCCGCGGGCCACGCCATCGCGCGCGCCGCGTTCGGCGGCCCGGCGGACGATCCGGCCGAAAGGCAGGTCGCCTTCACGATCGCGACCGTCGCCCTTGCCGCCAAGATGGCCAAGGCCGACGGCGAGGTGTGCGCCCGCGAGAAAGCCGCCTTCGCGCGCCTGTTCCGCTTCGACGAGACCGAACGGCGCAACGTCGAACGCGTGTTCGATCTCGCCACGCGCTCGACCGCCGGCTACGAGGCCTATGCGCGCCAGGTCGCGGGCCTGTTCCCGAAGGGGGCACCCGCACTCGAGGAACTGCTCGACTGCCTGTTCGCCATCGCCGAGGCGAACGGCGTGGTGACGGATTCGGAAGTCGACTATCTCGCCGAGGTCGCACGCATCTTCGGCATCGACGCCGCAAGCTTCGAAGCGCTGCGCGAGACGCGGCGCGGGACGGATACGGCCGATCCGTGGCGCGTGCTGGGGCTGAAGCACGACGCCGGCGAGGCCGCCGCGCGCAAGGCGTGGCGCGAACTCGTGCGCACGCACCATCCCGACATCCTGACCGGCCAGGGCATGCCGCCCGAATTCGTGGCGCTGGCCAACGAGCGCCTTGCCGCGATCAACGCCGCCTGGGACAACATCCGCAAGCTGAAGGGCTGGACATGAAACCGATCGACGTCGCCCTCGTAATCGGCGTGATGGTGTTCTGGGGCGTGAATTTCGTCTTCGGGAAGTGGGCCGTCGCCGAACTGCCGCCGATCTTCGCGATAGCACTGCGCTTCACGCTGGTCGCGGCCCTGCTGTTGCCCTTCGTGAAGGTGCCGCGCGGCGATCTCGGGCGCATCGCACTGCTGTCGCTGACGCTGGGCTGCATCCATTTCAGCGTCTTCTTCACCGGCGTGGCGGGGATCGATGCGGGCCTGGGTGCCATCATCGCGCAGAGCCAGGTGCCCTTCGCGACGATCCTGGGCGCCATCCTCTACAAGGACTATCCGGGCTGGCGGCGCTGGATGGGCATGATCCTCGCGTTCGCCGGCATCTGGCTTGCGGCGGGCGAACCGCGCGTGGGCGGCGAATGGTTCTACATCGCACTGTGCCTTGCCGGCTCCCTCGCATGGGCCGTCGCGAATTTCCAGATCAAGGCACTGGGCCGCGTCGACGGCTTCGCACTCAACGCCTACATGGCGCTGTTCGCCGTACCCATGCAGCTCGCCGTTTCCTTCACGCTCGAAAGCGGGCACTGGGAGAAGGTGCAGAACGCCAGCATGCGCGCATGGTTCGGCGTGGTGTTCATGGCCGTCGTGATCTCGGTGTGCACCTACTGGATCTGGTATCGTCTGATCCGCCGCTACGAGGTCAATCTCGTGATGCCCTATACGCTGCTGATCCCCGTGTTCGGCGTGCTCGCCGGCGTGACGATCTCGGGCGACCCGCTCGGCTGGCGCACGGTCGCGGGCTGCCTGCTGACGGTCGCGGGCGTCGGCATCATCACGGTCCGCCGGCCGGGCCAGGCCGATCCCGAAACGCGCTCGAAATCCGCATGAAGATCGTCCGCACGCCGTCGCCGAATTTCGACGCGCGGCCCGAGGGGCTGCGGCCCGAACTGCTCGTGCTGCATTACACGGATACGCAAAGCATGGCCGAGACGCTGGCGATCCTGCGCGATCCTGCGCGCAAGGTGAGCGCCCACTACGCCGTCGACGAGGACGGCAGCGTGCATGCGCTGGTCGACGAGAACATGCGCGCCTGGCACGCCGGCGTCGCAAGCTGGCGCGGCCACAGCGACGTCAATGCCCGCTCGATCGGCATCGAGATCCAGAATCCCGGCCATCGCTGCGGCTATCGCGCGTTCCCCGACGCGCAGATCGGCGCGGTGATCGAACTGGGCCGCGAGATCGTCGCCCGCCACGACATCGCACCGCGCGACGTGGTCGCCCATTCCGACGTCGCGCCCGCGCGCAAGCGCGATCCGGGCGAACTGTTCCCGTGGGCGCGGCTGGCCGAGGCCGGTCTCGGCCTCTATCCCGCCGACGTGGCGCCGCGCCGGCGCGTTGTGCGCGATTTCGGGCCGGGCGACCGCGACGAGGCGGTGATGGCCGCGCAGAACGATCTCGTGCGCGTCGGCTACGACTGCCCGATCTCCGGCACGCTCGACGAGGTGACGCACGCTTCCCTCGTCGCGTTCCAGCGCCGCTTCCGCGCCTGGCGCTTCGACGGCCGTCTCGACGGCGAGACGCAGGCGCGGTTGCGGGCATTGCTCGGCCTCATTTTCCGCTAGATAATTTTACGCATTCGCGCTATAAAAACTCTCTAAAACCCAATAAATACAATAGTATAGAGGATACCATGGTAGTGGCGCTCTATCCTGCAATTCTGGAATTCAACAGCCCGGAATATGTGGTGACGTTTCCCGATCTGCCGGGTTGCCGCGCGGTCGGCAGCACGCAGGACGATGCCGTGTGCAACGGCCTGTCGGCGCTGACGCTGTGGATTGAAAAGAAAGCGGGATCCGGCGAGGAACCGCCCGAGCCAACGCCGCTCGACCGGCTGCCGGCTGAGCGCGGCACCACCGAGGTGGCGCGCCTGCTGCTGAAGGCCGACGTGACGGGCCGCGTGCTGCGCCTCAACATCAGCCTCGACGAGGGGATTGTATCGCTCGCCGACCGCCGTGCCGGCCATCAGGGCATGACGCGCTCGGGCTATATCGCCTCGCTGATCCGCGCCGACCTCGCCCGCGTCAACCGCGCGCGCCGCTAGTCCCGCTTGTTGACGGCCCGGCCGGATCGGCGCATCTAGGCGGCGCCAGACGGTCGGATGGCCGCGGGGGCGTGAGCCCTCGAGGAAAGTCCGGGCTCCACGGAAATAAAGGTGCCGGGTAACGCCCGGCGGGGGCAACCCCAGGGACAGTGCAACAGAAAGCATACCGCCAACCGGGCTTCGGCCCGCGGCAAGGGTGAAAGGGTGGGGTAAGAGCCCACCGCAGACGCGGCAACGCGGCTGGCACGGCAAACCCCACCTGGAGCAAGACCAAATAGGGACGGCACGCGGCATCTTCGGGTGCAGCAGTCTGTTTCCGGATCGCCGTCCGGGTCGGTCGCGTGAGGTGCCTGGCGACAGGCATCCCAGAGGAATGGTCATCGCCGGTTCCGCAAGGAGCCGGAACAGAACCCGGCTTACAGACCGTCTGGCGTTTTCCCCTAAATCACTTCATGCGCCCCGCCGGCGCCGCGGCATCGCCATACGCGCGCCGCAATACCCGAGTAAAAAAGTCTGACTCTCGGTTAAATTTGGTTAATGACCCCCCGTTTGCGACCAAGAGAACGGAACGTGTTCGTGGCGGAACAGAGACTTAGCCCATTGACGCCCATATACACCCATGCTATCCCATATTGTCCCACGACCTCCAACCTTCGCGAAGGGGAGCGTGGCGGGACCGCGCGGAAAGACGAATTTCTCCCGTTTTTCAAGGCGTTGCGTAAGCGGGGACGGAACCGGGAAAACCGGCGCGGAAGATGGCCAAGACCGCGTTCATCGGCACATACCGTTTCAGGATCGACCGGAAGGGGCGCATCTCTGTTCCGGCCGACTTCCGGGCCGTGCTTGCCGCCAAGGGCGAGGACGGGCTGAACGTGCTGCCCTGGGCCGGCCCCTCGGTGCGCGCGATCGGCAACGACGTGCTCGCCAAGATCGCCGCCGCCGCCGATCCGCTCGCCGCGTTCAACGCTACACCCCTCGACAACGCCGCGATCCTTGCGGCCGACCTCATCCCGCTGTCGCTCGATGCCGAAGGCCGCGTCTCGCTGCCCGACGAACTCGTCGCGCACTGCAAGCTCGGCGAGATCGCCGCCTTCGCCGGCCGCAACACGTTCTTCGAGATCTGGAATCCCGAAGCCCTCGACGCCTATCAGGCCGCGCGCCGCGCCGGCCAGGGGAGCTGAGCGGAATGACGCGTCCGACGGCACCCGAAGCTTCCAGCCACGCTGCGGCACATGTCCCGGTCCTGCTCGCCGAAACGCTCGCCGCCCTCGCGGTGCGCGACGGCGGCAACTATCTCGACGGCACGTTCGGCTCGGGCGGCTACACGCGCGCGATCCTCGCCGCCGCCGACTGCCGCGTCGTGGCGATCGACCGCGATCCCGATGCACTTGCGCGCGGCGCCGCCCTCAAGACCCAATACGGTGCGCGCCTGACGCTCGTCGAAGGCCGCTTCGGCGCACTCGACCAGGCCGCGCGCGACGCAGGATTTCCCGAACTCGACGGCGTGGCGCTCGATATCGGCGTTTCCTCGCCGCAGATCGACGAACCCGCCCGCGGCTTCTCGTTCCGCTTCGACGGCCCGCTCGACATGCGCATGGAGAAGAGCGGCACGAGTGCCGCCGACATCGTCAATTCCTGGGGCGAGGCGGAACTCGCCGACACGATCTTCCAGCTCGGCGAGGAACGCCATTCGCGCCGCGTGGCGCGCGCCATCGTCGCCGCGCGCAGGGAAAAGCGCATCGAGCGCACGGGCGAGCTCGCGCGCATCGTGCGCACGGCCGTCCCGCGCTCGAAGGACGGCATCGATCCCGCGACGCGCACGTTCCAGGCGCTGCGCATCGCGACCAACGACGAGCTTGGCGAACTCGCGCGCGGCCTTGCCGCGGCCGAACGCGTGCTCGTCCCGGGCGGCAGGCTTGCGGTCGTGTCGTTCCATTCGCTCGAGGACCGCGCGGTCAAGCGCTTCCTGAAGGCGCGCGCCGGCGAGACCGACCGCGGCTCGCGCCATCTGCCCGCCCGCGCGACGGGTCCCGCCCCCAGCTTCACCCTGGTCTCGCGCAAGGGCATCCGGCCCGGCGAAGCCGAGGCCGACGCCAATCCGCGCGCGCGTTCGGCCACGCTGCGCGTCGCCGAGCGCACGGCCGCACCCGCATGGCACGCGGAGGAAGCGGCATGATCCGCATCGCGACATGGCTGTGGGTCGCCATCGCCGGCGTGATGGGCTACGGGCTCTACCAGCTCAAGCACGAGGTGATCGCGCTCGAGAACGAGCTGTTCCGCCTCAACCGGCAGATCGTGCAGGAGCAGCAGAACATCCACGTGCTGAAGGCGGAGTGGAGCTACATCAACCAGCCCCAGCGCCTGCAGGCCCTCGCCCAGCGCCATCTCGACCTCATGCCGATGACGCCGCGCCAGATCGGCCGGCTCGAAGCGCTGCCGGCCCTGCCCGCACAGGTCCAGACGGCCGCAAGCCTCACCGCGCGCCGCACGGAGACGCGATAGATGGCCACGCGCCTTTCCGACATCGTGCGCGCCATCCCCGCCCGCCTGCGCCTGCAGGGCAGTGCGGCGCGCTCGATGGAAACCGCGCGCCACCGCCTCGTCATCGGCGGGCTTCTCTTCTCGGTCGCCTTCGCCGTCGTCGCCATCCGCCTTGTCGACGTCACGCTGCTGGCCGAGGCGCACGAGCCGCGCGCCGCGCGCGTTCCCAACACCGGTCCCCTCGACCTCGCGCGCGCCGACATCGTCGACCGCAACGGCGTGCTGCTCGCGACCTCGCTCGTCACGCAGTCGCTCTATGCCAATCCCAAGCTCATCGGCGATGCCGACGCGACGGCACGACGCCTTGCGGCCGTCCTGCCCGGCCTCGAGGAAAAGACCGTGCGCGACCGGCTCGCCTCGGAGACGCGCAGCTTCGTGTGGATCCGGCGCAACCTCACGCCGCGCCAGCAGTACGAGGTCAACCGTCTCGGCGTGCCGGGCCTGTTCTTCCAGCGCGAGGAACGCCGCGTCTATCCGCACGGCACGCTCGCCAGCCACGTCGTCGGCTTCTCCGACGTCGACAATCGCGGCCTTGCGGGCGTCGAGCAGTCGTTCGACGAGCGGCTCAAGACCGATCCCGATCCGCTGAAGCTCGCCATCGACGTGCGCCTCCAGCACGCCGTGCGCGAGGAGATCCAGCGCACGATCGACGAATTCAAGGCGATCGGCGGCATGGGCGTGCTGCTCGACGTCAACACCGGCGAGACGCTGGCGATGGTCTCGCTGCCCGACTTCGATTCCAACGCGCCCGGCCTTGCCGATCCCGAGAGCCGCTTCAACCGCAACACGCTCGGCACCTACGAGATGGGCTCGACGTTCAAGATGTTCACCGCCGCGATGGGGTTCGACTCCGGCACGGTGCGCATGCAGGACAGCTGGGATGCGAGCCGCCCCTACAATATCGGGCGCTTCACGATCTCCGATTTCCACGGCAAGAACCGCTGGCTGACGACGCCGGAGGTGTTCATCTATTCGTCGAACCTGGGTGCCTTGCGCATGGCGCTGCAGATCGGCGTCAACCGCCAGCGCGATTTCCTCGACCGCGTAGGCTTCCTCAAGCCGTCGCCGATCGAGCTGCCGGAAGTCTCCCACCCGCTGATCCCCAAGCCGTGGCGCGAGATCAACGCGATGACGATCGCCTTCGGGCACGGCATCACCGTCTCGCCCATGCAGCTGGTCGCGGCGGCCGCCACGGTCGTCGACGGCGGCATTGCGCGCGCGCCCACGATCCTGGCACGCGAACCCGGCGCGAAGGTTCCCGGCGAGCGCGTGATGACCGCACAGGCTTCGGCCCAGCTCAACCAGCTGATGCGTCTCAACGTCGAGCGCGGCTCGGGCAGGACCGCCGAGGTCGCCGGCTATTTCGTCGGCGGCAAGACCGGGACGGCCGAGAAGATCGTGCACGGCGGCTACAAGAAGAACGCGCGCATCTCCTCGTTCCTCGCCTCGTTCCCCGCGCACGCACCCAACTACGTGCTGCTCGTCATGGTCGACGAGCCGCAGGCAAAGCGCGACACGGGCGCCTACGCGACCGGCGGCGTCGTCGCCGCCCCGGCGGCCGGCCGCATCATCGCGCGCATCGCCCCGATCCTCGGCGTGCCGCCGATGGTCGAGCCCCCGCCCGACATCACGCGGCCGCTGCTTGCAGCGGCCATTCTCCGGTAGGGGGCAGATGAAGTTGAACCTGCTGCTCGACCACGAGACCAGCTTGCGCAACGCCGCCGGCCGCGATCCGGAGATCGCCGGCGTGACGGCGGATTCGCGCGCCGTGGCGCGCGGCTTCCTGTTCGCGGCATTGCCCGGCGCCAAGCACGACGGCCGCGCCTTCGTGGGCGAAGCGCTGCGCCGCGGTGCCGCCGCCGTCCTCGCGGCACCCGGGCTCGACCTTCCCGCCGGTGTGCCGTATGTCGAGGCGGCCAATCCGCGCCGCGCCTTCGCGCGCGCCGCTTCGCGCTTCGCAGGGCCCCAGCCGCGCACGATCGTCGCGGTGACCGGGACCAGCGGCAAGACGTCGGTCGCCAGTTTCGCGCGCCAGATCTGGGGCCATGCCGGCCGCAAGGCCGCGAGCCTCGGCACGCTCGGCCTCGTCGCCCCGCACCTGACGCGCTACGGCGCGCTGACGACCGCCGATCCGGTCAGCCTGCACAAGGATCTCGCCGAACTCGCCGCCGCGGGCGTGGACAACGTGGCGATGGAAGCCTCCAGCCACGGGCTCGACCAGTGCCGGCTCGACGGCGTGACGCTGACGGCCGCCGCCTTCACCAATCTCAGCCGCGACCATCTCGACTATCACCCGACGATGGAGGCGTATTTCGCCGCCAAGCGCCGGCTGTTCGACACGCTGCTGCCGCAGGGCGCGGTTGCCGTGCTGAACGCCGACGCGCCGGAATTCGCGGTCCTGCGCGAGACCTGCCTAGCCCGCCGCCAGCGCGTCATCTCCTACGGCCGTGCGGGCACGGAACTATGCCTCGTTTCGGCAACGCCGGTTCCGCAGGGCCAGGATATCGAGCTTGTCGCCTTCGGCCAGCAGCGGCGCGTCACGCTGCCGCTCGCCGGCTCGTTCCAGACGATGAACGTGCTCGCCGCCATCGGCCTCACGGTGGGGACGGGCCTTTCGCCGCACGCCGCCCTCGACGCGCTTACCGCACTCGAAGGCGTGCCCGGCCGCCTGCAGCTGGCGGGCACCAAGGAAAACGGCGCCTCCGTCTATGTCGACTACGCGCACAAGCCCGATGCGCTTGCGACCGTGCTTGCCGCCCTGAAGCCGCACGTCACGGGCCGTCTCGTCGTCGTGTTCGGCTGCGGCGGCGACCGCGATGCCGGCAAGCGCCCGATCATGGGCCGGATCGCGACCGACCTTGCCGACCGCGTCATCGTCACCGACGACAATCCGCGCTCCGAGGAACCCGCCGCGATCCGCGCGCAGATCCTTGCGGCCGCGCACAATGCGGCCGAAATCTCGCCGCGCGAGGACGCGATCCGCGATGCCGTCGCCGGTCTCGAGGCGGGCGACGTGCTGGTGATCGCCGGCAAGGGCCACGAGCGCGGCCAGATCGTCGGCGACAAGGTCCTGCCCTTCGACGATTTCGAGCAGGCGCGGCTGGCGCTGGCCGGAGGTGCGGCATGACCGCTTCTCTCTGGACCGCCTCCGAAGCCATGGCCGCGACCTCCGGCCGTCTCGCCGGTCCGGCGGCGTGGACCGCGACGGGAATTTCCATCGACACGCGCACGATCGCACCCGGCGACCTGTTCGTGGCGCTGAAGGGCGAAGCGAACGACGGCCACGCCTATCTGGACGCGGCGTTCGAGAAGGGTGCGGCCGCGGCCCTCGTTGCCGAAGCCGCTTCGGGCCCGTGCCTCGTGGTCCCCGACACGCTCAAGGGGGTGGCCGATCTCGGCCGTGCCGCGCGCGCGCGCGCCGACGTGCGCGCCCTTGCGGTCACCGGCTCGATCGGCAAGACGAGCACCAAGGAAGCGCTTGCCCACGCCCTCGCGCAGCAGGGGGCCACGCACGCCGCGCGCGCCTCGTTCAACAACCACATCGGCGTGCCCGTCACGCTCGCGCGCATGCCGCGCGACACGGTCTATGGCGTGTTCGAGGTCGGCATGAACCATGCGGGCGAGATCGCCCCGCTGGTCGGCATGATCCGGCCCGAGGTGGCGCTGATCACGACGGTCGAAGCCGTCCATACCGAGAATTTCGCCGACGGGATCGCCGGCGTGGCCGCGGCCAAAGCCGAGATCTTCGCCGCCGGCGGCCCCTTCGCGCACGGCAATCCCGGTACGGCCGTGCTGCCGGCCGACAGCGAGTTCCACGACTTCCTCGTCGCACGCGCCA
>CAYQDN010000011.1:10203-100484 GCA_964416335.1 uncultured Azospirillum sp.
ACGGCCGTGCTGCCGGCCGACAGCGAGTTCCACGACTTCCTCGTCGCACGCGCCAAGGCGGCCGGCTGGGGCCGCACGCTTTCGTTCGGCGCGCACGCCAAGGCCGATGCGCGCCTCGCCGACTGGTCGGGCGATGCCGAGAAGGGTCGCGCGCGCGTCGAACTTTTCGGCAAGGTTCTCGATTTCGAAATCGGCGCGCCGGGCCGGCACTGGGCGATGAACCTGACGGGCGCCCTCCTCGCCATCGCGGCCCTCGGTGCCGATGCCGGGAAAGCCGCCGCCTCGTTCGCGTCGATCGCCGCCCCCAAGGGTCGCGGGCAGCGCCATTCGGTTTCGCTGACCGGCGGCTCGTTCCTGCTGATCGACGACAGCTACAACGCCTCGCCGCCCTCGATGCGCGCGGCCTTCGCCGTGCTGGCAGGTGCGGCACTCGCGCCCGGCAGCCGCCGGATCGCCGTCCTCGGCGACATGCTCGAACTCGGGCCCCAGTCGGCCGCGATGCACGAATCGCTGGCGGAATCGCTCGAAGCGAATTGCATCGGTCTTGTCTATGCCTGCGGCCCGAACATGCGGCGGCTCTACGAACGGCTGCCGGCGGCGATGCGCGGCGCGCATGCCAAGGATTCCGCCGAACTCGAAAAAATCGTGCTCGCCAGCGTGCGCGCGGGCGACGCCGTGACCGTCAAGGGATCGCTGGGCAGCAAGATGGGCCGCATCGTGGAGGCACTCCGCGGTCTCGACGTTTCGGCGACACAAGGCCGCAGGGCCGCGGGCGGAAGGCAAAACTGAAGATGTTCTACAACCTCCTCGTCCCGTTCGCCGACAGCTTCGCGCCGTTCAACGTGTTCCGCTACATCACGTTTCGTTCGGGCGGTGCGGTGATGACCGCCCTCCTCGTCGCGTTCCTGTTCGGCGACGTCGTCATCGGCTGGCTCAAATCCAAGCAGCCCGAGCCGCCGATCCGCGCGGACACGCCCGAGCGCCACGCGCTGACCAAGAAGGGCACGCCCACGATGGGCGGTGTCCTCATCCTGCTGTCGCTGGGCGTCTCGACGCTGCTGTGGGCGGACCTGCGCAACGGCTATGTCTGGGCCGTGCTGACGGTGACGCTCGGCTTCGGGCTGGTCGGCTTCTACGACGACTATCTCAAGCTCACGAAGAAGAACTCCAAGGGACTTGCCGGACGCTGGAAGCTCGTCTTCCAGATGCTGATCTCGCTCCTCGCGACGTCGTGGATCGTGTACCTGACGCGCGAGCCGCTCTCCACGCAGCTCGCGGTCCCCTTCTTCAAGGACCTGCTGGTCGATTTCGGCTACTTCTACTTCCCCTTCGCGATCTTCGTGATGGTGGGGGCGTCCAACGCCGTCAACCTCACCGACGGGCTCGACGGCCTGGCGATCGTGCCCGTGATGATCGCGGCGGGCTGCTTTGCCGCCTTCGCCTATGTCGCCGGCAACGCGATCTTCGCCAACTACCTGCTGATCCACCACGTGCCCGGTGCGGGCGAGCTCGCCGTGCTGTGTGCGGCCATCGTCGGCGCCTCGCTGGGCTTCCTGTGGTTCAACGCCCCGCCCGCGATGGTGTTCATGGGCGACACCGGCTCGCTGTCGATGGGCGGGGCGCTGGGCGCCATCGCCGTCGTCACGAAGAACGAGTTCACGCTCGCCATCGTCGGCGGCCTGTTCGTCGTCGAGGCGATCTCGGTCATCGTCCAGGTCGCGTCGTTCAAGCTCACCGGCAAGCGCATCTTCCTGATGGCGCCGCTGCACCATCATTTCGAGAAGATGGGCTGGGCAGAGCCCACCATCGTGATCCGCTTCTGGATCATCGCCTCCATCCTGGCGCTCGCGGGTCTCGCGACGCTGAAGCTCAGGTGACGCGATGATCGACGTCTTTCCCTTCAACGGTTTTCCGGTCGCGGTCCTCGGCCTCGGCAAGTCGGGTCTGCCGACGGCCCGGGCACTGGCGCAGTCGGGGGCCGAGGTGTGGGCGTGGGACGACAGCGAGGACCGGCGCGCGGAAGCGCGCGCGGCGGGCGTCGATCTCGTCGATCTCCACAAGGCGGAACTTCGCGAACTCACCACGCTGGTGCTCTCGCCGGGCATCCCGCACACGCATCCGGCCCCGCACCCCGTCGTCGTGCGGGCGCGTGCGGCCGGGCTCGAGATCGTGTGCGATGTCGATCTCCTGTTCCGCAGCCAGCGCGAGGCGTCGTTCATCGGCGTCACGGGGACCAACGGCAAGTCGACGACGACGGCGCTGATCGGCCACGTGCTGAAGCACGCGCGTCGCACGGTCGAAGTCGGCGGCAATATCGGGACGGCCGCCCTGTCGCTCGAACCGCTCGCCGGCGGCGGCACCTACGTGGTCGAGATGTCGAGCTACCAGCTCGAGCTTGCCCCCACCGCGGTGTGGGACGTGGCGGTGCTGCTCAACGTGTCGCCCGACCATCTCGACCGCCATGGCGGCATGGACGGCTACGTCGCCGCCAAACGCAGCATCTTCCAGCGCCAGACGCGCCCGCGCACGGCGATCGTCGGCGTCGACGACGAAATCTCGGCCGGCATCCATGCCGCCCTCGTCCGCGCGGACGACCAGAACGTGATCGCGGTTTCGGGCGCGAAGAAGCTGGCGCGCGGCGTCTATGTCGCCGACGGCACGCTCTATGACGCGCGCGACGGCAAGCCGGTCGCGATCCGCGATCTTGCCGATTGCCTCACGCTTCCCGGTGCCCACAACCACCAGAACGCCGCCGCGGCCGCCGCCGTCGCCCTGCAGATCGGCATCGCGCACGCGACGATCGCCGAAGCGCTGGCCACGTATCCGGGCCTCGCTCACCGGCAGGAGCGTATTGCCACCATCGACGGCGTGCTGTTCGTCAACGACAGCAAGGCGACCAACGCCGACGCCGCGGCGCGCGCACTCGGCTGCTACGACACGATCCACTGGATCGCCGGCGGCCAGAGCAAAGCAGGCGGCATCGAGCCCTTGCGCCCCTATTTCCCGCGCGTGGCGCACGCCTGGCTGATCGGCACGGCCGCCCCCGAATTCGCGCGCACGCTGGCCGACATTCCCCACACGCTGGCGGGCGACCTTTCGACGGCCGTGCGCGGCGCCTTCGCGGCGGCGAGGAAAGCGGCGAAGCCCGGCACGGTCGTGCTGCTGTCGCCGGCCTGCGCCTCGTGGGACCAGTTCAAGAGTTTCGAGCATCGCGGTGACGCGTTCCGCGGCCTCGTGGCCGAGCTCTCCGGCACGGAGGGCCTCGCCGCATGAATTTCGCGCGTGCCGACAATTCGGTCATCGCCCGCTGGTGGTGGACGGTCGACAAGTGGCTGCTGGTCACGCTTGCCCTGCTGATCGGGCTGGGGGCCGTGCTGATCATGGCGGCCTCGCCCGCCGTCGCCTCGCGCGTCGGGCTCGACTCGTTCCATTTCGTGCGCAAGCAGCTGCAGATCCTGCCCGTCGCGGGCCTGATCCTGATCGGCGTGTCGATGCTGGAGCCGCGCCAGGTGCGCGGGCTCGCCCTGTTCGGGTTCCTCGCGGCGATCGCGTTGCTGTGCATGACCTTCGTCGTCGGCATCGAGATCAAGGGCGCCAAGCGCTGGATCAGCCTGCCGGGCATGTCGCTGCAACCGTCGGAATTCGTCAAGCCCACACTCGCCATCGTCTCGGCCTGGCTGTTTGCACTCGCGCGCAAGAAGGAAGGCTTCCCCGGCGACCTCATCGCCATCGTGCTCTATGGCTGCACGATGGCGCTGCTGCTGCTGCAGCCGGACATCGGCATGGCCTTCGTCGTCTCGGCCGTGTGGTTCACGCAGTATTTCCTTGCGGGCCTGCGCGTGCTCTGGGTGGTGATCATCGGCGGCGGGGCGGGCGGGGCGGCCGTCCTCCTCTATTTCACGTTCCCGCACTTCGCCAGCCGCGTGAACCGCTTCCTCGATCCGGCCTCGGGCGACACCTACCAGATCAACACGGCGATGGAAGCCTTCATGAACGGCGGGCTGCTCGGCCGCGGCCCCGGCGAAGGCACGGTCAAGGCCTCGCTGCCCGACGCGCACTCGGATTTCATCTTCGCGGTGGCGGCCGAGGAATTCGGCCTGATCCTGTGCCTGATCATCGTCGCCCTCTATGCCTTCGTCGTGCTGCGCGGCTTCGCGCGCGCGTTGCAGGAGACCGACCTGTTCTCGCTGCTCGCGATCTCGGGCCTGTGCGTGCAGTTCGGCGTGCAGGCGCTGGTCAACATGGGCTCGACGCTGCACCTGATCCCGACCAAGGGCATGACGCTGCCCTTCGTCAGCTACGGCGGCTCGTCGCTGCTGGCGATCGCGTTGGGCATGGGCTTCGTGCTGGCCCTGAGCCGCAAGCGCTTCGGTGCGGGAGAGACGCTATGACCGCCCCGCTCGTCGTCCTCGCCGCCGGCGGAACCGGCGGCCACGTGTTCCCGGCCGAGGCGCTGGCGGGCACGCTCGCCGCGCGCGGCTTCCGGCTGGCGCTCGTCACCGACGACCGGGGGACGCGCTATGGCGGCCGGCTCGGCACGCTCGACACCCACCGCCTGCCGATCCGCAAGATGACGGGCGGGCTCTTGCGCCGCTTCGTCGGCGCGTTGAGCCTCGTGCCCGGCTATCTCGCCGCGCGCAGCCTGCTGGCACGCCTGGCACCCGCCGCGGTCGTCGGCTTCGGCGGCTATCCGAGCCTGCCGACCATCGCCGCGGCCCGGAAGCACTTCCGCACCGCGATCCACGAACAGAACGCGGTCCTCGGCCGCGTCAACCGGCTGGTCGCCGCCCAGGTCGACGCGATCGCCACGTCCTTCGCCGACACGCGCGGTGCGGACGCGAAGGCCACCCTCGTCGGCAACCCGGTGCGCGCGGAAGTCGCCGCCCTGCGCGCCGAGCCGTTCGCGATACCCGAAGCGGGCGGCGCGCTGCGCGTGCTCGTCACCGGCGGCAGCCAGGGGGCGGCCGTGTTCGGGCGCGTCCTGCCGGCTGCCATTGCGCTCCTCTCGCCCGCCCAGCGCGCGCGCGTCGCGATCACCCAGCAGTCGCGCCCGGACGACGCCGAGACGGTGCGCACGAGCTATCGCACGCTCGGCTATGCGGCCGAGGTCGAGCCCTTCTTCGCCGATCTGCCGCGGCGCATCGCGAACGCCCATCTGGTGATCGCGCGCGCGGGTGCTTCGACCGTCGCCGAGCTTGCCTGCATCGGGCGGCCGTCGCTGCTCGTCCCGCTGCCGACCGCGACCGACGACCACCAGACCGCCAACGCGCGTGCCCTCGCCGACGCCGGCGGCACGTGGCTCGTGCCCGAACCCGAATTCACGCCCGCCGATCTTGCCGCACGCCTGTGCGCGCTGCTCGAAGATCCGCGCCCGCTCGCCGCCCTTGCGGCCGGTGCCCGTTCCTTCGGCCGTCCGGATGCCGGCGACCGGCTTGCCGACCTCGTCCAGCGCCTCGCAGAGGGCAAAGCATGAGAGCCCTCCCCCTCGACATCGGCCGCATCCACTTCGTCGGCATCGGCGGCATCGGCATGTCCGGCATCGCCGAGATCCTGCACAATCTCGGCTACAAGGTGCAGGGTTCCGACCAGTCGGACGGGGCCAACGTCAAGCGCCTGGTCGGTCTCGGCATCCAGGTCGCGATCGGCCACCGGGCCGAGAATGTCGGTGCTGCCGAAGTCGTCGTCGTGTCGACCGCGGTCAAGACCGACAATCCCGAAGTGCAGGCCGCCCGCCAGCGCCTGATCCCCGTCGTGCGCCGGGCCGAGATGCTGGCCGAGCTGATGCGTCTCAAATGGGCGATCGCCATCGCCGGCACGCATGGCAAGACGACGACCACGGGCCTCGTCGCGGCGATGCTGGAAGCGGCGGCGATGGATCCCACGATCATCAACGGCGGCATCCTCAACGCCTACGGCACGAATGCGCGGCTGGGCTCGGGCGAATGGATGGTCGTCGAGGCCGACGAGAGCGACGGCACCTTCATCAAGCTGCCCGCGACCATCGCGGTCGTCACGAACATGGACCCCGAGCATCTCGACTACTGGGGCACGTTCGACGCCGCGCGCAAGGGCTACCAGACCTTCGTGTCGAGCATCCCGTTCTACGGCTTCGCCGTGCTGTGCATCGACCATCCGGAAGTGCAGGCGCTGATCGCCTCGACGCTCGACCGCAAGATCCTGGCCTACGGCTTTTCGGCGCAGGCCGACGTGCGCGGCGTCAACATGCGCCTCGACGCCGCCGGCGGGCATTTCGACGTGCTGCTGTCGGGCCGTGCCGGTGCGGACCGCCGGATCGAAGGGCTGAGCCTGCCGCTGGTCGGCCAGCACAACGTGCAGAACGCGCTGGCGGCCGTCGCCGTCGCGGTCGAGATGGGCATCGACGACGCGACGATCCGCAAGGCGCTGGCCGGCATCAAGGGCGTCAAGCGCCGCTTCACGAAGACGGGTACGGGTGCCGGCCTCACCGTCATCGACGATTACGGCCACCACCCGGTCGAGATCGCCGCGGTGCTGAAGGCCGCGCGCAGTGCCACGTCCGCCGGCGTGATCGCGATCGTGCAGCCGCACCGCTACACGCGCCTCAAGTCGCTGTTCGAGGAATTCTGCACTTGCTTCAACGACGCCGATGCCGTGATCGTCGCCGACGTCTATGCCGCGGGCGAACAGCCCGTCGAGGGTGCCTCGAAGGACGCCCTCGTCGAGGGCCTGCGCGACCACGGCCACCGGCGCGTCTACGGGCTCGAAGCGCCCGACAAGCTCGCCGCCACCGTGCTGGCGCACGCCAAGCCCGGCGACATGGTCGTCTGCCTCGGGGCCGGCAACATCACGCAGTGGGCCTATGCGCTGCCCGGCGAACTCGAAGCACAGCGGAGCAAGGCATGATGGTCGCGACCCAGTCCTTGCGCCTCGTCGACCGGCTGCCGAAGGTGCGCGGGCCCTACCGTGCCAACGCCAATCTCGGCCAGTACACGTGGTTCCGCGTCGGCGGCCCCGCCGAAGTGCTGTTCCGCCCGGCGGACGAGGCCGATCTTGCGGTCTTCCTGGCCGGCAAGCCCGCCGACGTGCCGGTGACGGTCATGGGCGTGGGCTCGAACCTCCTGGTGCGCGACGGCGGCGTGCCGGGCGTGACGATCCGGCTGGGCAAGGGCTTCGCGGGTATTTCGCATGACGGGCGCATCCTGCGCGCGGGTGCCGCGTGCCTCGATCTCAACGTCGCCCTGCAGGCGCGCGACTGGGGCCTTGCGGGTCTCGAGTTCCTTTCCGGCATTCCCGGCACGATCGGCGGGGCGCTGCGCATGAACGCGGGCGCCTATGGCCGCGAGATGAAGGACGTCACGCTCGCCGCCGAGGCGATCGACGCGAAGGGCGAGAAGCAGTACGTGACCAACGGCGCCCTCGGCTTCGGCTACCGCCACACCGGCATGCCGTCCGACTGGATCTTCGTCGCCGCCGAACTGAAGACCGCGACGGGGACTTCCGAAGAAATCGCGGCACGCATGCTCGACATCCAGTCCAAGCGCGAGACGGCCCAGCCCGTGCGCGCGCGCACCGGGGGATCGACCTTCGCCAATCCCGACGGCGCCAAGGCCTGGGAACTGATCGATGCCGCCGGCTGCCGCGGCCTGACGCGCGGCGGGGCGACGGTCTCGGAGAAGCACTGCAACTTCCTGATCAACACGGGCGAAGCCACCGCCGCCGATCTCGAGGATCTGGGCGAGGACGTGCGTGCGCGCGTCTTCGCGAAATTCGGCGTCGATCTCCACTGGGAGATCAGGCGCATCGGAACGCGACTGGAGGCAGCCCGATGACCCGCGTACTCGTCCTGATGGGCGGCCTTTCCGCCGAACGCGAAGTGAGCCTCGTGTCGGGCCGCGAGTGTGCTGCCGCGTTGCGCGCCAAGGGCTACGACGTCACCGAGCACGATTTCCGTTCGCTCGACGGGCTGGTCGCGGTCCTCGCCACAAAGCCCGACGCGGTCTTCAACGCGCTGCACGGCCGCTATGCCGAGGACGGCACGATCCAGGGCGTGCTCGATCTGGCCCGCGTCCCCTATACGCATTCGGGCCTGCTCGCTTCCGCGATCGCGATGGACAAGCCCGTCGCGCGCAAGCTGTTCGCCGCCCACGGCCTGCCGGTGGCGCAAGGCGGGGTCTTCCACCGCGACGACGTGCTCGCCGGGCGCGCGATGGACGTGCCGTTCGTCATGAAGCCGACCAACGAAGGCTCGTCCGTCGGCGTCAGGATCGTGCTTGAGAAATCCGATCTCGAAGCGCTCGCCGCCGAACCCTGGGGCTTCGACGAGGACGTGCTGGTCGAACGCTACGTGCCGGGGCGCGAGCTGACGGTCGCCGTACTTGGTGCCAACGGCTCGGCCAAGGCGCTCGGCGTGCTCGAGATCCGCCCGAACAACGGCTTCTACGACTACGCGGCCAAGTATACCGACGGCAAGGCGATCCATCTGTGCCCGGCCCCCATCGACGCGCGCGCCTACGCGCAGGCGATGGAGATGGCGCTGGAAGCGCACCGCGCACTCGGTTGCCGCGGCGTGAGCCGGGCCGACATCCGCTACGACGACACGCGCGGCGAGCCGGGCGAGCTTTGCCTGCTCGAGGTCAACACCCAGCCCGGCATGACGCCGCTGTCGCTCGTCCCCGAGATCGCCGCGGCCAGCGGCATGAACTTCCCCGACCTGTGCGCATGGCTCGTCGAGCATGCGCGCCATGACGGGCCAGCACCCAAGGTGTCCGAATGATCCTGCGCCGTTCCAAGACCAAGAAGCCCGCGCGCCGCTTCGGCTGGCGTCGTCTCGTCTTCGTGCGCCCGTCGGCGGGGGCCGCGAAGCTGACGGCGGCCTTCGTCGTGCTCGCCTCGCTCGCGGGCGGCGGCTGGTGGGCCTGGACGCACGGCGCTTCGGAGCATCTCGACGACCTTCGTGTGGATGCCGGGCGTGCGGCCCTGACCGCCAGTGCGCGCGTGGGTCTTGCCGTGCGCGACATCCGCATCGAAGGCCGCGTGGAGACCGATCCGCGCGACGTGCGCGCCGTCCTCGACGCGCGCCGCGGGGCACCCATCCTCGCCTTCGATCCCTACGCCGCGAAGGCGGAGCTGGAGAAGCTTTCCTGGGTGCGCAGCGCCACGGTCGAGCGCCGCCTGCCCGACACGATCCTCGTGCGGCTCGACGAGCGCATCCCGCTGGCGCTGTGGCAGCGCCAGGGCCGCTTCACGCTGATCGATTCCGAAGGCAAGGAGATCGCCGGCACCGATCCCGCGAAATTCTCCGACCGGCCCATCGTCGTGGGCGACGACGCGCCCGACCATGCGGCCTCGCTGATCGCATTGCTGGAGACCGAGCCCGCGATGATGGCGCGCGTCGCCGCCGCCGTGCGCGTGGGCGGCCGGCGCTGGAACCTGCGCCTCGACAACGGCGTGGACGTCAACCTGCCCGAGACCAATCCCGGTGCGGCCTACGAGCGGCTTGCCCAGCTCGCGCGCGAGAACGGCCTCATCGACCGCAACCTCGTCGCGGTCGACCTGCGCCTGCCCGACCGCCTGATCCTGCGCGTCGGCAAGGACCAGCCGGCGAGCGTCCAACCCGCGACGGCGCCGATCCCCGCACGCCGCCCCAACAAGCCGACCTGAGGAGCCACCCACGGTGCGCAAGAGCAAGCGGAAATCCCGGAACGGCCTGATCGCGGCCCTCGACCTCGGCTCGACCAAGGTGGCGTGCTTCGTCGCCAAGGCCGAGGCCGACGGTTCGGCCCGCGTCGTGGGGATCGGCCACCAGATCAGCCATGGGGTGAAGGGCGGGGCGATCATCGATCTCGAGGATGCCGAGAACTCGATCCTCTCGGCCGTCTCGGCGGCCGAGCAGATGGCGGGCGAGACGCTGAAGAGCGTCGTCGTCAACCTGATCGGCGGCCATCCGCAGTCGCGCACGGTGCCCGTCGAGGTCGCCATCGCCGGCCACGAGATCGCCGAGCACGATCTTCGCAAGGTGCTCGACCAGGCGCGCCAGACCCATCAGGCTTCCGACCGCCGCCTCATCCACCAGATCCCCGTCGGCTTCACGATCGACGGCAGCCGCGGCATCCGCGATCCGCGCGGCATGTGCGGCGACCGTCTCGGCGTCAACATGCACATGCTGACCGCCGGGGCCGCCGCCGTGCGCAATCTCGAAAGCGTCGTCGCGCGCTGCCATCTCGAGGTCGAGGACGTCGTCGTCCCGGCCTATGCCGCGGGCCTCGCCTGCCTCGTCGAGGACGAGATGGACCTCGGGACCTGCGTCATCGACATGGGCGGGGGGACCACGTCCTTCGCCGTGTTCTTCGACGGGCACTGCGTCTATGCCGACACGATCGCGGTCGGCGGGGCGCATGTGACCAACGACATCGCGCGCGGGCTTTCCACGCCGCTCGCCTATGCCGAGCGGATGAAGACGCTGCACGGCAGCTGCATCCCGTCGGCCGCCGACGAGCGCGAGATCATCGACGTGCCGCTGGTGGGCGAAGAGGAACACGCGCAGGCCAACCACGTGCCCAAGTCGATCCTGACCGGGATCATCGCACCGCGCCTCGAAGAGACGTTCGAGATGGTGCGCCAGCGCCTCGAGGCGTCGGGCTTCGACCGCATCGCCGGCCGTCGCGTCGTGCTCACCGGCGGGGCTTCGCAGCTCCAGGGCGTGCGCGAGCTTGCCGCCATGGTTCTCGACAAGCAGGTGCGCATGGGCAAGCCCATCCGCCTGCAAGGTCTCGCCGACCAGACCGGGGGGCCCGCCTTCGCGGCGTGCGCCGGTCTCGTCGCTTTTGCCCTCGCCAAGGGCGTCGAATCCCTGCGGCCGGAATCCGCACCCGCGTCGGGTGCCGGCATGTTCGGCCGCTTCGGGCTCTGGCTGAAGGAGAACCTGTGACCGGAAAACCCGCGAAACCCCATCCAAGAAAACCAGCACCCCTTTCATCCAATCCAAGCGCATCGGAGGTAACGACCATGGCCATCACTCTCGGAATCCAGCCCAACGAACTGAAGCCGCGAATCACCGTCGTCGGTGTCGGCGGTGCCGGCGGCAATGCCGTCAACAACATGATCCGCGCCAAGCTCGAAGGCGTCGAGTTCGTCGTCGCGAACACCGACGCGCAGGCGCTCGGCCAGTCGATCGCCGAACGCAAGCTCCAGCTCGGCGTGGGCGTCACGCAAGGGCTGGGTGCGGGTTCGCGCCCCGACGTCGGCCGCGTGGCGGCCGAAGAGTCGATGGGCGATCTCCTCGAGCACATCCAGGGTTCGCACATGGTGTTCGTCGCCGCCGGCATGGGCGGGGGTACCGGTACCGGTGCCGCCCCCGTCATCGCGCGCGCGTGCCGCGAGCACGGCATCCTGACGGTCGGCGTGGTGACCAAGCCCTTCCACTTCGAGGGCCAGAACCGCATGCGGCTTGCCGAAGCCGGCATCGAGGAGCTGCAGCAGACGGTCGACACGCTCATCATCATCCCGAACCAGAACCTGTTCCGGGTGGCCAACGAGCGCACGACCTTCGCCGACGCCTTCAAGATGGCCGACGACGTGCTGTACTCCGGCGTGCGCGGCGTCACCGACCTGATGGTGATGCCGGGGCTCATCAATCTCGACTTCGCCGACATCCGCTCGGTCATGGGCGAGATGGGCAAGGCGATGATGGGCACGGGCGAGGCCGAGGGCGACAACCGCGCCATCGACGCCGCCCAGAAGGCGATCTCGAACCCGCTGCTCGACGACGTGTCGATGAAGGGCGCCAAGGGCGTGCTCATCAACATCACCGGCGGCATGGACATGACACTGTTCGAGGTCGACGAGGCGGCCAACCGCATCCGCGACGAGGTCGATCCGGACGCGAACATCATCTTCGGCTCGACCTTCGACGAGAGCCTCAACGGCCGCATGCGCGTGTCGGTCGTGGCGACCGGCATCGAGGCGGTCGCCGCCGCGATGCCGCTGCCGGACAAGAAGGTCGTCAACATCCGGGCGACCGCACGCCCGGCCCCGATGACGACGACGGCGCCCGCCGCCGTCGCCGCATCGACGGCGATCCCGCCGGTCCCGGCCTATGCCCCGGCGACGGTGGCGCAGGCCCAGCCCGCCCCCATCCAGCAGGGTGCGACCGCCCTGAAGATGGAACCGGCCCCGATGCCCGAACCGATCCCGGCACAAGCCGCGATCGAGACGATCGTCGAGCCGGCCCCGATCGCGGCCGCCCCGGTCGCCGAGGCGTATATCCCGCCCCGGCCGGTCGAGGTTGCCCCGACGGCGTCCGCCCCGGTCCAGCCGGCGAACCCGTTCGCCGAGGCCGAGATGGTCAACGCCGCCAAGACGACGGCCGCCAAGCCCGCCCGCCGTCCGACCCTGTTCGAGCGGATGACCCGCACGGGCACGGCCCGGACGGAAGGCGACGCCCCGCGCAGCCAGCCCACGCTGGTCCCGCCGACCGGCGGCATCATGCCGACGGCAGCGGCTCCGGTTACCGCAACGCCGGCGCCCACCCCCGCCCCGGCACCCCAGCCGGTCGCGGCCGCCCAGCCGCGCCTGGGCGGGCTCGACCCGACGGACCGCATCCAGCAGAAGTCGGAAGACGATCTGCTGGAAATCCCGGCGTTCCTGCGCCGCCAGGCCAACTGACCGGGTGAAGGTACGCGAACCGCAGGTGGCCATGCCTGCAACAGTTCGCAACAAAAGGTGACTTGAGGCTCCGCGGGCGGTCCTGTACCAACCCTCGGAGCCTCAAGGTTTTTTCGGGGAAGAAGGCGTCGCATCCCGCGTTGTGGATGTGTAAGGACGCCTCACCCACCGGAGTTCGATTTGCTCGGTAAGCATCGCATCAAGGCACGACCCATCGCGCAGCGGACCCTCAAGGGTCCGATCGCCTGCACGGGTACGGGCCTGCATTCGGGCCGCAAGGTCGCCATGCAGCTGCTGCCCGCACCGCCCAACCACGGCATCGTCTTCCGCCGGCGCGACGTGCCCGGCGAAGCGGGCATCCTGAAGGCCGATTTCCGCGCGGTGCGCGACACGCGCCTGTGCTCGATGCTCGCCAACGACGCCGGGACCAAGATCGGCACGGTCGAGCACCTGATGGCCGCCCTCTACGGGGCCGAGATCGACAACCTGATCGTCGAACTCGACGCCGACGAGGTTCCGGTCATGGACGGCTCGGCCGCGCCGTTCCTGTTCCTGGTCGACTGTGCGGGCACCATCGAGCAGGCGGCCCCCCGCCGCGCCATCGAGATCCTCGCCCCCATCGCCTTCGACGACGGCGACGCGCATATCGAGCTTTCGCCCGGCCCCGGCTTCTCGGCCGATTTCGAGATCGATTTCGACAACGAGGCGATCGGCCGCCAGACGATCCACGTGGCGCTGGAACCGGCGGGTTTCCGCCAGGAAATCGCCCGCGCGCGCACCTTCGGCTTCGAGCACGAGGTCGCCTCGCTGCGCGCGATGGGCCTGGCCCGCGGCGGCTCGCTCGACAACGCGGTCGTGATCTCGGGCGAGAACATCCTCAACGAGGACGGCCTGCGCTTCGACGACGAGTTCGTGCGCCACAAGGTCCTCGACCTGGTCGGCGACTTCTACCTCGCCGGCGCCCCGATCCTGGGCCACGCGCGCGCACGGCGCACCGGCCACCGCCACAACAACGCCCTGCTGCACGCCCTGTTCGCCAGCCCGCGGGCCTGGCGCTGGACCGAGGTCAACGCCGAGACGTATGCCCGGGCGACCGCCACGGCGAGCCTGGCGTCGGACTGAACCACCCCCCTCGGGGCAGGGCTGAAATTCCCCGCCGGATCACCTATATTAAGGCCATGACCGCGACACGCGCCGCCCGACCGATTCGGCTTGCCGCCGCCCTCGTCCTCAGCCTCGGGGCCCTTGTGGCCTGCTCGGGCGAGAAGGAGGAGCCGTATGTCGAACGGCCGGTCGAAGAACTCTACAACAACGCCGTCAACGCCATGTCGACGGGCAGCTACAAGCGCGCGGGCAAGCTGTTCGACGAGGTCGAGCGCCAGCATCCCTATTCGGTCTGGGCGACGCGGGCCCTGCTGCAGGCGGCCTACGCCCACTACCAGGACAACAAGTACGACGACGCGATCGTGGCGCTGGACCGTTTCATCCAGCTCAACCCGTCCAACCGCGACGTCGGCTACGCCTATTACCTGAAGGCGCTGTGCAACTACGAACAGATCACCGACGTGGCGCGCGACGCGCGCATGACGGAACTGTCGCTGCAGGCGCTGCAGGAAGTGGTGCGCCGCTTCCCCGAAACCACGTTCGCGCGCGACGCGCGCGTGAAGATCGACCTCACCTACGACCATCTCGCGGGCAAGGAGATGGAGGTCGGCCGCTTCTACCTGCAGCGCGGCCAGTGGCTCGCGGCGATCAACCGCTTCCGCACGGTCGTCGACAAGTACCAGACGACCAGCCACGTGCCCGAAGCGCTGCACCGGCTCGTCGAGGGCTACATGGCGCTGGGCCTGGTCGACGAGGCGCGCCGCTCGGCCGCCGTCCTCGGCCACAACTACCCGGGCAGCGAATGGTACCGGGACTCCTTCGCCCTGGTGGGCACGGGCACCAACCCGAAGGACGACAGCCCCGGCCTCGTCTCGCGCACGCTCAACGCGCTCAATCCGATGAACCTGTTCTAGGCACCGGCCTCGGTTTCGTAGGAATAAATAACGAGAACATATTGACAACATCCGGGTGCTGCCCGTAGCCTCTGCGGGCACGATTCCCCGTCCGAAACCTGCGAGGCCATCCCGTGACGAACCCGCGAAACCGGTCCCCGGAACGCCCGCACCTGAAGCTCGTGCCGCCCGCCTTCCCTGCGGCCGATTCTCCCGCTACATCGAAGGCGATGCTCGCCTCGCTCGCCATCCGCGATTTCGTCCTGATCGACCGGCTCGATCTCGCCTTCGAGGCGGGCCTGTCGGCGCTGACCGGCGAGACGGGGGCCGGCAAGTCGATCCTGCTCGATGCGCTCGGCCTCGCGCTGGGCGGGCGGGCCGAAGCGGGCTTCGTGCGCAAGGGGGCGGCACAGGCAACCGTCGCCGCCAGCTTCGACGTCGAGCCCGGGCACCCTGCCCTCGCGCGCCTTGCCGAGCAGGGCCTCGAACCGCCGGAGGCGGGCGCACCGCTGATCCTGCGGCGCGTATTGTCGGCCGACGGGCGCAGCCGCGCCTTCGCCAACGACCAGGCCTGCTCGGTCGGCCTGCTGCGCGAGCTGGGCGAAACGCTCGTCGAGGTGCACGGCCAGTTCGACACGCACGGCCTGTTCGACGCCTCGACCCATTGCGGCCTGCTCGACGCGTGGGCGGATCTCACGCGCGATGCGGCCACATTGGCCAAGCTGCATGCCGACTGGCGCAAGTGCCGCATCGCCGTCGACGAGGCCAACGAAGCCGTCGCGCGCGCACGCGCCGAGGAAGACTATCTGCGCCACGCCCTTGGCGAACTCGACGAGCTCGAACCGAAGGAAGGCGAGGAGAAGACCCTCGCCGAACAGCGCGCGATCCTGCAGGGCCGCGAGAAGCTCGCCGCCGCCTTGGCCGAAGCCGCCGCCGAGATCGGCCAGCACAAGGGTGCGGAGGGTGCACTGCGTGCGGCCCAGCGCGCCCTCGAACGCGTCGCCCCGCATGCCGGCGACCGGTTCGACCGCGCGATCGCCGCCCTCGACCGCGCGGCATCGGAGACGATGGACGCTACCGCCGAGATCGAAGCGGCGGGCGATGCCCTTTCCGAAGGCGGCAGCGATCTCGAGAAAACCGAGGAGCGGCTGTTCGCCCTGCGTGCCCTCGCCCGCAAGCACCGCACCGACGTCGACGGGCTTGCTTCCCTGCGCGCCGACATCGCGGGCAAGCTTTCCGCCCTCGACGACGGCGAGGCGGGTCTGAAGAAACTCGCACAGGCCGCCGCCGCGGCGAAGTCGGCCTACATGACGGCCGCCAAGGCGCTGTCGGCCGCGCGCAACGCGGCCGCCGGCAAGCTCGACAAGGCGCTCGCCCGGGAACTGCCGCCGCTGAAGCTCGACAAGGCGAAGTTCCGCACGCGTCTTTCGGCCCTGCCCGAGGCCGACTGGAACGCGCAGGGGCTCGATGCCGTGGCGTTCGAGGTCGCGACCAATCCGGGCAGCGAACCCGGGGCGCTCGCCAAGATCGCCTCGGGCGGCGAGCTTGCGCGCTTCATGCTGGCCCTCAAGGTCGTGCTCGCGCGCGCCGACGCGCGCCGCGGCCTTGCCCCCGCCTTGGTGTTCGACGAGGTCGATGCCGGGATCGGCGGTGCGGTCGCCGCGGCCGTCGGCGAACGCCTCGCGCGCCTCGCGCGCGAAGCGCAGGTGCTGGTCGTCACGCACAGCCCGCAGGTCGCGGCACGCGCCGACACGCATCTGCGCGTCGCCAAGACCGCGACCGCCAAGACCGCCGCCACGCGCGTCGAGACGCTGGATCCGCGCGCGCGCCGCGAAGAGATCGCGCGCATGCTTTCCGGCGCCACGATCACCGATGCGGCGCGTGCGGCCGCCGACGCGCTTCTCGCGAGCCCGGCTGCATGAGTGCGAAGAAAAAGGCGGCGAAGAAGGCCGACTTTTCGACACTGGACGTCGACGACCTTTCCGCAAGCCAGGCGGCCGCCGAGCTCGAGCGGCTGGCCAAGGCGATCGTGCGCCACGATCTTGCCTACCACGCCAAGGACGCGCCGCTCGTCGCGGATTCCGAGTACGACGCCCTCAAGAAGCGCAACGTGGCGATCGAGAAGCGCTTCCCGCTGCTCAAACGCGGCGATTCGCCGTCGGACAAGGTCGGCGCACCCGCCGCGACCGGCTTTGGCAAGATCCGGCACGAGCTGCCGATGCTCTCGCTCGACAACGCGTTCGAGGAAGCCGACGTGCGCGAATTCGGCACCCGCATCCGCCGCTTCCTCGATATGGCGGAGGGCGAGATCGCATTCTCCGCCGAACCGAAGATCGACGGCCTGTCGATCTCGCTGCTTTACGAGGACGGCGCCTTCGTGCGCGGGGCGACGCGCGGCGACGGCGAAGAGGGCGAGGACGTCACCGCGAACCTCAAGACGATCCGCGAGATCCCGCAGAAGCTTTCGGGCACGCCGCCCGCGCGCATCGAGGTGCGCGGCGAGATCTACATGACGCGCGCCGATTTCCTCGCGATGAACGCCGCACAGGAAAAAGCCGGCGACAAGGTCTTCGCCAATCCGCGCAATGCCGCGGCGGGCTCGCTGCGCCAGCTCGACTGGACGATCACGGCCAAGCGGCCCTTGCGCTTTTTCGCCTATGCGCTGGGCGTGTACGAAGGCCCGGCGATGGAGACGCAGAGCGAGCTCCTGAAGAAGCTCAAGGGCTGGGGCTTCGTGATCAATCCGCGTGCGCGGCGCTGCAAGGATGCCGAAGCGCTGCTCGAATTTTACGCCGAGATCGGCCGCGACCGGCCCGACCTGCCCTACGACATCGACGGCGTGGTCTACAAGGTCGACCGGTTCGACCTGCAGAAGCGCCTCGGCTTCGTCGCGCGCAGTCCGCGCTGGGCCATCGCGCACAAATTCGCGGCCGAACAGGCGCGCACGAAGCTGCTCGACATCGTCATCCAGGTCGGGCGCACGGGTGCGCTCACACCCGTGGCGGAGCTCGAGCCCGTCAATGTCGGCGGCGTGATGGTCGCGCGCGCCACGCTGCACAACGAGGACGAGATCGAGCGCAAGGACGTGCGCAAGGGCGACACCGTCATCGTCCAGCGCGCGGGCGACGTGATCCCGCAGATCGTCACGTCGATCCCTGAAAAGCGCCCGGCGAACGCGAAACGCTTCGTCTTCCCCACGCACTGCCCGGTCTGCGGCTCCATCGCCACGCGGCCCGAGGGCGAGGCGATCCGGCGCTGCACGGGCGGCCTCACCTGCCCGGCACAGGCGGTCGAGCGGCTGCGCCATTTCGTGTCGCGCGGCGCTTTCGACATCGAGGGGATGGGCGAAAAGAACATCGAGGAGCTGTTCGGCCTCGGCTGGGTCAGGAAGCCGGGCGACCTGTTCCGGCTCGCCGCGCGCGCATCCGAGCTTTCCAAGCGCGACGGCTGGGGCGACAAGTCGGTCGAGCGGCTGCTCGCCGCCATCGAAGCGCGCCGCAGGGTGGCCCTCGACCGTTTCATCTTCGCGCTGGGTATCCGCCAGGTCGGCGAGGCGACGGCGCGCCTGCTTGCCGTGCATTACGGCTCGCTCAAGGTGTGGCGCAAGGCGATGGAAAAGGCGCAGGCCGAGCTTGCCGCCTTCGAAGGCGAGAAGCGCAAGCCCGAACTGGTCGGCGAGGCGTGGAAGGAACTGGTCGCCATCGACCAGATCGGCGACGCGATGGCCGTCGACATCGCCGGTTTCTTTGCCGAGAAGCACAACCGCGAGGCGCTCGACGACCTTGCCGCCGAGATCGACATCGCGGATTTCGAGAAGCCCAAGAACCTCAACGCCGCCGTCGCCGGCAAGACCATCGTGTTCACCGGCACGCTGACCACGATGAGCCGCGACGAGGCGAAGGCGGGGGCGCTGGCGCTGGGTGCGAAGGTCGCGGGCTCGGTCTCCAGGAAGACCGACCTTGTCGTCGCCGGGCCAGGGGCCGGCTCGAAGCTCGCCGAGGCCGAGAAGCACGGTGTCGCGGTCATCGACGAAGCGGCGTGGCGCAAGCTCGCCGGCCTCGATCCTTGATGGCGCGCGTCACGGCACGTGCCCCCGACGGCGGCATCGTCGCGGTCCACGACTATGCGGGCGCGGAACTGGGCGAGGACTATTCGCTTGCCGACATCGTGACGAACTTCGCGCTCGGCCGCATGGAGGGCGAAGCGCTGGTGATCGACCGGCGGAGCTTGCGCGAACTCGAGACGCTCGCGCACGGCTTCTCGTTCGACTATCCGGAAGGCTTCGTCGAGATGTGCCTCGACATCGCGCGCGCCGCAGCAAGCCTGCCCGGCGAGACCCTGCGCTTCGAGGCGGATTTCTGAAGCGTCAGGGCCGGCGCGCGAAGGCCAGCAGACCGCCGAGCCCGGCGATCGCGATCCCCGAGGCCGCGCGCATGCGGCGCAGGATGTCGGGCCGGCGCGCCAGCCCCGCGCGTGCCCGCACGGCCCCGAACACGACGGCCGCATCGACGCCCGTATTCAGCAGCACCGATATGCCGCCCAGAAGCGCGAACTGCACGGCCACGCTGCCGGCCGCCGGATCGACGAACTGCGGCAGGAAGGCGAGGAAGAAGGCCGCCGTCTTCGGGTTGAGGGCCTCGACGACGATGCCTTCGCGGAACGCGCGGACGGCACCGGTGGCGCCGACGGGGCCGTCGGGGGCGATTCCGGCCTCGCGCACGGTCTTGAGGCCGAGCCAGACGAGATAGATCGCCCCGACGAATTTCAGCAGCGCGAAGGCTTCGGCACTCGCGAGCACGAGCGCCGACACGCCGAACGCGCCGGCCAGCACATGCACGAGCCCGCCAAGGCCGGTGCCCAGCGTCGAGGCGAGCCCTTCGGCCCGGCCGCCGGCCATCGTGCGCGCGGCGACATAGAAGATGCCGGGACCCGGCGTGAGCGCCACGACGAGCGCGGCGGCAAGGAAAAGCGCCGACACCGTCATGCGATCCCCGCCGTCGCCGCTTCGAGCCAGCCGCGCGTCTGCGCATCCACCAGCGGGCCGATCGTCGACGCCACGCGCGCGTGATAGGCATCGAGCCACGCCGTCTCGCCGGCATCCAGCAGCTCGCGCGCGACGAGCGCACGGTCGATGGGGGCAAGCGTCAGCGTCTCGAAGCCCAGCATCGGGCGCTCGGCCCCGGCCGGCGTCTCGAGCTCGGCGACCGCGACGAGATTCTCGATGCGGATGCCGTAGGCGCCGGTCTTGTAGTAGCCGGGCTCGTTCGACACGATCATGCCCGGCAGCAAGGCCACGCTGTTGGGCATCTTGGAAATCCGGTGCGGCCCCTCGTGCACCGACAGGTACGAACCCACGCCGTGGCCCGTCCCGTGGTCGTAATCGAGGCCGACCTGCCAGAGCGCACCGCGCGCGAGCGCATCGAGCTGCGAGCCCGAGGTACCCTTGGGGAAGCGCGCGCGCGCAAGGGCGATGTGCCCCTTGAGCACGCGGGTGAAACGGTCCTTCTGCTCGTCGGTCGGCTTGCCGACGGCGATCGTGCGCGTCACGTCGGTCGTGCCGTCGGGATACTGGCCGCCGGAATCGACGAGGAACAGCATGTCGGGTTCGAGCCGGCGCGAGGTCTTGGCCGTGGCGCGATAATGGACGATGGCGCCGTTGGGCCCCGCACCCGAGATCGTGTCGAAGCTCGTGTCGCGCAGGTCGCCGCCCTGCCGGCGGAACTCCAGCAGCTTGTCGGCGACCGCGACCTCGTCCCACTTGCCGGTCGGCGCCTCGCGCGAAAGCCACGCAAGGAAGCGCACCAGCGAAGCGCCGTCGCGCACATGGGCGGCCCGCGTGCCCGCCAGTTCCTGCGCGTTCTTGCAGGCCTTGGGGAGCGCGCACACGCAGGCATCGCGCACCAGCACGGCACCCGAGGCCGCGAGCAGCTGGTCGATCCAGGCCGACGCGGTCAGCCGGTCGGTCGATACGCGCGCCTTGGCGGCCCCCAGCGCTTCGAGCGCACCGCCCAGCGCATCGGGGGCCGACACGCGCACGCGGTTCCCGAGATGCGCCTTCGTCTCGGGCAGCAGCTTGCGCTGGTCCATGAAGAGTTCGAGCGGCCGGTTCTCGTCGGCATGCAGGATCGCGAAACCGAGTGCGAGCGGCGTGTGCGGCACATCCGCCCCGCGGATGTTGAGCAGCCACGCAAGGCTGTCGGGGGCGCTGACGATGGCCGCGGCAAGCCCCTCTTTACGCAGTTTGGCGGCAAGCTCGGCGCGCTTTTCCTCCGACGACTTGCCGGCGAACGCAAGGGGATGCGGGCGTGCGGGGGCGAGCGGTGCCGAAGGCTGACCGGGCCAGATCGCGTCGATCGGGTTGCGCTCGACGGGGACGAGCCTGGCGCCCGCGCGTTCGCACGCAAGGCGCAGCCGGTCGACCGAATCGCTGGAATGGAGCCACGGGTCGTAGCCGATGCGCCCGTCCTTCGGCGCATGCTCGGCCAGCCAGTCGGGCAGCGGCTCGTCGACGAGATGGCGGTATTCGAACGCGTCGCCGTCGACCTGCGCGCGGACCTGCAGCGTGTAGCGCCCGTCGACGAAGATCGCGGCACGCGCCGCGAGCACGGCGCACGCCCCCGCCGATCCGGTGAAACCGGTGAGCCACATCAGGCGTTCGGCGCGCGGGCTCACATATTCGCCCTGATGCTCGTCGCCGCGCGGCAGGACGAATCCGTCGAGCGACTGGCGCGCGAGTTCGCTGCGCAGGTCGCTCAGGCGCGCGCGCTGCCACTTGCCTTCGCCAAGGCCGGAATCGAGACCGGCGGCCGTTTCGGCAAGGAGTGCGTCGAGCTGCGAAGCGAGTGCTTCCGTCGGCTTCGCGCAGACGAGGGCGTGCCACGCGCGCGCGTCGAGAGCGGGTGGTGCCGCCAGCACGCCGGTCACGATCGCGCGTATGGCGGCGACGTCGCCGGTCGCATCGTTCTTCGCCAGCAGCTTCGCCAGCGTTTCGTCGCCCTGATAGGTCATTCGGCACACGGACTTGGAGGGAGCGGAATCGGTCATCGGCGGGCAGGATATCGGGCGGCCCGATCAGGGCAGCCCTGCAAATTTGGACGGATTAAGGCAAATTCCATGCGGTTTTTGCATTGCTGCGGCGCAGTATTATCCCGTTTCACGCAGGGCTCGCGGGCCTAAGTTCACTGCGTTCGTTCGTGCACGATCAAACGACCCGATTGGCGGGTCCCCGCGCCGAACGCAGATGGAGAAGAGAATTATGTCCGCCACCAAGCTTTCGCCCACCCTCAATGGCCTCTATTCGGCCGCTCAGGTGGAGACGGCCCTGGAAGCGCGGCGCGTGCGTGGCCAGGCGCTCGCCGCCATTGCCGCCGACGGGATCGGCGCGATCGGGTCCGGCCTGAAGACGCTGTTCAGCCGCTTCAAGAACTGGAACGAGCGTCGCAGCACGTTCCTGGAACTCGAAGGTCTCGACGACCGCATCCTGGCCGATATCGGCCTGTCGCGCGGCGAGATCGCCCAGGTTGCCGCCGGCCACTATGTGCGCCAGCAGGACGGCTTCAAGTACCTCGCCAAGCCGGTCCAGCCGGCCAACGCGCAGGTCGCGGCCGCCAAGGCCGCCTAACGCGCCCTTGCCTGTTTCCGATGAACGGCGGTCCGCGCAAGCGGGCCGCCGTTTTCGTTTGCGGGTTCAGAACATCTCGCCGTTGCGCCGGCGATAGACCGAGACGCACAGCACCATGGCGACAGTTCCGTCGCCGGCGGCAAGCGGCAGGGCCAGCCGCTCGATCTTCACCACGTCCTGCGGGGCGGGCGTCCAGCTCGGTTCGGCGCGCCGCCAGACCGGCAGCCCTTCCGTCACGACATTCGTCAGTTCGCGGCCGAGCGCCGATTTCGCGAGATCCGGGATTTCCTGGTCGAGATAGCGTCCGGTGATGTCGCCGTCCCACGCGCGCGTCACCGCCGTGCCGATCAGCCGGTAGCGGAAGCGGGCACCCGGCCGGTCGTAGTCGACGATCCAGAGGTTGGGGAGCAGCTTGGGAATGTCGATCGGATCGATGTCGGCGCGCCGCGGCATGCGCCCGCACCGGCCCCACACCCCCGCCCAATAGTCCCAGAGCGCCGCGATCTTCCAGTCGCGGTCGTGCGGAAACGGTGCCGCTGGGGGAGCTGGGGCGTCCAAAGCAGGATCTCGTCGGGTTCGGTCAATTCAACCGGACGAGGTTCGCACTGCATACATTAATGAAAAGTTACGCAGCCGCACTCTTCTCGGCGGCGGCGGCGAGGCTCTCGATCCGGTCGAGCAGCGGCACGAAATGATCGAGCTCCGCCTCGGCTTCCGCGTTGGCGGCCTTGAGGGCGACAAGCGTCTGCGTGCTCTCGGCAAGGGCACGCTCCTTCTCGACCGCGTGGGCGGCGGCGGCCTCGAAACGCGACTGCGCTTCGGCGATCTGCGCTTCGGCGGCTTCGGCGCGCGTGCGCGCCTCGGCGAGCTTGGCGGCCGTCGCTGCCGTTTCGGCCCGTGCGGCGTCGAGCTTCGCGGCGAGTTCCTTGTGCTGCCTGTCGAGGGCGGCAAGGTTGCCCTCGACCTCGCCCGCGCGCGCATGCGCGTCGATGGCGCGGCTGTCGGCGTCGTCGCCGCGGCCCTGCGCGTCCGCAAGCTCGGCTTCGAGGGCGGAAAGGCGTGCCGCCTGCGCACCGGCCTCGGTCTGGCCGCGCGCGAGCTTGGCTTCATAATCCGCAAGGCGCTTGCCCATGTCCTCGGCCTTGGCGATCCAGCTCTGCGTGGCGGCTTCGGCGCGCGCGCGCGAATCCTCGGCGGCCTTGGTCTCGTGGCGCGCGGTCTCGGCGGCTTCGCGTTCGCGCGCGAACAGCGCTTCGGCCGTCGCACGCGACGCCTTGGCTTCTTCCGCCGCCTTCACGAGGGCGGGATCGACGATCGTGCGCGGCGGGGCCGCGCGCAGTTCCTCGAGCTCGTCATACGCACCGGCAAGCTCGTCGCCGAGATTGAGCGCGGCCAGCAGCATCAGGCGCGCGTCGCCCGCCTGGCCGACCTGCGCCACGATCTCGCGCATCTTCTCGTCGATATAGCTGGCGATGCCGCGCACGCGCTCTTCGCGCCCGGGGTCGCAGACGATCGGATAGTCGCGGCCGTTGATGCGGATGACGATCTGGCTCATCGGCTCTCTCCCGGACTTCAGGTACCGGATTTCAGTTTCTCGATCGCCTTGTCGAGCCGCGATTCGACCTGGTCGGCAAGACCGGACAGGGCGGCATAGTCGGCCTTCAGCTTGGCGAGTTCGGCCTCGGCGGCCTCGGCGCGGGCGTGCAGGCCCGACTCGGATTTGATGCGCGCTTCGAGTGCGGCTTCGAGGCGCTGGATGGCGGCGTTCAGGCGGTCGAGGGGCGGCGTCGTCATGTCGGCGGAGGACTTTCGGAAAAACCAAGTTGCACTGCGATTGCGGCACCTTAAGGGCACGATTCGAGTCGCCACAATGACCTTGTCGCGCGGCCCTTCCCGGCGGGGTTGACGGGGCACCCCCCGGGCGGCATCTTCCGCCCCGTTTTCGGGTCTCCAACACCCCAAGAAGTGAGCCGATGAGCGCCGCACCCCAGACCGCCTCGACGAACGCCCCCCTTCCCCTGAGCGACCGGCAGACGCCGGCACATGCAAGGCTGGCCAACGCCATCCGCGCCTTGTCGATGGACGCCGTCGAGAAGGCGAAATCGGGCCATCCCGGCATGCCGATGGGCATGGCCGACGTGGCGACGGTGCTGTGGTCCAAGCACCTGAAATACGACCCCACCGCCCCCGATTGGGCCGACCGCGACCGCTTCGTGCTGTCAGCCGGCCACGGCTCGATGCTGCTCTATTCGCTCCTCCATCTCACCGGCTATGCCGACATGACGATGGCGGAGATCGAGCGCTTCCGGCAGCTGGGTGCCAAGACCGCCGGCCATCCCGAGTTCGGCCACGCCGCCGGCATCGAGACGACGACCGGCCCGCTCGGCCAGGGTCTCGGCAATGCCGTGGGCATGGCGCTCGCCGAGCGCATGCTCGCCGCACGCTACGGCGAAGCGGTCGTCGACCATCACACCTACGCCATCGTCGGCGACGGCTGCCTGATGGAAGGCATCAGCCACGAGGCGATCTCGCTGGCCGGCCACCTGCGGCTGTCCAAGCTCGTCGTGCTGTTCGACGACAATTCGATCTCGATCGACGGGCCGACGGACCTTGCCGTTTCCGACGACCAGGTCGCGCGCTTCAAGGCCTCGGGCTGGAACGCGGTGGCCATCGACGGGCACGATCCCGCCGCCATCGACGCGGCCCTCGCGGCCGCGAAGACCGGCGACAAGCCCACGCTGATCGCGTGCAAGACGACGATCGGCTACGGCGCGCCGACGAAGGCCGGGACCGCCGGCAGCCACGGCGCACCTCTGGGTGCCGCCGAGATCGAGGGGACCCGCAAGCGCCTCGGCTGGAATTCCGCCCCCTTCCAGATCCCGGCCGACATCCTCACGGAATGGCGCGGCTTCGGGGCTGCCGGTGCCGCCAAGCGCGCGGCGTGGGAACGCCGCGTCGCCAAGCTCGAGCCCGCCCCGCGCGCCGAGTTCCGCCGCGTGCTCGACGGCAAGCTGCCCAAGGGCTGGGTCGAGGCGTGTGCGGCCTACAAGGAAAAGCTCGCCGCCGACAAGCCGAGCCTTGCCACCCGCGTCTCCTCGCAGAACGCGCTCGACGTGCTGACCGCGCTGATCCCCGAAATGGTCGGCGGTTCGGCCGATCTCACGGGCTCGAACAACACCAAGGCAAAGGCGCAGGGCATCGTGAAGCCCGGCAGCTTCGCGGGCAGCTACATCCACTATGGCGTGCGCGAGCACGGCATGGCGGCCGCGATGAACGGGATCGCACTCCATGGCGGGCTCATCCCCTATGGCGGCACGTTCTTCGTGTTCACCGACTATTGCCGTCCGTCGATCCGGCTTTCCGCCCTGATGGGCCAGCGCGTGATCTACGTGATGACGCACGATTCCATCGGCCTTGGCGAGGACGGGCCCACGCACCAGCCGGTCGAGCATCTGGCCGCGATGCGCGCCATGCCCAACGTGTGGACGATCCGCCCGGCCGACGCGGTCGAGGCGCTCGAAGCCTGGCAGATGGCGATTGCGCGCGCCGACGGCCCGAGCCTGCTGTGCCTCACGCGCCAGAACCTGCCGACGTTGCGCGGCGCGCCGACGGCCGAGAATCTCTCGGCCAAGGGCGGCTACGTGCTGGCCGAAGCCGACGGCGAACGCCAGGCCACGCTGATCGCGACGGGCTCGGAAGTCGCCATCGCGATGGACGCGCGCAAGCTGCTCGCCGCCGACGGAATCAAGGCGGCCGTCGTTTCGATGCCCTGCACGCAGGCCTTCGACCGGCAGACGGCCAAGTACCGCAAGGAAGTGCTCGGCCCCTCGCGCTGCCCGCGCATCGTGTGCGAGGCGGGGCTGGAGTTCGGCTGGGAACGCTATATCGACGGCAAGGGCGCTTTCGTCGGCATGACCGGCTTCGGCGCCTCGGCCCCCGCCCCCGATCTCTACAAGCACTTCGGCATCACGGCCGAGGCGATCGCGGCGGCGGCCAAGAAACTGGTCTGAGAGAATATCGAGAGGGAGCGAGCAACATGGCGGTCAAGGTCGCAATCAACGGGTTCGGGCGCATCGGGCGCCTGGTGCTGCGCGCACTGGTCGAGTCGGGGCGCACCGACCTGCAGGTCGTGGGCATCAACGACCTCGGCCCCGTGAAGTCGAACGTGCATCTGCTGAAATACGACACCGTGCACGGCACGCTGGCGCAGGCCGTGACGAGCGGCGACGACTGGATGGATGTCGGCCGCGGCAGGATCAAGGTCACCGCCGAGCGCGATCCGGTCAAGCTGCCGTGGAAGGAACTGGGTGTCGACATCGTGATGGAATGCACGGGCATCTTCACCAAGCGCGAGCAGGCGGCCAAGCACATCGAGGCCGGCGGCCGGAAGGTGCTCGTCTCGGCACCGGCCGACGGCGTGGACCTCACGGTCGTCTACGGCGTCAACCACGACAAGCTCAAGGCCGAGCACACGATCGTCTCGAACGCGAGCTGCACGACCAACTGCCTTGCTCCCGTCGCCTTCGTCATGAACGAGGCGTTCGGGATCGAGAAGGGCTACATGACGACGATCCATTCCTACACGGGCGACCAGAGCACGGTCGACACGCTCCACAAGGACCTGCGCCGCGCGCGGGCCGCCGCCCTCAACATGATCCCGACCTCGACGGGGGCGGCCAAGGCCGTGGGTCTCGTGATGCCGGAACTCAAGGGCAAGCTCGACGGCACGTCGGTGCGCGTGCCGACGCCCAACGTGTCGATGATCGACTTCAAGTTCGTCGCCAAACGCAACGTCACGGTCGACGAGGTGAACAAGGCCGCCATCGCCGCCTCGCAAGGACGCCTCAAGGGCATCCTCGAGACGACGAGCGAGGAACTGGTCTCTTCGGACTTCAACCACAACCCGGCAAGCTCGACCTTCGATCTGACGCAGACGCAGGTCATCGAAGGAAACTTCGTGCGCGTGCTGAGCTGGTACGACAACGAGTGGGGCTTCTCCAACCGCATGTCGGATACCGCCGCGGCGATGGCCAAGCTCGGCTGAGACTGAGAACGCATCTCGATTGCACGGAGGGCCGGGCGGTAACCCGGCCCTTTTTCGTTACGCGACATTTCGTGCCTTGCATGCGCCACGATGCGCCGTCATGTCAGACGCGACGGAGGCATCGACATGACGACGAAACTGCACAACGACGCGAACGGCTATGGGGCCGTCGCGATGGCCCTGCACTGGACCATGGCGGTCTGCGTGCTGACGAGCTGGCTGCTCGGCCAGACCGTCGACGCGTTCGGCCGCGACTGGGAACCGGTGATCGTCTATTCGCATCTCACGCTCGGCGTGGCGATCGTGGCCCTGCTGGCCGTGCGGATCGCCTGGCGGCTCGGCGATCCGCCGCCGGCCGCGATCCCCTCGAAATTCGATCCGTGGATGGCGCGCGCGGCCACCGCCGGGCACTGGCTGCTCTATGCGCTGCTGGTCGCGATCCCGGTCTCCGGCATCGTGCATAATTTCGCGCGCGGGCAGGCCCTGCCGCTCTTCGGCCTCTACGAGATCGCCTCGCCCTGGGCGCGCGACCGGGCCTTCGTGCGCGCGACCAAGGAGATCCACGAATTGCTGAGCAACCTGCTGCTTTTCGTGGCGCTGGGCCACGCCGCGATGGCGCTCGCCCACCATCATTTCCTGAAGGACGGGACGCTGCGCCGGATGCTGCCGCGCTGATTCCGACGCAGCAAAGCCATCATGCCCGGTCTTGTGCCGGGCATGACGTAAAGGGCACTTTGCATCGGCACCCCTTCCGGCGTAGTTTCCCGGCCCATGAACGTCGTTCGCATTCGCGGTCTGGAAGACGGGCGCGCGGCCCTCGCCGCGGCGAAGGCGCGTGGGGAATCCCTGACGCTCGCCAGCATCCCCGACGGGGCCAGCTCGGCCGGTGCCCAGTGGTTCGCCTCCCTCGCCCGCGAACTCAGGGCGGAATTTCCCGGCACGCTCGCCGAAGCGGTGCTCGATTGCGGCGACAGCCCGGGGGCGGCCCTGGGTGCCTTGCGCAGCGGGATCGCCGCGATCTTCTATGACGGCCCCGACCGCGCGCGGATGGAAGATCTCGCCGCATCGACCGGTGCAAGGATCCTCGCGCATGGCTGATCCCGTCGCCAGGCTCGGCCCCGCGCCGTGGTGGCGCCCCGACCGCTTCGCCGCGAAGCGCGCGAATCTCGCCAAGCGCCAGCTTGTCCTGCGCGCCACGCGCGCCTTCTTCGAGGATGCCGGCTTCGACGAGGTCGAGACACCCGCCCTTCAGGTCTCGCCCGGCCTCGAGCCGCATCTGATGGCGTTCCAGACCGTGCTGCGCGATCCGGGCGAGCGGCTGACGCGCCGGCTCTACCTGCACACCAGCCCCGAATTCGCGATGAAGAAACTGCTCGCGGCGGGCATGACGAAGATCTGGCAGCTCGCGCGCTGTTTCCGCAACGCCGAGCGTTCGGCCACGCACCATCCCGAATTCGCGATGCTGGAATGGTATCGCGCCGACGCGGACTACACGGCGCTGATGGAAGACTGCGAGGGCCTGCTGCGCGCGGTCGCCCGCAGCCTCGGCATCGAACGGTTCGAGCGGGGTACGAACGTGTCGAACCCGTTCAGCCCGTTCGAGCGGCTGACGGTCTCCGAGGCCTTCGGGCGCTATTGTGGGATCGACCTGCTGCCCGCCTGCCCCGACCCTTCGCGCGACGGCGACGACGTGGCCGCGCTCGACCGGCTGGCCGCCGCGGCCCGCCCGCTCAACATGGTCCCGCATGAAGGCGACCGCTGGGACGACTATTTCTTCCGCCTGTTCTTCGAGCATGTCGAGCCGCGCCTGGGCATGGTGCGCCCGACGATCCTCTACGACTGGCCCATCGCGATGGCGGCCCTCGCGCGCGCCAAGCCCGGCGAGCCGCGTGTGGCGGAGCGCTTCGAGCTTTACGTATGCGGGATCGAGCTTGCCAACGCGTTCGGCGAGCTCACCGATGCGTCCGAACAGCGCCGCCGCTTCGAGGCCGACCAGGCGCTGAAGGCCCGGCTCTATCGCGAGCGCTATCCGCTCGACGAGGATTTCCTTGCCGCGTTGGCACACGGCCTGCCGCCATCGGCGGGGATCGCACTCGGTTTCGACCGGCTGGTGATGCTGGCGACGGGGGCAAGCCACATCGAGGACACGATCTGGGCGCCCGTCGCACTTGCCGGCTTCGACGATCCGGGGGCGCGCTGATGGACGGCAGCCAGCGCCGCACGCTGCGTTCGCCCGGCGACCTCGCGCGCGAGGGGCTGGCGACGGCGCCGGAGATCGAGGCCGTCGCCGCACGCTATGCGATCGCGGTCACGCCGCACGTGCTCGACCTCATCGACCGCGCCGATCCGGCCGATCCGGTCGCGCGCCAGTACGTGCCGAGTGCGGCCGAGCTTGCGACGACGCCGGACGAGCGTGCCGATCCCATCGGCGACGACGCGCACAGCCCCGTCAAGGGCATCGTCCATCGCTACCGGGACCGCGCCCTGCTGAAGCCCACGCATGCCTGTGCCGTCTATTGCCGTTTCTGCTTCCGGCGCGAGATGGTCGGGCCCGGCGGGGCCGCCCTCGATGCCGACGAACTCGCACGGGCCGTCGCGCATATCCGCGACAATCCGGCGATCCGCGAAGTGATCCTGACCGGCGGCGATCCGCTCGTCTTCAGTGCGCGCCGCGTCGCATCGCTGCTGGCCGAACTGGCGGCGATCGATCATGTCGACTGGATCCGCATCCACAGCCGCGTGCCCGTCGCCGAACCGTCGCGCGTCACCGACGAACTGGTCGCGGCCTTGAAGACGACCAAGGCCGTGTGGGTCGCCGTGCACGTGAACCACGCCAACGAGCTGTCGCCCGACGCGATCGCGGCGTGCGCGAAGCTCGTCGATGCCGGCATCCCGCTCGTCGGGCAGACCGTGCTGCTGAAGGGCGTGAACGACGATGCCGGCACGCTCGACACGCTGTTCCGGGCCCTGACGAAGAACCGCATCAAGCCCTACTACCTGCATCACGGCGATCTCGCCCCGGGGACGGCGCATTTCCGCACGACGCTTGAACACGGGCAGGGCCTGATGCGCGAACTGCGCGCGCGGCTTTCCGGTTTGGCACAGCCGGTCTACGTGCTCGACATTCCCGGCGGTGCCGGAAAAGTGCCGGTCGGGCCGTCCTATCTGTCGGACGACGGGACGGTCACCGACCCGAACGGCGGGACGCACGAATACCCGCAGGGTTGAGCTTTGCACAATTTTTAGGATTATTGACTTATAGAACAAAGCATGTACATTTCTGGCGCCTGCAACCCCGGAGTGTCCCATGCGCGCTGCGTCTTCGATCCTCGGCTCGACCTTCGCCCCCACCGGCCTCGACGAGCCCGGTTCGCCGGACTGGTTCGAACTTGCAGGCCCGACCGGCTGGGGCTTCGACACGCGGCGAGCCGATGCGATCAAGGTCGAAAGCATCCTCGCCAACAGCGGCGATCTCGACCTGACGACAACCGACGGGCCGACCGGCTATTGGGGTGCGGCCACCGATGCGGGCCTGCGCCGCTACCAGAAGCGCAACGGCCTGAAGGTCGATGGCTGGCTGCAGCCCGACGGGCCGACCATCGCGCACATGCGCGACACGCTCGGCGCGCGGCTCGGCTCCTACGAAGCGCCCACACCGGAGGACATCGACGCGCACCACGCGTCGCTCGAGGCGGGCGAAGGGCCGCTCGTGGCGATAACGCCGAAAGCCGCCCTTGCGCCAATCCCCCACCTGCCCGACATCGGCGAGGCCGGGCGCAACTCGAACGCGGGGCAGATCGACTGGCTGCTGCGCAACCAGACCGGCCTTGGCGGCGTACCGGCACAGTTCGCGCGCTATGTAACGGGATTGGGCGACGAGGGACTGGCGCAGACGCGCGATTTCGTCGCGCAATTCGCCGGGCGCCGCCCGGACGATGCCGACGCGCTCGTCGCGGGCATCCTGCGCGAGCTACCCGACGACGAAAGCCGCCGGCACTTTCTCGGCCGCGATCCCGAGGGCATCGTGCCCGCCGGCACCCGCCTGCAGCGTGTGGATATCCGCACGAAGGAGACGCGCGAGGAAGACGACACGCCACAGCCGAAGCTGCGCAACCTGCTTGAGCGCAAGGACGCGCAGCCGGAAATGATGCTCGCCTCCGAAAGCGGCGGCGGCGAATCCGCCGACAATCCGCAGACCGCGCAGACCCCCGCGCCGACGACACCGGACTGGTACAACGAGATCCCCGCCTATCGCGCCGAAGTTTTCGAAGGCAAGGACCAGAAGGACGCCTGGAACACGGTGCGCGACGCCGTTGCCGGCAATGCTGGAATGGGCGAAGGCCAGCGCGCGGCCTACATGTCGATCTTCGCGGCCGAGGGCGGCATGCGCGTCGACAAGGATGGTGGTGCGGTCGCCGGTATCACGCCGGGCTTCATCGAAGGCGAGCGCAACGCCGGCCGTTGGCCGGCCGAGCTCGACCATGTGAAGACGCCCGCCGACCTCAAGCCCGCCGACGTACCGCGCGCCATGCAGCACTATTTCGACGCCAACCTCGCGAAGGTCGGCGGGGCCAAGGCCCTCGACACGATCCCCGACCCGCGCGTCGCAGCCGCCATCGCCGACACGCTCTATCGGAGCGGGCCTGGACCGGGCACGCGCATCGTGCAGGACGCGATCGGAACGGCCGGCAGTCCCGTGAAAGTCGATGGGATGTTCCGCACGCGGACACTAGACGCCGTAAATGAACTGGGCGGAGAGCCCGATAAGGCGGCGGGTTTTCTGAAGAAGCTCGATGAACTGCGATCCAAAGAACATGAAAAGGACAAGGTCAGGAACGGTTATTTCCGCTTGCGATGACCCTCCCTTGTTTTGGGCCAACGGAAGTCGGTGACGCTCCAGTCGATAACAACCCACCGGCTCGAAGTCTTGCGGAGCGTGAAGATGTTCGGGTTATCGTCGGACGTATTGCAGCTTTCCGATCCATTTCGCTTGGAGCAGCTGCGACGAAGCACATCGATCCGGATATCGCCGGGCCTCTCGTCCGATGCGTCACGCGGGATGTCGCCGATCGCCGCTCGCGTCAGACGCTGCGTCCAGACGAGCCGGTAGAGTTCGCGCGTAAAATTCGGCGACGGAGAATACCGCGACGGATCGTATCGTCCCGGCTCGTCGAGCGCGACGTTGCAGAGATCCCACCTGCTCCGCGCGAAACACGCCACCACCGTCTCGACCGCGCAGACCGGCGTGTCGAACGTGCCCACGCACTTGCTGGTCGAAGTCGCGTCGTCGAGCGTCATCTGGCGCCAGTAGCCGCGCGGGTCGCGCGGCGGCACGTCGGGATCGTTCCGCCGGCCGGCGGCGGATGCGTCTGGCAGAAACGCCGCCAGCAGGCGTGCCACGCACACGATATTCCGGAATGCGGCCATGGCGGGATTCTGCGGAAGCTGGCGGCCGTGCGTCAAGAAGCGCAGCGCCCGCAAATATTTCTGATTTGTACTACAATCATAGGGCGTTGACGAATCGGAAACCAAACGGGCATTCCCGATCCGCAAGGAACGGGAGAATTTCCGATTCGGTTCGCCGAGAATCCCAGGATCGCAGGTCCGGCCGCAGCCCCCGCGCGCGGCTGGTTCGATTTCGACGGGCCAGTCGGGCGCGGCCATGCGAACGCGCGCGCGGACGCGATCCGGCTCGAAGGCATCCTTGCCAACAGCGGCGATCTCGATCTCGTCGCGTCGGACGGGCCGACCGCCTATTGGGGATCGGCCCTCGACGCCGCGATGCGCCGCTACCAGAAGCGCCACCGGCTTGCGGTCGACGGTTGGCTGCGGCCAGGCGGGCCCACGCTCGCCCTGATGTACGCCACGCTGGCGCGCGTGCTCGACGGCTTCGCCGTGCCCGCGCCCGAGGAAGCCGACTGGCACCACGCCTCGCTCGAGGCGGGAACGGGCCCGCGCCTGGCGATCGTGCCGCAGATCGAACTCACGCCCGTCCCCGGCCTGCCGAAGCTCGGCGGCGCCGACCGCGCGGCCAACGCCGCCCAGATCGACTGGATGCTGAACAAATGGACGGGGCTGGGCGGCGTGCCCGCTCAGTTCGCGCATTACGTGACGCGGCGCGGCAATCTGGGTATTGCGCAGGCGCGCGACTTCGTCGAGCAGTATTCCGCACGCCGCCCGCACGACGCCGACATCCTCGTCTATTCGATCCTGCGCGCCCTGCCCGACACCGAAAGCCGCGAACGCTTCCTCGGCGGCACGCCGGGCGGCTACCGGCCGGCGGGGACAAGGCTGGTCGCGCGATAGCGACCGCGAGATCCCAAGTCGTGGATGCCCGGCATTCGCCGGGCATGACGAATCCCAAATATTGCCGTCATGCCCGGGCTTGTCCCGGGCATCCACGACTTTTGTGGGCTTATATTCTTGACAACCGGAGCGGGATTGTTGAAGATCGCGCGCGTTCGGCGTGCTCTTTGACATGGTGAATAGGCCGCACCAGGCCGGGTGATCGAGACCGGAAAACCGGCTGCGGCCCTGCCTGACTACAAAACCTTGAAATTTTCGGTGTCCGTCACCAAAACGCCAAAAAAACTCTTCTAGATCAATGGGCCCGGAAAATTTCGTCAACAACCGTCAACGGGCCGTCACTTGACCGTCAAGCAAATCTTCCGGCGTTTCAGCCCGCGTCGCCGGACGTATTGCTGTGGGACAGGCTGTAAAGGCCGCGGATCGCACCTTGTTTCGCACCCGCCGCAACCAGTGCGGCGTCGCCGAGTTCCGCCCCCGCAAGATTTTCGAGCGCCGCGCGGTCGTAACCGCAGGCGACGAAGATCCAGTCCGCGGCCGCATCGGCCAGCCCGCGGATCTTCTGCTCGGCCGTCGCGGCGATCTTCGGCGTCTGCGTTTCCAGCAGATGGCCCGCCGTCGTCCCCGCGCGCGACGCGACGGTCTTCGCAAGGCCGCCGAGATGTTCGCGCAGCTTGCGCGCCGCATCCTCGGCGGGCGAGAGGCGCACCGTCAGCGCATGGCGGGCCAGCGCCCCGCCGTGGCTTTCCAGCACGCGGCACTGGCTGCGCACCATGTTGCGGTGGTGCGGCATCATCTTGATCGACCATGGCGTGGGCGCGTTGAGGCGCTTGAGGTACCCGTCGGACACGAGTGTTTCGTAGGCGTCGAGCTCGTACATCACGAAGAAGCCGTCGCCGCCGTCGGAAGATGCCCAGCGCGCCCCGCGCCGGAAGCCGGGGATCGACATGCGCTCGGGGAAATGTTCGTGGCTGTGCCAGTCCTCGAACTCGGCGCGGTGGGCGGGTGCGATGTCCCACCACATCGCGACGGCCCCCGTGCCCAGCAGCGCCATCTTCTAGGCGGCCATCTTCACGAACGACGCCAGATCGTCGGTGAGGTCCGCGACCGCCGCGTCCCACAGCCGCTTGCCCGCCTCGATCGACGACAGGCTGGGGTTCGAGCCGATGCGCCCGTCGGGGAAGTTGCGCCGGTAGTCGTTGGCGTCGGTGAATTCGCCGCGCGGGGCGACCTCGGGGCTCATCTTCATGTGGCGCACTGCCTCGGGATAGACCGCCCAGGTGAGCGAGACTTCCGAGGGCGTCGCGTGGCTGCCTTCCTGGTCGCCGTAGAGCTCGCGGCTGATCTGCTTCACCTTGGCGCTCTCGTACCAGTTGCGCAGGCGGCAGCGCACCGCCGGCCGGTTCGAGGCGCGCATCAGCGAGGCCTCGGCATAGATCTCGGAAAAGGCCGAGCTGAACGGGGCGACGTTGCCGCCATGCCCGTTGACGAAATAGAAATGCGTGAAGCCGTGGCGCGCGAGGCTCTCCACGTTGTCCTTCACGACGGCGATCAGCGTCGAAGGCCTGAGCGTCATCGAGCCCGCGAACGCCAGATGGTGCTGCGCCATGCCGACCGCGATGGTGGGGGCCACCAGCGTGCCGGTCTTCTCGCCGAGCCTGCGGCCCACCGCCTCGCCGCAGATCGCGTCGGTGCCGATCAGGCCGTTGGGGCCGTGCTGCTCGGTCGAGCCGATCGGGATGATGATCGCGGTCGATTTCTTCAGATAGCCTTCGACCTCTTGCCAGGTCTGCATGTGGAGAAGCATCGCGCGTCAAATCCTTCCGGAATTCGAGGAACTTGGGGGGCGGATGATCGCGCCGTTCCGGCCTCTCGACAAGGGCCCTATGGCGGGCTAGAAGCCCTCCCGTCATTCGGCACCCGATGGGGTGCGATTCCCGCCAGGAGCGTCCCTTGAAAGTCACCCAGAAGGTCAAGAAGATCCTCGCCAATTACGAGAGCGACAACCCGGGTACGAAGACCAATCTCGCCCGCATCCTGATGACCGGGAAGCTCGGCGGCACGGGCAAGCTGGTGATCCTGCCGGTCGACCAGGGCTTCGAGCACGGCCCGGCGCGCTCCTTCGCCCCGAACCCCGACGCGTACGATCCGCACTACCACTACCAGCTCGCCATCGACGCGGGCTGCTCGGCCTACGCGGCCCCGCTGGGTTCGCTCGAGGCGGGTGCCGACAGCTTCGCCGGTGCGATCCCGACGATCCTCAAGATGAACTCGTCGAACTCGATCGCCACGATCAAGGACCAGGCGGTGACGGCCTCGATCGGCGATGCGCTGCGCCTGGGCTGCTCGGCCATCGGCTTCACGATCTATCCCGGTGCCGAAGACCAGTTCGAGATGATGGAAGAGATCCGCGAACTCGCCGAAGAGGCGAAGTCGGTCGGCCTCGCGGTCGTCATGTGGTCCTACCCGCGCGGCGGCAAGCTCGACAAGGCGGGCGAGACGGCGCTCGACGTCACGGCCTATGCCGCCCATCTCGCGGCGCTGCTGGGGGCGCACATCATCAAGGTGAAGCCGCCGACGGCAGTGCTCTGGCAGCCGGAAGCCAAGGCCGCCTACGAGAAGGCGGGCATGGACATCTCGACCCTCGACAAGCGCATCGCGCACATCGTGCAGTCGTGCTTCGCCGGGCGGCGCATCGTGGTGTTCTCGGGCGGCGAGGCCAAGGACGAGGCAACACTGTTGACCGAAATCAGGGCCTTGCGCGACGGCGGGGCGACGGGCTCGATCGTCGGGCGCAACGCCTTCCAGCGCAAGCGCGAGGACGCGATCGCGCTGCTCGGCAAGATCATCGACATCTACAAGAGCTGAGAGCGATGGCGCTGCACCGCACGCGCCTCTATCTGATCACGCCGCCGGATCTCGATCCGGCGGCGTTTTCGCCTCTGCTCGACGCGGCCCTCGCGGCCGGCGACGTCGCGTGCCTGCAGCTGCGCCTCAAGGGGGCAAGCGACGACGCGATCCGTGCTGCAACGAACGTGCTGATGCCCGTCGCGCACCAGCACAACGTCGCCTTCCTGATGAACGACCGCGCCGATCTCGCCAAGGAACTCGACTGCGACGGCGTGCATATCGGCCAGGAAGACGGCACGCTGGCCGACGCGCGCGCCTTGCTCGGCAAGGACCGCATCGTCGGCGTGACGTGCCACGCCTCGCGCGATCTGGGCTTCGAGGCGGCCGAGGGCGGCGCCGATTACGTGGCTTTCGGCGCGTTCTTCCCCTCGTCGACCAAGCCCGATCCGAAAGGCGAGGCCGACTTCGACCTCGTCGCCGACTGGACCAGCCACGTGACCGTGCCGTGCGTGGCCATCGGCGGCATCACGCCGGCGAACTGCGGCCCGCTCGTCGAAGCGGGTGCGGACTTCCTCGCCGTTTCGGGTGCGGTCTGGAACCACGCGCAAGGCCCCGCGGCAGCGGTAAAAGCCTTCATCGACGCGATTTCGGCGAACAAGCCTCGCTGATTGCGTTTGGCACCCCTTGCTGCTAGCTTCCCGGCCGCTTTCAGGGGCCGACGGCGGCCGCCTTCCAACGGGATTCGGGATTTAAAATGAAGATCATCGGCAGCGCGATCCGCCAGGGCAACGTCATCGAAGTCGACGGCAAGATGTGGCGCGTCGTGAAGCACAACATCGTCAGCCCCGGCAAGGGCGGCGCCTTCAACCAGATCGAGATCCGCGACGTCAAGACCGGCACCAAGTCGAACATGAAGTTCCGTTCCGACGAGACGTGCGAGCTGCTGCGCGTCGAGGAAAAGGAACTGCAGTTCCTGTTCAAGGACGGCGAGCAGTTCACGTTCATGGACAACCAGTCCTTCGAGCAGATCACCATCTCGGAAGAGATGATCGGCGAGCCGGCCGCGTTCCTCACCGACAGCATGGTCGTCTCGGTGCAGTTCATCGAAGGCACGCCGGTGGGCGTCGAGCTGCCGACGACGACGATCTGCACGATCGTCGAGGCCGACGCGGTCGTGAAGGGCCAGACGGCGGCTTCCTCGTACAAGCCTGCCCTCCTCGACAACGGCGTCAAGGTCGGCGTACCGCCCTTCGTCGCCGCGGGCGAACGCATCGTCGTCAATATCGCCGAGCGCGCCTATGTCGAGCGGGCCAAGGGCTGAACGGTCCAGGCCCGAACGATGCGCGCCACCGCCCACTCCGCCCTCTTCACCGTCATGGAACGCGCCGCCCGCAAGGCCGGGCGCCAGCTCGCGCGCGACTTCGGCGAGGTCGAGAACCTGCAGGTCTCGGTCAAGAGCCCGAGCGACTTCGTGTCGACCGCCGACCTCGCGTCGGAGCGCACGATCCGCGCCGAGCTCGAGCGCGCGCGCCCCGGCTTCTCCTTCCTGATGGAGGAAGGCGGCGTGGTCACGGGCAAGGATCCCGACCATGTCTGGATCATCGATCCGCTCGACGGCACGACGAACTTCCTGCATTCCGATCCGCACTTCGCCATCTCGATGGCGCTGGCGCACAAGGGCGAGCTGCTCGCCGGCCTCATCTACAACCCCGTCCTCGACGAGCTCTACTGGGCCGAGAAGGGCAAGGGGGCGTTCCTCAACAGCCGCCGCCTGCGCGTCTCGGGCCGGCGCGACATGGGCGAAGCGCTCATCGGCACGGGCATCCCGTTCCGCGGCCGCGGCGACCATCCGCACTATCTCAAGCTTCTTGCCGCGACGATGGACAAGGTCGCCGGCGTGCGCCGCGCCGGTGCCGCGGCCCTCGACCTTGCCTATGTCGCGGCCGGCCGACTCGACGGGTTCTTCGAGATCGGCCTCAACAAGTGGGACATCGCGGCCGGCATCCTGCTGATCAAGGAAGCCGGCGGCTTCGTCGGCGACCTCGACGGCGGCCCGGACGCGATGAATTCGGGCAACATTGTGGCCGGCAACGCGAAGCTTTTCGAGCCGCTGGGCAAACTCCTCGTCGCGGCCGGCGGCTCGGGCAAATAAATCGCGGCCGAGTCGCCCTTTTCGACGGCGAAAGGCGGTTGTTCGCCGCCGCCGCCTCGGGCTAATGTCAGGGCCGCCATGAAGAAAACGCTCCTCGCGGCTAGCGCCGTCACACTCCTCGCCGCCCTTGCGGGCGCCGCCTCGGCCCAGCAGCAGCTGCGCCAGCCGCGCGCCAGCGTCGAGGTCGACTGGTCGGTGCTCGACGAACTCAACCAGCCGCCGGCCGGCACGCCCGCCCTGCGCCCGCCGCGCGGCGTCGCGACCAATGCCGGCCCGCGCACCCCGGCCGCACCGCTCGTCGCGAATTCCTCGCCCGCCGTGCACCGCGCCCCGCTCGTCCCGCCGACGGCACAGGCCGCACCGCCGCCGCCCGCGGCCTTCACCCCGCCCCCGCCGCCGCCGAGCTTCCCGGCCATCGCGACGGCACCGGCCCCCGCACCCGCACCGTCCGCGACCTTGCCCCCGCCGCCGCCCGTGGCCGCCGCGCCCGTGACGCCGGCCGCCCCGCGCCCGGTCACGCCGCCGCCCGCACCCGCCCAGATGGCGAGCGCACCCCCACCCCCGCCCCCGCCGTCGGTCCTGCAGTCGCCGCAGCCGCTGCCGGCACCGGCCGCCGTCGCACCGCCCCCGCCGGCCCCCGCCGCACCGGCACCTGCCGCCGCGGCACCCGAAACGCCGGCCCCGCAGATCGCGGCCGCACCGCCCGCCACGCGCGCGGTCGACGGCCCGCTTGCCCGACTTCCCTTCAACGCCGGCTCGGCCGACATCGGCGATGCCGGCAAGGCCGCCCTCGCCCCCGTCGTGGCCGAACTCCAGCGCGATGCGACCGCGCGCCTGCAGCTGCAGGCCTATGCCAGCGGCGGCGACGACCAGGGCGGCCAGGCGCGCCGCCTGTCGCTGTCGCGCGCCCTTGCCGTGCGCGGCCAGCTGATCGAGCAGGGTATTGCGTCCACGCGCATGGACGTGCGCGCCCTCGGCCGCACCGCCGACGGCCCGCCCGACCGCGTGGATATCGTCCTCGTGCGCCGCTAGCTATTAACGGCCGAAAGGACCGGACCGGATGGACGCGACGATCGCACGCCCGACCCGTTTCCTGGTCCGCACGATCCTGTTCCTCGCGGCCGTCGGCGGCGTCATCTATTTCCTGTTCGACGGCATCGTCGCGGCCTTCGAACACCACCTCGCCCTCAACGGCCTGATCGTCGGCGTGCTGCTGCTGGGGATCGGCTTCAACTTCCGGCAGATCATGGCGCTCAACGCCGAGATCGCGTGGATCGACAAGTTCCGCGCCAACCGCCCGTCGCTGTCGAACGAGAAGCCGCCGCGCCTGCTTGCCCCGATGGTCAAGATGCTGGGCGAGCGCACGGGCCGTTTCAGCCTGTCGACCGTGTCGATGCGCTCGCTGCTCGATTCGATCGGCAGCCGCATGGACGAGAGCCGCGACCTGTCGCGCTATCTCGTGGGCCTGCTGATCTTCCTCGGCCTGCTCGGCACGTTCTGGGGCCTCTTGCAGACGGTCGCCGCGGTCGGCGGCGTCATCGCCACGCTGTCGGCCTCGACCGACACGGCCTCGCTGTTCGCCGACCTGCAGAACGGCTTGAAGGCGCCGCTCGCCGGCATGGGAACGGCGTTCGGCACGTCGCTGTTCGGGCTTGCAAGCTCGATCGTGCTCGGCTTCTGCGACCTGCAGGCGGGCCAGGCGCAGAACCGCTTCTACAACGATCTGGAAGAATGGCTCTCCGCGCAGACGCGCCTGTCGTCGGGCACCATCGGCGGCGGCGAAGGCGGCGAGACGGTGCCCGCCTATATCCAGGCGCTGCTCGAGACGACGGCCGACAATCTCGAGAACCTGCAGCGCACGATGGCGCGCACCGAGGACGGGCGTACGGCCGCCAACCAGGCGAACCTGGCGCTGACCGAAAAGCTCGGCTCGCTCGCCGACCAGATGAAGGCCGAGCAGCAGCTGCTGCTGAAGCTCGCCGAGGGCCAAGTCGAGCTGCGCAACGTCATCTCCAAGCTTGCCGATGCGCCCCGCGGTGCCGGCGGCGGCATGGACGAGGCGACGCGCATGCACATCCGCAACATGGATGCGGCCCTCTCGCGCATGGTCGAGGAGTCCGGCTCCGGCCGCCTCCAGATGACGCAGGACATCCGCAACGAGATCCGGCTCTTGGCGCGCACGATCGCCAACCTCGCCGAAGAACCGCGGAGCTAGTCGCTTGCGCGGCGGCAACCGGCGCCACGTCCGCACGATCGACGTGTGGCCGGGCTTCGTCGACGCGCTGGCCACGCTCGTCATCGCCGTCGTCTTCGTGATGATGGTGTTCGCGGTCTTCCAGTTCTACCTCAAGGATATCATCGCCGGACGCGACGACCAGCTGGCGCGTGCGAGCGCGCAGCTCGCCGAACTTGCCGGCACGCTGGCGATGGAGCGGCGCGAATCACGCGACCTCAACGAACGCTTCCAGGCACTGGTCGCCGAGATGCAGGCCACGCTCGCCGACCGCGAGCGCCTGCGCGGCGAGGCGGAAGCCGCCACGGCCCTGTCGGCCCAGCGCGCCAAGGAACTGGAAGACGCCAACAAGACGATCGCGATGGACCGCGCGAAATTCGAGGTCCAGCTGCGCGAACTCGAAGCGCTTGCCGCGATGCGCCTGGAGATGGAAAAGCGCCTCGCCACGGCCGAGGACACGGCGAAGAACGAGCGCCAGATCTCGACCCAGGCGCAGGCGCAGGTCGCCCTGCTGAACCGGCAGACCGCCGAACTGCGCGAGCAGCTGCGCCGCCTCGAGGCCCTTCTCTCCGAGTCCGAGAAGAAGTCGGCGGAATCGCAAGCGCAGATCGCCGATCTCGGCCGGCGGCTCAATCTCGCCCTCGCCGGCCGGGTGGAGGAACTCTCGCGCTTCCGCTCGGAATTCTTCGGCCGCCTGCGCGCCGCACTGGGCGACCGCGCGGAGGTCCGCATCGTCGGCGACCGCTTCGTCTTCCAGTCCGAGGTGCTGTTCGCCTCCGGCTCGGCGACGATCGAGGCGGGCGGCGGCCAGCAGCTGCAGCGCCTTGCCGACGTGCTGCGCGAAGTGACCGCGAAGATCCCCAAGGACATCGACTGGGTTCTGCAGATCACCGGCCACACCGACCGGCGGCCCATCGCCACGCGCGAGTTCCCGTCGAACTGGGAGCTCTCTTCGGCGCGCGCCATCTCGGTCGTGCGCTTCCTGATGGCCAACGGCCTGCCGCCCGACCGCCTGCAGGCCGCGGGCATGGCCGAGTTCCAGCCGATCGACGAGCGCGACGACGAGGTCGGCTGGCGCCGCAACCGGCGCATCGAGCTGCGCCTCACCAACCGGTAGTTAGATTTTCCGAATCTGGCGTGAATTGTGCTCAGCAATGCTACCACTAGGTACGAGTGATTACAGGGCTCTAACTATTTGCAAAAAGTATGGAATAATTTGTTTTATTGTAATTTCAGAAGCTCTGAGTTAGCATCCTGCAGCGTCTGGGATGAGTCGCTAAGCGTCTCAACTTGGGGCTTCAAGCCTCAATAGCCTAGTCGCTTTTTTTGGACATGCCCGATGTATCTTTGTTACGTCGATGAGTCCGGTACGCCTGAAGTTCCAGGTAATACATCTCATTTTGTGCTCGCAGGTTTTGCGTTGCCGATTTCTCAATGGCAGCATGCTGACAGCCAAATTTCGACAATACTCGCTAGGTACGGTCTTGCTGATCAGGAGCTTCACACAGCGTGGCTATTGCGGCCATATCTTGAGCAACGAAGAATTGCAAATTTTGAAAACTTAGACCGAAACTCCAGGAGAAGTGCGGTCTTGCGCGAACGCGCGGCAGACCTACTGCGTCTTCAACAGGCGCGCGGTGGCAAGAATGCCTACAACCAAGCACGAAAGAACTATCAGAAAACAGAAGCCTATATTCATCTCACCCATGACGAGCGCACTTCACTAGTTCAAGAAGTGGCTGATTGCATAGGGGCTTGGAATTTTGCCAGATTATTCGCTGAATCTATAAACAAGATACATTTCGACCCTGTGCGTACAGGACGCACAATAGAAGAGCAAGCTTTCGAGCAAATCGTATCAAGATTCGAAAGGTATCTTTCAAACACTTCAAACGCTGCAGGTAATGGACAAAAAGTCTTTGGGCTTCTGGTTCACGACAACAATCAAACGGTCGCACGAAAACATACGGATCTAATGCGGTCATTTCATCGGCAAGGAACGCTTTGGGTCAGAGTAAACCACATAATTGAGACTCCTCTTTTCGTAGACAGTAAGCTTACCCGAATGGTTCAGGCTGCTGATCTTTGTGCCTATGCGCTGCGACGATTTGTCGAAAAGCAGGAAGTCGATCTATTCAATAGGGTTTTCCCAAGGGCTGATCGCGTGCGCGGCAATACCTTCGGTGTGCGTCATTACACCGTAATGAGCTGCCAATGTCAGATCTGCTATAATCATGGATGAAATAAAAATTTCAAAATAGTTGGATTCGCGAATACACCCTAAATTTGATGCTAGTCACGTAGCGAATAGTTTTGCGCGACTACGCATCGAGCTGCGCCTCACCAACCGCTGACATCGGGTCCCGGCAACGCGTTGAATCGCCGGGGTTCTTCGTGCTGGACTAATTAAGGATATTTGATATCCTTAAGGATATCAAATATCTGAAAAAGGATCCTCCCATGTCGATTCCGCCCCGCCCGGACTACACCAAGCTCTCGCCGGAGCTCGCCCGGCAGTATCTCGCCTTCAGCATGGCGCTGAAGAACAGCGCCATCGAGAAGAAGCTCCACGACCTCGTGAACATCCGCGTGTCGCAGATGAACGGCTGCGCCTTCTGCGTGGACATGCATGTCAAGGAAGCCAAGATCGCCGGCGAGCGCGAGCTGCGCCTGCACCACATCGCGATCTGGCGCGAATCCACATTGTTCGACGCGCGCGAGCGCGCCGCCCTCGCCTGGGCCGAGGTGCTGACGAAGCTGCCCGAGCACGGCGTGCCGGACGAGATCTACGAGGCCGTGCGCGCCGAACTGAGCGAGAAGGAGATTTCCGACTTGACCTTCTGCGTCATGGGCATCAACGGTTGGAACCGCGTCAGTGTCGGTTTCAGATCGGTACCCGGATCGCGCGACGCGGCGTACGGGCTGACCAAGGCGGGCCTCAGCTGATGCAGTTGAAGAACCAGGTCGAGTGGGCGCTGCATTGCTGCGCGATCCTGGCCGGCCTGCCGGCCGGACGGTACCTCTCGACCAAGGACCTGGCGGAGCTGCACGGCGTGCCCAAGGAGTACCTGTCGAAGGCCCTGCAGGGCCTGTCGCAGGCGGGGCTCGTGGAAAGCACGCTGGGTCCGGCGGGCGGCTACAGGCTTGCCAAGGCGCCCGCGAAGATCACGTTCCTCGACATCGTCGAGGGCGTCGAGGGCAAGTCCGCGTCGTTCGTCTGCACCGAGATCCGCGCCAACAACCCCTGCCGTACGTCGGCCAAGCGCGACGAGAAGCCCTGCGGGATCGCGCGCGTGATGTGGAATGCCGACGAGGCGTGGCGGGCCGCCTTGCGCGGCGTGTCGCTCGCCGACCTCGCCAGGTCGCTCGAACGCGACGTTCCGGCAGACCTTCTGAAAAAGACGCGCGACTGGGTGCTGGAGCGGGCCTGACGGCGTCTCAGCAGATGCCGCCCGACAGCACCGCGCGCCCGCACGCGCTGCCGAAAAGCCCGGCCGCCGACGCTTCCGCCCCGCGCGCGATGGCGATGCGCTGCTTGGCCGGCACGGCACCGGCAGCCGCCGCGACATGCTTCAGGTAGGATTCCGCCCGGTCCAGACGGTTGCGCCCCTGGGCGCGCGCCTCGCAGCTGCGATCGACCGATTCGGTGTCCCGGTCGCCGATCAGGTAGGTGACGTCCTGCACCGCATAGCCCTTGGCGAGCTGGGCCCCGCTGCGCCCGTAGGCATAGACCGACGGCAGGACCGATCCGTAGGGCCAGAGATTGTAGCCTTCGCAGGTCGCGCGCTCGATGGACGCGAACTCGTTGTCCCGGCGCCCCGGCCGCAGGTCGTCGAAATAGAGATACGTGTCGGCACCCGCCACGACGAAGCGCAGATCGATGCCCGCCGACGCCGGAGGCGCGAAACCCTTGCCGGTCGCGGCATAGAGCTGGACCATGCGCGCACTCGGCCCGTAGCCGGTGACGACGATCTCGACGAGATCGGGGAACGTCGCGCGGTCGGAAAGATAGAGGAGTACGGCGTCGAGCACGGCGAAGCTCGACACCAGCCCCCCGGTATCCTTGAGGCCGGAGGGGCGCGAGTTGCCGCCGTCGCGCCAGCCCTCGATCGTCCAGCGCGCGAAATCCGGACCGAGACCGTGCTTCTCGGCGTCCTGCGCGGCAAGGAACTGCGGCACCATCACGATCGCCCCCTCGCCCTCGCCGGCCGCGCGCTTGAGCACGTCGAAGACGAGACCGGCATTGCGGAACGGATCCTGGATGCCGACCACCGCGCGCTTCAGGCCCGGATGCGGCTCGGTCAATTTCTTGTCGGCGAAGACCGGCAGCAGGGCGGTCTGCCCGCCGTCGACGGGTACCGCAAAATCCTGGTCCGACATGCGGTCGATCGCGCGCAGCATCAGCGGGCTGGGTCCGCGCACGGGTGCTTCGGAACTGCAGGCCGCCAGAAAGCCGGCAAGGCATGCCAGCAGTGCCGCGTCGCGAAGTCTCATCGCCCCACTCCTTCGAGCCTTGTGCCAGCCTCGCCGGGACCGGCATCGAACTGCAACGCGGCCAGCCGGGCATAGAGCCCGCCCTGCGCCACCAGCCGCGCATGGGGACCTTCGGCCAGTTTGCGGCCGCGGTCGAGGACGATCAGTCGGTCGGCGCGCACGACCGTCGCCAGCCGGTGCGCGATCGCCAGCACCGTGCGGCCCTGACCGAGCTTTTCGAGCGCCGCCTGCACGTAGCGCTCGCTCTCGGCGTCCAGCGCACTCGTCGCCTCGTCGAGCAGCAGCAGGGCCGGATCGCGCACGAGGGCACGCGCGATGGCGATGCGCTGGCGCTGGCCGCCGGAAAGGCGTACGCCGCGTTCGCCAAGGAACGTGTTCCAGCCCTGCGGCAGGCGTTCGGCGAACTCGTCGACATAGGCCACGCTTGCCGCGGCGCGCACCTCGGCGTCGCTCGCCCCGGCCCGGCCGTAGCGGATGTTCTCGATCACGTCGGCGGCGAAGATGGTCGGCTCCTGCGAGACGAGTCCGATGCGCGCGCGCACGTGGGCGGGGTCCGCATCGCGCAGATCGATCCCGTCGAGCCGAATCGTGCCGCCTTGCGGATCGTAGAAACGCAGCAGCAGCTGGAAGACGGTCGTCTTGCCCGCCCCCGACGGGCCGACGACGGCCACCGTCTCGCCCGGGGCGACCGAGAACGAGAGATCCTCGATCGCCGCACGGTCGGGGGCACTCGGATAGCGGAAGGTCACGCCCTGGAAATCGACCGCCCCGCGCGCCGGCGCCGGGAAGACCGCCGGGGATGCGGGGGCCCGGATGTCGGGCACGGCGTCGAGCAGCTCGAACAGCCGTTCGGAAGCGCCCGCCGCGCGCTGCAGGTCGGCCATGAATTCGCTGATCGCACCCACCGAGCTTGCGACGACGACGGCATAGAAGACGAAGGCGCTGAGCTGACCGACCGTGATCTCGCCACGCATGGCGCCATGCCCGCCGACCCACAGCACGAAGCCGACGGCCCCGAACACCAGCAGCATGACGAGGGCGATCAGCGCCGAGCGTGCCGCCGCACGCCGCGCGTTGGCGCCAAACGCGTCTTCCACGCGCCGGTCGAAGCGCGCACCGTCGGCCGCCTCGCGGTTGAAGGCCTGCACGGTGCGCACGGCATTCAGCGTCTCGTCGATGTCGGCTCCCACGTCGCCGAGCCGGTCCTGGCTCTCGCGCGACAGGGCGCGCACGCGCCGTCCGAACACCACGATGGGGGCGACGACGAAGGGAACGACCGCAAGCGTCATCGCCGCAAGGCCGGGGGCGGTGACCGCCATCATCGTGGCACCGCCGATCATCAGCAGCACGTTGCGCAAGGCCATCGACGCGGTCGAGCCGACGATGGTCTGGATGGCCGTCGTGTCGGCGGTCAGGCGCGAGAGCACCTCGCCCGTGCGTGTCGTCTCGAAGAAGGCGGGCGACAGGCGCAGCGTGCGCGCGAACACGGCCTTGCGCAGGTCGGCGGTCACGCGCTCGCCCAGCCACGTCACAAGATACGAGCGCGAATAGGTCGCCGCGGCGAGCAGCAGCACGAAACCGATCAGGCCCCACAGGGCGGAATCGAGCAGGGCGGAATCCCCGCTGGCGAAGCCGGCGTCGATGAGCCAGCGCAGCGCGCTGCCAAGGCCGAGCACGGAACCCGCCGCCAGCGTCAGTGCCACCGCCGCCCCAAGCATGCGCAGCCGGTAAGGCAGCAGGAACCCGCCGAGGCGCCGCAGCACGCGGAAATTCCGGCTGCTCGCGCGAGCGCCGCTGTCACCTGTCTTGCTGCCCGGTTCGGCCATGCGTGCGCGTCCTTCGGCCCGTCAGGCGATCGTCACGGAAAGACCGGTGGCCGCCGCAAGGTCGGCCGCCAGCCGGGTCTCGAGAATGTCGGGCCCGCGCGTCGAGCGCCAGTGCCCGCCTGCCTTGTCCCAGGCGAAATGCATGGCGCCGGAAACCGGCGAGGAAACCCAGATCTGCCGGGTCGGGGCATGCCGGTTGACGACGAACTGGCCGCCATCGGCCAGTTCGACCGTCAGGATGCCGCCGCGCAGCTCGATCTCCGGATCGGCGTCCGCCAGCGCATGCTCGATCGCGTCCTGCAGCTTTTGCAGCGTGGCGTCGGCCTGGGCGGCGAATTCGCGGTCGTCCATCGAGGGCAAAACTCCGGGAAAATTCAATGCGTTCGGCGATTTAGCACGGGCCGGAACAAAGGTCGAGGGTTAGGGTCCCCCCGGCTTGCAAGGCCGCCCGCAAGCCTGTATAAGCCGCGCTCTTGCCCGGGCGCCCGATCGATGGCGGCCCGGCGAACCGATTGGGATTTTCCCGGAGCGCGCGTCATGAAGCCCCAGATTCACCCCGACTACCACGAGATCACCGTCGTGATGACCGACGGCACCCAGTTCAAGACCCGCTCCACGATGGGCAAGGCCGGCGACACGCTGCGCCTCGACATCGATCCGAAGACGCACCCGGCCTGGACCGGCCAGCAGCGCATGATGGACACCGGCGGCCAGGTCGCCAAGTTCAACAAGCGCTTCGCCGGTCTCGGCATCAAGGCCGCCCCGACGGGCGAAGGCACGCCGGCGACGAAGGCCACCGAGGCGGAACCCGCCAAGGCAGCGCCGGCCAAGGCCGCCGCGAAGAAGTAAACCGGCCCGCAAGGGCCGCGAAACGACGGGCGCTCCCCGCAAGGGAGCGCCCGTTTTCGTTCCGGACCGGGAAAATCAGAAACCGAGCTGGCTGTCGAGCCGCGCGACGCGTTCGAACAGGCGCCGGCTCTGCCCCATCAGGTCGCCGAGCTTCTGGCTCGACTTCGCGACGCGCGCATCGGTATCGACAAGGCACAGCTCGTGCGCGCCGAGACGGAACCTCTCCGCGCGCACCTCGTCGCGCGTCAGTTCGCCCGCCGCGACCGCCTTCTGCGCCAGCAGCCATGCCATGACCTGCGCCAGGCGCGTCGTCAACCGCATCGCCTCGCAGTTCATGTGCAGCCGTTCGTCGGGGTCGGCCTGGAAGGATTCGCCGGGCTGGATGTTCGCCACGTAGTGGCGCGCCGACAGGAGAAGACCCATCGTCTCGTCGTAGGTGCGGCCGAAGAACGGGGCGATCCGGTCGAACGCCCCGCCGCCTGTGTCGCTCAAGGTCACGAGGGACCTCCTTCGACAACAGAGTCTCGGGGCGAATCGGCCAAAACGCAAATGCGAATTTCACGCGAGAGAGGACTTGAACGCAGCACAGGTTTGCCTAAATCCGTTGTGTCCGACGGTGCCCATCCGGGGCCGGCGGCATTAACCAACATCCCGTCGCTCAAAGGAGGATAGGATCATGAACCACTTCGATTTTTCCCCGCTTTTCCGCTCCAGCATCGGTTTCGACCGCCTGTCGCAACTCATGGACGAGTCGCTTCGCGGCGCCGAGCAGGGCGGCTACCCGCCCTATAACATCGAGAAGACCGGCGAGAACGACTATCGCATCGCGATGGCCGTCGCCGGCTTCGCTGCCGACGAGCTGTCGCTCGTCCAGCAGGAGAACATGCTGGTCATCGCCGGCCAGAAGAAGGACGTCGACGCCCAGGGCGCCTACCTGCATCGCGGCATCGCCGCGCGCAGCTTCGAGCGCCGCTTCCAGCTCGCGGATTTCATCCGCGTCGCCGCAGCGAAGATCGAGAACGGCCTGCTCTATGTCGATCTCGTGCGCGAAGTGCCCGAGGCGATGAAGCCCCGGCGCATCGCGATCGAGACCGGTGTTGCTCCGCAGCGTCTCGAAGCGAAGGCCGCCTGATCCTTCGCGACCGGACGTAAAAGCGTGACGCGACGCCCGCCGCCGGCAACCGCCGGCGGCGGGCGGACGCGTTTCAGGCGCGGAAATGCGCCTTGATGCGCTGGCGCACATGCTGGTCGGCCGCGGTGTATTTGGCGCCGACGAGCCCGTCGGCGAAGCGCACGATCTCGAGATCCGCTTCGAAGCCCATCGAGATGTAGCCGTTGCGCAGCATGACGGTCGCCTTCATGTGCTGGCCGGGCTGTGCGATGCCGACGAACGGCCCGAACATCAGCCCGGTCTCGCTCCAGTTGCGCAAGGGCACGCGCTGGCCGCCGAGGAGCACGCGATCGTCGGGCCCCGCCACCATGCGCGGCGAGATGCGCCGGTCGCCGGACGACGACAGGTCGGCGAAGGCTGTCGCGGCGATCTCGCGGAAGCGCTGGCGCTTGGCGTCGGGCAGCTGCGAACCCGCGAAGGCCTGCGACACCTGCGAGGCGATCGCGCGTTTCTCGTCGTGCGCCATGCCGGGCACGTAGAAATCCGACTTGAATTCCGGGTTCGCGACGAGGCTGTCGATCATCGCGACGAGGTATTTGCGCGCGTTGGGATCCTCGATGTCGGCATGCAGGCCGAGCAGGACGAGCAGCTTGCGCCCGATGCCGACCTCGCGCGAGATCAGCGGATCGAGGCTTTCGGGCGCCGTCAGCCGCGTGAGTCGGCGCGACAGGTTCTCGGCGAGTTCCTTGTCGGCAGCGAGCAGCGGCAGGTCGGTGACCTTGCGGCGCAGGTCGCGCGTCGATTTGAGCTCGATCGTCGGATCGCGCTTGGCGAGCGAGGCCGGGCTCGTCATCGCGGCGTTCAGGATCTCGACGACCGCGCGGCCCACGCACGGCAGCTCGCGCGCCGGCATGCGCAGGACGAGACCCGAGACGAAGGAAGAGTTCCCCGTACCGGCCGAAGCGGCGTCGCCGGCAAGCGCGAGGCACGCACGCACCGTCGCCGCCATGTTGTCGGCCGGTGCGATCAGGGCCGTCGCCGAAAGCTTCATGCGCATCAGTTCGGCGATCGCCTGGTCGAGCATCGCCACGCAGCCGGGATTGCGCACGCCGTCGAGCAGTTCGAGGCATCGCGTCCCGCGCCCCGCCCAGTTTCCGGGACCGGTAGCCGCAAGATTTGCGGCAAACGCCACGCCAGCGCGGATCGGGCCGACGGTCGCGTCCGACACAAATAACCGGTCGAGCACCGTGGCGTCGGCCACGTGCGCGTCGGGCAGGTTCTTGAACTCGGTCTCGACCAGGCGCATCGCGCCATCGACCAGTTCGAGGGTCTGGCGCATGCGCTCGGCGACCGGGTTTTTCAGCTGCTGGCCCTGCAGGATCGCCACACGCTGGACGTATTCTTGGAATTTAGTGCCTGAATTCAATATCTTGCGATGTTCGCGCGGATCGAACGCAAGCTCGGTCGCGGTAATCCGGATCTGGTCAAGATAGGGGATCGCGACGCGAAACAGTGTTTCGCGCGCCGCCGGTCCAAGCGCCTCGTCGGGTGTGATGCAGAACATTTGCCGCCCCAGTCATACAACTGAAACGGCAAAATAGCCTCCCGAACGTAAACAAATTATGTGCAAGCCAAACCGGCCCCGTCAGGCGCGGAAATGGGCCTTGATGCGCTGGCGGGCCTGCGGATCGGCGCAGTTGTACTTGGCGCCGACGAGCCCGTCGGTCTGGCGGACGATCTCGAGCTCCGCCTCGAAGCCCATCGAGATGTAGGCGTTGCGCAGCATGATGGTCGCGCGCATCCGCTGGCCGGGTGCAATCAGGCCGTTATAGGGCCCGAACATGATGCCGGTCTCGCTCCAGTTGCGTAAGGGCACGCGCACGCCGCCGAGCTGCACACGGTCTTCGGGGCCGGCGATCGTGCGCGGCGACACGCGCCGGTCCGATGTCTCGCCCAGAGAGGCGAAGGTCGTCGTCAGGATCGCCTGGTAGCGCTGGCGCTTGATGTCGATCAGGGACGCGTCGGTGATGGCCTGGCTCACCTGCGCCACGAGCCCGCGCTTCTCGTCATGGCTCATGCCGGGGACGAAGAATTCATCCTTGAACTCGCGCGAGTCGACGAGAAGATCGAGATGGGTGCCGAGATGCTTGCGGGCACCCTCGTCGCCGATCTCGCAGTGAAGGTTGAGCAGCAGGATCGCCTTGCGCCCCGCCCCGATCTCGCGCCCGACGAGCGGCTCGAGAAGTTCGGGCGCCACGAGGCGCGACATGCGCCGTGCGAGGATTTCCTGAAGCTCGCGGTCGGCGACCAGACGCGGCAGCTTGGTGATCCGGTCGCGCAGGCCGCGCGTCGTCTTGATTTCCTGGGTCGGATCGCGCTTGGCGATCGCCGTCGGGCTCGCGAGCACGCCCTTGAGGACCTCGATCGCGGCGGCGACGGTGCGCGGCGTCTGGTGCGTCTTTTGGCGCGCGACGAGCGCCTGGATGAAGGCAGGGTTGTTCGAGGCACCCACCGCCTCGGGGTCGCCGACGATGGCAAGGCAGGTCCGGATGATGAGGGTCAGGTTCTCGGCCGGACCGATCAGCGTGGCCGCGGCCGGCTTGAGGCGCACGAGTTCGGCCAGCGTCTGGTCGACGAGGCCGATCGCGATCGGATTCTTCAGCCTGTCGAGGAACGACAGGCACCGGTTGGCCTTGCCGAACCAGTCGCCCGCACCCGACCCTGCGGTCGCAAGCGCCGTGGCGAGCGCCACGCCCGCGCGGACGAGCCCGCGGACCGGGTCGCTGGCCGCCAGCCGGTCGAGCGAAGCCGCGTCGATCTCCTGCGGCGGCGGGATCTCGCGCGCCGCCTGCTCGACCTCGCGCATTGCCTCGTCGACGATGTCGATGATCTGGCGCACGCGGTCGGTCACCGACTTCTTGTGCTGCTGGCCCTGCAGGATCGCCACGCGCTGGACGAACTCCTGGAAGCGCATGCCCGCATTCAGCAGCTTTCGCTGCTCGCGCGGATCGAAAGCGAGCTCCGTCGCCGTGATGCGCGCGTGCTCGAGATGCGGCTGTGCAACGCGGAACAGCGTCTCGCGCGCCACCAGTTCCAAGGCTTCAAATGCGTTGAGGCAGTACATTCCGGGTCCCCGCAGAAATTTCCGGGGAGAACTTAACGGTTGCTTCGTAAAAAAATAGACAATTCTGTACAGCAAAATTTCAAGTAGAAATTTTGTGTAATACATCCCGTAACTGCAATGGTATGCCGACCGGCTTCTGCGCGCCGCGCTTCACGAAGACATGCACGAAATGTCCTTCTGCCGCGGCTTCGTCGCTGCCCTGCTTGAACAAGCCGACCTCGTAGCGCACCGAACTGTTGCCGAGATGGCCCACGCGCAGCCCCGCATCGATCGTCTCCGGGAACGCGAGCGATGTGCGGAATCGGCACATCGTCTCGACGGCGATGCCGATCACTTCCGCGTTATGTATGTCGAGCCCGCCTTCGTCGATCAGGTACGCGTTGATGACCGTGTCGAAGTAGCTGTAGTAGACGACGTTGTTGACGTGGCCATAAAGGTCGTTGTCCATCCAGCGCGTCGGGATGGCGCGGAAATGGCGATAGGCGGCCCGGCGCTCCGGCAGCTTCTTCGCGTCCGGCGGCATCGTTCAGCAGACCTCCGCAAGGGCGGCGAGGACGGCATCGGACGCTTCGACCATCGCCATGTGGCCGGCACTCGCGAGCAGGCATTCGCGTGCCCCCGCGACCGCTTCGATCAAGGTGCGCGCACCGGCCGCCGGCGTCATGCGGTCGCCTGCCCCCAGCACGAACAGCGCCGGGCAGCGTACGCCGCGCGCCGCGGCGAGTGCCCCCTTGTACGAGTCGCAGGCGGCAAGATCGCCCGCCAGCACGCTCGACGGTCCCCGTTCCAGCAGGCGCACGCCACCGCCGACCATCCAGGTACCCGGTGCGCGCGCCCCGCCGAGCTGCGCGCGCCGGCCGAAGGCCCAGTCCGCGATCATCTCGACGGCCGCATGCTCGCCCTTGGCGGCCGCCTCAAGCAGCTTGGGATGGACCGGCATCGTCGCGGCGACGCCGATCAGGCCAAGGGCACGCACCCGGGCCGGATGCCGGGCGGCAACCGCAAGGGCGACGAGGGCGCCCATTGAATGGCCGACAAGGGCCGCCGTCGTCGCACCGGCGGCATCGAGAAGCTTCGGCACGAAATCGGCCATCGCCTCGACCGACCCGAGGGCCGGGCCCGTCGAGCGGCCATGCCCCGGCAGGTCGATCGCCAGCGCGTTGCGGCCATGATGCGCGAACCAGCGCGTCTGCAGGTTCCACACCGTATGGTCCATGCCGGCCCCGTGCAGGAACACCACGCTCGGCAGGGCGGGATCGAACGCGCGGCCGCCGGCGGCGGCGAACACGGGACGGCCGTCGACGACGAGTTCCATCGCCCTAGCCCTTCGCCGCCGCGCGCAGGGCCGCGGCCAGATCGTCGGTCAGGTCGGTCGGATCCTCGAGGCCGATCGACAGGCGCACCATCTCTTCGCCGATCCCGGCGGCCTTGAGGGCGGCCGCATCCATCTGCTGATGCGTGGTCGAGGCCGGATGGATGACGAGCGACTTGGCGTCGCCCACGTTCGCCAGATGGCTGAACAGCTTCAGCGCCTCGATGAAACGCCTTCCGGCCGCACGCCCGCCCTTGATGCCGAAGCTGATCATCGAGCCCGCCCCCTTGGGCAGCAGGCGCTTGGCCAGATCGTGGTCGGGATGGCTCGGCAGGTCCGGATGGTTGACCCAGGCGACCTCGGGCGCACCGGCCAGGAACGTCGCGACCTTGCGCGCGTTCTCGACGTGACGCGCCATGCGCAGCGGCAGCGTTTCGAGCCCCTGCAGCAGATAGAAGGCGTTGGTCGGCGACAGGCACGCACCGAAATCGCGCAGGCCCTCCGCCCGCGCGCGCATGATGAAGGCGGCCGGTCCGAACTCCTCGGCGAAGTCGAGCCCGTGATAGCCTGCATAGGGCTCGGTCAGCGTCGGGAACTTGCCCGACTTCTCCCAGTCGAACGTGCCGGCATCGACGAGCACGCCGCCGATCGCGATCCCGTGCCCGCCGATCCACTTGGTCGTCGAGTGCATGACGAGATCGGCCCCGTGCTCGAACGCGCGGAACAGGTAGGGCGTGCAGAAGGTGCAGTCGAGCATCAGCGGCAGCCCGGCCGCGTGCGCGACCTTCGCCACGGCCGGCACGTCGAGCACCTCGAGCCCCGGATTGCCCAGCACCTCGCCGAAGACCAGCCGCGTCTCGGGCCGGATCGCGGCGGCGAAGGCGGCCGGGTCGCGCGGATCGACGAAGCTTGTGGTGATGCCGAAGCGCGGCAGCGTGTGGGTGAAGACGTTGTGCGAGCCGCCATAGATCGAGCCCGAGCTGACGATGTGCCCGCCCGCCCCCATCAGCGTGACGATGGCAAGATGCAGGGCCGCCTGCCCCGAAGCGGTGGCGACGGCGCCAACTCCGCCTTCGAGGGCGGCGATCCGCTCCTCGAGCACGGCGACGGTCGGATTCGAGATGCGGCTATATATGTGGCCCGCGCGCTCGAGATTGAACAGCGAGGCTGCGGCATCCACATCCGGGAAGACATACGAAGTCGTCTGGTAGATCGGCACGGCACGCGCACCCGTCACCGGGTCCGGCTGCTGACCTGCGTGGAGAGTTAGTGTGTCAAATCGAGGGAACTTGCCGGCCATGCGACCTCCCGGAATGCAGAACCGCCCGAGCGCGTCTTCGGCGTCATTCGGGCGGTTCCTTGATCAAGCGGCGCGTCCCTGTTCAACTCGCAGCTTGCCGCGACCCTACCCAGCGGCCGGGGCGGTCGTCAATTGCCGCGTTGCCGGGTGCGGTTCCGGGCGGTGGGTAAGTCGCTATACAACTGTAGTTATGTCTCGACATCCTGTTGCATCCTCCGCGGCAATCTGGCAATAGCATTTACTGCAACGCCCAACCGGAACGGAGCCGGCGGCCTTGGATCTGTCAGCGTCACCCATCACTCGGCCGGACACCGCGGAACTCGTCACCGCGCACGCGCCTGCGCGACTCCACAACATTTGGGCTGCCGTCCTGTGCGCGACGCTCGTCGCGGCGATCGGCGCCACCGCGTGGTGGATCCAACTGCGCGAGGCAGGCTTCCGCAGCTCGTTCGTCGAGTTCCGCACGGCCTCGACCGAGCGCAGCGTGCTCGCCGCCGACGCCCAGCTCGGCCAGCTCTTCGTGCAGGCCGACGCGATCATGATGCCGGCCCTGCTCGCACTGGACGGCCGCGACCCGGCCGAAATCTCGTTCGACCAGCTGGCGATGCTGCGCCGGGTCGTGCTCGACGTCGTGCCCGGCCGCTTCACGCTCGATTTCTGGACCGCCGAAGGGGCCAACGCGCTGTGGGCCGACGGCCCGAACGCCACGGGCCAGGATTTCTTCCGCTACCAGTCCCTGCCCGGCCTCGAGGCGCGCGAGCGCGCCCAGATGGTCCATTCCAACCGCGGCATCTTCGTCTCGACGCCGGTCGCCGACCCGGTGACGGGGGCGCCGCGCATCCTCTTCTCGCGCGCCATCCTCGACTCCGCCGGCGTCCCGCACGGCGCCATGAGCGTGGGCGTCCCGCTTGCGGCGATCGTCGACATGCTGTTCGCCCAGCGCGAACGCGCGAGCGACCGCCTTGCCCTCTACCGCAACGACCGCGCGCTGATCGCACAGTATCCGGCCGAGTCGGCGGTCGGCATCGCCGACACGCCGGTCGACGCGCTGTGGAAGCTCTATCCCGCCACGGCCTTCGGGCGTTTCGAGCAGACGGCCGGCGACGGCATCGACGGCACCTTGAGCGTCTATGCCGGGCTCCAGCCGATGCCGCTGGTCGTCGTCTACACGTTCGAATGGCGGCCGCTGTCGCGCGCCGCACTGACGGTCTACTGGCCCATCCTGGCGATCGCCGCGGCGACGCTGTCGGCGGCGATCTTCTACGCGTGGATCTCGATCCGCTATGCCAACGCCCTGTCGTGCGCCAACGTGCAGCTCGCCCAGGCCAAGGAGCATCTCCAATTCGAATCCGACGAGCGGGGCATCTTCATCGCGAACATGAACCACGAGCTGCGCACGCCGCTCAACGCCATTGTCGGCTTCGCGCAGATCCTCGCCGACAACACGTTCGGGCCGGCGCACCCCAAATACCGGGAATATGCGCGCGACATCGCGCGCAGCGGCCAGCACCTGCAGACGCTGATCGGCGAGATCATCGACTTCTCGGCGATCGACCAGGGACGGCGCAAGCTCGACATGGTCCGCCTCGACGTCGCCGACTCGGTCGCCGAGACCGTCCGGCTGCTGCGGCCGGTCGCGGGCGACCGCAACATCATGCTTGTCGCCTCCTGCCCGGACACGCCGGCCTTCGGCGATGCCGTGGCGGTGCGCCAGATCCTGATCAATCTCGTCACCAATGCGATCAAGTTCTCGACGGCCGGCGGGACGGTGGAGATCGAGTGCCGCGACCGGGCGGAGCCCGGATTCGTGGCGATCTCGGTCGTCGACCACGGCTCGGGTATCGCCCCTTCCGAAATGGCGTCGATCGGCCGCCCCTTCTTCCGCACGCGAGCGGCACGGCTGGGCGCCGTATCGGGCACGGGCCTCGGACTTTCGATTTCGGTGGCACTTGCCAACCAGATGGGCGGGCGGCTGACGCTCGCGAGCGTTCCCGGCGACGGGACGACCGTCACGCTGATGCTGCCGCTGGACGGGCCGGTCGCCTGAACGCGGCCGGCAGGCATACGTTCTTTAACTTACGATAGTATTTACAGTCTCGTTTACACGCCCTTAATCCTCGGCCGCTAGAACCTTCGGCAACTTCGGCACGACAGGAATCCGCGTGGCATTCGAACTTCCCTCCAATCCGCTCGAGCATTTCGACGCGGCCGCGATCGGCGCGCCCGCCGCACCGTCGCGCCAGCTGCACTACGGTGCCGCGTTGCTGTGCGCGCTCGTTGCCGTTGCCGCGATCGCGACGGGTGCCTGGATCGTCGAGCGCGAGGCCACGCTGCGCCTTGCGGCCGTCGAGCGCAGCGTGCTGGCCGCCGACGCACACGCCGCTCGGCTCGTGACGCTCGCCGACTCGGTGCTGGTTTCGGCCCTGTGGAGCCTCGACGGGCGCGCGCCGGCAGCCCTGACGATCGAGCAGGTCGCGATGATCCGGCGGACCGCACTCGAGTCCGTCCCGGGGCCCTTCACGCTCGACATCTGGCAGGCGAACGGGCGCAGCCCGCTTGCCCCGCCGCGGGCCGACGCCTCGGGGCGCGAGGAATTCCGCTACCAGATGGGGCCCGAGCGCGAGGCGCCCGAGCGCGCGCGCATGATCGACGCGAACCGCCAGATCTTCGTTTCCGCCCCGACGACGGACCCGCGCACGCGCGAATCGCGCATCCACGTCTCGCGCCCGGTCGTCGGTCCCGACGGACGTCCGCTCGGCGTCGTCAGCGTCGGCATCCCGGTCGCCAGCTTCACCGACATCTACATGGCGCTCCTCGACCGCGACGGCGACCGCCTTGCGCTCTATCGCGGCGACCGCGCGCGCCTGGCGCAGTATCCGGCCGACGAGGGCGTCGACGAAGTGCTCTGGAAGCGCATGCCGACCGACGAGATGGTCGGGCGCTTCGAGTGGCGCGCGAAGCCCGGCGCCGACCGGATGCTGACGATCTTCTGTCGCCTGGATCCGCTGCCGCTGGTCGTCGCCTATACGATCGAATGGCCGGCCCTGAACTGGCGCACCTTGTTCGCCGACTGGCCGATCGTGGCGATCGCCCTGATCACGCTCGCTGCGGCGATCGGCTATGCGCGGATGTCGACGCGCTATGCCGCGGCCCTGCAGCGGAGCAACGCCGAGCTTGCGCGCGCCCAGAACGGCCTGCGGCTGGAGGCCGAGGGGCGCGGCATCTTCGTCGCGAAGATGAACCACGAGCTGCGCACGCCGCTCAACGCCATCGTCGGCTTCGCGCAGATCCTCGCCGACGGGCTGTTCGGCCCGCTCGGGCATCCGAAATACCGCGAATATGCCGGCGACATCGTGGGCAGCGGCAAGCATCTGCTGATGCTGATCGGCGACATCATCGACTTCTCGTCGATCGACGTGGGCACGCGCGCGCTGGAAAGCGTCCCGCTCGACGCGGGCGAGACGATCGGCGAACTCGTGCGCCTGTTGGGGCCCGTGGCCGGCGAACGGGGAATCGAGCTGCGCGCGACCGGCCCGTCCTCGTGGGTGTGCGGCGACGCGATGTCCGTCCGGCAGATACTGATGAACCTCGTCTCGAACGCGATCAAGTTCGCGCCCAGCGGCTCGGCGGTCGAGCTTGCCTGCGCCACCGACGAAAGCACCGGGTTGGTGGCATTGTCCGTGACCGACCGCGGGCCGGGAATCGCACCCGAGGAGATCCCGTCGATCGGACGGCCGTTCTACCGCACGCGCGCCTCGCGCAACGGTTCGGTCCCCGGTACGGGTCTCGGTCTGTCCATTTCGACCGCCCTTGCACACCGAATGGGCGGTCGCCTGACGCTGGCGAGCACGCCGGCGAAGGGCACGACGGTCACGCTGCTGCTGCCGTCGGGCGTCCCGCCGGTCGGGGCACCGGCCTAGGACAGATTGCACACCGGATCGCGGCAATTGGCCGCCGATTCGGCGCTTGGCAAAGCCCCGGTCGGTTGGCATTGTGCGCCCACAATTTTAGCCCTATCGCCTGCCGGGAGACGAGTATGAAGGTCGCGATCCCCAAAGAGCGCCGCGCCTACGAAGCGCGCGTCGCCGCCACGCCGGACTCGATCAAGCGGATGAAACCGCTGGGCGTGAGCTTCCTGGTCGAAGCCGGTGCGGGCCTTTCCGCCGCCATCACCGACCAGGCCTATGTCGATGCCGGTGCGGAAATCGTGTCCGACACCGCAAGCCTGCTTGCCCAGGCCGACATCGTGCTGAAGGTCGGCCGGCCACTGACGGCCGCCGAAGGCGGCGACGAGCTTGCCGCCATGAAGTCGGGTGCCGTCCTCATCGCGCAGCTCGATCCCTACCGCAACAAGGAGCAGGTCGCCGACTTCGCCCGGCGCGGCATCGTCGCCTTCGCGATGGAACTGGTGCCGCGCATCACGCGCGCCCAGTCGATGGACGTGCTGTCGAGCCAGGCGAACCTCGCCGGCTACAAGGCCGTGATCGATGCGGCCGAGCAGTTCGGCCGCGCCTTCCCGATGATGATGACGGCCGCCGGCACGGTCGCCCCCGCCAAGGTGATGGTGATGGGTGCCGGCGTCGCCGGCCTGCAGGCCATCGCCACCGCGCGCCGCCTCGGCGCCGTCGTCTCGGCCACCGACGTGCGTCTGGTCGCCAAGGAGCAGGTCGAATCGCTCGGCGCCACGTTCGTCTATGTCGACGACGAAGAGGCCCGCCAGGCCGAAACCTCGGGCGGCTACGCCAAGGAGATGTCCGACGCCTACAAGGCCAAGCAGGCGGCCCTGATCGCCGAGACCGTCCGCAAGATGGACGTCGTCATCTGCACGGCCCTGATCCCCGGCCGCCCGGCCCCGCGCCTCGTCACCGACGCGATGGTCGCCTCGATGAAGCCGGGTTCGATCGTCATCGATCTTGCGGTCGAGGCCGGCGGCAACTGCGAGGGCAGTGCGGTGGGCCAGATCGTGATGAAGCACGGCGTCAAGATCGTCGGCTACGCCAACGTGCCCTCGCGCCTCGCGGTCGATGCCTCCGCACTCTATTCGCGCAATCTCGCCGAGTTCATGAAGCTCGTCGTCGCCAAGGACGGCAGCCTCGCCATCGATCCGGCGGACGAGATCATCAAGGGCTCGCTGCTGACCCGCGACGGCCAGATCGTGCATCCCAACTTCGCGCCCGCACCCGCGGCCGCCGCCCAGTAACGCCAGAAACGAACGAAGGACGCGAACGCAATGTCCGACAGCGCACTTCTCGACAAGGCCGCACAGCTCGCGACCGACGCATCCAATCTCGCGGCGAAGGCGCGCGAGCTCGCCGCCCAGGCCGCGATGTCGCCCGACGCCATCGCCGGCGGCGGGCCCGACGCGCTCACGATGGGCCTCACCGTCCTCGTGCTGGCGACGTTCGTGGGCTACTACGTGGTCTGGCGCGTGACGCCCGCCCTGCATTCGCCGCTGATGGCGGTGACCAATGCGATCAGCTCGGTGATCATCGTGGGCGCCCTGCTCGCGGCGGGTGCCTCGGCCGTCGGCTTCAGCCAGGCCATGGGCTTCCTTGCGGTCACGCTCGCCTCGGTCAACATCTTCGGCGGGTTCGTCGTCACCCAGCGCATGCTGGGCAAGTTCAAGAAGAAGCAGAAGTAAGGCGAAGGGAACAGCAATCATGGGTGCCAATACCGCTTCGCTTCTCTATCTCGTCGCGTCGATCTGCTTCATCATGAGCCTGAGGGGCCTTTCGAGCCCCGAGACGGCGCGCGGAGGCAACTTCTTCGGCATGGCCGGCATGGCCATCGCCATCGTCACGACGCTCCTGCTGCCGCAGACAAGCTCGTTCGGCCTGATCGCCGCGGGCATCCTGATCGGCGGTGCGATCGGCACGTTCGTGGCCCTGCGCATCGAGATGACGGCCCTGCCGCAGCTCGTCGCGGCCTTCCACTCGCTGGTCGGTCTTGCCGCCGTGTTCGTGGCCGCGGCCACGCTCTATTCGCCGCAGAGCTTCGGCATCGGCATCCCGGGTGCGATCAAGGCGGCCTCGCTCGTCGAACTCGCGTTGGGGACGGCCATCGGTGCGATCACCTTCACGGGCTCGATCGTCGCCTTCGCCAAGCTCCAGGGCCTCGTTTCGGGCGCACCGCTGCAGTTCCGCCTCCAGCACCCGCTCAACGCGGCACTGGGCGTGCTGATCGTCGCCAACATCGTGTGGCTGTCGATGACGGGCGCCCCGGTCGCCTTCTGGTCGCTGGTGATCCTGTCGCTCGCACTCGGCTTCCTGCTGATCCTGCCGATCGGCGGGGCGGACATGCCGGTCGTCGTGTCGATGCTCAACTCCTATTCGGGGTGGGCCGCGTGCGGCATCGGCTTCACGCTGCAGAACTCGCTGCTGATCGTCACCGGCGCACTCGTCGGCTCGTCGGGCGCCATCCTCTCGTACGTCATGTGCAAGGGCATGAACCGGTCGATCTTCAACGTGATCCTCGGCGGCTTCGGCACCGACGCGGCCGGTGCGGCCGCGGCCGGCACCAAGGAAGCGCGCCCGGTCAAGCAGGGCTCGGCCGACGACGCGCTGTTCATCATGAAGAACGCCTCGTCGGTCATCATCGTGCCGGGCTACGGCATGGCGGTCGCCCAGGCGCAGCATGCGCTGCGCGAGATGGGCGACATGCTGAAGAAGGAAGGCGTGTCGGTGCGCTACGCGATCCATCCCGTCGCCGGCCGCATGCCCGGCCACATGAACGTGCTGCTGGCCGAAGCCAACGTTCCCTACGACGAGGTGTTCGAGCTCGACGACATCAACCGCGACTTCGCGCAGGCGGACGTGGCCTTCGTCATCGGCGCCAACGACGTGACGAACCCGGCCGCCAAGACCGATCCGAAGAGCCCGATCTACGGCATGCCGATCCTCGACGTGGAAAAGGCCAAGACCGTGCTGTTCATCAAGCGCTCGATGGCGTCGGGCTATGCGGGCGTCGACAACGAGCTGTTCTTCCGCGACAACACGATGATGCTGTTCGGCGACGCCAAGAAGGTCGTCGAGGACATCTGCAAGGCGATGTCCGGCGGGCACTGAAGCAGCCCCCCTCCGCAAACGACAAAAGCCGCCGGGGTCGCCCCCGGCGGCTTTTTTCATTCCCGACCCCGAAGGGCCGGAAAAAGACTAGTAGCCTTCGCGCTCCAGGCGCTTGCGCTGCAGCTTGCGCAGGCGGCGGACACCTTCGGCCTTCTCGCGCGCCTTCTTCTCCGAGGGCTTCTCGAAGTGGCGGCGCAGCTTCATTTCGCGGAAGATTCCCTCGCGCTGCATCTTCTTCTTGAGCGCGCGCAGGGCCTGATCGACGTTGTTGTCGCGGACGATGACTTGCACGGGGGCCGTGCTCCTTTCCCGAACTAAATCAAAGGGTTGATCTTGTTGGCAGCGACTCGCGGCGGCGTCTCCGCCGCACCCGAATCTCCACCGGAGGGCGGCTTATATCATACGCCCCAAAGGCTTGCAAAGCGTCGAATGCAGGGCTTTCCGGGGGCCCCGGGCATCCCCTATCCTGCCGGGATCATGGCCATTCTCAAGATCGCCCGCATGGGCCACCCCGTCCTCGCACAGATCGCCGACCCGGTCGAGGACCCGACGGCACCCGAGATCCACGCCCTCGTCGAGGACATGGTCGACACGATGATCGACGCCCCCGGAACCGGCCTCGCCGCCCCGCAGGTGCATGTGCCCTTGCGCATCGTCGTCTTCCTCGTGCGCGCCGAACGCACGACCGGGATCGAGGGCGACACGCCCGCCGACCTCACGGCCCTCATCAATCCCGTGCTCGAGCCGATCGGCGACGAGACGAACGAAGCCTATGAAGGCTGCCTCTCCGTTCCCGGCCTCACCGGGATCGTCCCGCGCTTCACGCATCTGCGCTATCGCGGCTTCGACCTTTCGGGCAACACCATCGACCGGACGGTGTCGGGCTTCCATGCCCGCGTCGTCCAGCACGAATGCGACCATCTCGACGGCCTGCTCTATCCCCAGCGCATGACCGACCTGTCCAAGCTTGCCTTCGTCGACGAGATGCGTCGGCGCGTGGAGAAGTGACATGACCTTCGACCGCAACCAGGCCCGCGACCGCATCGTCGAGGCAGCCCTGCCCCACGTGCCCTTCGACGGCTGGAGCCAGCCGGTCCTCGCGCGTGCCGCCGAGGAAGCGGGCTATCCGCCCGCGACCGCCTTGCGCGTGTTTCCCGGCGGCCCGCTCGACGCGTTGGGCCACTGGTGCGCGATGGCCGACCGCGACATGGTCGCCGCCTGCGAGACCGACCCCGAATTCGCCGCGCTGAAAATCCGCCAGAAGATCGCGCAGGCGATCCGCGTGCGCCTTGCCCCGCTCGCCCCGCATCGCGAGGCGGTGCGCCGCGGCCTGGCCCTGATGGCGATGCCCAGCGGCCTGGCGCTGTCGATGCGCACGCTGTGGGCGACGGTCGATTCGCTCTGGCACCTCGCCGGCGACCGCGCGACGGACTTCAACTATTATTCCAAGCGCGGGCTTGCCGCGGGCGTCTATTCCTCGACGCTGCTCTTCTGGCTCGAGGACAAGTCGCCCGGCCAGGCCGACACGTGGGAATTCCTCGACCGGCGCATCGCCAACGTGATGGCGGTGCCGAAGGCGATGGCCGGCGTGAAGGCGCGCATCGGCAAGCTGCCCAACCCGTTCGCCGGGCTGATGGGAAAATTCAGGAAGGCCGGCTGACGCTACTGCCCACGTTCACTACTGAGCGCGCAAAACTCTCGAAACATTGTCAAAGAGGTCGCCACACTGCCAATTCTCGGACATCGTAATTGAAACCCTATCTTTGAGCTTGAGCGCAGTGCGGATTTCCTTTTTTACAACATCCAAGTTATGCGCCGACATCTTATAGGCAGTTCCAAAAATTCTTTTGATACTGTGGAAATCGTCAACTGCGAGCAACCTAATGTTCTGCTCGTGATATGCAAATCCGAGGAAAATCAGCTGCTCTGTGGCGCTTACTATTTTCTTGATTCTTTCAATTGCTGACAAATCCTCAATCTGCTCCCCGAATGTCCTGACTCTCTCACTCATCTGAAGGAGGGCTGCAGAATCCGGCGCTTCTCCAAAATCTGTGGAAGCGTTCGAAACCTCGTGTTGTCGAGAGAGAAGCCCAATCGAGCCGTAAGGATGAACAATATTCAGTTCTGAAATTGCGCCCTCCGCCGCAAGGCTTGATATTCCAAAGTAACTCATCATCCAGTGCGTCAAATAGTGTTCGACACATCGATCGTAATTGAAGTTGATAATTGAGACCTTGCTCAATGCTTCTTCAAATTTCCCGTTTGGAACGTTTGAAAAAATTAATTCAGCCAGCTTTGCAATGCCCTTGCCCTTCAATGCAACATGATCAATTGCGCGGCTACCATTGTTAAGGCGACCAAATACGAGCGATGATCTTTCTTTCGCTAAGATTACATGCGCAATCGCTATCTTACTGGCCGCAACCATGTACTTGTTATCGCTATGGGAATTCAGAAAAGTATCAATCGACTCTGCTTGCGAGAGGCCTTCACTCAATTGAACACAAACCTGCCGAACCACATTGAAGTCGACTGGGTTTCGAGGGTCTTTTTTTGTGAATCTCTTCAATGCTGAAATTATGTCGTCGTCGCCCGAAATCTTCCCTGAAGGTCCGAATCGAATATTCAACATCGGCGACATCAAAGTAGCGAGTTCGGCCCCGAGTGGTAATTTTAGCTCAGCGCTAAAACCAGCCCCAAGAACGAAAGTAGTAGCGCACTGCAGCATTGGTAGTGCCTCGCATCTGACCTGCTCTACAAAACCAAAGAAGGCAATTTTCATCAATTACTATTTTTAGAGCATCGCGCGTATTGCGCCAAAACATCCGTGCAACACGCAGCTACTTGTGGAACGGAGTCAGCAAGTCTGATGAATATCAGCCATCGCGTCCAGACGCTCACGATCTTGATCCGCAACGAACAAAATCGTGGGGGCCAGGCATGACGGATGAAGCAGTGCCCATTGCGTCATGCCCGCGATTGTCGCGGGCATCCACGACTTGGAGCGAGCGCGCTAGCGCTTCTTCTTCAGATACGTGACGTGCCCCATCTTGCGACCGGGGCGCGCCTCGGCCTTGCCGTAGAGATGCAGGATCGCGCGCCTGTCGGCGAGCAGCTCGGGGACCGCGTCCACGTCGTCGCCGATCAGGTTCTTCATCGTCGCGTCGGAATGGCGTGCGGGATCGCCCAGCGGCAGGCCCGCGACCGCGCGGGCGAGCTGGTCGAACTGGCTGGCCGGGCACGCGTCGATGGTCCAGTGGCCCGAATTGTGCGGCCGCGGGGCAAGCTCGTTGACCAGCAAGTCGCCCTTGCGGCCTCGGAACATCTCGACCGCGAGCACGCCGACGAGGCCGAGCCTGTCGGCGATGTGCAACGCCATCGCCTCGGCCTCGCGGCGCGTCGCGTCGGGAAGCTTGGCAGGTGCCACCGTCACGTCGAGGATGTGGTGCTTGTGGCGGTTCTCGACCGGCACGTAGCAGGCCGTGCCCGAGGCTCCGCGCGCCACGACGACCGACAGTTCGCTGCGGAAATCGACGAAGCCTTCGAGGATGCCTTCGGTACCTTTCAGCACCGCGAAGGCCTCGGCAAGATCCGTCCGCGGCCCGATCTTGATCTGGCCCTTGCCGTCATAGCCCATGCGCGCGGTCTTGAGCACGCACGGCCGCCCGAGGGCGGCGATGCCGCGTTCGAGATCGCGCCGCGTGCGGATAGCCGTCCACGGGGCCGTCGCTATGCCGATGCGGTTGAGGAAGGACTTCTCGAAGATCCGGTCCTGGCACGTCGCCAGCACCTTGGCCGACGGATGAAGCGGTGCGTACCCCGCCTTGGCGACGGCGGCCACACCCTCGACCGGGATGTTCTCGAATTCGTACGTGACCACGTCGCAGGCCTTGAAGAAGGCGGTCAGCGCCTTGCGGTCGCGATAATCGGCGACCGTGGCCTGCGTTGCGACCTGTTCGGCCGGCGAATCCTTCTCCGGGCCGAAGCAGTGCGTTCGGAAGCCGAGGCGGGCGGCGGCAAGGGCGGTCATCCGGCCGAGCTGGCCGTTGCCGAGAATGCCGATGGTCGAACCGGGTGCAAGGCGGCGCACGCTCACCGGCGGCGCGCCTTCTTTTTGGGTGCCGGCACGTCGGCCGGCTTCTGCGCGATCTTGGCGGTCTGTGCCGCGCGGAACGCGTCGAGCGCCCTGGCGACCTTCGGGTCGGCCAGTGCCACGACCGCGGCGGCCAGAAGCCCCGCGTTCGTCGCCCCCGCCTTGCCGATGGCAAGCGTGCCGACCGGGATGCCGGCCGGCATCTGCACGATCGACAGCAGCGAATCGAGACCCTTGAGCGTGCGCGATTCGACCGGCACGCCGAAGACCGGCAGGCGCGTCATCGCTGCCGCCATGCCCGGCAGGTGGGCGGCCCCGCCGGCGCCCGCGACGACGCACGACAGGCCGCGTTTGGCGGCCGTCGTCGCATATTGGTAAAGCCGGTCGGGCGTGCGGTGGGCCGAGACGATGCGCGTCTCGAACGGCACGCCGAGATCGCGCAGGATGTCGGCGGCGTGGCGCATGGTTTCCCAGTCCGACTGGCTTCCCATGATGATGCCGACGCGGGGCTTCTTCGCCATTTAGAACGCACTCCAGAAGGGACCGGCCGGGGCCGGAAAGGGGCGGAGTATAGGCGAGCCGCTCGCGGCACGGAAAGGGCCGCCTCGCCGCCGCATTCGGCCCCCAAAATCCGGCCCGTCTGTGCTATGGCTCGTCGAGAATACCAATCCCGTCCCGGCATCGGATGAAGATCGGCGACACCAACCGCATCATCGGCCCCGCGACCAGCGCCCCCGTCCGCAAGGCGGATGCCGCCGGACGCGCGCAGGCCAGTTCGCCGGCACCCATGTCGGGCGGGATGCGCACGCCCAAGGACATCGCCCAGGTGATGGGCATCCCCGAGGCCGAGTTCACGCCCAAGGTGCGCGACGCGATCATGCGGCTGATGTCCGAGGTCGACAAGGCGCGCCGCGAAGCCGCACAGGCCCAGTCGCGCGCGGCCCATCTCGAGCGGCTCGCCGACCAGGACAGCCTCATCCCCGTCTTCAACCGGCGCGCCTTCGTGCGCGAACTGGGCCGCATGCAGGCCTTCGCCGAACGCTACGACCAGCCTTCGAGCCTCGTCTATTTCGACGCCAACGGCCTCAAGCAGGTCAACGACACGCACGGCCACGCGGCGGGCGATGCGCTCCTGGCGCACATCGCGCGCGTGCTGGTGCAGAACGTGCGCGACACCGACGTGGTCGGACGGCTCGGCGGCGACGAGTTCGGCGTGATCCTCACCTATACCGACAAGCCGGTCGCCGACGAGAAGGCCGCCCTGCTCGCCCAGCGCGTGCAGGAAAGCGAGCTGGACTGGCGCGGTGTGGCGATCAAGCCGTCGGTCGCGTGGGGCGTCTACACGTTCCGCGGCGGCGACGACATCGCGCGGCTGCTGGAAAGTGCGGACCGCGAGATGTACGAGCGCAAGAAGAATGCCCGCGGGACCGGACCCTGACCCGGTTCAGGCGATGATGTCGGGCAGCAGCTGGCTTTCGAGCCGCGCAATCTGGTCTTTCAGCCAAAGCTTGCGCTTCTTCAGGCGCTGGACCTGCAGCATGTCGATGGGGCCCGCCTCGATCAGCCGCGCGATCACGTCGTCGAGATCGCGGTGCTCGCTCTGCAGTTCCGCGATCTGGCGGCGGATCGTTTCGAAAACGGGATCGTCCATCGACGCCGGGCTTGTCCAGTACGGAAGGCGGGCTGAATGCGGCGCAGTCTAGCAGCAAAGAAGGGCGGGCGGAACCTGGCCCTGTGGCCGTTCGCCTTGAAACTCTACGCGAAACCCGGCGTGGCGGCATCTTGCCTTGCCCTCCAGGACCGATATGGGGTCGATATACCGCTTCTGCTGGCCGCGATCTGGCACGGCCACGGCGGCCGCGGGCGACTCGACCCGGCCCGGCGGCGGATCTGGCGCGCGGCGGCCCGCAACTGGCGCACTGCCGTCATCGGCCCGCTGCGCGGTGCGCGCGCCGCGCTCCGCATGGCGGCGAAGCAGGACCCGGCGATCGGAAAACTGCGCCGTTCGATCCTTGCCGCCGAGCTTGCGGCCGAAAAACTGCTGCTGCGCGATCTTGTCGCACTGTCCGCGGTACCGCATGTCCGCGAACCACACATCCGGTACGTGGATGCGCGCGCCAATGCCGAAATTTTCGTTCGCGTGCCGCGTGCGTTAACGAAAATTTTTTCAGCGCTCGCGCCAAAGGCGTGGAATCAAGGTCCTGACCGGAAACGCGTGCCTTAATTTCGACTTCCGGCTGTACGGGATCGCCATTCGCCGGCTTGCGACGCCGCCGCGACAGGCATAGGCTTTTGGTGTTCGCGCAAGAACCAGAACGAAGGAGGTTTCGGCAATGCCAAAATCCGATCGCGTCAGGTCCCTGCAAGCAAAGCACGCCAAGCTCGAACGCGACCTCAGCCACGAAGAAGCCCGGCCTGCGCCCAGCGCCCCGGTCGTCGCCACCCTCAAACGCGAAAAATTGAAGATCAAGGACGAGCTCGCCCGAATGTCGGGCTAGCCTCGCAAGCCATTCGCCCCGCCGGCCGTTGCGGGTCCCCTCGAGGGGCTCAGGCCGGCGGCGGCAGGCGCCGTTTGGCGTAGTGCACGAGCATGTTGCCGAGCACGTCGAGGAACGGATCGCCGGATTTCAGCAGCCCCGCCATCGTCACCGTCGCCATCAGCGTCTGCACGCGGCCGGCCTTCTCGCCGAGCGGCGGGCGCACCTCGTTGGCGATCGGCGCCACCCAGACAGGCGTCTCGCGCACGAAGCCCGCGAACAGCTCGAAGATGTCGCGCTGGCTGGGCGTCAGACCCTTGAGCTTCTGGATGAAGCGCGCCCGGTCGACGATGACGACTTCGGTTTCTATTTTCGTGCGCGCCGTGGCCATACGCGGCGCGTTGTCGAGGAGGGCGAGTTCGCCGAACATCATGCCGGGATTGATGATGGCGATCGGCGGTGCGGCGGGATTGGAAAGCTTGACGACTTCGACCTCGCCGACCTTGACGAGGCAGGCATAGTCGCCGCTTTCGCCTTCGCGGAAGACGATCATGCCGGGTCGGTATTTGCGGGTCTGGTCGGCCATCGGATTCGTAACTCTAGAGCGATTTAGTACGCTCGCGCAGCACGAATTTCTGGATCTTTCCGGTCGAGGTTTTGGGTAGCGGGCCGAAGACGATCGTACGCGGTACCTTGTAACCGGCCAGATATTTACGCGCAAACTCCATCAAATTTTCGGCACTTGCCGAGGCGCCGTCCTTGAGCGTCACGAAAGCACACGGCGTCTCGCCCCATTTCTCGTCGGCGCGCGCCACGACAGCGACTTCCAGCACGGCCGGGTGGCGGTAGAGGGCGCTTTCCACCTCGATGGTCGAGATGTTCTCCCCGCCCGAGATGATGATGTCCTTCGAGCGGTCCTTGAGCTCGACATAGCCGTTGGCATGCATCACGCCAAGATCGCCGGTGTGGAACCAGCCGCCCTTGAAGGCCTTGGCGGTGGCCTCCGGATTCTTGAGATAGCCCTTCATGACGATGTTGCCGCGCATGAAGACCTCGCCCATCGTCGCACCGTCCGACGGGACGGGCTTCAGCGTCTTCTCGTTCGCGACCATCAGCCCTTCGAGGACGGGATAGCGCACGCCCTGGCGGGCCTTCAGCACCGCGGATTCCGCCGGCGGCAGCGCATCCCATTCCGAATGCCATTCGCACACGACGGCGGGGCCGTAGACCTCGGTGAGGCCGTAGACATGCGTGATGTGGAACCCCATGCGCTCCAGCTTCTCGATCACGGCGGCGGGCGGCGGGGCGGCGGCCGTCATGATCTCGACCACGTGCGAGGGGTCCTGGCGCAGCGCCTCGGGCGCGTTGATCAGCATGTTCATGACGATGGGTGCCCCGCACATGTGCGACACACCTCGTTCCTTGATCGCGGCGAAGATCGCGGGCGCTTCCACGCGGCGCAGGCACACGTTGGTGCCCGCCATCGCCGCGATGGTCCACGGGAAGCACCAGCCGTTGCAGTGGAACATCGGCAGCGTCCACAGATAGACCGGATGGTGGCCGAGATCCCAGACCATCGTGTTGCCCACCGCGTTCAGGTAGGCGCCGCGATGGTGATAGACCACGCCTTTGGGATTGCCGGTGGTGCCCGACGTGTAGTTGAGGGCGAGCGCATCCCATTCGTCGCGCACCTTGAGCGGTGCGAAATCCGGATCGCCGCCGGCAAGGAATTCCTCGTACTCGGCCTTGCCCAGACGCTTGCCGCCGGGACCTTCGGTATCGGCAATGTCGATCACGATCGGCTTGCGCTTCGCCTTGGCGAGCGCCTGCCCGACGACGGGGGCGAATTCGGTGTCGGCGAAGATCAGCTTGGTCTCGCCGTGGTCGATCTGGAAAGCGAGCGTGTCGGCATCGAGGCGGATGTTCATCGCGTTGAGCACGGCCCCGGCCATCGGCACGCCGAACGCGCATTCGTAGGCCGCCGGGATGTTGGGTGCCAGCAGCGCCACCGTATCGCCGCGCTTGATCCCGGCGCGCGCAAGGGCCGAGGCGAGCCTGCGGCAGCGCGCGTGCGTCTGGGCCCAGTTGCGCGCGATCCGCCCGTGGACGATCGCCGCCTTCTTCGGCCACACGGCGGCGGCACGGGCGAGGAACCCGACCGGCGACAGCGGCTCGTGATTGGCCGCGTTGCGGCCCAGATCGCGCTCCCATTTGCTGCCGCGCGACCGGGCAGGCTTTGCGGACGGGCGGGCTTTCTTCTTGGCGGCCATGGCGTATTTACCCAAAAAATGGACATCGTGACGCGGCCTTTCATGCCACGCCGCCCCTTCCCAAACCAGAGGCGCTGCTGCAAATTCGTTTCAAGAACGGGGAGAGAAATCGTCATGTCGACCTACGCCGAAATCCACGCGCGCTCGCGCCGCGACCCGGAGGGCTTCTGGGCGGAACAGGCGGGCGCCATCGACTGGATCAAGCCGTGGGACAAGGTCCTCGACGCGAACGCGAAACCGGCCGCGCGCTGGTTCGTGGGCGGCGAGCTCAATACCTGCTGGAACGCGATCGACCGGCATGTCGCCGCCGGCAACGGCGCGCGGATCGCCGTGATCTACGACAGCCCTGTCACAGGGACGGTCGCAAAATTCACATATTCGGAGATGCAGGGGCGCATCGCCGCCTTCGCCGGCCTGCTCGCCGCGAAGGAGGTCGCCAAGGGCGACCGCGTCATCCTCTACATGCCGATGGTACCCGAAGCGCTGGTCGCGATGCTGGCCTGCGCCAGGCTCGGCGCCGTCCACTCGGTCGTGTTCGGCGGGTTCGCGGCCAACGAGCTTGCCGTGCGCATCGACGACTGCACGCCCAAGGCGATCGTCTCGGCCTCGTGCGGCATCGAGGGTGCGAAGACCGTCGCCTACAAGCCGCTGCTCGACGGGGCGATCGCCATCGCGCGGCACAAGCCGGATTTCTGCGTGATCCTGCAGCGCCCGCAGCTTTCCTGCGAACTGGTCACCGGCCGCGATGTCGACTGGACCAGCGGTGCCGCCGCCGCCACGCCTGCCGATTGCGTGCCCGTGAAGGCGACCGATCCGCTCTACGTGCTCTACACGTCGGGCACCACCGGCCAGCCCAAGGGCGTGGTGCGCGACAATGGCGGGCATGCGGTGGCCCTTGCCTATTCGATGAAGGCGATCTTCGATACGGGCCCCGGCGAGGTTTTCTGGGCCGCGTCCGACGTGGGCTGGGTCGTCGGCCATTCCTATATCTGCTACGCCCCGCTGCTCGCCGGCTGCACGACCGTGCTGTTCGAGGGCAAGCCCGTCGGCACGCCCGATGCCGGCGTGTTCTGGCGCGTGATCGCCGATCACGGCGTGAAGACGTTCTTCACGGCCCCCACCGCCTTCCGCGCGATCCGCAAGGAGGACCCGGAGGGCAGGTTCATCGCTAAATACGATCTGTCGAAGTTCCGAGCACTCTTCCTGGCGGGCGAGCGCTGCGATCCGGCCACGCTCGAATGGGCGATGGAGAAGCTGAGGCGCCCGGTCGTCGACCATTGGTGGCAGACCGAGACGGGCTGGCCCATCGCGGCCAACGCGCTGGGCATTCCCACGGGCACCGGCGCGCATTTCCCGATCAAGCCCGGCTCGCCGACCAAGGCCGTTCCCGGTTGGGACGTGCAGGTGTTGGGGGCCGACGGCCATCCGGTCGCCGCAGGCGACATCGGCGCCATCGTGTGCGCACTACCGCTGCCGCCCGGCACGTTCCCGACGCTGTGGAACGCCGAGCAGCGCTATGTCGACGCGTATCTCGCGGAATATCCCGGCTACTACAAGACCGGCGACGCGGGCTATATCGACGCCGACGGCTATATCTACGTGATGACGCGCGTGGACGACGTGATCAACGTCGCCGGCCACCGGCTGTCGACGGGCCAGATGGAGGAGATCCTTGCGAGCCACAAGGACGTCGCCGAATGCGCGGTCGTGGGGGTCGCCGACGAGTTGAAGGGCCAGGTGCCGCTGGGCTTCGTCGTGCTCAAATCCGGCGTCAACCGCCCGGATGCCGAAATCATCGCCGAGATCGTCGCCCTGGTGCGCGAGAAGATCGGCCCCGTCGCGTTCTTCAAGCAGGCGGTGATCGTCAAGCGGCTGCCCAAGACGCGCTCGGGCAAGATCCTGCGCGGGACGATGCAGAAGATCGCCGACGGGACGGCATTCAAGCCGCCCGCGACGATCGACGATCCGCTGATTCTGGACGAGATCCGCGAAAGCCTGCAGCCCGCGGGGTATGCGAAGACCCCGGCCTAGGCGGCCGGGGTCCCGCTCAATTCAATTCAGGCGTCGGCCTTCAGGGCGGCATCCGCAGCCGCGACGGCTGCGGCAGCTTCCTTGGCGGCGGCGGTCGCGGCCTTGGCGGCTTCGGCGGCCTTGGCGGCCTTGCGGGCGTTACGTTCCTGTTCCTTGCGCGCGCGCTCGGCCGCACGTGCGGCCTTGTTGATCGCCTCGTCGAGCTGGTCCTGCGAGCACAGGCCGAGCACGACCGGGTTCGTCGGCTTGATGTTCGCCATGTCGAAATGGCTGCGGTCGCGGATCTTCTGGATCGTCGGCTTGGTGGTGCCGACCATCTTGCCGATCTGCGCGTCGGTCAGTTCGGAATGGTGGCGCAGCAGCCAGGCGATCGCGGCCGGGCGGTCCTGGCGCTTCGACACGGGCGTGTAGCGCGCACCCTTCGGGCGCTGCACGGGCATCGGCAGGTCGACCTTGAGGAGCGTCAGCACGGCGGTCTTGTCCGCCTCGCAGCGCACGAGTTCCTCGCGCGTGATCTGGTTGTTGGCGATCGGATCGAGGCCGACGATGCCGATGGCGACTTCGCCGTCGGCGATGCCCTGCACTTCCAGCGGGTGCATGCCGCAGAACGCCGCGACCTGCTCGAAGGTCAGCGCGGTGTTCTCGACGAGCCATACGGCGGTCGCCTTGGGCATCAGCGGAAGCGTCATGTTCGGTCCTCCTGGCGGGGGCGGGAGCGGCCGGCAAGGCAAACGCCTTACCTTTCGTCCCGTTAACGGGACAAGTCGATCCAACCCGAATTGTGCGAATGGCCCGTCTTATATAGGCGGGCCGGGGCCGGGTCAAAACGTTCCGGTGGAGATTGACTCATGTCTCAAAAGAGGATAATTAGCATATTTAAAGGTAATATTACTTGTGAAAGGAAAATTTATGCATACAAATTCCAAGCTCCACCCGATGTTTGTCCGCTGGCTGGAGCGCGCCCTGGAAGCCGCCGAGGGTGCCCGGCCCGGACTGGTCGCCCTGCCGGCAAGCGGCGAAAGCGGCGTGTCGTTGGGCCGCCTGCAGATGGACCTTTCCCAGCAGGCGGCGTTGCGCCGCGACCTGGCGCGGGCCGCACGGCGCATGCTCGTCCCGGGCGATGTCGACGGGCTGCTGGCCAAGCGCGTGCGCGTGATGGCGCCGTCCGACCGCGAGAACGCGCGCCGCCTGCTCGAGCACGTGCTCGAACGGCCCGACGGCGCCGCGTGGCTCGCCCGGCACGAGCGCGCGATGGCCGTGCGCGTCGGCCTTGCGGTGCGCCGGCTGATCGCTTTCGTGGCACCGGGTGCGGCGGATTTCGCGAACAGCCTGCGCGGCCAGATCGAGATCGGCTGCCACCTGCACCAGTTCGGCACCGGCAGCACGGAAAAGCTTTCCGATTTCCTCGCCGGCAAGCGCGTGACGTTCGACGAGAAGCGCAGTGCGGCATTCCGCGCCCCGCTCGACCTCGAGCAGTTCCGTGGCTTCCGCCGCGCCACGCGCTGGGGCTTCGAGAACCCGCGCGCCAACGAAAGCCGCCACATGCGCGTGGATCTCGCACTGCGTGATGTCGCGCGCGGGGCATGAGCGTGCCATGCGCCTTTCCGCAGAAAGCCGATCATTTCTGCGCGCATTGATCGCGCAGAGCCCACGAGATGTCGGCGTTGCCGAACGCGCACATGCAATCGGCGAGCTTCTCGCCAAGAATTTCGAGCGACTTCATGCCGGCGACCGTCGTCTCGATGGCGAACCAGTACACCCGGTCCTGCCCCATCTCCGGCAGCGTCACGGCAATGCGCGAACCTGCCGTAATCGTGCGAAGAAAGTGCTGAAATTCGGCTTCATCCATGTCGTCGATGTCGATCCGGGCGCCGCTGAATCCTTCCGTGTCGATCGGCGTGGCCGGCCAGTCCGACGACGTACCCCAGCCGCCGTCGAAATCGATCTTCGGCCGCTCGACACGCAGCGGCTTGCCGTCCGACAGGCGCTCGAAGCGGAAGCGCATGAACGCGTCGATCCGGCCCGACGTCGCCGGATCGCCAGTCCGCTCGAAGCCGAACTCGCATTCGCGCAAGGGGGCCACCGGCTCTTCGAATCTCCGGTCCGAATATCCGGGCAGATAGTCGGCCACGACCTCCCGCCGGATCGAGCAGCGCTGCGGGCGTCCACCACCCGGCGGCCAGCGATAGGGCTCCAGGATCGGCCGTTCGATCAAGTCCCGATGGATATCCGGATCCCATTCGAATCGTGGATCGCGTCGAAGCGGATCGTATTCGCCGGCCATCGCGCCCGACGTCGCAATCAAGAGCAGCCCGAGAACTGCCGGAAAAATCCGGAACGTCATCCCTGAACCCAGCCTGAAACGCGAATGGAAAGAAGATGCCTAAATCTAATTCATTCAAGATGCACCCGGAAGTCGTATCATCCCTCGGAAATTTTCTCGCCGGCGCAGAAGGTGGCGCAAAAACTTCCGTCGTCCGCAACGGCAACAGCGGCCTTACGGTCGGATCGCTCCAGATCGATCTGTCGAAGAACGAGAAGTTTGCGGAGAAACTGATCGAAGCCGGCAAGGAAGCAGGTCTGCCCGGTGCTGCAAAGATGCAGCCAAGCGACCTCATGCAGAAACACACGCAGATCGATGAAAGCCGGGCAAAGAATCTGACCGCATTCACGGGAGCCGTCTTGGCCACGGAGGGCGGCAAGGCCGCACTTAAAACGGTCGAATCCGTACAACTCGGCCAAGTCCAAAGCACCGTCGAACGCGAATGCGCCAAGGCCGGCCCGGATGCTGAGGCGTTCTGCAGGTCACCCGAAGGCCAGCGCGAACTGGCGGCCTATGTCCATCAATACGGCCCTAACGACACCAAGGAGCTAGGCAAGTTCCTGAGCGGCGAGTCCGCGAACCTGAACGGCAAGGAAGTCCGGCTCGACGGCCCCCTGACCGTCGAAGGTTTCCGCACGGCGCTGATCGGGCTCGGCCCCGACCATCTCGCCGAGAATCTGGCGGCTTCGTTCCGGGCCGAGGCGCTATAGTCGCGCCGCCATGCCGCACCCCACCCGCGATCCGGAAAAGCGCCTCGGCGGCCTCGTCGCCGGTGTCGACGAGGCGGGCCGCGGGCCGCTCGCCGGCCCCGTCGTCGCGGCAGCTGTCGTCTTCCTCGCGCCAAAGCTGCCGCGCGCGTTGACGGGTGCCATCGACGATTCCAAGAAGCTGACCGAGGCGAGGCGCGAAGCCGCGTTCGACGAGCTGCGCGCGCACGCCAAGACCGGCACGCTCGTCTATGCCATCGCCGCGGCAAGCGTGACCGAGATCGACCGGATCAACATCCTGCGCGCCACGCACCTCGCGATGCGCCGCGCCCTCGCCCGCCTGCCGTTCGTGCCCGACGCTGCACTCATCGACGGCAACCAGCTGCCGCGCGACCTGCCGTGCCGGGCGGAGGGTCTGGTCGGGGGTGATGCGAAGTCGCTGTCGATCGCGGCCGCCTCGATCTTCGCCAAGGTCATGCGCGACCGCATCATGCGGCGGCTGGATGTTCTCTATCCGGTCTATGGCTGGGCTTCCAACAAGGGATATGGGGCGGCGACGCACATCGAATCCATTGCGGTCCACGGCCCCTCGCCCCACCACAGATTGAGTTTCGCCCCGTTGGCCCAAGGTCGATTAAGCCTTTGATTCGTTTATCTGTTGACCGAAGAATCGCCGCTGACTCAGGATGCGGCCATGACAAAGCACCAGCCCCGCATCGAATTCCCGGAAGGGACGATTTCCATCGGCGACTGCGTCGAGCTCATGGGCAAGCTGCCCGAGAACTCGATCGACATGGTGTTCGCCGACCCGCCCTATAACCTGATGCTGAAGGGCGATCTGCACCGCCCGAACAATTCCAAGGTCGACGCGGTCGACGACGCGTGGGACCAGATCGGCGACTTCGCCGCCTACGACAAGTTCAGCCGCGCGTGGCTGACGGCGGCACGCCGCGCCCTCAAGCCCGACGGCGCCATCTGGGTCATCGGCAGCTACCACAACATCTTCCGCGTGGGCGCGATGCTGCAGGATCTGGGCTTCTGGATCCTCAACGACATCGTCTGGCGCAAGACCAACCCGATGCCGAATTTCCGCGGCCGGCGCTTCACCAACGCGCACGAGACGATGATCTGGGCGGCCAAGTCGGAGAAATCGAAATACACGTTCAACTACGAGGCGATGAAGGCGCTCAACGAGGAGCTCCAGATGCGCTCGGACTGGCTGATCCCGGTCTGCGGCGGCCCCGAACGCATCAAGGGCGCCGACGGCAAGAAGGCGCATCCCACGCAGAAGCCCGAGTCGCTGGTTTACCGCGCCGTCCTGTCGTCCTCGCGGGCCGGCGAGACGGTCCTCGACCCCTTCTTCGGCTCGGGCACCACGGGGGCCGTCGCCAAGCGTCTGGGCCGGAAATTCGTGGGATTCGAGCGGGATCGCGGCTATGTCGACGTGGCGTCCCAGCGCATCCGCGACACGCTTCCCGACGATCCGGAGTTCCTAAGCGTGCGCGCCAAGCGCGAGGAGCCGCGCATCCCCTTCGGCTGGCTGGTCGAGCGAGGGCTCTTGCGGTCGGGCGAGGTGCTGAGCGATGCTACAGGTCGCTGGACGGCGCGCATCCGGGCCGACGGCACGCTGGTTTCTTCGTCGGCAACCGGCGATCATCGCGGCTCGATCCACCAAGTCGGGGCCGCCGTGATGGGGGCGCCGGCGTGCAACGGGTGGACGTTCTGGTGCACCAACATGGACGGTCGGCGCGTGCCGATCGACCTGCTCCGCCAGAAGCTGCGCGCGGAACTGAACTGATCGGGCCTGCCTCTTCCGGGCACGGTCCGGAACAAAGGGCGAGATCACCGATGGCCGAACCGCAGTTTTCCCCCCGCACGCAAGCTACCGGTGCGGCACGCCAGTCCCAGCGCGTGCGCTCGATCTTCATCCTGTCGAAGTCGGTCGCCGAGCTGCTCGGGCCCGACCATCACGTCGCGCGCGCCGTGCGCAACGCCGCCGACGACGAGAACCCCTTCAATTTCGAGCTGGCCCGCACGGCGTTCGACCGCCTGCCGGGCGCCACGCGCCGGCGCATCCGCGGCCATGCGGAAGCCGAGGCCGAGCGCTACGCGGACGCGATCGGCCTCAAGGCCATCCTGCGCAAGCTGCCGACGGACCAGCCGATCGGCCTCGAGATGATCTGGCCGCAATCGGCCAGCTACCCGGGCCGCAAGCGCGACTACTAGAATTTCGGCGGTTCGCCGTCGATCTGCGCCGAGACGGCGGCAAGGTTGCAGCCGCAGAACGGGCAGCTCATCGCCGCGACCTGCGCGCGCGCCTTCCCGGCATCCACGCCCGTCCCCTCGATCTGGCGCATCAGGTCGTCGATGACGCGCTCGTGCGCCGTGCGCGTCTCGCACGCCGACAGCAGCAGGCGCTGGCGCGGGACATCCATTTCCTCGACGCGCAGCGCCCAGGCGCCGCCGGGCACGAGGGTGGCCGCGAGCGTGCCGCCGCCAAGTCTCAGGAGGGATCGCCGGTCGTACGTCATGCGCCCGAGTATAGCCTCCGGAATCGGGCAAATCCATGACGCCGCCACCGACGTATCCTTGCGGAAAGGATCGTGACAATGGACGGCATCGTCTGGATCACCGGGGCGTCTTCGGGTATCGGCCGCGCGCTCGCCCTGCGGCTGGCGCGCGACGGGCGGCGCGTCGTCGCCTCGGCGCGCAACGGGGCGGCCCTCGAGGCACTTGCCGCCGAAGCGGGCCCCGACCTTTCCACCCTGCAGCTCGACACGACCGACGAACATGCGTGCGAAGCGGCCGTCGCGTGGATCGAGGGCGAGATCGGGCCCCTCGGCCTTGCGGTGCTGAATGCCGGCACGCATGTGCCCACGCCGGCCGCCCGGTTCGCGGTCGCCCCGTTTCGCCGCCTCGTCGAGACGAACCTGATGGGTACGGTCAACGCTCTCGCGCCCGTGCTGGCGGGCATGCGGGCGCGCAGGAAAGGCCACATCGCCGTCGTCGCGTCGGTGGCGGGCTACGGCGGCCTGCCGACGGCCGCGGCCTACGGGGCCACGAAGGCGGCCCTCATCAACATGTGCGAAGCGCTGAAGCCCGAATGCGACGCGCTGGGCGTCAAGCTGCAGCTCGTCGATCCGGGGTTCGTGCGCACGCCGCTCACCGACCGCAACCCGTTCCCGATGCCGTTCCTGATGGAACTCGACGACGCGATCGAAGCGATGGTCGCGGGCCTCGGGTCGGACCGGTTCGAGATCGTCTTCCCGCGCCGCTTCGCGCTCCTGCTCAAATTCCTCAACACGCTGCCCTACCCGCTCTATTTCCGCGTCGTCCGGCGCATGGTCGGCATGTGATGGACCGGCTCGACGAATACGCGGCCTATCTGGAACGCCTGACGCCGGCGAGTCTCGCCGGGCTCGACGCGTACGTGACGCAAGACGTGCGCTTCAAGGATCCGTTCAACGATCTGCGCGGGGTCGACGCCATGCGGCGCGCCTTCGCGATGGCCTTCGACCACGGCCCGCCGCGATTCGAAGTGATCGACCGCGCCCGCGGCGAGGCCGCCGGCTACCTGCTGTGGCGCTACACGCACGGCTCGGGCCTCGTCGTCGAGGGGATGACCGAGCTGCGCTTCGCGCCCGACGGCCGGATCGCCGAACATATCGACCTCTGGGATTCGGGCGTGCAGTTCTATTCGCGCATCCCGGTGCTGGGCTGGCTGATCGGGCTGGTGCGCAACAGGTTCAGGATCGGATGAGGGCGACCTGGGTCACGTCGATCGAGCGGGCACGGAAGCCCGCCTCGCAATAGGCGAGGTAGAATTCCCACATGCGCTTGAAGCGCGTGTCGAAGCCGAGGCCCTGGATCTCCGGCCATGCGCGCTGGAAGCGGCGGTTCCACTCGGCCAGCGTCTCGGCATAGTCGAGACCGAAGAAGCCCTGCCTGTCGACCGCGAGGCCCGCGCTCGCGAACTGCGCCTTCAGGGCCGCGTCCGACGGCAGCATGCCGCCGGGAAAGATGTAACGCTGGATGAAATCCACGCCGGTGCGGTAGCTCTCGAAGAAGCGGTCGGCGATGGTGATGATCTGCAGGGCCGCCCGGCCGCCGGGGGCGAGGCTTTCGCGCAGCTTGCCGAAATAGGCCGGCCAGTATTTCTCGCCCACCGCCTCGAACATCTCGATCGACGCGATGCGGTCGAAGCGGCCTTCGACGTCGCGATAGTCGACGAAGCGCGGCTCGACGAGATCGCCCAGCCCCTCCTTCTGCACCCTGGCCTGCGTATGCGCGAGCTGCTCGCGCGACACGGTGATCGCGGTCACGTGCGCCCGGAATTCGCGCGCCAGATACGCCGCGAACGAGCCCCAGCCGCAGCCGATCTCCAGCACCTTCTCGCCCGGCTTCACATCCAGCATCTGCGCCATGCGGGCGAACTTCGCCTGCTGGGCCGCCTCGAGATCCTCGGCCCCGTCGGCGAAGATGGCCGAGGAATAGGCCATCGAGGGGTCGAGCCAGCGCCGGTAGAACTCGTTCCCGAGATCGTAATGGTAGGCGATGTTGCGTTCGGACCCGCGGCGCGTGTTGGCACGCAGCGCATGCCAGAAGCGGCGCGCCAGCCCGACGACCGCGCCCAGCCGCGAGACCTTGCCGTAATGCACGTCGTCGAGCGCTTCCCCGTTGCGCGCGGCAAGTTCGAGCAGGGCGGCAAGATCGGGCGAGTCGAGATCGCCGTCCATGTAGGCTTCCGCGAAGCCGACCGTGCCGCCGAACAGCACGCGCCTTGCCGCCCGCCGCGTGCGCAGCGACAGCGTGGCAGCCGGGCCCGGCCGTGCGCCTGCAAAGACATGGCGCCCGCCGCCTTGCGTGAAGACGGTGAGCTCGCCAAGCTCGATGCGTGCGGCCGCCATCAGGATGGCGCGCAGTGCGAAACTCTCGTTGCGGATGTCGCCTTGCGGCAAGGCGGCGGCTTCAGACTCGCGCATGGAGACGGTCCCCCGTGGCTCGCGTTCCGTCCAAGCCTCCGGTGCCGATCGTTTCCACCGCTTCTGCGGGCGGTGCCGGGTGCCGATGGTATTTCGCACCCTTGATCCACAACCGGAAGGCTTCCCAGTGGATTGCACCCATGACTTTAGCGGTCATCAGCGGGTAACGGAAGAAGGCGCGAAGAAGGGCCGCATCCGACCACGCGACCCGCCCGGCGGTCTGGCTCGCCGTCAGAAGCTCGCCCGCCGGCGTGTCCTCGCGGATCAGCAGGGCAAGGCGTTCTTCGGGCTCGTCGATGCGGAAGCGGTAGGAAGCGCGCATGTCGATGAACGGTGAAACATGGAAGCGCTTGGCCGCGCGCTGGATGATCGGACTGCCGGCAGCCCGGCCGGCATCGACCGGGATCAGGTAACCGTGCTGTTCGCCGAAGGTGTTTTTCACCTCGTAGAGGATCGCGCCCAGGCGCCCCGACCTATCGTAGGCGAAATAGACCGTCAGCGGATTGAACACGTAGCCGAGGATGCGCGGGAAGCAGAGCGCGAAAACCTGCGCGCCGGCCGCGGCCAGCCCCGCCTCGACAAGCCGCGCCCGCACCCAGTCGAGTGCGGGCGTACCGTCGCGCGCGCCGTGATCGGCATCGTGGAACGAGAACAGCCGCGCGCGATTGTGGCCGAACAGGCGCGATTCCCGGTCGAGTTCGGGCAGGCGCTCCAGATCGACCAGCATCGAGAACACGCCGTAGACGAAACGGTGGCGGAAGGGCCGCAGCCTTGCGTGCATCACCTTGCCGAAATAGAGGCAGCTCTGCGGCATCGTCAGTCCGCCGCCAGCTTCGCGTCGATGCCGGCCTCGGCCAGCCACGGGCGGCGCACGCCCATCATCTCGGCGACCTCGAAGCCCGAGCGCAGCCCGTCCTCGTGGAAGCCGTGGCCGGTCCACGCCCCGCAGAAATAGAGGCCGCGCCGGCCCTGGATTTCAGGCAGGCGGCGCTGGGCGGCGATGGCCGTGGCGTCGAACACAGGGTGCATGTAGTCGAACTCGGCAAGCACGCTTCCCGCGCGCGGTTCGCGGATCGGGTTGAGCGAGACGAACAGCGGGAACTCCGCCGGCAGGTTCTGCAGCCGGTTCATCCAATAGGTGACCGACACGTCGGGCCCGCCGCGCCCGCTCTCGGCCAGGTAGTTCCAGCTGGCCCAGGCGCGCTTGCGCACCGGCATCAGCGCATCGTCCTGATGCAGCACCGCGCGGTTGGGCTGGAAGGCGAAGCTGCCCAGTATTTCCCGTTCCGCCGGCGTGGCATCGGCGAGCAGGCCGAGCGTTTCGTCCGCGTGGGCCGCCAGCACGACGCGGTCGAAGCGGCGGGCCCCGCCTTGCGTGTCGTGGACGACCACGCCGCCGGCCGCTGGAGCCACGCGCACCACGCCGGTCGAGACCCGTGCCGTCGGGCCGATCTGCGCCAGCAACCGGTCGCGATAGACATGGCTGCCGCCCTTGACCGTGCGCCACAGCGGCCGGTCGAACAGCTGGAGGAGACCGTGATTGCTGAAGAAGCGCGCGAGGCTGGGGGCCGGGAACGCCATCATCGCCTCGACCGGGCACGACCAGATCGCCGCGGCCATCGGCAGCAGGTGGTTGTCGACGAAGGCGCGGCTGTAGCCGCCGTGGCGCAGGAACGTGCCGAGATCGGGGCCGGAACCTTCGTTCGCGCACAATTCGCGCGCGTCGCGGAAGAAGCGCATGCAGTCGGTCAGCATGCGCCAGTGGTCGAGGCGCACGAGATTGCGCTTCTGCGCGAACAGGCCCCGCCACGAACCGCCCGAATATTCCACCCGGCCGCGGTCGATCGAGGCGGAGAACGACATGTCCGACGTCTCGTTCGCGATCCCCAGATGCGCGAACAGCGCGATCAGGTTGGGATATGTGGCGTCGTTGTAGACGATGAAGCCGGTATCGACCGGCAGTTCGCATGTGCTTCCGTCGCGGCCGCGTGCCGTCACCGTGACCGTGTTGGTGTGGCCGCCGAAGCGCGCCTGCTTCTCGTAGAGCGTGACGTCGTGGCGCTGCGAGAGCAGCCACGCCGCTCCGAGGCCCGAAACGCCCGAGCCGACGACCGCGATGTCGAGCTTCGCCATCTAGGCCGCCGCCCGCAGCGACTGGAACGCGGCAAGGGCGCGCGCACGCGCCGCACCATGCTCGACCAGCGGCTCGGGATAGCTCTTGCCCAGCGTCACGCCGGCCGCGCGCAGGACGGCGTCGGGCGCCTCCCACGGGGCGAACAGGTGTTCGGTCGGCAGCCCGGCGAGTTCCGGCACGTACTTGCGCGTATACGCACCGTCGGGATCGAACTTCGCTCCCTGCAGGATCGGATTGAAGATGCGGAAATAGGGGGCGGCATCCGCCCCGCAGCCCGCGACCCACTGCCAGCTTGCCGCGTTGTTGGCGAGATCGGCATCGACCAGCGTGTCCCAGAACCATTCCTGCCCGCGCTGCCACGGCAGCAGCAGGTGCTTGACCAGGAACGAGGCGACGATCATCCGCACGCGGTTGTGCATCCAGCCGGTGTGCCAGAGTTCGCGCATCCCGGCATCGACGATCGGATAGCCGGTGCGGCCCTTCTGCCAGGCGCGCAGCTTCTTCGCGTCGTCGGCCCACGGGAAGGCGCGGAAATCGGCGCGCAGGGCCAACTCGGGCAGGTCCGGCCGCTGGAACAGCAGATGCGCGCTGAATTCCCGCCAGCCGAGTTCCGACAGGAAATGCTCGGCACCCGTGGTCCCGCCCGCGCACGCGCGCGCGGCGTGGAAGCACTGGCGCGGCCCGATCTCGCCGAAATGCAGATGGGCCGACAGGCGCGAGGTCGCTTCCATGTCGGGCCGGTTGCGGTCGGTCTTGTACGTCTCGACCGCGCGATCGAGGAAGCGGTCGAGCCGCGCGTTGGCCCCCGCCTCGCCGGGCGTCCAGCTTTCGCGGAACCCCGCCGCCCAGTCGGGCTTGGCCGGCAGCAGCTTCCAGCTTTCCAGCGTTTCGGATTTCGGCCACGCGGACGGCGCCGCGAGCCGCAAAGGCGCCTTCACGGGCAGCGGCGGCTCGTCCGACGAAAGGCACGTCTTCCAGAACTGCGTGAAGACGCGGTAGGGCTCGCCGGCCTTGTTGCGGATCGTCCACGGCTCGAACAGCAGGCTTGCGTTGAAGCTCTTCGCGATGCGCGCCTGCGCTTCGAGCGATTTCTTGATGACGGCATCGCGCGCGACCGAAGCGGGTTCGTAGCGCCGGTTCCAGTGCACGCCCTCGGCCCCGGTTTCGGCGATCAATGTTTCGAGCACCTTGGCGCTCGGCCCCCGGCGCAGGATCAGGCGGCTGCCGCGCGCGGCAAGGTCTTTGGCGAGGCTGGCGAGCGAATGATGCAGCCACCAGCGCGACGCGGCACCCGGTGCCCATGCCCCCTCGCCCGCCTCGTCGAGGATATAGACCGGGACCACCGCACGGCCCGCGGCGGCGGCCTCGGCGAGGGCCGGATTGTCGACGAGGCGCAGGTCCTGCCGGAACCAGACGAGAAGCGGTGCTAAGGCCATGGCCTGTCTACGCAAGCCGTGGCCGGACGGATCACTTCGCCTTCCGCGGGTTGGCGACGACCGGCTCCAGCCGGTGGCCGGGGAAAAGATGCAGCCGGTCACGGCCCAGCAGCAGCGCACGCACCCGCACGCGGCCGAAAAGCCGCGAAATCGCCGGGTCCAGCACGTCGAGCCCGCCGGCATAGGCCCCGAAAGCCGGCATGACCAGCCGCCGCCCGTCGAGGAAGAAGCACGGGGCCGTCACCCTCCCCGCGGCCGTCGATACCGCGGCCTTGGGGTGGAAATGGCCGACGACCTCGCCGGGTGCCAGCGCGCTTGCGTCGGCCGGTTCGTGGCGCAGGGCGAGCTTCTCCTCGACGATCTCGGCCGCCACGCTGCCGCCCATGCCGGCCGGGATTTCCGGATCGTGGTTGCCCACGACCCAGACCCAGTCCTGCCTGGCCACCAGCCGGGCGAGGAACTCGGAATCCGTCGGCGCGATCCGCTCGCCCGCGCGCCGGTCGTGGAAGGAATCGCCCAGGCACACGACGCGCCCGGGCGTGTATTTGCGGATCAGGCTCTGCAGCTTCAGCAGCGTGGCGCGCGTGTCCCACGGCGGCAGCGGCACGCCCTTGGCCGCGAACGCCGAGCCCTTCTCCAGATGCAGGTCGGCCACGACCAGCGTCTTGCGCGCGGGCCAGAACAGGGCACCCGCCGGATCGGCGAACAGGGCGGTGTCCTCGAGCGTGATGCGCGCGTGCATGGATGTCCTTACAGCAGGCTCGGCTGGCGTTCGTCGTCGTTGGAAGTCGCCTCGGCGATCAGCGCTTCGGCGGCGGCCGCGTCGGCGAGCAGCTCGTCGACCTGCGCGCCATAGACCGATTCCTTGCCGACTTCCAGAAGTACGGGAATCGCCAGCGGCGAAACGCGCTTCAATTGCCGGTGGGAAATGCGCCCGCGCGCGCGTTTGAGCATCGCGGCGAGGCGCGCGAGGTCCACCATCCCCGCCGCCGCATCGGCGCGCGTCGCCGTCAGCAGCACATGGTCCGGCTGGTGCTTGCGCAGCACGTCGTAGATGAGGTCGGAGGAGAACGTCACCTGCCGCCCGGTTTTCTCCTGCCCGGGATGGCGCCGCTCGATGAGCCCTGCGATGACCGCGACGTTGCGAAAACAGCGCTTCAGCATCGAGCTGTCGGCAAGCCATTCCTCCAGATCGTCGCCCAGCATGTCCTCGTCGAACAGCTCGGCGATCCGCGTGGGCGGCTTCACCGACCAGACGGCGATCGAATAGTCCGTCGCCACGAAGCCGACGGGGCGCAGATCGGCGCGCGTCATGCGCTTGGTCAGCAGCATGCCCAGCGTCTGGTGCGCGTTGCGCCCGGCAAAGCAGTAGGCGACGAGGAACCAGCGCCCGCGATGCGGGAACGTCTCGACCAGCAGCCCGTCGCGTTTCGGCATCTCGGACTTGCGCCGCTGCATCTTCAGCCAGTCGCGCACGTCGGCCGGGAACGCGTCCCACGTGGACGGATCCTCCAGCAGGCCGCGCACGCGCAGCGCCACCTCGCTGGTGAAGGGCATGCGCCCGCCGGCATAGGCGGGCACTTTCGCCTCGGCGGACGGCGCGCGCGTGACCTCGACGGTCGTCTCGCGCATGCCTTCGTAGCGCAGCGTCTGGCCGGCGAACGCGAACGTGTCGCCGGGCTCCAGCCCCATGACGAAATATTCCTCGACCGAGCCCAGCCGCTTGCCGCGCCGGAACGCGACATGCAGCATCGGCTCCTCGACGATCGTGCCCACGTTCATCCGGTACTGGCGCACGGCCAGCGGTGTGGCCACGCGCCATTTGCCGTCCTCGTCCTGCATGAGGCGCCGGTAGCGCTCGTACGCCTTCAGCGCGTAGCCGCCCGTCGCGACGAAATCGAGCACCGCATCGAACGTGACGCGCGAAAGATCCGCGTACGGCACGGTCGATGCGACTTCGGTGTACATCGCGTCGGCGCCGAAAGGTGCCGAGCACGCACAGCCCAGCAGATGCTGGGCGAGCACGTCGAGTCCGCCCGGCGGGTTCGGCAGCGCGTCGATCTCGAGGGCCGCGACCGCGTCGAGGGCGGCCCGGCATTCCAGCATCTCGAAGCGGTTGCCGGGCACGAGGAGGGCGCGCGAGGCCTGGTCGAGCCGGTGGTTGGCGCGGCCGGTGCGCTGGATGAGGCGGGCCGCCCCCTTGGGCGAGCCGATCTGCACGACGAGATCGACGTCGCCCCAGTCGATCCCCAGATCCAGCGACGAGGTCGCCACGACCGCGCGAAGCTTGCCCGCCGCCATCGCGGCCTCGACCTTGCGGCGCTGCTCGGGGGCGAGGCTGCCGTGATGGAGGGCGATTTCCAGATTGTCGTCGTTGAGCTTCCACAATTCGCGAAAGCAGATCTCGGCCTGTGCGCGCGTGTTGACGAAGACGATGGCGCTGCGCGCGGCCTTGAGCGCCATGTAGACCTCCGGCAGCGCATGCACCGCCATGTGGCCCGACCACGGGATGCGCGCGGCCGGGACGAGGATCGTGATGTCGGCCGCGGCCCCGCGCATTCCCTCGACCACCGCGGGGGCCCCCGCCTGCCCCGCCGCCAGCCAGCGTGCGAGACCGGGCGGATCGGCGACCGTCGCCGACAGGCCCACGCGCCGCGCCTTGGGGGCGACGGAGGCCAGCCGCGCAAGGCACAGGGCGAGCAGGTCGCCGCGCTTGGTGCCGGCAAGGGCGTGCACCTCGTCGACGATCAGGCACGAAAGCCCCGCGAACATCGCGTCGGCATCGGGATAGGAGAGCATCAACGCCAGCGATTCCGGCGTCGTCATCAGGATATGCGGCGGCGACTTGCGCTGGCGCACGCGCTTGGCCGAGGGCGTGTCGCCCGTGCGCGTCTCGGCGCGGATGGGCAATTCCATTTCCGCGATGGGTACTTCGACATTGCGGTGCACGTCGACCGCCAGCGCCTTGAGCGGCGAGATATAGAGCGTGTGCAGGCCCGGCTTCGGGTCTTGCACCAGTTCCACGAGGCTCGGCAGGAACCCCGCCAGCGTCTTACCCGCCCCCGTGGGGGCCACGAGCAGGCCCGAACGCCCCTGTGCGGCCAGTGCCAGCAGTTCGGCCTGGTGCGAACGCAGCGCCCAGCCGCGCGCGGCAAGCCAGCCGGAAAAGGGTGCGGGGAGAATCGCCATCGGGGCAAACCTAGTGCGAGTCGGCCCCCTCACCCTAGCCCTCTCCCGCAAGGGGAGAGGGGACTCCGGTCTTGATGACCGCACGCACTGTGTGTCCGCATCAACGGTGGGATTCCCTCTCCCCTTGCGGGGGGAGTGTTTCACTTGCGATACCCATTAACTACTGATAGTGTCCAAGACACTTTCATCGGAGAAATCTGCGTAGCGATAGAGCATCGGTGGAAACCCGATGAGCGATTCATGCTTTTTACAGCCTATTTTGACGAAGCCGATACGCACGGCCCCGCACCAACCATCATTATGTCCGCGTTCCTAGGGGATGCGCGGCAATGGGTGATCTTTGAAAGAAAACTGAAGCGCATCCAAAAACGCTATGGATTCAAAATTTTTCACGCCAAAGATTTTAAGGCCAAAGCAGGAGAGTTCTCGGGCTGGCCAGATGAAAAGTGCCAAGAGCTTGTATACGCACTTTCCGACATGGTGAGGGAGACCCTTACCGAGGGAATAACCGTTTCGCTGGAAAACGAGCGTTACATCAAAGAATACAGGGAGCCGCCAAGCCCTAAAGGCTTTCCTTTGGAAAGCCAGTACGGCTTATGTTTTCGCGCGTGCCTGACGCATCTCCTCGATTGGATGGCGGCTGAAAAAACGCGCCATCGCCTTCATATAGTTGTTGAGGATGGCCACAGGAATGTTGGGGCGGTCAGGGTCATATTTAATGATTTCAAGGACCAGCTTCAGAAGGCCGGAATTGACCTGTTCGGAGATCTAGTAATCGCGCGAAAACCAGAAAGACTGCCGTTGATGTTGGCAGATTTCTTGGCAAGCACACATTCGATGATGAAAGCATCCGCTGACGCGGGAAAGATTGACTATGCCAAGATCGTTGATGAACCAAAGCCCGGAAAGGCCGGTCTTACCTTTTTAGAATTTAAGCCAGGTTCTTTGGAAAAGCTGAAATCTGATTTTGAGGACAACAAGAAAAGGAAGATCGAAGAATGGCGATCTGCACGGGAATCTAGGAAGGCTGCTTCATCTTCTTCGGGCCAACAACCGTCTTAAACGCGCGCTCGAATCCGGCCGCGCCGGCGTCGGCACCCACGGCTTTTGCCGTTTCAATAAAACGATCAGACTGCGCGGGATCGTCCCGCTTCGGTGTCGATTTGCGTGCCATGCGGCCACCATATCACTTTTTGAACGGCAGCAAAAGTTGGAGCGGGTCCGGACCATGTTTCCGGAACCCGCGCACAATCGCGTTCGGCTTAGGTAAGAGACGGTTGGCGCGACTTTCCTGAACGAGGCGTCGCATAGGTCAGGCGCTTGCCGATGACGCCTTGCAACGCGCGGTCGGCGCGCATGTGATCGTCAACGCCAAGTTTGGCGCGCTCGTTATAGCGGAAATCAAATTCCGCAAGGTACCGCTTCAGGTGTTCTTGGCTGATGTGGTGGTACACGCCAGCGATGCCGCGCTTCAGGATGCTGAAGTAGCCTTCGATGGTGTTGGTATGGGCATCGCCGCGAACGTACTCGCCGATCCCGTGATTGACGACCTCATGGCGGGCGAACATCGGGCCGACAAGGCGGTACTGGCCTTCGCCATCGGTCATAAACGCGGTCGCGGCGTGAATGTGCTGCTTCAGGATTGGGCGAAGGTTGTTCGCGCTGATGCTCTGAAGATGCTGCGAGCGGACCTTGCCGCCGCGTTCCACCAGCGAGAACACCATTTGCTTCCCGACGCCGCCGATGTGGGTCTTGTTGCGCTTCGAGCGGTGCTTGTTCTTTTCCTTGCCGCCAACGTAAGTCTCGTCGGCCTCGACAACCTTGCCAGCGCCGCCCATCGGCTCCGAGCCAGCCATGCCAAGGTCCGCCATCGCCTCCCGAACGCGGTGCGACAGAAACCAAGCGGTCTTGAGGCCGCAGCCGAAAGTGCGCTGAAGCTGGCGGGTGCTGATGCCCTTCTTGGACGAGCAAATCAGGTAGATGGCCTGAAGCCAGATGCGAAGCGGAACGTGGCTGGACTCCATTACCGTACCCATCTTCACGGTAAACGGCTTGCGGCACGCGTAGCACTTGCACAGGCCGACGCGGGTGGTCTTGCCCTTCAACCGGCCCACATGCTCGTCCGTAGCGCCGCAATGCGGGCAGACGGGGCCTTGGGGCCAAAGCCGCGCCTCGACAAAAGCGTAGGCGGCTTCTTCGTTATGGAAGTGGTCGGCGGAAAGGGCGGACTGCATGGCTATCTCCTATGAGACAGACACTACGCCTCGCCGATGGGTATGTCAAGTGAAACACTCCCCCTTGCGGGAGAGGGCTAGGGTGAGGGGTGATGCCGCGCTAGATTCCCGCCATGCATCCGTCCACCTGGCTCAAGGCGACACCGGCCGGCCTCTATTGCGAACCGGGCGATTTCTTCATCGACCCGACGCGCGCCGTGGCGCGTGCGCTCGTCACGCACGGCCATTCCGACCACGCGCGGCCGGGCAACGCGACGGTGATGGCGACGGCCGGCACGCTTGCGATCATGCGTGCGCGGATGGGTGCGGCCGCCGGCGGCACGCTGCAGGAAGCCGCCTATGGTGCGAAGACCAAGATCGGCGGCGTGACGGTCGAATTCGCCCCCGCCGGGCACGTGCTGGGTTCGGCGCAGATCCGCCTCACCTGGAAGGGGGCGCGCATCGTCGTGTCGGGCGATTACAAGCGCGCACCCGACCCGA
>CAYQDN010000012.1:0-31686 GCA_964416335.1 uncultured Azospirillum sp.
GCGGCAGCAATACGTTCACCGGGCCGGTGTCCGCGGTCGTCGGGCCGAGCGGCGGGTTCGTGACCCTCAGCAACACCGGGGCGACGCTCATCGGCGGCGTGGGCGGTCCCGGCCTCTTCGACTTCACGCTCACGTCGGGCGGTGCGGTCAGCCAGAGCGGCCCCATCAACACGCAAGGCGATCTCAGCGTCACCGCCACCGGAAACATCAACCTGAACAGCCCGGGAAATTCGGTGGTGGGCGGCGGCCAGCTGGTGCTGACCACGACCGCCGGGGGCAACGCCTACTACTCGGGCACCGGAAACCTGTGGATGGGCGCCAACCTCATCGCGGGCAACCTGGACATCTCGACGACCGGCGGACACATCACCCAGGCGGCCGGGATGACGGTCACCGGCACGACCTTTCTGACGACGTATACGTCCGGCGACATCACCCTTTCGTCCGCCAACAGCTTCGGCAGCTCCACCGTGCTGAATGCCGTCGACGCGATCACCGTTTCCGGCATGCAGACGGTCGTGTCCGGCACCTTCGTGGCGACCGCCGGCAGCACGATCGGGATCAACGGCGGCGGCGGCGTGACGACCAACAATTGGGCCATCTCCTTCAACACGACGTCGAACATCGCGCTGAGCGGCGCCAGCCTCCAGTCGAACGGCGGCAACATCTTCCTGGCCGACGGGCCGAGCGGCTATATCGGCGTCGAGCTGCTGTCCTCGACCATCAATTCCGGCTCCGGCAACATCTCGATCCAGGGCCAGGGCGGCGGAAGCACCGGCAACAGCTACCACGGCATCTGGGTCGGCACCGGCACGACGCTGCAGGCGACCGGTGCGGGCAGCATCACGCTCACCGGCACGGGCGGGCCCGCGACCGGTGGGGGCAATGTCGGCGTGTTCGTCTATGGCGGCACCGTTCAGACGGCCGCCGGCAGCATCACGCTCACCGGCACGGGCGGCACGACCGGTGGTTCCAACCACGGCGTGGCGATCCAGATGGGTGGCCTCGTCACCTCGGCCGGCGGCAACATCGCCGTCACCGGCACGGCCGGTGGCAGCAGCGGCGACGGCGTGGCGCTGTCCAACGGCGGCGGCACGGGCGGCATCGTCTCGACGGGTGCGGGCACGGTCACCGTCACGGGCACGGGTGCGGGGACGGGCGTGGGCGTATCGTCGAGCGGAACGAACTCGATCGTCGGCGGCCCGGCGGCTTCGGGCATCGTGTCGATCCTCGCCGACGACATCGACCTTTCGACCGGCGCCTCGATCCAGTCGACCAGCCAGGTCAAGTTCAACACGCTTACCAACGGTCTGGCGCTGGGCATCAACGACGCCACGGCCGATCTCAATCTCGATACGGCCACGCTCGCCAACGTCACGGCCCCGCTGATCGTGCTGGGCAGTGCCGGCGCCACGGGCGGCATCACCGTCGGGACCGACGGTGCGGTGAACATCGCTTCTTCCAACCTCTCGCTGCTGAACGGCGCTTCGTCGGCCGGCGTATCGTTCGACGGCGCTTTCACGACGGGCGGCAGTCTCAGCGCCGTCACCGGCGGGCCGGTCACGCAATCCGCCGCACTGACCGTCGCCGGTTCGTCCCATTTCAGCACGACCAGCGGCGACGTCCTGCTGAACGACGCCGGCAACGCCATGTCCGGCGGCATCACGTTCATGGCCACCGCGGGGAACGTGTCGATCGTCAATACCGGTGCCACGGCCTTCTCGGCATCCAGTGTTTCCGGCACGCTCGACGTCAGCGTCACCGGCGGCACGGTCAGCCAGCTCGGCGCGATCACCTCGGGCGGGGCGCTCACGCTCACGTCGGACTCGGCGATCGCGTGGACCAACGCGGGCAACGCGTTCGGCGGCCCGCTCAACATCACGACGACGGCCGGTGCCAACGCCAGCGCGACCAACACGCTCGCCACGGCGCTGGGCAACATCGCAGTCACCGGCAACCTGACCGTCGCGTCCGGGAGCACGCTCGCGCAGGGCGGCAGCCCGCTGACCGTCGGCGGCACGGCGACTTTCTCGTCGGCCGGCGCCACGACGCTCGCCGACATGGCCAACAGCTTCGGCGGTGCGGTGAGCCTGACGACGACCGGCGGCGGCAGCGCGACCATCGCGGCGACCGGCCAGCTGATCCTCGGCACGTCGACCATCGCGGGCAACTTCCTCGCCTCGGTCGGCAGCCCGATGACGCAGACCGGCGCACTCGCCGTTTCGGGCACGGCCGGCTTCACGGCCTCGGGCGGCCCGCTGACCCTGACCAACGCGGGCAACACGTTCGGCGGGGCCGTGACGCTCACCAACACCGGCAATTTCAGCGTCGGCATCGCGGCGACGGGTGCTCTGACGCTGGGCAACGTCTCGATGGCCGGCGGCTCGACCGGCGGCTTCTCGGCGACGGCGACGGGCGGCATCTCGCAGTCCACGGGCACGACGATCCAGAGCGGCAGCGGCGCCACGGTCCTCGCCGGCGGCGGCGGGGCGGTCAATCTCGGCGAGACGGGCAACGCCTTCGGCAGCACCGTGTCGCTGTCGGGTACTGGCGGCACGCTCGGCGGCTCGGTCAACGGCCTGACGGGTGCGCCGGCGGCGCAATACGTGACGGCGACCGGCGGCGTGTTCTCGGTCAACGGCGTGTCGGCCGGGACGGCACCAGTGACCACGACGACCCAGACCACCACCCAGACGCTGAACGAAATCGCATCGGTCGCACCGATCAACAGCGCGGTGCGCGTCGAAACGCCGGCGGTCCAGGGCGGGCTCAGCGCGCCGGCGATCGACTCCACGCTGTCGTCCTCGACCAGCGACCTGTCCGGCGGCGGTTCGACCGGCGGAACCTCCGGCGGGACTTCCGGCGGCACGTCGGGCGGCAGCTCGAGCCAGTCGGGCGGTGCATCGGACGATTCGCGCCCGGCCGGAACCACGACGGTCGCCGGCACGACGCCGGCAAGTTCGGGCGGTCAGGGTTCGCCGGCGCCGACGACCGGTACGGCCGGCGGCGGCTCGGCCCCGCCGGCAGTGGTCGTCAGCGACAGCGGGAGCGGTGGCGGCGGCACGACCACGAATACCGTGCGCAGCGGCCCGGCCCCGCAGCCCGGCCCCGTCACGCTCGTTCCGGGCCTGCTCGTGTCGAACCCGCCGAGCGTGCCCGCCGGCCAACCCGGCGGCACGCCGGGCATCACCCAGTCGTTCCCGCTGCAGGGCAACGCGTCGAACTGGTAGCCGTCCGCCTCAGCGGATGAACTGGTCGACGTAGCCTTCGCCGAGCCCGATCTTCGTGTAGTGCGCGCGGCACTTGGCGATGCGCGTGAAGGCGTCGTCGTAGCCCGTGTTGTTGCCGTCGGGATCGACATAGATCATCGCCCCGTTGACCTGGAAGAACGTGATCATCTCCTCCACGTGCGGGTCGACGACCAGCGTGTGCGTCTCGCCGGGCGCTTCGTAGACATAGCCGCCTTCGCGCGCGATCCAGTCGTGCTCGAGATAGCGCCACTCGCCCTTCAGCACGAAGCCGTGCACGGCCTGCGGATGGCGGTGGCGCGACAGCACGCCCGACTTGCGCACGCGCAGCAGGTTCGTCCAGTAGCCGCCCGAGGCCGACAGCATCAGCGGCCGGAACCACACGTCGGGCTCGAGCGGCACCCAGACGCGCTCGTCCTCGGGCATCGCCGGCGAGACGACCAGCTCGGGCGGGGATTCCTTCGGCTGCGGATGCCGGTAGGGGGCCCATCTGTCGTCCATGTGCTTCTCCGTCAGATGCTGGAATAGCCGCCGTCGACCGGCAGCGTGGTACCGGTGACGAATTTCGCGCCGTCCGAAAGCAGGAATGCCACCGCTCCGCCGAGATCCTCGGGCTTGCCCCAGCGATCCATCGGCGTGCGGCCGAGGATGGCGGCCGAACGCGCGGGATCCTCGACCAGCGGCTTCGTCAGCGCCGTATCGATCCAGCCGGGGGCGATCGCGTTGACGCGGATGCCGTCGGCCGCCCACGCCGCGGCGAGGCTCTTGGTGAGCTGGACGATGCCGCCCTTCGAGGCCGAATAGCCGGGCACGAAGGGCGAGCCGAAATAGGACAGCATCGACGCGGTATTGACGATCGCCCCCTTGGAAGCGGCGAGCAGCGGCCGGGCGGCAAGGCACATGCGCATCGTGCCGACGAGATTGACCTCGATCGTGCGCCGGAATCCCTCGACCGTGAATTCCGCACCCGCGCGCTGGATGGTGCCGGCACAGTTCACCAGCCCGCCGAGCGCGTCGGTCTTCGCGAACAGTGCCGCGACGGCCGCATCGTCCGTCACGTCGAGGGCTGTCGCGGAAATCGCCGGATCGGGTGCGAAGGCGGCGGCTTCGGCCGGTGTGAGGCCCGTGACGGTGACGCGCCAGCCGTTGGCGGCAAGATGGCGCGCGATCCCCTCGCCGATGCCGCTCGTCCCGCCGGTGACGAGGACGTGACGCTTCATGCCGCCACGGCGGCGAGTGCGGCGCGCACGTCGGCCGCGCGCGGGATCGGGGCGACCGCCCCGTAGCCCTGCGTCGACAGGGCCGCGGCGACGTTGGCATAGCGCGCGGCCGCGACGGGCTCGTCGCCCGCGGCAAGGCGCGCCACGAAGGCGCCGCCGAACGTGTCGCCGGCCCCGGTCGCGTCGACCGGCTTGCACGGATGCGGCTTGACGTGCGTGCGCGTGATCGTGTCGGCGACGATGCAGCCCTTGTCGCCCATCTTCAGCACCACGACCTTGGGGCCCATCGCGAGGATGCGGTCGATGAGCCGGTTCGGATCGGCGAGGTCGTAGAGCGTGGCGACGTCGTCGAGCGAGGGCAGGCACACGTCGCACTGCGCGATCGCCTCGCTCGTCACGGCGCGCGCGCGGTCCTTGGGCCACAGCTTCAGGCGCAGGTTGGTGTCGAACGTGATCTTCGCCCCGCCCTTGCGTGCCGCGGCGATGGCCGCGAACCCCGCATCGCAGGCGGAATCGGAGATCGCCAGCGAGATGCCGGAGAGGTGCACATAGCGCGCGGTGGCCAGATAGGTTTCCGGCAGGTCGCGCCGGGCGAAACGGCTGGCGGCCGAGCCCTTGCGGAAGAACGAGAAATGGTGCCCGGCGGAATCGTGCGTGACGAAATAGACGGCCGTGAACGCGTCGGCATCCTCGCGCACGTGGTTGGCGTCCACGCCCTCGGCACGCCACAGGTCGCGGAACATCCGCCCGTAGACGTCGGCCCCCAGTGCCGTGACGTAGCCGGCCTTCGCTCCCTGGCGTGCCGCGGCGATGGCGAAGTTCGACGAATCGCCGCCGAAGCCCTGCAGGTAGGTGCGCCCGCCATCGGCGCCGGTCTGGTTGAATTCCACCATCGGCTCGCCGATGGCGACGACGTCGAGGCTCATGCCGTGCCGACCTTCACGCGATGCCTGGCGACCGGGATCATCTCGCGCACCGCGTCGACCCGCTTGGGATCGAGGCGCGAGGTGACGATGCCGACGCCGTCCGATGCGCGCGCCACCACGTGCCCCCACGGATCGACGACCATCGAATGGCCGTAGGTCTGGCGCATGCCGTTGCCGGCGCGGAAGCTGCCGGTCTGGCCGGCAGCGCAGAAATAGGTCTCGGTCTCGATCGCGCGCGCCCGGCACAGCACTTCCCAATGGTCCTTGCCGGTCTGCATCGTGAAGGCGGCGGGCAGGGCGATGACGGCCGCCCCCTTGGCGGCGAGTGCTTGGAACAGGTCGGGGAAGCGCAGGTCGTAGCAGATGGCGCAGCCGACGGTCACGCCCTCGCAGTCGTAGGTGACGACCGCGTCGCCCGGGGCGACCGACGCCGATTCCTTGTATTCGATGCCGTCGGGCGTGACGACGTCGAACAGGTGGATCTTGCGATAGCGCGCGATCTCGCGGCCGTCGCGGTCGAAGACCAGCGTGGTGTTGTGGATGCGCGCGTCGCCCGGAATCGTCTCGCTGATCGAGCCCGCATGGATGAACACGCGATGCTTCTTCGCGGCATCCTGCAGCATTTTATAGGTGGGCCCGCCGGGAACCGTCTCGGCGGCGGCGCGCTTCTCGGCGGTCGTCCCGCCGATGAAATCGAACGTCTCGGGCAGCAGGATCCAGTCGGGCTTCTCGGTCGCGACGGCTTCGTCGATCAGGCGGCCCGCCTCGGCGAGGTTCTTCGCCTTGTCGTCGACCGAGTTCATCTGGATGAGGGATACTTTCATGCGCGGGGCCTCCGGTGGCGGAGTATGCACCAAACCGCCTCGTCTTTCCCAATGCGGTGTTTCACTTCGCGTCGAGGGACGTGACGGCGATCCAGCCGGGCCCCGGCGGCGAGCGGCGCAAGGCATCGACCCGCCCGGCGAGGCTGATGGCGGCGGGATCACCGTCCAGCGGCGGGGTTGTCAGCTTCGCGTGTGCCGATGCGAAATCGCCGGCCCGGTAGAGGGCGAGTGCCGCGGCGAACGCCGCCACATCGGTCTTCGACCCGGCGTCGAGCGGCTCGTAGATCGTCACCGGCTTCTCGCGTCCCTTGACCTGGATGCGGTCGAGTTCGCGCCACGCGAGCCCGGGGCCGGGGGCCGAATCGGCCAGTGCGCGCACCGATTCCGCGCACATCACGTTCGTGCCGAAATACTTGTTCGCCCCTTCCAGCCGCGAGGCGAGGTTCACCGTGTCGCCCATGACCGTGTAGTTGAAGCGCCGCTTCGAGCCGATATTGCCGACGAGGGCCCGCCCGCTGTTGAGGCCGATGCGCGCCTTGAGCTTGTGGCCGAGGAAGGGCTGCCCCGGATCTTCGTTCATCGCGCCAAGCGTGGCGGTGCAGGCAAGGGCCGCCTCGACCGCCCGGCGCGCATGGGCCGGATCGTCCATGGGTGCGCCGAACACCGCGACGATGGCGTCGCCGATGTACTTGTCGACGAAGCCGCCCTGCGCCTCGACGATGTCGGTCATCGCCGAGAGATAGGCATTCATCACCTGCACGAGCTGCTGCGGCGTGAGCCCCTCCGACAGGCCGGTGAAGCCGGCGACGTCGGAGAACATCACCGTGATCTCGCGTTCCTCGCCGCCCAGCTCCGGCGGGGCTTGGGCCGCCATCAGCCGGTCGACCATGGCGGGGGCGAGATAGAGGCCGAAGCTCTTGCGCAGCAGCCGCTTGTCCTTGTCGGCCACGGCGAAGCGATAGCCCTGCAGGGCCGCCCCCGCGACGGCCGCGGCGACAAGTGCGGTCAGGAACGGCCAGACGAGCGCGAAGAGCAGGGCCACGACGCAAAGGGCCGTCCAGGCGAGGGCCAGGCACGCGAACGCGATGGCCGTGCCCGCCGCCGGCAGCGTCAGGGCGGCGGCCGCGGTCGCCGCGACCAGCAGGGCGGCGGCCAGCCCTTCGCCGGCCGGGCCAAGTTCGTGCAGCCCGCCGCCGCGCAGCAGGTTGTTGGCGAAGGTCGCATGGATGAACACGCCGGGGATCGCGTCGCGCACCACGTCCTCGCGCACGATGTCGGTGCGCGCCGGCAGCGCGCAGCGCGGGCCATAGGCGGCCCCCTCCGGCCCCGTCATGAAGCGGCGCGAGGTGAGCTTGCGGTCCTCGACATCGAGCACCGTGCCGAAGAACACGACCTTGCCCTTGAAGTATTTCTCGAAGAAGGCCGCGTCGCCCTTTTCCACGCAGGCGCGCAGGTCGGCGAGCGAGAAGGCCGGGATGTCCGCCCCGCCGCCGTCGAAATCGAGCGGCATCGCGTTGCCGGCCGAGCCGGGCACGCGGCGGCCGGCGAACCACACGCCGTCGGTGCGAAGCTCCACCGTCGCGGTCGCCGCGCGCGCGGCGGCCTCCAGCCCGAGCGACGTCTGCTTGCCGATCCCGCCCGCGACCGAAGCGTCCTCGATGTCGAGGAACAGCGGGGCGCGCCGTATCGCCTCGTCGGGATCGCGGAACAGGTTGGTCGTGCGGATGTTGGCGTCGTGGCCGACCGCGATGCTCTGGCCCTGGAACGGCAGGATGGGCGAAGCACCATGCTGCACCTTGCCGAGGATCACCCGGCCCTCGCGCGAACCTGCGCGAAGGGCGCGCAGCCAGTCGCGCTCGAAGCCGGGGATGAAACGCTCGACCGAGGTGGGGAAGATCACGTCGAAGGCGACGGTTGCGGCACCGGCATCGAGCACGGCGCCCAGTACGGGCGCCATTTCGCGCGGCCAGAAGGCCTGCGGCACGCCCTCGAACGGCGGCGTGCGATAGGTCTCCTCGTCGAGGGCGACGACGACGCTGGGCGACTGCGCCGCGTCGTGGCGCGGCCCGAAGGCGAGATGGCGCAGCGCGAAGGTGAGGTCGAGGGACAGGCCGCGCAGTCCGTCGGCGAGCGGCGAGGCGACGAACAGCGCGCCGAGGGCGACGGCCGCGAACGCGGCACCGAGATCGTGCCGCTTCATCGCGTCTAGAGCCGGATCAGGCGGCTCAGCAGCGACGCCTGCCCGGACTTGGCCTCGGTGTCGACCTTGAAGACGATGTTCCGCTCGCCGACCGTCAGCCGGTAGGTGCCGCCGGCGGCAAGCGCCCGGTCGGCCTTGGCGAGATCGAAGAAGCTGCCGCGCATCAGCTGCTGGGCGGGGACGTCGAAGGCCATCGGCTCGCCCGGCTGGTCGAGCCGCGCGATCATGACCTTGCCGCCGCCCTTGATGTCGAGCACGGGCGACAGGCCGTAGATGATCAGTTCCGGCGCGTTCGCGGCGGCCCCCGCCTTGGGCGGGGCGCGGAACACCATGACGCCCGACTTCGCCGCCTGGTCGGAGGAAAGGCGCATCTTGCCGGCGTCGCACGGCATCTTCTCGCGCCGCACCGTGCCGCCCGCGACCGTCGACTGGTCCGCACCCACCGTGACGGTGCCGCCCTTGATCGTCTCGCGCCAGCACGAGCGCAGATAGCCCAGCACCAGTTCGTCGCCCGCACCCAGCTTCACCACGCGGCCGGCCTCGACATAGTCCATGAAATCGACGTCGAGCTTGCCTTTGGCGTCCTCGACGATCGCGACGGGATCGGCGGCGAACGCGGGCGTCGCCGCGAAGGCGAGCAGGAGAACGGCGGCGGGGCGCAGATTCCGGATCATTTGAAGCTCACCACGGTCTTCTTGCCGTCCGTCGCCTCGAACGTCACGGGAAAGGCGTTCCCGGGGGTGACGGTTCCGCTGAGGATGACGCGGCTGACCGGCTGGCTGTTCGCCCGGCAGTTGACCTCGACGTCGGAGAAGGTCCCGTCGGGCGCGACGTCGCCCTGGCCGGTGCAGCCGAAGCCGCCTCGGGCACCCGTCTGGTCCTGTGCCGACAGGCGGATGACGCCGCGCTGGATCGACGCGAACATCAGCGCCGTCGACGACACGAGCACGCCGCCCGGGACGTTGGCGCTGAACATCCCGTCGAGCTGGCGTCCGGCGCGCGCGGCCGGTGCGGCCGCGACCTGCTGCGGGGGCGCACTGGCGACCGGTGCGGGTGCCGGTGCTGCCGGAGCCGGTGCAGGCGCCGCGGCGGCCGGTGCGGGTGTCGCACGGCTGACGACCTGCTGCTGGCGGGCCGCTTCGAGGCTGGCCACGCGCGCGCGCGCGATGGGGGCGAAGACACCCGTCGGATAGGTGTCGAGATAGGCGTGCAGCTCGGCCGGGTCGCTCGATCCCTTGACCGTGTCCCAGAACACCCCCTCGCGGTCGATCGACGCGGCGGGGGCGGGGGCCGCGATCATCGCGGGGGCGGCCGAAGGCTTCACGGCCGCCGAAGCCAATGCAGGTTCGAAGTAGAAATCGCCGGTCAGCGACGAGGCTTCCCACGGGACCTGCGCGCCGTTGGACGCGCGCGTCACGCCGATGCGTACCTGCTTGAACACGTCCTCGACCTTGAGGCCGGGCTGGGCGAGTGCTTTCAGCAGCTCCTGCGTGTAGAGGCCGTTGGCGCCTTCGCCGTCGGCCGCGACCTTGCCGGGCGAGGTCGCGTAGGCGATCATCGTGCCCTCGGGCGCGTTGATCTGGGCAAGGCCGCCGCCGACCGAACGGAAGCGCCGCTCGAACGGGTTGTTCCGGCAGGCGTCGAGGATGACCATGCTGACGCGCGCGCGGGCCGCGGCCATCTGGTCGAGCACGGCTTCCACGTCGAGCGTTTCCAGCCGCACGCGCTGTTCGGAGGTGATCTTCGCGTCGGTCGGGATCAGGTAGTTGCGCCCCTGCACCTGCATGCCGTGGCCGGCATAGAAGAACAGGGCGGTATCGCCTTCGCCCAGCTTCTCTCCGAAATCGGCGACGACCTCGTTCATCTGGGCCTTGGTCGCGTTCTCGCGCAGGAGCACGTCGAAGCCCTGGCGCTTCAGCGTGGCGGCGATGGCGCGCGCGTCGCTGGGCGGATTCTTGAGCGGGGCATCGGCATAGCCGCCGTTGCCGATCACGAGTGCCACCTTCTTTTCGGCAAAAGCGGGGCCGCCGGCGGACGCGAGGACGAGTCCGGCTGCGGCCAGAATGGACATTCGGCGAAGCAAAGATCGCATAACTGGCCCCCCTGATCCGGCCGACTTACATTAGCACGTCGAGGACATAGGTTAATACCGTCCTCGGACCCGCGCTGTGACGGGGATCACCGCACCTGCGCCGTCTGGCGCGCGTTGCCGCCGCCGTCGCCGACCAGCGCGAAGGGTGCCCAGAAGATCGGGTGGCTGTAGGCGAACACCGTCTGGCGCGTGGCGGGATCGACATAGCCGTTGCCGTCGATCAGGCCCGTCATCGCCTGCTGGAGGGCGGCCGCGCGCGCAAGGTTGGGATCGGCTGCCTGGCGGGCGAACAGGTCGGTCGTCAGCGTGCGCGCACTCGTCGTCTCGACCGGCCAGTTGGTCACCAGCAGGGCGCGGGTCCCGGCATAGAAGAATGCGCGGCCGAGGCCGGAGACGGCTTCGGCACCCGCCCCGTCGCCGGTCGCGGTGTTGCAGGCCGACAGCACGACCCAGTCGGCATTGAGCTTCAGGGCCAGCACCTCGTCGAGCGTCAACAGCCCGTCGCCGTCGATGTCGGCGACGTTGGGGGCCGAGAGCGCGAGGGCCGGCTGCGTCAGGCCGTTGAGATCGCCCGGGATCAGGCCGTGCGTGGCGAACATCACGACGCGCCGGTTCGAGAGATCCATCGTCTTGACGTTCTTCTCGTTGGCGGCGGCCCCGAGGAACACGTCCGACGCGTCGGCGTGCAGCGCAAGGGCGATCCCCTTCACCTCGTCCGAGGTGTCGGGCAGGCGCGGCAGCATGCCGAGTTCCGCACTGTCGATGCCGGCGGTGGCCGGCGCGCTGCGCCGCACGAGCTTGACGCCGCGCGTCTGGAGCCCGCGCGTCGTCAGCTGGGCGACCTGCGTGGACGCCGCCGCCTCGGCCTTCGCCTCGGCCATCTGCTCGGCGCTGAACCACGGGTCGCCGAAGCCCACGAACGCCTTCCGGTTCGCCGGTGCCGCCGGCAGGCTGCGCAGCGTGGCAAGCGAGGCGACCGACGGCAGCTGCGTGATGCCGGCCTTGCGGATCAGGAAGGGCACCTTCTTGTAGGCCGAGAACAATGCCTCGCCCTCGCGCTCGGCGGCGAGCGGGACGGAATCGGTCACGAGGACCGCGAACGGGAGCTGGCCCAGCACGTCGTGCGGCACGACCAGCAGCGAGGTCGCACCCGCGAAGCCCGCTTCGACCGGCTTCAGGAGGTCGTTGTAGAGCTTGGCCGCGAGTGCGACGTCGAAGGCCGGGATGTCGCCAAGCGTGCCCGCGTTGGGGTCGAGCGACTTGCGCAACGTCGCGACCGTCTCGGCCATCGCCTTCTTGCCGGCCGGGATCGCGGCGAACGCGACCGGGCCCGATTGCGGGACGGCCCACACGAAGCTCTGCTCGCGCCCGACATAGGTGGCGATCAGCGCTTCGCCGGGTCGCAGCGCCTTGCGCGCCAGCTCGACCGTCGCGGGGCGCGGGTCGATCAGGTTCACGTAATCCGGGAAGCGCCGCTCGATCTCCTGGCGCAGGGCCGCGCGCGCGGACCGCAGGCTGTCGATCTGCGTGCGCAGCGTGCGCACGGCGGCATCGTCGCGCTCGGGGGCCGACAGCACGTTGGTCAGCAGGCCCTGCAGGGCACCCACCTGCTTCTGCGTGTCCTGCTCCTGGCGCACGAACTCGGCGAGTGCCGGATCGGAAGCCGCCGCGCGCGCCGAACTCTGCGCCAGCGCCCGCTGCACGCCCTGGCCGCGGATCGCGTCGGCCAGCCGGAACGATTCCTCGGCGGCACCCGCACGGTTCGACGCGGCAAGCGCGCGGATCATCGATTCCATCACGACGCGCAGCTGGCTGTCGCGCGCGGCCGAGCCGCCTTCCTCGTCGTCGGACTGGCGCGAGGACTGCAGCAGGACCGGCGTCGCCGCGTCGAACTCCGCCAGTGCACCGGCCGCGTCGTTGAGCCGGCTCTTGGCGGCCCCCAGCATGCCGCGCGCCATCGCGGTGTCCCAGTGGCGCTCGCCCAGCGTCCGGGTATTGCGCTCGACGACGTTGGTCATCACGCGCACGGCTTCCTGCGCGTTGCCGGCGCGCAGCGACACCATGCCCCAGTGCGGGTTGTTGTCGAAGATCTGGCGCATCGCGTCGGGATTGGACGCCATGCGCTTGCGCAGGCCCTCGTAGGTCGCGGCCGACGCTTCCCATTCGTCGCGCTGGCTCTGCGCGCGGGCGACCTGGCGCTGGGCGCGCGCATAGAGCCCGGATGCCGGGTCGATCTTGATCGCGTCGAGGGTTTCGGTCGCCACCTGGGCAAGGCGTTCGGCCTCCTGATAGCGGCCCTGTTCGATCAGCACGTCGGCAAGCTCGATCACCGCACCGGCGGCCTCGGTCGAATAGCGTCCCGTCAGCGACAGCCTTGCGAGAAGCACCGAGCGCGCCTCGACTTCGGCTTCCAGCACCCGGCTCTGGCGGAGCAACGCGCGGCCGAGAGCCGAGCGGTAGAGGAGCCCGACGCTCCGGAATGTCGTCGGCGGCAATCCGATCTGCGCCGTGATGGCCGCTTCCTCGCGCACGAGGCGCTCGTTCGCCGCCAGTGCGGCGCGGTACAGGCGCTCGGCTTCCGGGAACTTCCCGGTTTCGAGCGCGATCGTGCCGGCCGAGACAAGGGAGATCGCCTCGCCGTTCCAGCTGTTGAAGGCCTGCATGCGCGGATTGTTGCGTATTTCGGTCAGCACGCTCTCCATGCGCGGGATTTCCGCGCGCGCCGCATCGAGCTCGCCCAGCTGCACCGAGACCTGGACGAAGCGGCCCTGCGAGGCGATCCGCTGGCCCGGATTGGGCGGATTGGCGAGTTCCTCCTTGAGGAGGCCCAAGGCGGCCCGCAGATTTCCGACCGAGCGCTCGGCGTTCGCGAGCTGCTCGCGATAGCGGGCGACGATGTTGCCGGCGGCACCGGAACTGCGCGCGATCTCGTAGGCGCGGCGGATGTCTTCGGCGCGCTGGCCCGTGCGGCCAAGCTCGGCGGCGGCGACACCGCGGAAATAGAGGAACGAGGCGAGTTCGGTTCCGCGCAGCGTCGCCGGTGGCTGGGCGTCGGCCTTGGCGATCGCGGCGGCGACCTTGGCGGGATCGGGCTTCTGCTGGTCGAGGATCGCGGTGATGTCGGAGATCGTGCGCGGCGGCGGGCGGAAGCCCTGGCCCTGGAACTCGGCCGTGATCTGGCGCGCCTGGGTGAGGCTGACGGCCGGCTTGCCGTCGGTCTGGCAGCCCGCGAGGAGCGAAAGGGCGAGCGCGCAAGCAGCCGCCTTTGCGGCGAGCGCCACAGGATTGGGCTTGGACATTTCCGGTTTCCCCCGTCGCAGGTGCGACGGGGTGAAGACTAGCACTTCGGGCCCTGCCGAAAAATCATCTGCTTGAATCCGGGATGATTCGGATATAGAATAAAACCCTATGTTGGGATTTAAAGTAAGTTTTGCGGTTGGCGGATGTTCCGGTTTCAGGAAAGGCGGTTGCAGTAACACATGATTACATTCAATGGGTTAAATACGTTACCGTTGCATGATGTAACGCTAAGGTTTCCGGACCCCGGGACCGCGCTAATGCGCGGCCCCGAGTGCGGCGAGCCACAGCGGATTCTCGACCGTGCGCGCGAGGCGCCCGTCGAGATAGGCCGCGATCGCCCCCATGCCCGACTTGCCCGCGCGCGCCTCGGCGTCGGGGTTGTAGTTGGTGTTGGTGTTGACGTCGTAGGTGAAGGCGTTGCCCTCGCGGTCGACGATGAACTCGATGCCGGCGATGCCGATGTCGTTGGCGGCAAGGAACCGCTCGTAGCGCTTGACGAGCGGATGGCGGAAATTCTCGACGATGTTGAACCGTTCGCTGGGGGCCACGGCCGGGCACGCGGAAGCGAGATCGACCTGGCACTGGTCGGCCGGGCACAGCTCGAAACCCGCCGAGGTATCGACGCGCACGGCATAGAGGAACTTGCCGCCGACGAACTCGACGCGCGTGATGAACGGCTCGGGTGCCGCGATATAGCGCTGCACCAGCCACGTGCCGTCGACCGGGCCGATGGCCTCTTCGTCGGCGAGATACTCTTTAAGTGCGGCTTCGCTGAGGACCAGCTTGACGCCGAGCCCCTTGCCAGCCCGGTTGTGCTTGAGGATCAGCGGATAGCCGAGCGTTTCGGCCGCGTTGGCGATCTGCCGGCGGCCGATGGCCGCGATCGTGTCGGGCACGGCGATGTCGTGCGCGGCCAGCGCCTGATACTGCGCGACCTTGCTGATCTCGAGTGCCAGCGCACGCCGTCCGTTGACCACCGGCCGGTTGTGTCGGGCCAGCCACTCGAGCGCATGGCCCGTGTACTCGGCCGCGAAGCGGTGGTCGCGCGTGTGCGAGGACGCACTCATGCGGTTGTAGAAGACGCCGTCGGGCGGCTCGTCGCGCAGGTCGACAGTACCCTCGTCGAGGAACCATTCGGCGAAGGGCGTGCCGCGCCTGTCGAATTCGGCGCGCAGCGGTGCGACCCAGGCGTCGTTCTCGTGGATGACGTAGACCTTGCTCATCGTCGTTGCTCCTCAGGCGGCATCTGTGTTGCGGCGCAGGTCGCGCGCCGCGCGTTCGGCCTGGCGCACGTCGCGGAAACGGCGACCGTCCAGGGGCCAGTAGGGGTTGGCGGCGGCGGCGAAGCGCCAGCCGCCGCGTTCGGCAAGGGCGAGGCCGGCGGCATCGCCGTCGATCTCGATCACGTAGGCGTCGTTCATCGGATGCACCTTTCCGGGCACCGGCACGCGCGTGCCGGCGTCGCTGTCGTTGGCGGGTTCGATCGGGGAAGCGGATCTAGGCGCTTCGACAGCTTCGGAAATGCGTCCTGGCGGTCGGCATGTCGGTCTCCATCCTTGAGCCCACGACATCCGTCGTGGCGCTTTAGCGCTTTGTCACGCGGGCGCAAGCTGCTCGATCAAATCGCCGCGGACGGCAGCGGATCGCTTCCGTCGCGAGGAACTTGGCCGTCCGGCCCGTTCCCGGCAACCGAGAATTTCTCGCCTGCGTCCTTAGATTTTCTAGCGGTGGCGCGGGTCGAGCGCGTCGCGCAGCCCGTCGCCCAGCAGGTTGAAGGCCAGCACGGCAAGGAAAATGGCCGCCCCCGGGAACAGCGCCATCCACGGGGCCTGTTCGAGGAAGCGCTGGGCCGTGTTCAGCATCGAGCCCCAGCTGGGCAGCGGCGGCTGCTGGCCAAGCCCCAGGAACGACAGGCTCGCCTCCGCGATGATCGCCATGGCGACGGCGAGCGTGGCCTGCACCATGATCGGCGGCAGGATGTTGGGCAGCAGGTGGCGCACGGCGATGCGCCAGCGCGGATTGCCGACCGCGCGCGCGGCCTCGACATAATCCTCGACCGCGGCGTTGAGCGTGGCCCCGCGCGTGAGCCTTATGAACGCCGGCGTGGCCGAGATGCCGATGGCGACCATCGCGTTCGACAGGCTCGGCCCCAGGAACGCCGAGAGGGCGATGGCGAGGATCAGGAACGGGCAGGCGAGCATCGCGTCGGCGACCCGGCTGATCACCGCATCGATCCAGCCGCCGACATAGCCCGCGAGCAGCCCCAGCGGCAGCCCGACCGCGATCGAGATCGACACCGAGATGACGCCCGCGGCCAGCGACGCGCGCGCCCCGTACATCACGCGCGCCAGCAGGTCGCGCCCGTTCTCGTCGGTGCCGAACCAGTGCACGGCATCGGGCGCCTTGCGGATCGCCCCCCAGTCGGTCGCGATGGGATCGAAGGGCACGATGACGGGGGCAAGCAGGGCGATCGCGACCAGTACCAGCACGACCGCAAGGCCGAACAACGCCGCCGGCCGGTGCAGCAAGCGGCGGAGGGCCCGCCGTCCGGGGCTGTCGGCCGATGACGTCATTGCTGGCGCAGCCGCGGATTGATGAGGAAGTACGCGATGTCGGCCAGCAGGTTCAGCATCACGTAGGCCGTGGCGGTGACGAGCACCACGCCCTGCACGACCAGATAGTCGCGGTTGAACACCGCATCGACGACCAGCTTGCCGAAGCCGGGGATCGTGAAGACCTGCTCGGTGAGCACGGCCCCGGAGAACAGCGTGCCCAGTTCGAGCGCGCCGAGCGTGACGACCGGGATCAGCGCGTTGCGAAGGGCATGCTTGTTGATCACCACGCCCTCGTTCAGCCCCTTGGCGCGCGCCGTGCGCACATAGTCCTGGTTGAGGGCCTGCAGCATCGCCGCACGCGTGTGGCGCATCAGCACCGCGGCGATCGAGTTGCCGAGCACGAAGGCCGGCATGATCGTGGTCGCCAGGCTCTGGCGCCAGTCCTCGAACGGGCTCACGAAGCCCGAGGGCGGCAGCCAGCCGAGCTGCACCGACACGAGCAGGATCAGCATGATGCCGAGCCAGAAATTCGGCGTCGACAGGCCCCACAGCGCCACCGCGTTGGCGGCATAGTCCCAGGCCGAGTCCTTCTTGACCGCCGAAATCACGCCCATCGGAATGCCGATGACGCACGCGATCAGGAACGCCATGCCGCCCAGCTGCAGCGTCACCGGCAGCTTGGCGAGCACGAGTTCGCCCACCGGCAGGCCGATGCGCATCGATTCGCCGAGATCGCCGTGCAGCGCGTTCCAGATCCAGCGCAGGTACTGCACGTGGATCGGCTGGTCGAGGCCGTAGCGCGCCCGGATCTCGGCCAGCATCTGCGCGTCCACGCTCTCGCCCGCCAGGATCGAGGCGGGATCGCCGGGCAGCAGCAGCTGCAGGCTGAAGACGATGATCGACACGACGAACAATGTCGGGACGACCATCGCCAGCCGGCGGGCGAGGAACGCGAACACGCGCGGCGAGGCTCAGTTCGCGGCGAGCTTCACGCCCTGCAGCCGGATCAGCGCGTCGGGGATCGGCACGAAGCCGGTCAACCGCGTGCCGTGCGCGAGGAAGTTCGTGCGGTGCCACATATAGAGGATCGGCCGGTCCGCCGCCGTGATGGCCATGATCTTGGCCAGCAGGGCCGCCCGCTGGACCGGGTCGGCGACCGCGCGCTGCTCGTCCATCAGCTTGTCGACTTCCGGGTTGTCGTACTTGCCGTAGTTCTGCGGCCCGTTCTTGGTGACGAAGACATAGAGATTGCCGTCCGGATCGGGCCGGCCGCTCCAGGCGAGGATATAGGCCTCGAAATCGCCCTTCTCGGCGGCGTTGAGCGAGCTTGCGAACTCCATGACGTTGAGCTTCACGTCGAAGCCGGCTTCCTTGGCCATCGACTGGATGACCTCGCCCATCTGGCGGATGTCCGGGTTGGGCGTGACCGTCAGGTTGACGACGACGGGCGTCTTCACGCCGGCCTCGGCGAGCAGCGCCTTGGCGCGCGCGATGTTGCGCGCGGGCACCTTCAGGTTCTTGTTGTGGAACGGGCTCGACGGCGGCACGGCCTGGACGCTCGGCGTGTATTCGCCGTTGTAGATGACCTGGTTGAGGACGGTGCGGTCGAGCGAAAGCTCGAACGCCTCGCGCACGCGCTTGTCCGAGCCGATCGGCGACTTGGCGCGCTCGCCGTTGCCGGTGTTGATCGTGATGCCCTGGTAGCCCAGCTCGTTGACCGGTACGACCTTGATGCGCGCGTTGCGCTTGGCGGCGGGCAGGTCGGTCGGCTGCAGGCGCTCGATCAGGTCGAGGGCACCTGCCTGCAGGTTGGCGAAACGCACCGAGCTGTCGGGGATCGGCTGGTAGACGACGCGGTCGACATTGATGCTGCCGGCGTCCCAGTAGCCGGCGAACTTCTCCAGCACGATGCGGTCCTGCGCAATACGCTCGACGAACTTGAAGGGCCCCGCGCACACCGGCTTGGTGCCGAACTGCTCGCCCGCGGCGACGGCCGCCTTGGGGCTGACGATCATGCCGGCCCGGTCGGTGAACTGCGCGATCAGCGGGGCGAAGGCGGTCGACAGCGTCAGGCGCACGGTCAGCGGGTCGACGACCGCGATCGTCTGCACGACCGAGATCTCGGCGCGCCGGCCCGAGCGGGGCGCGTTGAGATGCCGGTCGAGGCTGAAGCGCACCGCTTCGGCATCCATCTTCTCGCCGTCGTGGAACGTCACGTTCGGCCGGAGCTTCACCGTCAGCGTCTTGCCGGCGTCGCTCCACTCGTAGCCGGTGGCGAGCTGCGGGACGATCTTGAGGTCCTTGTCGATGTCGAACAGCTTGTCGCACAGGCCGGCGAACACGATGCGGCCCACGAAGGTGCGCGCGAAGGTCGGGTCGAGCACGTCGGGGTCCTCGGCAAGGCCGATGCGCAGCGTCGTCTGCGCGTTGGCGGCACCGGCGGCGAGCGCCAGGGCGGCGAGGCCGGCCATCAGGGTACGGAAAGTTCGCATGGCGATTCTCCTTCGAGGGGATCAGGACGGATGGGTTCGTTCGACGAAACGCGACTGCAGCCGCTCGAGGCGGACCAATGCCGCGTTCGCCGGCGGGGCGGCAAGGACGGCGAAATCGGGAATGTCGCGCCAGAAATGGCAGGCGACCGAATGGCCCTTGCCGGCGATTGCCAGCTGCGGGCTTTCCGTGCGGCAGCGTTCCCGGGCGAACGCGCAGCGCGTGTGGAAACGGCAGCCCGGCGGCGGGTCGATGGGGCTGGGCACGTCGCCTTCCAGCAGCGTGCGGTTGCGCGGCACCGAGGGATCGGGAACCGGGATCGCGGCCAGCAGGGCCTGCGTATAGGGATGGCGCGGCGTGGCGTAGAGCTTGTCCTTGTCGGCGATCTCGACGATGCGGCCCAGATACATGACCGCCACGCGGTCGGCCGCGTGCTTCACCACGGCAAGGTCGTGCGCGATCAGCACCAGCGCCATGCCGAATTTCGCCTGCAGGTCCTTCAGCAGATTCAGCACCTGGGCCTGCACCGAAACGTCGAGGGCGGAGACCGGCTCGTCGCCGACGATCAGCTTGGGGCCCGCGGCAAGGGCGCGCGCGATGCCGATGCGCTGGCGCTGCCCGCCGGAGAATTCGTGCGGATAGCGCCGGTCGTGCTCGGGCCTGAGGCCGACGACCGACAGGAGCTCGCGCACCTTGTCCGCGCGCGCGGGTCCCGGCACCACGTCGTGGAGCATCAGCGGCTCGCCGACGATCTCGCCTACCGTCATGCGCGGGTTGAGCGAGGCGTACGGATCCTGGAAGACGATCTGCAGATGCCGGCGGTGCTTGCGCATCGCGTCCTCGTCGAGCGCCATCAGGTCTTCGCCGTCGAACTCGATCTGGCCCGACGTCGGCTCGATCAGGCGCAGCAGCATGCGGCCCACGGTCGACTTGCCGCAGCCGCTTTCGCCGACGAGCCCCAGCGTCTCGCCGGCGTTCACTTCGAGCGACACGCCGTCGACGGCCTTCACGGCACCGCTCACGCCGCCGAACAGGCCCTTGCGCACGGCGAAATGCTTCACGAGGTCGAAGGCGCGGAGCAGCGGCTTGCTCATGCGGCCAGTTCCTCGAGCGGGGCGCGCCAGCACGCGACCGCGTGGCCGTCCATCATGTCGCGCATCGGCGGTTCGGCCGCCCGGCACTGCGCGTCGGCGAAGGGGCAGCGCGCGGCGAAGCGGCAGCCGGGCGGCAGGTCGGCGAGGCTCGGCACCGTGCCGTCGATGGTGGCGAGGTGCTTGCGCGCGCGATGGAGCTGCGGGATCGCCCCCAGCAGGCCGATCGTGTACGGGTGCTGCGGCCAGGCGAACAGGCGCTTGACCGGCGCCTTCTCGACGATCTTGCCGGCGTACATGACGACGACGTCGTGCGCCAGTTCGGCGATGACGCCCAGATCGTGCGTGATCAGCACGATGGCAGTGCCCGTTTCCTCGCGCAGCCGGCGCAGCAGATCCAGGATCTGCGCCTGGATCGTCACGTCCAGCGCCGTCGTCGGCTCGTCGGCGATCAGAAGCTTGGGATCGCACGCCAGCGCCATCGCGATCATCACGCGCTGGCGCATGCCGCCGGAAAGCTTGTGCGGATATTCGTCGAAGCGCTGCGCGGGTGCGGGGATGCGCACGCGGCGCAGCATCTCGATGGCGTGCGCCTTGGCATCGGCTGCCGACAGATGGCGGTGGCGCACGATCCCCTCGACCAGCTGGTTGCCGATCGTGAAAGCGGGGTTGAGCGAGGTCATCGGCTCCTGGAAGATCATCGCGATCTCCGAGCCGCGCAGCGCACGCATCTCCGCCTCGGGCAGTTTCGCAAGATCGCGCCCGCGAAAGCGGATCGACCCGCCGGCGATGCGCCCGCCGGGCTTGGGCACGAGCCCCATGATCGACAGCGACGTCACCGACTTGCCGCAACCGCTCTCGCCCACGATGCCCAGCGTGCGGCCTTCGCCGATCGCGAACGACACGCCGTCGACCGCGCGGAACTCGCCGCCGTCGGTGGCGAAATACGTCTTCAGCCCGTCGACTTCGAGCAGGGCCGTCATTTGGCGCCGGCCGCCAACAGCGCCGCGTCGATCCTGGCGCGGTCGTACGTCCCCGCGATATCGGCGCGCGTGGCGAGGAACTGGCGGAAGATCGCGAAGCGCTCCTTGCTCTTGGCATGGAGGCGCCGCAGCTCGACCAGCGGAAACTCGTGGTCGTCCACGCGCATGTCGAGATCGGGATATTCCTCGCCCAAATGCACGCGGATGGCGGCCGACTGGCGGCCGCGCTTGTCGCCGCCGGCCGCGTCGCCCGCATCGAGCGCATCAAGGAAGCGTTCGGCGAGGGGCTTGCCCCGCGATGCCGCGAACGATTTGGCCGTCGCCTCGATCACCTGCGCCCCGGCCAGCATGTTGCCGGCGACGGAGAAATCCTCGAACAGCAGATGGCCCGCCCAGTCGACGCAGGATCTGCCCGTGTGTGCGGCAAAGCGTCCGGCCGCATCCATCAGATGCACCTGGCGGGATTCGCGGCCCGCATCGCGCGCGAGCAGGGCGGCCAGCGCTTCGGCCGCCGGCACGCCGCGCGCCATCAGTTCGATCCCGTCGATGCCATGATAGGGATTGATCAGTGCCTGCGTGGCGACGGCACCCGCACCGGGGCGCACATACGGGCACAGCGCGCCGACCGCGAAGAAGCGCGTGGCCACGGCAATGCCGATTTCGCCCGTTGCGGGATCGCGTGCGACGACGGACCAGGTCATTGGCGGCCTCGATGGTTCCACCCGGAACCCAGGGTGCGGTGCCGGCAAGTAAAGACCGGCGCGTCGCAATATGCAACGCCGAGGCCAGCAACGCCGCGGCCAGCCCTATCCGAGCGTGAACGACTCGTGGACCGCACTCTTTACGCCGCCGCCCATCATCGGTCCGCCGCCGGCGACATAGATGGCGTCGCCGATCGTGACGGCCCCCATGCCGTGGCGCGGCGTGGGCATCGGCGCATAGGCCTGCCAGCGGTCGTTCGCGATGTCGTACGCCTCGTTCTGGCCGTAGACGCGGTTCGATCCCTCGCCGCCCATGCAGAAGATCTGGCCGCGATAGAGCGTGGCACCGTGGCCCGAGCGCGCGGTCGGGAACGGATTGCGCATGCGCCAGCGGTCTTCCTTCGGGTCGTAGCTGTGGTGGTAGTGCGAGTTCGTATAGAACGTGTCGACCCGCCCGCCGATCGCGTGGATCAGGCCGTTGGCCGCCACGATGCCGATATGGTCGCGCGCGGTGGGCAGCGGGGCCGCCTCGCGCCAGCGGTTCTCGCGCGGATCGTAGATCAGGTGGCGCTCGATCGAGCGGCGCGTCTCGGCCGTATCGCCCATCGCCCCGCCGATCGCATGGATGTTGCCGGCGAAGGCGACGCACGCCATCGCACCGGTGGCGGCGGGCAGGGATGCGATCGGCGTCCAGCGTTCACCCGCAGCCCCGTAGACGAAACAGTCCGCATGCGGCCGGCGGTTCTGGTCGAGGAAACCGCCCAGCGCATAGAGCCGGCCGTCGAGTACCGCGACGCCCACATGGTTGGCGCCGCGCGGCAGGTCTTCGGCCTGCGACCAGCGGTCGGAAGCCGCGTCGTAGACATGGTGATAGGGCTTGTCGACGCGCTGCTCGGCATAGCCGCCGACCAGATGCAGCCGGCCCGCGCGTTCGGCGGCCCACGCCATTTCGGTGCGCGGCAGCGGCAGCGGGGCGCGTTCGCTCCATCTGCCCTGGTCGGCCGCCCTGGGTGCGATGCTGTCGAACATGCGCTGCTCGATCGCCTGTTCGGGCACCTCGATGCGGCCGGGCTGGTTCAGCCGCTCGAACATCGGCCCGTGCTGGGCGTGCTGGGCGGCGGCCGGTGCGGCGAACAGCGCCAGCCCGCCGGCGACGAAGGCGCGTCGTGTCGGTCGTGTCATTCCGCGATCTCCTCAGACCGTTTCGCGCGCCAGCTTGTTGACCATCGCGTACGCGAACGTGTCGAACCCCATCACCGACAGCATGAACGAGCCGTTCCCGCCGATCACGTTGGCGCGGTACCACTCGTCGAGCCCGCCGGGCGGGTGCGTGTGCTGCGGGTTCCACGGGCTCGGCGTTTCCGACAGGATGGCAAGCCCGTTGATGGTGACGCCCGCCTCGATCGCGATGTCGCGCGCCCCCGTGATCGGCATGCCGCTGTTGTTGGTGCCGTCGCCCGACACGTCGATCGTGCGCCGTTCGGCCGAAAACGGGCAGCGCTTGAATTCCTCCATCGCGAACATGACCGCCTCGCCGATCGCGGTCGGCCCGGCGAAGGGGCGCGGCGGGGCGAGCAGGCGGGCGGCGAAATCCTCCGCGCTCGCCATGCCGTCGATCACCGCCCAGTCGACCATCGTGCGCTGGGCGCCGGTGCCGGACCACTCGCAATAGGTGAGGGCGAGGCGCTTGAGCCTGCCGCCGGTCATCGCGCGCACGACGCGTTCGTCGGCGATCGCGGCGGCATAGCCTTTGCGCTGGAGCTGGAAGCGGTGCTCGTCGATGCTGCGCGACACGTCGGCCGCGAGCACCAGCTGCAGGTCGACTGCCTCGGCTGCCCGCACCGGCAGTGCGGCGACGGCCAGCCCGGCACCGAGGCCGGACAGGAACGTGCGTCGTCGATGGGACCGAGGCATCGCATGACCCTCGCGCTGGAACGACTTGGCAACTGGTTCGAGCTTGCCCCAAAGATCGGGCTGCGCCAAGCATTCGGCCTGTGGATAACGTCGGGTGCAGGCCAGGGGGCTTGGATTCGACCACACCATTGCCTAAACAATGTTCGCAATGAGTTCATCAGACGACCGATCCGCGGCAAACGAGCCGAACGCCGCTCCGGCGGCCCAGCCCTGGTGGAAGAGCGGCGAAAAGGATTTCCGCACGCGCCTCCACGCGTGGTGGGAAGGCTATCGGCTGCCCGCGCCGGCGAAGCGCAAGGCCGCCCCGGCCGCCGCACGCCCGGCTCCGGCGGCGGCTGCAGCTTCGGAACCGGCGAAGCCGGCACCGCCGAAGGATTTCTGGAGCCCCGATCGCATCCTCGTCGCCCAGCTGATCTGGGGCGACGGCTTCTCGTTCCCCGGCGGCGGCGAATTCGCGGCCGAGCTTGCCGCCTCGCTGATCGTCGACAAGCGCTCGACCGTGATGGACGTGGGCTGCGGGCTGGGCGGCGGCACGCGCGCGATCGTCGCGCGCTACGGCGCCACCGCGCACGGCTTCGACCTTTCGCCCGAGCAGGCCAAGGCCGGCGACGCGATGTCGGCCAAGGAAGGGCTCGACATGCGCGCGCCCATCGCCGCTCTCGACCTCGCGAAGCCCGACTGGAAGCCGCGTTCCTACGACGCGGTCCTGCTGCGCAATGTCGTGTCGCTGGTCACCGACAAGTCGGAACTGCTGCGCCGCGTGGGCGAAGCGCTGAAGCCCGGCGGCCGCCTGCTGCTGCTCGACTGGGCGCTGTCCGAGGACGAGACGCAAGGCTCGGCCTTCGCCGGCTACATCGAGGGCGAGCCGCGCCCGCCCTATCTGGGTACGGTGGCGCAGCTCACCTTCCTCGTGGAAAGCCTCGGCTACACGGTGCGCCGCACCGAGGACTATACGAAGGAACTCCGCCCGGTCGTGCTCGAAGGCTGGCGGCGCATCGACACGATCGTCGCCAAGGGCATGCTCAATCTCGCCGAGGGCAAGGCGCTGATGCAGGAGGCCCAGCTGTGGGCCCGGCGCATCGCCGCGATCGATTCGGGCGAACTGCGCGTGGCGCGCATCGAGGCTCTCAAGAAGGCGTGAAGCGCTAGCGCTGACCCGCCGGCCGGCGCAGCCGGTCGATGACGTAGCCGCCCGCCGCACCGACGGCCGCCCCGATCGCGGCACCCTGCAGCGTGCTGGTCCCGCCGGTCGTCAGCGCGCCGACGGCCGCGCCGATCGCCGCGCCGCTGCCGACATAGGCCTGCTGGCGCGTAAGCCCGCCGCAGCCGCCGAGCAGCAGGGCCGAACCGGCGACGAGGACGAGGGCTGTGCGGCGCATGATCGGCTCCGGTCCGTTGAATGATAGGCCGACACTAGACCGCATCCGCCGCCAAGGCGAATCCGCCGGTCAGGCCGGGTGTCCGCCGAATTCCTCGGTCACGAAGCGCATCAGCAGGTCGATGCACGCGTCGATCCCGATCCGGCCGGTATCGATGACCAGATCGGGCGCAACCGGATCCTCGTAGGGCGCGTCGATTCCGGTGAAGCCGCTGAGCTGGCCGCGCCGTGCCTTGGCATAGAGCCCCTTGGGATCGCGGCGTTCGCACAGTTCGAGCGGCGCCTCGACATAGATCTCGCGGAACCCCTCGGCCGCCGCCTGGCGCGCGTGCGCGCGGTCGGCCCGGTAGGGCGAGATGAAGGCGGTGATGCAGATCATGCCCGCGTCCGCGAACAGGGCCGCCACCTCGCCCACGCGGCGGATATTCTCGGCGCGGTCTTGCGCGGAAAAGCCGAGATCCCGGTTGAGACCGTGGCGCACGTTGTCGCCGTCGAGCACGTAGGCAAGCCAGCCGCGCTCGAACAGCCGGCGCTGCAGGCCCATCGCGAGCGTCGATTTGCCCGCCCCCGACAGGCCGGTGAGCCACACCACGCCGCCGCGATGCCCGGCAAGGCGCATGCGTTCGGCGGCAGCCACGCTCTGGAGCGTGTCGCCGAGAAGTTCGCGCCGCCGTGCCGCGGCCGTCGCGAGGGACTGCGGATCGATCGCGAAGCCGGCGACGATGCGCCCGTTCTCGACCAGCACGCCGCGGTGGAGGCCGCCGGGCGTACCGGGCGGATCGACGGCAAGCAACCCCGAAAGCTCGAGCGTGACGGCCCTGATCTCGCCGGGCCCGCGCGGCGGGGTCGCGAATGTCGCGCGCGCCGCCGTCTCGCCGGTTCCGATGCGCACCTTGACGCGTATGCTGGATTTCTCGACGCGCCCGCCCAGCCAGACGACCCGGGCGCGGAAGGCCGTCGCGGCGATCGCCGGCCGGTCGGCGGCACAGGCGACTTCGCCGCGCGCGACATAGATCGGCCGGTCGATCGCGAGCGCCACATTGCGCCCCGACGTGCCTTCCGGGACGAGGGCGGCGACATGCGCGATCTGGTCAGACGGCATGAAGAGAAGTTCGTCGCCGACATTCACCGAGCCGGCCGAGACGCGCCCGGCCAGGATCCGCGATTCGCCGCGCCGGTAGACGTCCTGGACGGGCAGGCGGAGCGGCCCGTCGGCATCCGCGTTGCCGGCGAGGCCGGCCAGTGCTTCGGCAAGGATCGGTCCGCCGTACCAGCCCATGCGCGCCGAACGCGTCGCCAGATTGTCGCCGTCGGCGGCGCAGGCCGGAATCGCCGCGACAAGGCCGGCACCGATCCGCGCCAGTGCGGCCGCGGCCGCGGCGCGCACGGCCTCGAACGTCCCGGATTCGAAGCCGGCGAGATCCATCTTGTTGGCGACGAGGATCCAGCGGCCGATGCCCAGCAGCGTCGCCGCCTCGACATGGCGCTCGACCGAAGCGCTCCAGCCCTCGCGCGCGTCGACGACGATCAGGCCGCAGGCACAGGCCGCCGCCGCCGTCGCCGCCGCGGCGGCGAAGCGCACGTGGCCGGGCGCGTCGCGGAAGCGGATCTCGCGGCCGGCGAGCACCATCCGGCAGCGTGCACTGCCGATCGTCACCGCCTGGTCGCGCTCGGCCTGCAGCGAATCGAGGGCGAAGGACCATTCGAAGGGCACGCCGCGCGATCCGGCAGCCGCGCGCAGGCCGGCGACCTGCTCGGCCGTCAGCGTGCCGGTCTCGTGCAGCAGCCGGCCCAGCAGCGTCGACTTGCCGTGATCGACATGGCCGAGGACGGCGATATCGAGCGTTTCCATGGCGGCGCTCACATGTAGCCGTCGGCGCGCAGACGCTCGAAGGCGTCCTCGCGCTCGTGGTCCATCGTGCGGCCGGCGCGCTCGGGCGTGCGCAGGCCGGCGACCTCGTCGATGACCGCATCGAGCGTGGCCGCCTTTGACGCGAAGGGCCGGGTGATCGATTTTTCGCCGACCGTGCGGAAGCGCATGCCGCCGCGCGCGAAATAGAGCGGCAGGACGGGCACGCCCTCGCGCCGGATGTAGAGCCAGATGTCGAGTTCGGTCCAGTCGACGAGCGGGTGCACGCGGACATGGCCGCCCGGCGGCCGATCCATCGCGAGGTGCTCCCACAGCTCGGGCGGCTGCTCGGCCGGATCCCACGTGCCGAGCGGTCCGCGGGGGCTTGCATAAGGCTCCTTGGCGCGCACGGCCTGCTCGTCCGCGCGGATGCCGACGAGCAGGCCTGCGAGCTTTTCCTCCGCGATGAAATTCTTGAGACCGAGGGTCTTGCGCTGGGCCGCACGCGCCGCCGGCGGCAATGCCGGATCCGTCGCCGCGACCGGCGGGCAGGGCACGGTGCGCATGTCGAGCGACCATTCGCGCGCGTACCGGTCGCGGAACGCGTAGACCTCGTCGAATTCGTCGCCGGTGTCGAGAAGCGCGCAGGCGAACGGCACCTGGCCGAGGAACGCCTTGCGCGCGAGCCAGAGCAGGACGTTCGAATCCTTGCCCGCCGACCACAGCATCGCCAGCGGATTCAGCCGCGCATGCGCCTCGCGGATCACGAAGATCGACTGGGCTTCGAGGACATCGAGCCGGGTGCTGGAAGCGCTGTCTGGCACGGCTTTAGGCGTTTCCTGGGTCAAGCATGACCTACGACGGCTATGCAGGCTTCCCAACTAGCATGGGTCATCGGTTCGAGGCCACCTTGTCGCCATGCCCGTGCGGGGCCCGGGAATTGGCCGGGTGTCGGCGATCCTCCTGAATTGCTATTATTTGTAGAACTGGCGTATCGGCCGGCCCGGTCGTCGGGGCGGCGGCCGGCCGGTGAACCGGATTGGGAAATCTCGAATGGGAATCCTCCGCTTCCTTCTGGCTGTCTCCGTCTTCATCAGCCATTCGGGGCGCGATCTGTTCAAAATGACGCTTCTGAACCAGGCGGTCGCGGTCATCTTTTTTTTCATCGTTTCCGGATTCTACATGTCGCTCGTGATCAACGAGCGATATCCGGGAAACACGTCCGGATTTTACCTGAACCGGCTCCTGAGGATATTTCCGGCCTACTTTGTCGTGCTTGCGCTGGTCGTCGCCGTCTATTGGGCCGTCGGGCTTCCGACCATCTTCATGGTTCCCGATCCGTCGCTCGGGACAACCGAACGGGATGCCTATCTGCTGCTCAACCTTGCGATCTTCGGACAGGACATCGCATCGACCTATTCGCAGCAGTTCAATTCGGCCCGTTCAATCGTCGTGGACTTCGTTTCCGACCAGCCGATACGGATCGCGCCGAATTACCCGGTGAGCATCGCGTGGTCGGTCGGCGCCGAACTCCTGTTCTACGCGGCGGCGCCGCTTCTTTTGGCGTTCCGCCGGGCCAACGCCGCATTCGCGGCAATCCTGTTCCTTGCAAGTCTTGCGTGGCGCCTGCATTGCGAGACTTCGCCGGGTGACGCGATCGGATCGCTTGTCGAACTCGGCCTTTCGACGGATGCCGCGAACCTGACTGTCGCGGCATTTCCCGGGCGATACCGTCTTTTTCCCGCGGTCGTCTCGCTGTTCCTGCTCGGACATTTCGCGCATGCGGCATACGCGGCGCTGCGGAAATTCCGCTGGTTCGCGGCGGCAGCCAAATCCGTCACGGCTGCGTCGGCAGCCGGACTGGTCGCGAGCCTCGCCCTGACCGGCGGGTTGCCGTATCTCGACTCTGCGGCAATCGACGGAACGCGCCTTTGGGCCAGCTATGTCGCATTCGCGATGCTGCTGCCGTTCCTGTTCGAAGCAACGCGGAACTGGGCGTTCGACCGCCAACTGGGCGCATTGACCTACCCGTTCTTTCTCGTCCATGCGGCTGTGCTCGTACTGCTGCTCGGCAGATTCGGACCGGAGCTGGCGTTCGCCGTCACGTTCGCGCTGAGCATGCTCGTTCATGTCGCGGTCGAACGACCGATCGAGCGCCTGCGCGCGCGGATCGCGTCAGCGCACGCGGTCTCCGTCTGATGCGGTGGCCTGTTGTCAGTGGAGCGAGAAGTTCGCCGCCGTCAGGTCGCCGAGGAGCGTGTTCATGAACGTGACGGAGTCGCCGCCGCCCATGTCGAGCACGGTATCCGCGCCGGCCTGCGCCATTGCCGCCTGGACCTGTCCGTAGTTCGTGAATGTCGCCGCCCAGAGGTCGAACACGTCGCCGCCGGCACCCGCCGAAAAGTCGGTGATCGAGTCCGCCCCGTCGCCGGTCTGGAAGATGAAATAGTCGCTGCCTGCACCGCCGGTCAACGTGTCGTCGCCGGTTCCGCCGCGCAGCGCGTCGTTGCCGGTTCCGCCGTCGATGCTGTCCGCACCGCCGCCGCCGTCGAGGTTGTTCGCGACGCCGCTCCCGATCAGCGTGTCGGCAAGCGCGCTGCCGATCAGATTCTCGATCGACGCGAAGGAATCGCCCTGCGCGTCGCCGCCGCTGGCGATGCCGCTGCCGAGATTGACCGCGACGCCGGCACTCGAAGCCGAATAGTCGGCAAGGTCCACGCCCGCACCGCCGTTGAGATCGTCGGCACCGGCGCCGCCGACGAGCCAGTCGTTGCCGTTGCCGCCCTGCAGGCCGTCGTTGCCGCCGCCGCCGCTCAGCGTGTCGTCGCCGTCGCCGCCGATCAGGTTATTGGCGCCGCCGTCGCCGGACAGCACGTCGGAATAGGCCGAGCCGATGATCTGCTCGATCGAGGTCAGCGAATCGCCCTGGGCATAGCCGCCGGTGACGATCGCGGTGCCGAGCAGCACCGTGACGGCCGCGTTCGACCCCGAGTAGTCGACGAGGTCGATGCCGTTGCCGCCGTTGAGGCCGTCGCCGCCCGCCCCGCCGTCGAGCCAGTCGTCGCCATCGCCGCCGATCAGGTTGTTGTTGCCCGCGTCGCCCACGAGGATGTCGTTGAAGGCGCTGCCGATCGCGTTCTCGATCGAGATCAGCATGTCGCCCTGCGCATGGCCGCCATTGGCCATTCCCGTTCCGAGATTGACGACGACTTGGGCCGACGAATTCGAATAGTCGACGAGATCGTTGCCGTTGCCGCCGTTGAGCGTGTCCGCCCCGGCGCCGCCGTCGAGCCAGTCGTCGCCGTCGTTGCCGATCAGGTTGTTGTTCCCGACCCCGCCGACGATGACGTCGGCAAAGGCGCTGCCGATCGCGTTCTCGATCGAGGCAAGCGAGTCGCCTTGCGCGTCGCCGCCGCTGGCCGTGCCGCTGGCAAGATTGATCGAGACGCCGCCGGAGGAGGACGAGTAGTCGACAAGATCCATCCCGGCACCGCCGTTGAGATCGTCGGCACCGGCGCCGCCGACGAGCCAGTCGTCGCCGTTGCCGCCCTGCAGGCCGTCGTTGCCGCCGCCGCCGCCCAGCGTGTCGTCGCCGTCGCCGCCGATCAAGTTGTTGGCGCCGCCGTCGCCGGACAGCACGTCGGAATAGGCCGAGCCGATGATCTGCTCGATCGAGGTCAGCGAATCGCCCTGGGCATAGCCGCCGGTGACGATCGCGGTGCCGAGCAGCACCGTGACGGCCGCGTTCGACCCCGAGTAGTCGACGAGGTCGATGCCGTTGCCGCCGTTGAGGCCGTCGCCGCCCGCCCCGCCGTCGAGCCAGTCGTCGCCATCGCCGCCGATCAGGTTGTTGTTGCCCGCGCTGCCCACGAGGATGTCGTTGAAGGCGCTGCCGAGCGCGTTTTCGATTCCGCTCAGCAAGTCGCCTTGCGCGCTTCCGCCGCTTGCGGAGCCGGTCGCCAGGTTGACGACCACCTGCGCTGCGGAACCGCCGTAGTCGACCATGTCGTTGCCGTTGCCGCCGCTCAGCGTGTCTGCGCCCGTACCGCCGTCGAGCCAGTCGTCGCCGTCGCCGCCGATCAGGTTGTTGTTGGCGAAATCGCCGATCAGCGTGTCGGCGAAGGCGCTGCCGATCGCATTCTCGATCGACGCGAACGTATCGCCCTGCGCGTCGCCGCCGCTGGCGGTACCGCTGGCAAGATTGATCGCGATCCCGGCCGAGGATGTCGAATAGTCGACTAGGTCGGCACCGGCGCCGCCATCGAGCAAATCGCCCACCGCCCCGCCGATCAGCCAATCGTCGCCATTGCCGCCCAGAAGCGTGTCGGCTCCGGAAGCGCCGCCCAGCGTGTCGTTGCCGGCGCCGCCATCGAGCATGCCGCCCACGGCCGAGGTGGCAAGCGAGTCGGCGAACGACGAGCCGACGACGCACTCGATGGAGATCAGGCTGTCGGACTGCGCGTCGCCGCCGGCGCAGATGCCGAGGGCGAGATTGACGGTGACGGCGCCGGCCGACGCCGAATAGTCGGCCGTGTCCATGCCCGACCCGCCGGACAGCGTATCGGCACCGCCGCCGCCCGCGAACACGTTGTCGCCCGAGTTTCCGACGAGAAGATTGGCCAGCGCGTTGCCGGTCACATTGACCGAAGCCGATCCGAGCAGCTGCACGTTCTCGACATTGGCAAGGGCGACGAGCGAGAAGGCGAGCGTCGTGCGGACCTGGTCGATGCCCTCGCCGGCATTTTCGACGACCACGTCGCCGGCCGAATCGACGACATAGGTGTCGTCGCCGAGCCCGCCGGCCATCGTGTCGTTGCCGGCGCCGCCGTCGATGAGGTTTGCGGCCGCGTTCCCCGTCAGGACGTTGGCCAGCGCGTTGCCGGTCGCGTCGATCGTTCCCGTACCACCGAGCGTA
>CAYQDN010000012.1:31786-91253 GCA_964416335.1 uncultured Azospirillum sp.
GACGTTGGCCAGCGCGTTGCCGGTCGCGTCGATGGCTCCGATGCCGCTGAGCGTGACGTTCTCGACGTTCGCCAGCGCTGCGAGCGAGAACGTGATGTACGAAATCACCTGGTCGGTGCCCTGGCCGGCGGACTCGACGACGGAATCGCCGACATTGTCGACGTAGTACATGTCGTTGCCGGCGCCGCCGACCATCGTGTCGGCGCCCAGCCCGCCTTCCAGCGTGTCGTTGCCGGTACCGGCGCCGCCGTTGAGGACGTTGCCAAGGGCGTTTCCGATGATGTCGTCGTCCCACGTGCCGCCGGTCGCGTTCTCGAAACCGAGGACGATGTCAGTGGAGCCGCTGTTGCTGACGACGCCGTTCGCGAGATCGATGGTCACGCCCATCGTGTCGGACGCGTACGACAGCGTGTCGGTGCCCGAGCCGCCGTCGAGCGTGTCCGCACCCGTGCCGCCGTCGATCGTGTCGTCGCCGGCACCGCCCGAGATCGAGTCGTTGCCGGCATTGCCGCGCAGGTCGTTGGCCAGCGCGTTGCCGACGATCGTGTCGGCGTTGGAGCCGCCGATCGCGTTCTCGATGCTGGCGCCGTAGGCGATCGCGACGTTGTTCAGCTGGACGCTGCCGGTGCCGATCGAGCTGAAAGCGCCCGCGTTGAGATCGATCCAGGCCTTCTGCGACGACAGATAGCCGTACGACGCGCCGCTGGAGGCGTCGATCGTGTCGGTCCCGCCAGCGTCCCAGATCGTCTTGATCTCGTTTGACTTGAAATAGTCGAGGTCGTACGACGTGCTGCCGGCGCGCGTCGACATGTTGGCGCCGTAGATGTACTGCAGCGCCGCGACGTCGTAGAGCATCGGCGTGACCGGCTCCTGCGTCAGCGACGTGTAGTTCGGATGGTCGTAGTACGACATCATCGTGTATTGGCGATTGTCGGTCGCGCTCGGAAGATATGGCCCTTCCGTGCCGCCGCCGCCGGCGTTGTAGTCCCCGGGATGTTTGAGCCCGAGCGTGTGCCCGATCTCGTGCATTACCGCCAGATATGCGTAGTTACCGGCGGACGGATTCATCTGGGTGATGTCCATGAAGACATCGCCGCCGACAGGAGTCCCGTAGGCAGTCTCGTTCGGATAGAACGCGAACCCGGCCACGCCGGGATCCAGGTCGGCGTTCAAGAGCACGATCTGCGCGCTCGATGCCGACGCGACCTGCGTGAAGTTTATGTTCGCGACTTCGGAAATCGACTGGACGATCGACGCGACCGCCGAGCGCTGCGCCGAATTGAAGCTCTGGAACGTGTTGATGAGATAGCTGACTTCGGAATATGTCGCGTAGTCGCCGTAGACGTAGGCCGTGTCGCGGAGCGTGTAGTCGTAGCTCGGAACGCTTGTCGGCATGCAATAGGTGACGGAAGCGCTCGTCCCGAAGCTGCCGTTGTTCCAGTAGTCGGCAGCCGTCTGGTTCAGGACCGCGTCGATATAGGTCGGTACGCCGCCGAATCCCTGCGGACCGGTCGATCCGTTGTTCAGCAGTTCGGTCCCGGGGGCGGTGTCCGAAGACGCGGCGGCCATCGCGGCAAGAAGTCCCGCCGGGCCGTCGTAGTCGACACCCAGCGATGCGGCTGCCTGGCCGTTCGTGCCGGTCGATCCGTTCGTCAAGGCAACCGGCATCGGCTGTTTGTCACTGTCGAGGTTAGCAGTGTGATTATATCTGTACGTGCAGCGTAGGTGGTTGGCCCGGTCCGGTCAAACACAACTATCGCATGCAGCTGTAGCGCAACCGTCACGGACGCCCGGCGGTGCACGCGGTTACCGCAATTCATGCGGCAATGCCTGTACCCTTCTTTTGAACGGTGATGGCCCCTGCGGCATTCCGCGCGGCAGCGAGAGCCGCGACAGGCATGCCATGGGCATTTTCAATGGAGAAAAATGGCGGACAGGGTGAGATTCGAACTCACGATACCGTTGCCGGTATTTCAGTTTTCGAGACTGACGCCTTCAGCCACTCGGCCACCTGTCCGCACGATCCGGCTGTCGAAGGGCGCGGAAACTATCGCCAAACGGGGCGTCGCGCAAGACTTGCCCGGAAGTCCCGCCGGATCCGCCGGTTAGGCGTCCTCTTCGACCCGTTCGCGGGCGATCCGGCGCGGGTCGAGGCCGTTTCGCAGGGTCCAGAGGCCGGCCACGGCCAGCCCCGTGACGAGCGTCAGCGCGTGGGTCAGCAGGGCGAAGGCGAGGGCCGATTCGGCCGGGACCGCGAAGAACGAAAGCGCGAACACGATCGCCGCATGGAAGATGCCGACCCCACCCGGGGCGGCCGGAACCAGGAACGCGAGTGCCGTCACGCCGACCGTGAAGGCGCCCGTCACGAGACCGACATCCGGCCAGACGGCGCTGATCCCCAGCGTGAACGAGGTCGCCGTCACCGACCAGATCGCCGCCGACAGCAGGATGGCGCGCAGCAGCACGGCCGGCCGCGCAAGGACGGAAAGGCCGGCGAGCAGCGCCTCGACGCGCGGCAGGATCTTCGCGTGCCAGCGGCGCGGCAGCGCACGCGCGAGCAATGCGACGGCAAGCCCGCGCAGCCGCACCGCGATCGCGATCGCGGCCACGCCGCCAAGCATCGCCGCCGCGACGATCGCCAGTCCGTTCGCGACCGCCTGCGGCCGTTCGGGCAGCGCCCAGATCGCTGCCCCGAGCAGGCAGACCGCACCGGCCATATCGCACAGACGGTCGAGCACGATCGCCGACAGGGCGCTTGTGACAGGCACATGCGCACGCCGGTTGAGCACCCAGAGCATCGCGAATTCGCCGGCACGCATCGGCAGCAGGCCGTTGAGCGCGTTGCCCAGCGCATGCGCGCCGAACGCGTCGTTATACGAAAGACGTACCTGCGGTGCCGTGGCGGCGAGCAGCATGCGCATGCGCACCGGACGCAGGGCAAGCCAGCAAACCCACGCGGCGAGCATCGCTGCGATCCGCCACGGATCGGCGGATCGCAGCTCCCGGCCGACCAGTTCGAGATCGACGAGCTGCAGCAGCACGCCGATGACGATTGCCGTGATCGGGATCCAGACCCAGCGCAGGGCAGTCCGGGACCAGGTCCGGGGTGTCGAATCGGCGGCTTGGCTCATGACCCGGGCGGTTTAGCAGGGGGGCGACGGGCCGTCATCCCAAAGCCGCGGGAAAGTCCCGGAAAAACCGGCATTTTCCGCCTCGCGGGGCGCCGCTTGACAGCGCGGACGCCGTCAGTATATTGCGCGCTCTTCGTCCGGGGGCCGGTATGGCTGCCGCGGCGATCCTCATTTGCGGGTTTCCTCGGCTTTTCAAAGGGTTGAGGCCGAAAGGGACCCGGGGGTACCAGAACATGTACGCAGTCATTCGCACGGGCGGCAAACAGTACAAGGTCGCCAAGAACGACGTCATCGTCGTCGAGAAGCTCGAAGCCGAGGCCGGCAAGACGGTCGAACTGGGCGACGTGCTGATGGTCACGGACGGCGGCAACGCCACCGTCGGCAGCCCGACGATCAAGGGCGCCAAGGTCACCGCGACCGTGCTGGCGCAGGGCAAGGGCGAGAAGATCATCGTCTTCAAGAAGCGCCGCCGCCAGAATTACCGCCGCAAGAACGGGCACCGCCAGCCCGAGACGACGCTGCGGATCGTCGACATCAAGGTCGCCTGAGGAGATTGCAGGATGGCACATAAGAAAGCAGGCGGCTCTTCGCGCAACGGGCGCGACACAGCGGGCCGCCGCCTCGGGCTCAAGCGCGCGGGTGGCGAGGAAGTCGCCGCGGGCAACATCCTGATCCGCCAGCGCGGCACGGTCTACGTCGCCGGCCGCGAAGTCGGCATGGGCCGCGACCACACGCTGTTCGCGCTCAAGTCGGGCACCGTCAAGTTCCACAAGGCCGGCGGCAAGACCATCGTGTCGATCGTCCCGGCGCCGGTGGCCGCAGCCGCCGAGTAAGCCGTTCCAGGACGCGCCGCGAAAGCGGAAAGCATATGAAAGGGAACGGTCCCAACCGTTCCCTTTCTTCGTTTATGGGCCCCCGATGAAGTTCCTCGACCAGTGCAAGATCTTCGTGAAGTCCGGCGACGGCGGTGCGGGCGCCGTCAGCTTCCGGCGCGAGAAATTCATCGAGTATGGCGGGCCCGACGGCGGCGACGGCGGCAAGGGCGGCGACATCTGGATCGAGGCGGTCGCCAATCTCAACACGCTGATCGACTACCGCTACACGCAGCACTTCAAGGCCGAGAAGGGCCATCACGGCGAGGGCCGCCAGAAATCCGGTGCCGGCGGCAAGGACATCGTGCTGAAGGTGCCGGTGGGCACGGCCATCCTCGACGACGACCAGGAGACGCTGATCCTCGACATGCGCGATGCCGGCCAGCGCCACCGCCTGTGCAAGGGCGGCGACGGCGGCTTCGGCAACACGCACTACAAATCCTCGACCAACCAGGCGCCGCGCCAGGCGGGCCCCGGCTGGAAGGGGCAGGAGCGCTGGATCTGGCTGCGCCTGAAGCTGATCGCCGACGTGGGCCTCGTCGGGCTGCCGAACGCCGGCAAGTCGACCTTCCTTGCCGCGACGACCTCGGCCAAGCCCAAGATCGCCGACTATCCCTTCACGACGTTGAAGCCGCAGCTGGGCGTGGTGCGCATCGACGACGACGAGCTTGTCGTCGCCGACCTGCCGGGCCTGATCGCGGGTGCCGCCGAAGGCAAGGGTCTCGGCCATCGGTTCCTTGGCCATGTCGAACGCTGCGGGGCGATCCTGCATCTGATCGACGGTACGGAAGAGAAGGTCGTCGCGTCGTACAACCAGATCCGCGACGAGCTCGAGACCTACGGCCACGGTGTTGCCGAGAAGCCCGAGATCGTCGGCCTCAACAAGATCGACGCGCTCGACGCCGACACGATCAAGAAGAAGCTTGCGGCGCTGAAACGCGCGGCCAAGAAGCGCTCGCCGCACGCCAGCGTGATGGCGCTGTCGGGGGCGGCCGGCATGGGCGTGCAGGACGTGCTGCGCGCCCTCGTGGTGCCGGTGCGCGAACGGCGCGCGATCGACAAGGCCGAGCGCGACGCGATGCGCAACGACGACGACCGATGAACGCGCCCGGCGTCTTCGCGACGACGAAGCGCCTGGTCGTCAAGACCGGCTCTTCGCTGGTCGTCGACGAGGCGGGCGGCATCCGTTCGGCATGGCTCGGCGGTCTCGTCGCGGATGTCGCGATGCTGAAGGCGCGCGGGCTCGACGTGATCGTCGTCACCTCGGGGGCCATCGCGGTCGGCCGCTGGAAGCTCGGCTATGGCACGCGCACGCTGAAGATCGAGGAAAAGCAGGCCGCCGCCGCGACCGGGCAGGTGTGGCTCGCCCACGCCTGGGTCGAAGCGCTTGCCGTGCACGGTGCCGTCGGCGCGCAGGTCCTGCTCACGCCGGACGATACCGAGGAGCGCCGGCGCCATCTCAACGCGCGCGCCACGGTCGCGTCGCTGCTCGAATCCGGTGCCGTCCCCGTCATCAACGAAAACGACACGATCGCGACCGAGGAACTGCGCTTCGGCGACAACGACCGGCTCGCCGCGCGCGTGGCGCAGATGGCGTCGGCCGACACGCTGATCCTGCTCTCGGACATCGACGGCCTCTACACCGCCGATCCGCACCGCGATCCCGCCGCCCGGCACTTGCCGGAAGTGAAGGAACTCACGCCCGAGATCCTCGCGATGGCGGGCGAGGCACGCCCCGGCTATTCGTCGGGCGGCATGGTGACCAAGCTGGGGGCGGCCCGCATCGCGCTCTCCGGCGGCTGCCGCATGGCGATCGCGTCGGGCAAGGTCGAACGCCCGCTGAGCGCCCTTGAAGAAGGTGCGCGCTGCACGTGGTTCGTGCCCCAGGGCAGCCCCGCTTCGGCGCGCAAGCGCTGGATCGCGGGCACGGTCGCCCCGGCCGGGGCCGTCGTCATCGACGACGGGGCGCGCCGCGCACTGGGCCAGGGCAAGAGTCTGCTGCCCGCGGGCGTGGTCGGCGTGGAAGGCAGCTTCGAGCGCGGCGACGCGATCCGCGTGCGCGACAAGGCGGGGCTGGAGATCGCACGGGGCCTCAGTGCCTACGGCTCGGCCGACATCCAGCGCATCATGGGGCGCCGGTCGTCGGAGATCGAAGAGATCCTCGGCTATCGCGGCCGCGACGAGATCATCCATCGCGACGACCTTGCGATGGGAAACGTGACGTGATCGCCGGAAACGATAGAATGGGCCAACCGCAATGAAGGCGCCTGCCGCAATGCCGGACTCCGCCGACACCGAGCTGAAGGCCGCGATCGAAGCGATGGGCGTGCGTGCGCGTGCCGCGGCGCGCCTGCTCGCCGTCGCTCCGGCCAAGCGCAAGAGTGCGGCCTTGCGCGCCGCGGCCGACCGCCTGCGTGCGGCCACGCAAGACCTGCTCGACGCCAATGCCGCCGACGTCGCCTTCGCGGTCGATTCCGGCAACTCGGCCTCGATGGTCGACCGCACGCGGCTCGATCCCAAGCGCATCGACGCCATCGCGCGCGGGATCGAGGACGTCGCGGCCCTTCCCGATCCGGTCGGCTCGATCCTGCAGGGCTGGACGCGGCCCAACGGCCTGCTGATCAGCCGCGTGGCCGTGCCCATCGGCGTGATCGGCATCATCTACGAATCGCGCCCGAACGTGACGGCGGATGCCGGTGCGCTGTGCCTCAAATCCGGCAACGCGGCGATCCTGCGCGGCGGGCAGGAGAGTTTCCTTTCCTCGCAGGTCATCGTCGGCGCGATGCGCGCGGCCCTTGCCGCACACGACCTGCCCGAGGACGCGATCCAGCTGATCCCGACGCGCGAGCGCGCGGCGGTCGGCCATCTGCTGGCGATGCACCAGCATGTCGACACGATCGTGCCGCGCGGCGGTCGTTCGCTGATCGAGCGGGTGATGAAGGAATCGCGCATCCCGGTGATCGCGCATCTCGAAGGGCTCTGCCACACCTATGTCCACGAATCGGCCGACATCGAGATGGCGCGCAAGGTCGTCATGAACGCCAAGATGCGCCGCGTGTCGGTGTGCGGGGCGACCGAGACGCTGCTGATCGACAGGTCGGCGGCGCCCACGCACCTGCCCGCGATCCTCGAAGACCTGTTCGCCGCCGGCTGCGAGATCCGGGGCGACGGCGACGTGCAGAAGCTCGACCGGCGCGTGGTCCCGGCGGTCGAGGCCGACTGGACGACCGAATATCTCGACGCGATCCTCGCGGTGAAGATCGTCGACGGTCTCGATGCCGCGATCGCCTTCGTCAATACCTACGGCTCGCACCACACCGACGCGATCATCGCGGGCGACCCCGAGGCGGCGACGGCGTTCCTCGCGCGCGTCGATTCCGCGATCGTGCTGCACAACGCGTCGACCCAGTATGCCGACGGGGCCGAGTTCGGCTTCGGGGCCGAGATCGGTATTTCGACCGGGCGCCTGCCGCCGCGCGGGCCGGTCGGGGCCGAACAGCTCACGACCTATAAGTACGTCGTGCGCGGTTCCGGACAGGCGCGACCCTGAGCGTGCGCGCCTTCCCGCCGCCGCCGCCGCTGGCGCGCCTGGGTGCGGCACCCAAGCGCCGCATCGGCCTGTTCGGCGGCTCGTTCAATCCGGCACATGACGGGCACGCGCACATCGCGCGCGAGGCGCTCAAATGGCTCGACCTCGACGAGGTCTGGCTGCTCGTCAGCCCGCAGAACCCACTCAAGGGGACCGACGGCATGGCGCCGTTCGCCGCAAGGCTCGCGAGTGCGGCCGAGGTGTGCGGCACCGATCCGCGACTGAAGGCGGTCGCGCTCGAATCGTGGCTGGGCACGCGCTACACGGCCGATACGCTGGCGGCCTGCCGCCGGCGTTTCCGCAAGACCCGCTTCGTGTGGATCATGGGGGCCGACAATCTCGGCCAGATCCATCGCTGGGGGCGATGGTCATCGATCTTTCGCACGATGGTCATTGCCGTGTTCGCACGACCGGCGTATTCTACCAAAGCATTGGCCGGAAAGGCGGCGCGGGCGTTTTCCACAGCCCGGGTCGGATCCCGACGGGTCCGACGCCTGGCAGACCTCGCGCCGCCGGCCTGGACGTTCTTTCCCGTCCGGCTGCATCCGGCCTCTGCGACGCGCATCCGCGCCGGTCGCAAGGACTGGCCCGGCGGCACGCCAAGTGCAACATCCGCAGGTACCAGACCCAGCAGCAAGACACGTACGTGAGTTCGCTCCGTTTACCGAACAGTTCCAACCCCGGGAGACACGCGATCGCCACAGCAAAGCGCAAGACCGTATCCGCGCCGAAAACGGTCCTCAAACTCGTCGAAAAACTGCTCGACGACGACAAAGCGACCGATCCGGTCGTCATCGACCTCGCCGGCAAGAGCTCGATGGCCGACTACATGATCGTCGCCAGCGGCCTTTCCAGCCGCCACATCCAGTCCATGGCCCAGCACGTCGTCGAGAAGCTGGAATCCAAGGGCCTGAAGAGCATCCGCATCGAGGGTGCCGACCAGGGCGACTGGGTGCTCATCGACGGCGGCGACATCGTCGTCCACCTGTTCCGCCCCGAAATCCGGACCCTCTACGGCCTCGAGAAGATGTGGGCCGACAGCTGGGACGAACCGGCGGTCGCACAGGCCTGAAGAAAGGCGGCATCCGCAAGAAGGCGGGTGCCGGCGAAACGGATGCGGATTTTTGTGGTCGCGGCGGGACGCGCGCGCGGCACGCCCGAAGACGCGCTGTTCGCCGAATACGCCAAGCGCCTGAAAACGGCGCCGGCCGGCATCGGCCCGCTCGAATGCCGCGAAATCGAAGCCAAGTCGAAAATCGCCGCGACGCGTAAAGTGGAAGAGGCCGAGAAGTTGCGCGGCCAGATCCCCGACGGCGCCCTGCTGGTCGTGCTCGACCCGCGCGGCAAGCCGCTGTCGACCGAGGCGTTCGCGGCCCAGCTTGCCCGCTGGCGCGACGATTCGACCGGTGCCGTCGCCTTCGCCATCGGCGGGGCGGACGGGCTCGACGAATCGCTGGTCGGCGAAGCGCGCTTCCGGCTGTCGCTCGGGGCGATGACCTGGCCGCATCTGATGGCCCGCGCGATGCTCGCCGAACAGCTGTGGCGTGCCGCCTCGATTCTCGCGGGGCACCCGTATCACCGGGCCTAGGTTCGCAATCCCACGCCGCACTTGATCTTGTGACTCGGGTGCCGCCAATATCGGCGTCGAACGCCCCGAGTCGGGCTTCTTTTCGTGCGAAAGACCGGGTTCCATGGCGGCCAAGAAAGCCAACAAGGCGCGCAGCGTCGGCACCGATGCCGAACGGCTCTATGCGGCCCTCCGGCGCATCCGGCGCGTCGAGGAAGAGATCGCGCGCATCTATCCCTCCGACAAGATCAAGAGCCCGGTCCACCTGTCGATCGGGCAGGAGGGCGTGGCCGTCGGCGTGTGCGACCCGCTCGAGCCGCGCGACGCGGTGTCGGGCACCTACCGGGGCCATGCCACCTATCTCGCCAAGGGCGGTTCGCTGCCCGGCATGATGGCCGAACTCTACGGCAAGGACACCGGCTGCGCGCGCGGCAAGGGCGGCTCGATGCATCTGGTCGACATGAAGGCCAAGGTGCTCGGCACCTCGGCCGTCGTCGGCACGACGGTCCCCGTTGCGGTCGGCTACGCGCTGGCGCAGAAGCAGCAGGGGACCGGTGCGGTCGTCGCCTGCTTCCTTGGCGACGGGGCGACCGAGGAAGGCTGCTTTCCCGAGAGCCTGAATTTCGCGGCGCTGCACAAGCTACCCGTCATCTTCGTGTGCGAGAACAACGGATTCGCGATCCACGAGCCGATCGCCAAGCGCCAGGCGACGGACAAGATCTGCGCGCGCGTGGCGACCTACGGCATCCCGACCAGGCGCTTCGCCGATTCCGACACCAAGGCGATCCGCGCGCACATCGCCAAGGCCCTGCCGAAGATGCGCAAGGGCGGCGGCCCGATCTTCCTCGAATGCATGACCTGGCGCTGGCGCGAGCATGTCGGGCCGGGCGACGATTACGATGCCGGCTTCCGCAGCCGCGCCACGCTGCTGAAATGGCAGAAGAAGGATCCCGTCGCGGTCGCCGCGCGCGCCCTGCCGGCAACCGTGCGCGCGAAGATCGATGCCGCCATCGAGACCGAGATCGCCGCCGCCGTGAAATTCGCCGAGGATTCGCCGTTCCCGGCCGTCGAGGAGCTGGTCACCGATGTCTTCGCCTAAGCTCGCCTGGCCGGGACGGATGGAGGAGGGGCGGCGCGTGCTGCGCTATGTCGACGCGCTCTCCGAGGCCGTGGCGCTCGAGATGGCGCGCGACCCCAAGGTGTTCGTGTTCGGCCTCGACGTCGACGACCACAAGGCGATCCAGGGCTCGACCCGCGGCCTGCTCGAGCGCTTCGGGCCCAAGCGCGTCTTCACCACCCCCTTGTCCGAAGACGCGATGACCGGTGTGGCCATCGGTGCCGCGATGGCCGGCATGCGGCCGATCCATGTGCATATCCGCATGGATTTCCTGATGCTGTGCATGAACCAGCTCGTCAACATCGCCGCCAAGGCGCGCTACATGTACGGCGGGCAGGTGAAGGTGCCGCTGGTCGTGCGCTCGATCATCGGCAAGTCGTGGGGGCAGGGCGCCCAGCACAGCCAGGGCCTGCACTCGATGTTCATGCATGTGCCCGGCCTCAAGGTGTGCGCGCCCTCGAACGCGCACGACGCCAAGGGGGCGCTGATCGCGGCGATCCGCGACGACAACCCGGTCATGTTCGTCGAGCACCGGCTGCTCTACGGCACCGAGGCCGTCGTGGCCGAGGCCGCCTATGTGGTGCCGCCCGGCCGCGCGCGCGTGTGCCGTCTGGGCCGCGACGTGACGGTCGTGGGCATCTCCAACATGGTCGTCGAAGCGCTGCGCGCCGCCGAACTCGTCAAGGAAGCCGGCGTGTCGGCCGAGGTGATCGACCCGATCTGGCTCTCGCCGCTCGACAGCGACACGATCGTCGAAAGCGTCAAGCGCACGCGCAAGCTGCTGATCGTCGACAATGGCTGGAACATGTGCGGGGCCGGTGCCGAGATCGCCGCACGCGTCGCCGAGGCGTGTGCGGGCGATGCCCCCGTCGCGATCCGCCGGATGGGCTTCTCGCCGACGCCGTGCCCGCCCTCGCCGCTCCTCGAAGCGGCGTTCTATCCCAATCCGGCGACGATCGCCGCCGAGATCTACGCGCTGGCGCGGCCGGGAACGGCCGCCTGGACGCCCGATCCGGCGAGCGCGCAGCTCGCCTACCAGCTCCAGTTCAAGGGTCCGTTCTGATGTTCTACGAGCTTGCCGCACCGTCCTGGGGCCAAGAAGAGATCGACGCCCTCCAGTCGGTCATCGCGTCGGGCCAGTTCACGATGGGCAAGCGCGTCGCGGCGATGGAAGCCGCGTTCGCCGCGTACCACGACAAGAAGTACGGCGTGATGGTCAATTCGGGTTCGTCGGCGAACCTGATCTGCATCGCGGCCCTCGCCTATCACTCGTCGCGTCCGCTCGCGCGCGGCGACGAGGTCATCGTGCCGGCGATCTCGTGGAGCACCACCTACCATCCGCTGCAGCAATACGGGCTGAAGTGCCGCTTCGTCGACGTGGAGCTCGAATCGCTCAACATGGACGTCTCGAAGCTCGAGATGGCGCTCACGCCCAAGACCAAGGCGCTGCTTGCCGTGTCGATCCTCGGCAACCCGGCCAAGCTCGACGAGATGCGCGCCTTCTGCGACAAGCACGGCCTGTGGTTCATCGAGGACAACTGCGAATCGATGGACGCCGTACTTCCGTCGGGCCGCAAGGCCGGCACGCTGGGCGATCTCAACACGTTCAGCTTCTTCTTCTCGCACCACATCTCGACCATGGAAGGCGGGATGGTGCTGACGGACGATCTCGAACTCTACCATCTGCTGAAATGCATGCGCGCGCATGGCTGGACGCGCGACATCCCGCCCGATTCGCCGCTGTTCAAGCGCGGGGCGAGCGACCATTTCGAGGCCTACCGCTTCCTGTTCCCGGGCTACAACGTGCGTCCGCTCGAGATGGAGGCGGCCGTCGGCATCGAGCAGCTCAAGAAGCTGCCGGCGATGACGGTGGCGCGCCGCAAGAACCTCGCGACGTTCCAGAAGAATTTCGCCGGCGACGAGAACTTCATCATCCAGAAGGAGCACGGCCAGAGCTCGTCCTTCTGCTTCACGCTGATCCTCAATCCCAAGAAGGATCTCGACCGCGAGAAGATCTTCACGGCACTCAAGCAGGCCGACATCGGCTTCCGCATCATCACCGGCGGCTGCTTCCTGCGCCACGACACGATCAAGTATTACGACTATGACGTCGTCGGCAACGGCGTGCCGAACGCCGAGCTTGCGCACGACCGCGGCTTCTTCGTCGGCAACCATCCGCACGACCTGACCGCACAGATCGAAACGCTGCGCCGGGTCCTCGACAAAGCGGTCAAGTGAGCGAACAGGCCCAGCTGTTCGCCGACCTGCCCGACGACGGGCCGGCAGACATCGCGGTCGTGATGGTCGCCTACTGGACGGGTGATGTCCTTTTCAGCGCGATCGATGCCGTCCTAGCCGAGCCGGCCACGCGGCAGGTGTTGCTCGTGGACAACGGCAACGATACCCCGACGCGGCTGCGGCTCGCCCGGATGAAGGCGGAAGAGCCGCGGTTCGTCGTGATCGAGGGACAGGGGAATATCGGTTTCGCGGCAGGTTGCAACCTGGGTGCCGCGCACGCGGACTCGCCCTATCTGGCGTTCATCAATCCCGACTGCGTCGTGTCGCGCGGCAGCCTTGCGCGGCTGCGCGACACGCTGAAGACCGATCCGGACGTCTGGGTCGTGACGCCGCGCCTCGTCGGGCCCGATGGCGCCCCCGAACGGGGGACACCGCGCGCGATCCTCACGCCGTGGGTGGCGTTGGTCGAACTCCTGCATCTGTGGCGCCTTGCGCCGAGGCACCCGACATTCCAGCGGCTAAATCTCTTCGCGACCGATGCCTACTGGGAAGGCGGACGCGTGCCGGCGATCTCGGGTGCCTTCATGCTGATGCCGGCAGCGCGCTTCCGGCAGGCCGGTGGCTTCGACGAACGCTATTTCCTGCATGTCGAGGATCTGGATTTCTGCCTGACGGTCGCCCGCCTGAAGGGCGTCATCCTGTATGCGCCGGGCATCGTCGTCACGCACCACCGAAGCAGCAGCAGGGTCAGCCGCCTGCGTCTCGAATGGCACAAGGCGCGCGGCGCCCGGCTCTATATGCGCAAGAACTTCGACGGCATCTATCCGCGCTGGGCGTTGCGGCTCATCGGGCTTGCAATCGGCCTGCGGTTCGTCGGCGTGCTGTCGACGCTGCTGTTCCGGCGCTGACTACGGCTTGTCGGACAGGTCGGGTTCGTAGACGACGATCCGGCTGCCGTCCGCCCCGACCTTCACATCGACCTCGATCAGGTCCTTGAGGCGGTCGCGGATAGCGGCCTGCTTCTCGGGCGGCACGACGAACGCGATAAAACCGCCGCCGCCGGCCCCCAGCAGCTTGCCGCCGACGGCGCCGGCCGCGATGCCCGCCTCGTAGATCTGGTCGATCGTGGAGGTCGACACGCCTTCCGCCAGCTCCTTCTTGAGCCGCCAGCCGTCGTGCATCAGGGCGCCCAGATCGAGCATCGGCCGGCCGGGACTGGCGATGATCGTTTCCGCTTCGTCGACCATCTCGCGCATGCGGTGCAGGTTCTTTTCCTTGGCACCCATGTTAGCGATCTGCTTGCTCGCCATCGCCATCGCGTAGCGCGACAGACCGGTGAAGAACAGCATCAGCGACGACTCGAGCTCTTCCCGGCGCGCCGTCGTCAGGATCAGCGGCTTCACCGAGAAGCTGCCGTCGACCTTGAAGTCGATCCGGTTGAGGCCGCCATAGGCGGCCCAGACCTGGTCCTGGCTGCCGACCGGTTCGCGGATGACGTGCTGCTCGATGCGGATCGCCTCTTCGGCGAGCTTGTGCTTCGAGATCATCTGGCCGCGCAGCGCGTAGAGCGCGTTGAGCAGTCCCACCGTGAAGGCCGAGGACGAGCCGAGGCCGGAGCGGGCCGGCAGGTCGCCGTCGTGATGGATCTCCAGCCCGCGCTTCTCCTTCTGGTCGAGCAGGACGGCGCGCACGGCCGGATGCTCGATCTCGAGCAGGTCGTTGACCAGCTCGATGCGCGACCAGACGACGCGATAGCGGTGCTCGAAGAAGGGTGGCAGCCGGCGCAGCGAGATGTTGCAGTATTTGTCGATCGCCGTGCCGATCACGGCGCCGCCGTGCTGCAGGTACCATTTCGGGTAGTCGGTGCCGCCGCCGAAGAACGAAAGACGGTAAGGAGTGCGGGAGATGATCACGCGAATACCTCGGACTCGTATGGACTTCGAACAAAAATTAACATCGTGCCGGAGCACAAGCTACAGCAGACTCGGGCATTTCCCGGCAGTTGCGCCGACCGTCGGCGTGCTCTAAGTCCGACCGTGGACCCGGCACCGGAGCGGAGAGAGTTCTTCATGCTCGAGCATCTTCAGACAGACGCAGCACTTCCCGGACGGACGGTCGTGATCGGCGCCGGCTTCATCGGCGGCGCGATCGCGGCACTTCTGACGGCCCGGGGTGCGGACGTGGTGAGCCTTCGGCGGGATTTCGACCTGCTGGCCGGCGATGCGGCGGCGCGCCTGGCGGCCGTGCTGCGGCCGGGGGACAGCGTCGTGGCGATTTCCGCCAAGGCGCCGGTCAAGAACGTGGCGATGCTGGTCGAGAACGTGCGCATGGCGGGTTCCGTCTGCGAGGCGCTTGCCGCCGTCCGCCCCCGCCACGTCGTCTATCTGAGCTCGGATGCGGTCTATGCGGACAGTCCGGAGCCATTGAACGAGGCCTCGGTCGTCATCCCAGGCAGCCTGCACGGACACATGCACGCCGTACGCGAGGCGATGCTCGCCGCCGCGGCCGGCGATGCGCCCTTTGCCGTGCTGCGTCCGACGCTGGTCTACGGGGCGGCCGATCCGCACAACGGCTATGGTCCAAACCGGTTCCGGCGTCTTGCGGCCGCAGGCGAGCCGATCGTCCTTTTCGGGAACGGCGAGGAACGGCGCGACCATGTCTGTGTCGACGACATCGCCGAACTGTGCGTGCGCGTCCTTGCCCGGCAAAGCCGGGGCGTGCTCAACGTCGCGACCGGGCACGTCGCCTCTTTTCGCGAAATCGCGGAGCTTTGCGTGCGGATCGCCGGGCGCGCGGTCGAGATCCGCTCGACGCCGCGCCAGGGTCCGATGCCGCACGACGGCTATCGGCCGTTCGACCCGGCGGTCACGTTCGCAGCATTTCCGGATTTCCGATATGTGCCGATCGAGGCGGGCCTGCGCCGGGCCAGCGGCGGGTAATCGGGGTCCTGCAGTTGCGCCATTGCGAAAACTGCGATATTTCAGACTCTTAAGTTAATCCCGGGAGTGACCGATGGCGCAGAAGACGCGGATCCTGATCACGGGCGGAGCCGGCTATCTCGGCTCGACGATGATTCCAGCCCTGCTCGATGCCGGCTATGCCGTGACGGCGCTCGACAACCTGATGTTCCGCCAGGCGCCGCTGGCGCATGTGTGCGCCAATCCGGATTTCGACATCGTCCGCGGGGATGCCCGCGACGAGGCCACGTTGAAGCCGCTGGTCGCCAAGACCGACATCGCGATCCCTCTGGCGGCTCTCGTCGGCGCGCCGCTGTGCAATGCCGACAAGATCGGTGCGGAGTCGATCAACCGCGACGCGGTGGTCACGCTGCTGAAGCTCATGTCGAAAGAGCAGCGCGTGCTGATGCCCGTGACGAACTCGGGCTATGGCGTGGGGGAGAAAGGCAAGGAGTGCACCGAGGACACCCCGCTGCGGCCGATCTCGCTCTACGGACGCACGAAGGTCGAGGCCGAGGAAGCCGTCCTGGCGCGCGGCAACGCGATCTCGTTCCGGCTTGCGACCGTGTTCGGCATGAGCCCGCGCATGCGCATCGACCTGCTGGTCAACGACTTCGTCCATCGCGCGGTGACCGATCGTGCCGTCGTGCTGTTCGAGCCGCATTTCAAGCGCAACTACGTTCATGTGCGCGACGTCACCAACGCGTTCATGCACGGAATCGCCAAGTTCGAGACGATGAGGGATCGCCCCTACAACGTGGGTCTTTCGGACGCGAACCTGTCGAAGTGGGAGCTGTGCGAGCGGATCAGGAAGCACGTGCCCGGATTCGTGTTCATGGAAGCGCCGATCGGCGAGGATCCGGACAAGCGCGACTACATCGTCTCCAACGCGCGCATCGAGGCGACCGGCTTCATGCCCAAGCATTCGCTCGATGCCGGCATCGTCGAGCTGATGAAGGGCTTCCGGATGATCCGCAACTCGGTCTACGGGAACGTATGAACGTCGTCGAGCTCGACCTGCCGGGCCTGAAGCTTATCGAGCCGAAGGTGTTCGGCGACGCGCGCGGCCAGTTTCTCGAGACATGGAACGCCGAGCGCTATGCCGCTGCGGGCATTCCCGGACCCTTCGTGCAGGACAACCTGTCGCGGTCGCGCAAGAACACCGTGCGCGGCCTGCACTGGCAGGATCCGAACCCGCAAGGCAAGCTCGTCTCGGTCGTCGCCGGCGCCGTCCGGGACGTGGTCGTGGATATCCGCCGCGACAGCCCGAAATTCGGCAAGTGGTATGGCGTCGAACTCAGCGCCGAGAATCGCCGGCAGCTCTGGGTGCCGTCCGGCTTCGCGCACGGCTTCGCCGTGCTGAGCGACTTCGCGGATTTCGCCTACAAGGTGACCGGGCGGTACAGCCCGAAGGACGAGCACGTGCTGCGTTGGGACGATCCGGCGATCGGGATCGACTGGAAGGTCGGTCCGGCGGATGCCGTGCTGTCCGATCGCGACCGGGCCGCGAGCGGAATCGCCGATCTTGGCCGCTGAAGCACGTCACGGCTTCGCGTCGATGCGGTCGCGCTTGACGTGCAGGTGCAGCATGAACGCGTCGTAGGGGACGAGCTTCGGCAACAGCAGGACATCCGGCGCCGGAAACAAGGCAAAGCGCTGGCCTTCCGCGATCCGCAATCCAGCCATGTCGACGGCCGAGAGTTTCACCTCATAGACGTACCGGGGAAGGATGCCGCCGCCGGCAAACGCAAAATCGATGTCGAGCCGGCTGAAATAGTCGAAACGCTCCGGCTCGACGCCGATTTCCTCGCGGACTTCGCGTCGTGCCGCGTCCATCGGGTCTTCGCCGGCATCGATGGCGCCGCCGAAAAGTCCCCAGCAGCCGGGAAACCAGATCCACGGAAAGTCGTCGCGCAACTGCAGGACGTAGCGCCCGTCCGGCGCGATCAGGATCGCCGCGGCGGCAGGCGCCGGGACGAGACGGAGCGTGCCGCTCATCTGAGCCAGGCCGTGTAAGGCGACGGCAGGCCCATCGCCCGACGCTGCTCGTGTTCCTTGCGCCACGATTGCCGGGCCGCATGCAACGTCACGGCATAGGCATCCCAAGGCACGACCGGCTCGCCGGAGATCTTGTCGGCCGCCACGAACTTCATCGCGGCCCCTTCGTGCTGGCGCATCCGCGCCACATCGGAATCGGAAATCTCGGCCACGAAGAATGTCTTGTGGTAGGTACCGGGCCGGTACAACTCGGGGCTGAAGACCAATTCGCTGTCCCAGCGAAGTTCGCCGGGGCGAAATTCCAGCTCCTCGAGAAGTTCGCGGAACAAGCCGTCGCGCGGTGCCTCGCCGGCCTCGAGCGTTCCGCCGAAGAGCGCCCAATGTCCGGCCATGATCAGCTCGGGACGCAGGTCCCTCTGCTGCATCAGATATCGGCCAGCCCTGTCGACCAGCAGCGCGCCGACGGAAAAATGCTTGGGGCTTTCGCCGGGAGGAACGGGCGGCAACTGCGACAAGATGATGATCCTGCGACTCCGGAAACGCAACTTGGCATATTGCCGCCGGCGCAAGTTCGCTGTAAATGAGCATCGCGGCTTGAAGTCCTATTCGAGTCGGCTTTGCCCCGATTCCCCGTTCACCACGCGACGAACTGGCTCCTCAGGTCCGATGCGCAGCTTCATAGACAGAGATGTCGTCCTCGGCCTGTCGGCGTGGCGCGTTTGGTCGAAATGGGCGTGGGTCGATGTCAAGCAGCGCTACAGGCGTTCGGCGATCGGCCCGTTCTGGATGACGATCTCGCTTGGCGTGATCATCGGCGGCATGGGCTTCGTGATGGGGACGCTGTTCCGGACCGAACTGCGCGTCCTGATGCCCTATCTTTGCGCCGGCATGATCCTGTGGACGCTGCTGCATTCGATCGTGATGGACGGATGTCACGTGTTCGCCGTCAACGCATCGGTCATCAAGTCGATCAATCTTCCGCTCTCGGTATACGTCTACCGAATGGTGCTGCGAAACTTCATCATCTTCTTCCACCACATCCTGATCATGTTCGTCGTGATGATGGTATTCTCGGTGCCGGTCAACGCCAACACGCTCCTGATCTTTCCGGCCCTGATCCTCTATTTCATCAATGGGGTCTGGATATCACTCCTCTTGGGTGCCATGTGCGCCCGCTATCGCGATATCCCGCAGGTGATGATGAACGTTCTGCAATTCGTCTTTTTCGTCACGCCGATCTTCTGGATGCCGCAAAATCTCGGGGGCCGCGACTTCATCGCGCACGCGAACATCTTCTTCCACTTCCTCGACATCGCACGCCTGCCGCTTCTCGGGCAGGCGCCATTGGCGCTGAGCTGGGGCATCTGCACCCTGACCACCGTCGGCGGCCTGCTGCTTGCGATGCCGGCCTATGGCCGGTTCCGCCGGCCGCTGGCCGGGTGGCTGTAGGAGCCGCGCGGATGTCGAAAATCGTCCTGCAGGGGGTCGATGTCGACTTCCAGATATTCGACGCGCAGCGACGCCGGCTGTTCCATCCGGCAACCTTGCCGCGCCTGCTCGGCGGGCGGATGGGGCTGACCGCCGACAACCGCGTGATGGTCAGCGCCCTGAAGGGCATCGACGCCGATCTCGGACCCGGCGACCGGGTCGGCCTCATCGGCCACAACGGGTCGGGCAAGTCGACGCTGCTGCGCGTCATGGCCGGGATCTACCACCCGACCCGCGGTTCGGCGCGGATCGACGGCAAGGTTTCACCGATTTTCGACGTTTCGCTCGGCCTCGACGTCGATACGACCGGCTACGAGAATATCCGGATGCTCGGGCTGCTGCTCGACATGACGCCCGCGCAGATCGAAGACGCGATGCCCGAGATCGAGGAATTCACCGAGCTTGGCGAATATCTGACGCTGCCGGTCCGGACATACTCGGCCGGCATGCTGACGCGCCTGCAATTTGCCGTCGCCACATCGAGCGTCCGTGCTCCCGAAATTCTCCTGATCGACGAGGGTATCGGCGCCGGCGATGCCGGCTTCTACGAACGCGCCGAGCGCCGGCTCGAAGCCTTCATGCAGAAGCCGAATCTCCTGGTGCTCGCGTCGCATTCCCAGGCGCTGATCGAAAAATTCTGCACGACCGCGTTCCTGATGGAGCGCGGCGAGATCGTCGGGCGTGGCCCGGTCGCGGACATGTTCCGCGAATACGAACAGCGCATCGCGGCAAGCCGCGCTTAGGCGTCGGCCGTGTGGATCGCGCGCACGACCGCGAAAGCTTCGGCGGCCGGCAGGCCGACCGTCATGCCGCGGGATGCGGCGAGCGCACGGACCGCCTCGGGCGAGCGCGCGTGCGGGGCAGGGCGCATTTCATCGCCATAGGCGGCAAGGGCCGCGAGCTTCCGATCGAGATACGCGGCGATATTGACGAACATCTGGGGCCGGAACGGCTCGCCCCAGCCGGGCGGGGCCCAGTCGGTCGACGATGCGATCTCGTAGCCATAGACGCGGCGTACCGGATGCCCCGGCACCGGCCGCAGGGCCGTCATCGTCGCGCGCCACGCGTTCTGATGATCGACATTGAGATTGCCACCGTGGCTGACTAGGACCGTGTCGGGCCGGAATTCGCCGACAGCCGCCTCGATCCGCCCGACAAGCTCGACGAGCGGGACCGCATCGCTCCGGTTCTCGGCGAAACCGCAGAATGAAGGCGGATCAATTCCGAGGATAGCGGCGGCGCGCTTGGCGGCATCGCGGCGCGGCCCGTCGCGGCCTGTGCCGTCGCCGCATAGCACGAGCGTGCGGATTGTCGCCCCTGTTGCGGCCAGTTGCATCAGCGCCCCGCCGCAGCCAAGCACTTCGTCCATGGCATGCGGTGCAACGACAAGGGCGCGAGCGGACCGCATCAGTTGCCGTAGAACTTGTTGATCTGCTCCGACGCGTAGGCGATCTGCGCCTCCGTCAAATGCTGGTGGTGGGGCAGGGCCAGCACGCGGTCGGCGCAGCGCTCGGCGACGGGCATGTCGCCGCGCTTGTAGCCGTAGCGTTGGGCCGCTTCATGCAGGTGAAGCGCCTTGCCGTAGTAGACCAGCGTCTCGACACCGCGCTCCGCCAGATAGGCCTTGAGCTCGTCGCGACCGTCCGCCTGCGAAATGAACATGACGTAGGAGCCGTGTTCGCCCGGCGCTTCGTCGGGCAGGCGGATCGGCCCCTGCTTGACGTACTTGCGATAGAGATCGACGTTCTTGCGGCGGCGGTCGACGATGCCCTTGAGCCGATCGAGGCGGAATTTCAGAACCTCCGCGTTGACCGAATCGAGGCGCGAATTGACGCCGTACATCACGCAATCGTCGCGCGAACGCAGGCCGTGCGAGCGATAGAGGTGGGATTTCTGCGCGATCTCGTCGTCGTTCGTCAGCAACATGCCGCCGTCGCCGATCGCGTTCAGGTTCTTGAGCGGATGGGCCGAGATCGCCGCGACACGGCCCCAGGTGCCACCATGCTTGCCTTTCGAGTAGGCGCCCATCGTCTGGGCGGCATCCTCGATGACCTGCAGGTTGTGGCGCCTGGCGATATCCATGATCGCATCCATTTCGGCGATCCGACCCGTCCAGTGGACGGGCATGATGGCCTTCGTGCGCGGGGTGATGCGCCGTTCGATGTCCGCCGGATCGACATTGAGGTCTTCGCGGACGTCGGCATAGACGGGCGTGGCGCCAATATGCGCGATCGATGCGGTGGACGCCACGAACGACAAAGCGGGCGTGATGACCTCGTCGCCCTTTCCGATGCCCATTGCCCACAGGCCGATCATCAGTGCGTCGGTGCCGGAGTTGAGCCCGACACAGTGCTTGATACCGACGAAGGCCTGGACCTTTTCCTCGAACTCCGCGACTTCCTGCGTGAGGACGAGATGGCCCTTTGCGAGCACGCGGTCGACGCAGGCCAGCAGCTCCTCGCGCTCCTCGAGATAGCGCTGCTTGAGATCGATGAACGGAACCTTGACTTCGGTCATGCGGGCTTTCCTGCGTAAAAATCTTGGACGGCGGCGATCATGCTGTCCAGTTCGGCGCGCGACAGGTGCTGGTCGACGGGGAATGTGATCATCTCGCGCGCGTGCCGGTCGGTGACGGGGAAGTCGCCGGGCTTGTGGCCAAGAAAGCGCAAGCCTTCCTGAAGATAGAGCGGGATCGGATAGTGGATCTTGGCCTCGATTCCGCGCTTGAGGCAGAATCGGAGCAGTTCGTCGCGCCGCTCGGCGAAAATCACGTACAGCAGGTAGACGTTTTTGACCCGTCGATTGCGCGGCGGGAGCCGGATGCCCGATACGTCGTGCAGGCCGGTGTCGAGATAGACGGCGTTTTCCGCGCGCTTTCGCACGATGTCGCCGATCTGGCGCAGGATCCACTTGCCGACGACCGCCTGCAGCGAGTCGAGGCGCGTGTTGTAACCGAGGAGCACCATTTCGTCGCGGTTCTTCAGGCCGTGGTTGCGCAGCAGGCGCAGCTTGGCGGCCATATCGTCGTCGTCGGTGACGACGACGCCGGCGTCGCCCCAGACATTGATGATCTTCAGCGGATGCATCGAAAAGCCGGCGGCTATGCCGAACGTGCCCACGCGCTTTCCGTCGAGCTCGCCCATCAGGCTCTGGCAGCCGTCCTCGACCACCGGAAGCCCGTGGCGCTTCGCGATTTCGAGGATGCGCGGCATGTCGGCAGCATCGCCGGTCAGATGGACCGGCATGATCGCCCTGGTACGCGGGCCGATGGCGGCTTCGATCCGCGCGGGATCGATGCAGAACGAATCGTCGGCGTCGACGAAGACCGGTCGGGCGCCGACCTCGGCGATGGCGCCGGCCGTCGCCCAGAACGTGTTGGCGCAGGTGATCACTTCGTCGCCGTGACCGAGGCCCAAAGCCTTCAGCGGCAGTTTCAGGGCGTCCGTGCCCGATCCCACGCCGATGGCGTGCCGCACGCCGAGCGTTTCGGCGAACTGGGCCTCGAACTCGCCGACCGGCTTTCCGAGCGTGAAGTCGCCCGACGCGACAAGCGCCCGGATCTCGGCGAAGACCTCGTCGATTTCGGCGAACTGCTGGGCGAGCGGCGAGTATCTGACGCGCATGCGGACGGCGTTTCCGATCGGCAGGAGAAGGTTAGAACGGCCCCTTGAAGTAAGGATCGGGCTGGTCGATGGCGAGCGTACCGCGCTGGCGCGCGAGTTCGGCGCGCGCATTGGCGACGCGGTCTGCCGGCAGGCCGACCATTTCGCCGATTGCGCCCACGATCCTGTCCGCATCGGGATAGAAACCCTTGATCAGGCCCCGCGAGCTTGGCGTCGGATGGTCGGGCAGGCCGAGCCGGCGGGGTGCTGCCTTCAGCGACGCCCAGGCACTGCACGTCGCTGTCGCGACGATCTCGGCGCCGATCCCGTATGGGACCCAGCCGGTGTCGACGGTCAAAAGGCGTCCCGTCTTGGCGATGGAAGCAAGGATCGGTTCCGCGATCAGCGGGCGCATCACGCGCAGGTCGATCACTTCGACCGAGCAGCCCTGCTCGGCGAGGACGCGCGCCGCACGCGCGGCCTCGATCGTCATCGTCGATGCGGCGACGATCGTCGCGTCCCGGCCTTCGACGACCACGCGCGGCCCGTCGAGGGGGCTCGCGTAGTAACCCTCCGGAACATCGCCCTGTGCGCTGTGGAGCCAGCGATGCTCGATGAAAATGACCGGATTGTCGTCGGCGATTGCACCGGCAAGCAGACCCTTGGCATCGGCCGCATATGTCGGCATCACGACCTTGAGGCCCGGGAAATGCGCGAAAATCGATTCGAGGCTCTGCGAATGCTCGGGTCCCTGACCCCAGCCGCGCCCGACGATCATCCGAATGACGATCGGCACCTTGTGGCGGCCGTTGCTGACATAGTGGGCCTTGGCGGCATTGTTGACGATCTGCTCGAACGCGAGCAACGCAAACTCGACGCGATGAAGCGAAATCACCGGCCGCTGCCCGAGCATCGCGGCGCCGACGGCAATTCCGGTCAGGCCGTTCTCGGCGATCGGCATTTCGACGACGCGGTCGGTTCCGAACTCCTTGGCAAGGCCGGCAGTGGTGCCGAAGAAAGAGGCGGGATCGTCGATGCCTTCGCCCATGACGAAAACGCTTGCGTCGCGCTTCATCGACTGGAAAAGGGCTTCGCGGATGGCTTGTCCGTACGATATCTGGCGCGTTGTCGTCATCGTGGGGCCTACGCGTAGACGTGCAGGCGGGCGGTTGCGGGATCCGGCAGCGGCGCTTCCTTGGCGAAGCGGAACGCCGCCTCGATCTCGTCGGAGAGCCGCGCGGCAAAGGCCGCCTGCGCGGCCGCGTCGTAGCCGCCTTGGGCATCGAGTGCCTTGCGGCTGATTTCTAGCGGATCGCGTGCCTTCCAGGCCGCAAACTCGGCCGCGTCCCGATAGCCGAGATGATCGTCGAAATTGGGGCCGCAATGTTCGCGCCAGCGATAGGTCGGCATCAGCACGAAACTCGGGCCTTTGCCCGCGCGGGCCAGCGCGACAGCATCGCTCGCGGCGCGATAGACGTCGCACACGTCGTTTCCGTCGGCTTCGATGACCGGAATCTTGTGGGCCCGCGCCAGATCGCCGAGCGGACGATCGGGTTGGCGCTTGTCGAGATGCGAATAGACCGAGAAATAGTTGTTCTCGCAGGCGAACAGGACGGGGAGATTTCGCAGTGCCGCGAAATTCGCGGCTTCGTGGAAAACGCCCTCTTCAAGCGACGCGTCGCCGACGAATGCGACCGTCACGCCGTCACCGCCCCGTTGACGCTCGGCGAGCGCGCCGCCGACGGCGAGCGGTATCGAACTTGCGACGATCGGGACGCTGACGAACATTCCCTGATCGGGGTCGGCCAGATGCATCGAGCCCCCGCGGCCGCCGAGGCAGCCGGCGGCCTTGCCGTAGATCTCGGCGAGCATCGGCGCCAGCTTGCCGCCCTTGGCAAGATAATGCGCGTGGCAGCGATGCGTGCTGTAGACCTTGTCGGACTTGCGCAGGCTGCTGCAGATTCCGACCGCAGCGGCTTCCTGGCCGATGGACAGGTGGACCGGGCAGCGCATTTCCTGTTCGGAATAGCGTGCGGCGATGGCTTCCTCGACCGCCCGGATGCGCACCATGTCCTGGTGCATCTGCTGCAGCGTAGCGTCGTCGATGTTCGCAGGAGCCTTCATGGCGCGCTCGTCGATCCGGCTATCGGGTGGAAATCGTTGGGCCTTATAGCATATCCGGCCCGGGCGGAAAGGGGGCGGTTGGGCTAGCGATTCAACTGGCGGTGCAGCCACTTCCAGCCACCCAGAAGCATCGGAAACCTGCGCAGGCTTCCGAGGCCGAGGGCCCGCTTCAGGGCCGTCAGCATGCGCCACATCGCCGACGGTCCGTCGACGACCAGGGGCGAAAGCGACTCTCGGCGCGCGAGCAATTCGGTCGGAATCGATGTCGGCGCAAGCCATCGGGCGTGAAAACGATTCTTGCGGATCTGCCGCAGATGGAAGCAGAGCGGGTCTTCGTATTGGAGGACGGCATCGGGTACGCGCAGCCGGTCCGTGATCCGGCGGATCAGCCGGGCCGCCTTGGACTCCTGAACGTCCCACATCGCCCGCGTGACCGGCGCGTAGTGCCAGCGATAGGGGATATGCACGAACTCGCGATGCACGAGCGACGCGTATTCTTCGGCCCACTGGACGATCTTTTCCTGGCGCGGCCGACCGGGCAACGGTTGGGGATCGGATTGCGGCGTGCGCAGACTGCACATCGCAATTTCGTCGGAGTCGCTCGGGAAATAGAGGCGATCGGTCGTCTTGAACAGACGGGGCACGAACTCCTCGTCGAGACTCACGTCGAACATCGCGAAAAAATCCGGATTGTCGCGCTGGACGCGGATGACGCAGGGATGGAGGTGAAAGGCATGGATCAGCCAGCCTTCTCGCGGGATGTTCCAGAGAAGGTAGGCGGGCCCGAGATTGTGCTGGTCGCCCTCCAGGAAATAACCCTTGAGCATGTTGTGGCCGTGGCGCGTCGAAAGCTCGACGAGCAGGCGCGGCGGGATCGTCACGACCGGGCCGTCGGGAACCCGCGCCTCGAGCGTCGTGCGGTTGTAGGCCGGATCGGCGTAGAGCGTGTCGAGCACGGCCGGGATCGGGAAGAAAACGCCGTCGTAGCCTTCGGCGATCCGTTTTGCGGCGTTCGCGATCGAACCTGCCGCGCAGATGAAATCCGGATAGAGGAAAAAGATGGCGTCGAAGCCGTCCGCCGCGGCGACGCGCAAAGCCTCACCTTGCGCCAGGCTGCACCCGATATACTTGTTGTGCCGCGGAATGTCGTCGATCGGATGGAACTGGACATCGAGCATCGTCGACAGCCGCCGGATGATCGGCGAGCGTTTCATGCGCTTGATGTCGGCGGCCGTCGTCAGGAACAGATAGCGGGACTGGGAAAGGTCTGGGACCGAACCCAGATTTTCATAGCAGATCTGCGTCGGCAGCGAGCGCTCGAGGAACTCGTCGACATAGGCATCGCCCCAGATCACCGTCGCGAAGAGATACTTGATCATTCGTCAACCCGCCTTGGATTCCGTCACGTTCTGCGTCATGCCGGCGCTCGGATAGCGCCGGAGGACCTGCGGCCAGGCCGGCCCGTGCCGGCCGAACTCCTCGGCTTCGATGCGCCGGAGCAGCGGCATCGGCATTGCGGCCATCCGGAGCAGCCTCTTGTTGTCTTCCGACATCGGAAGCCCGTTCCCGTAGATGTACCAGAGAAACGTCGGGATGCCGATCTGGCTGTGGAAAATCCGCTCGATTCCGGCCAGCGGCCCGTCGCCGAACCACCCGAGACGGAAGCCGATCCGGTTGAGGACGTAGTTGAAGACGATCGCATGCTTCATCTGCCGCTCGATGTCCATGTAGCGGCGTGCGGCAGCCGGATCGAGGAAATCGCGGCATGCACGGAAAGCGATGCCGATCGATTTGAGGCAGTCTTTCATATGGTCGAGCTGCGTGCCGCGGAAACTGGCGCTGCCGATGTCCACGGCCGAAGCGATGCAGGGCTCGTCCAGATACCAGGCGTCGCCAGCCGTCGCGGTCCCGGCCGTCAGCTCGTAGCCCGCCTGCCAGCGCGAGCCGCGCGAACTGCCGAGCACGCGCGCCTTGCCGAACGACGAGCGGCGGAACAGCGTGGCGCCGGTCAGCAGGTTGCGCACGACGGGATCGACCGCGAACAGCCGCAGGAAACCCTCGCTGGTGTGGAATCCCGCCGGATAGACCGAGCGCATTGCCATTCCGCCGGCGATCTCCGGCGTCGGCTCGTAATGCCAATAGGAGCCGATCGCCGGCACCTTGTCGATCGGGTTGGGATAGATCTGGACCTGTCCGCCGGCGATCATCGCGAGCGACGGATGCGCACGCATCAGCGCCACCTGGCGCGACAGCAGGTCGGACGGGATCCAGAAATCGTCGTCGCACAGATAGACGAAGAACTCGCTGTTCGAATATTCGTAGACGAACCGGCGGAATATCTCGCGATCGCCGTGCAGCCGCCCGACATTCGTCTTGTTGCGCAGGTACCGGATGCGCGGGTCGTCGATCGTCGACATGACCTGCGAGGTGTCGTCGGGCGAACAGTCGTCGACGACGACGATCTCGAAATCCTTGTAGTCCTGCTTGAGGACCGAATCGATGGCGCGCCGCAGCAGGCGGCTGCGGTTGAACGTGGCGATCAGGACGCTGACGGTTGGTTCGGCCACGCCACTCCAGCTCCAGATTCTAGGTCGGAGACTGCTGAAAGTAACCGAGGCGCCGCCGCCGCGCGCGGTACGTTTCGGGATCCTCGTATTCGAGTACCGAATCGGGAACGTCGAGTCGCCGGCGCAGACGATCGACGAACGCGTCGGCCCGGGCTTCGGCCCGGCTCCAGAGCGTTTCTTCGCCGGGGGCGCGCCGCCAGCGATAGGAAATGTCGAGAAAGTCGCGATGCAGCAGGCTCGCATGAGCCTCAGCCCAGCGCACGGCGCGCAGCAGGTCGTCGCGACGCCCCGGTTGCGGATGCGGCGGGGCTGCTTCGGGGCGCAGGCTGCACAGGGCGAACGAGTCGGTATCGGGCGGATAGAGGATGCCGTCGCCGGGCTTGAACAGTCGCGACGCGTATTCGTCGTCGAGACTGAGTTCGAACGGCCGCAGGAAATCCGGATCGTCCGGGCGCGAGCGGATCGCCATCGGATGGAGGTGGAAGCAGCGCAGCAGGCTGCCGGCATCGCCGATCCGCCAGCTGAAATAGCCGGGCCATTCGCCGTATTCCGAACCGTCCATGTCGAAGCCGCGCACGACCGGATGCGGATTGCGTATCTGCAGATCGACCAGACGCCAGGGCGGAATCGAGACGACCGGGCCACTCAAGGTTCGCGTGAGGAGATTCTCGCGCTCGAACAATCCGCCCGCGACGGCATCTTCCGAGATGAAGGGGATGGGGCAGCAGACCGCGTCGGCGCCGGCGGCCATGCGTTGCGCGACGCCGACGATGGCGTCGGTCGAATAGATAAAATCGGGATAAAGGAAGAAGATGCAGTCGCTTCGATGCGCGTCGGCCTGGATGCAGGCGAACTGGGCGAGGCTGACGCGGATGTATTTGTGGTTATAGGCCGGGCGGGACGGATCGACGACGATGTCGTCGATGAATCCCGGCACGACGTCGATCTCGCCGCGCAGGCGGCCGAAAATCGGTGATGCCTGCAGGTCGGCCCAGTCGGCCCGTGTCGTCATGAACGAGAAGCGCGATGTCGCGCGCCAAGGGAAATCCCGGAGATTTCCCTTCGACAGCAGGGTCGGAAGGGAAAGCTCGAGGAAGTTCCGGACGTAGTCGCGTCCCCAGACGACGAGATTGAAGACGCAGCGCATCGCCTACGACCGCCGCCGCGCGTTCATGCTGCCGGGCCGCTTGGCTTCGTCATGACAAGCAGGCCGTTGGAAAAGGGCAGGATGCATCGCGGCCAGTCCGCCATGCGCGCGGCCAGCTCGAGACACCGGCGCGCACCCGCCCCTTTGGGCGAGGTCGGCGCCGGATTGACGGCGTCGCCGTGGAAGAAGATGTCGTCGACCACGACGATGCCACCGGCGCGGAGCAGCGGGATCGCCGCTTCGACGTAGTCGGCGTAGCGCTCCTTGTTGCCGTCGACGAACACGAAATCGAATGGCGCTTCGGTGCGGAAGCCGGCGAGCAGTTCCGCGGCGTCGCCGACGCGGACATCGACGCGGCCGTCGAGGCCGTTCGCGGCGACGTTCCGGCGCGCGATTTCGGCGAAATGGTCGAATTTCTCGATCGTGACGACCTTGCCGCCGGCGCCCATCGCCTTGGCGAAATACATCGCCGAGATGCCGACGAACGTGCCGATTTCCAACGCCCGCTTCGCACCCGCGTTGCGCAGCAGCCAACTCAGGAAGGCCAGGACCGGCGCGCTCGACCCCATCTCCTCGATCGAGACGACATGCGTTCCCTCGATCGCGAACGCGTCGCGCGGCGACACCACGCCGCACGTGCCGAGAATCGCCTCGTAGATCGCGCGCGCGAACGGCCGGCCCGTATCGGAATACTGGGAACGGTTGAACGGCTGATCGAGAAACAGCTTGTCCCAGGGTTCCATTTTCTTCGCGGCTTCAGCGGCGTTCGGCACAGCGGATATCCTCAAGCCTGGAACTGGAATCGGTCCGGCAGGTTCTGGATCTCTGGCAGATAGCGCCGGCCCCACTCGACCATCGTCGCGATGCCTTCGTTCAGGTCGATCTTCATCGACCAGCCGGTGTCCGCTTTGATTCGCGAGCTGTCGAGCCAATAGCGAAGGTCCTGACCGGTGCGATCGGGGGCCATGTCGCAGAGTTTCTCGAACGAGATCCCAAGCTGGGTGGCGGTGATCTCGACGAGCTCTCGGATCGAGACGAATTTCTCCGGTCCCATATTGTAGATGCGGCCGAGGGGCGCCTTCTCGATGATCGCCTGGATTGCGCGGGAGAGATCCTTGGCGTGCATGTATGATTTCTGGGCGCGGCCGCCGCCTTCGAGCGGCAGTCGCCGTCCGGTCAATCCGCACAGCACGGCCTTCGGCAGGATCCTGTAGAGCAACTGCCCGGGCCCATAGCAGTTCGAGGGCCGGAGGATGTTCATCGGGAAGCCAAGAACGTTGTGGATCGAGATCAGGTGCATATCGCCCGCGGCCTTCGAGCAGGCATACGGGCTGCTCGGCACGAGCGGGAAATCCTCCGTCGCGGGACGGTCGACCGATCCGTAGACTTCCGAGCTGCCGATATGGACGAAGCGCTTGAGGTAGTCGCGTTTCATCAGATGGTCGGTCATCTTGGCAAGCATCGTCACGTTCGTGTCGTAGTAGCGCCACGCCTGGCGGAACGACGTCGGCACTTCGCTCAGTGCCGCGAAATTGATGATGACGTCCGGCTTTTCCGCATCAAGCAGGTCGAGAAACCGGTCGATCTCCCAGACGAGATGGATCTGGTGATATGCGTAGCGCCTGTCGCCGCGCCCGAGGCCAAGCGTGAAGGGCTCCGGCCGTTCCATGTTGCGGCCGACGCAGATGACTTTCTCCGGGTCGGCTTCGGCGAGAAGGTGGATCGCGGTGTGGATTCCGAAGACGCCGTTTCCGCCGGTAATGAGATACTTTGTCATATTCAACCGGCAGCTGTGGCGCGTGACCGAAATGCCGGCGGGTGGCCGACATTGGATCGCTTGTCGCCGCAATATCCGGTCTGCGCCGTGGGCTGTCAAGACGGCCCTTCGCGCCGAATATACCCGCAGTTCCGGGGGTTTGCGTTTGACTTCCGGGGAGCCGAGCGGATAAGGCTAGGATGTGTCGGCGATGCGCGGAACAGGCGAAGCGTGGTCAAGCGAATCCTCCTTAGATTGATGCGGTTGATTGGCTTCACGGCCGTCCGGATCGGCAAGCTCGACGCCGAACGAAATCAGGCACTCGCGACCGCGCGCGCACTCCACGAAGCACATGTCGCCCGCGATCAGGCGACGGCACAGCTCGATCAGGAGCGGTTGCTCCGCCATTCGGCCGAGGCCGTGCGCGACGAAACGGCGCGGTCATACGGCGAGGCAGAGCGCGCGCTTGGGATGGTCCGGGCCCGGGAATCGACGCTCGAATCCCTGATCGGCCATCTTGAGAATTCGAACCGACGCCTCCAGCAGAGTCTTGACGCTGGCCTTGCCGAGATAGACAGGCTGCAGGCGGCGCGGCGGTCGCTGCGGGACGAAATCGGCGCGCTGCGCGACGATGGCATCCACCAGAAGGAAGTCATCGAACGCCAAATCGTCGAAATCGACAGCCTGAACGCCGAGATCGGGCGCCGGCGGCGCGAAATGGATCGCCTCGAAGCCGAGATGGCGCAGCTCAAGATCGCTGCGGCGGCGGCGGCCGAAGCTTTGGTGAAAGAGGCGGCACAGCGCGACATCCTGGCCGGGACGCTCAAGGACACCGAGTTCGCCCGCGACGAAGCCATCTCGGAAATGCAGCGTGCCGGCGAGGCGCGGCGTGCCCTGGAGGACCTCAGGGTGCGCGACCTCCAGTCGCTCGAGGAATTGAAAAGCGCGCTCGCCCAGGCCAGGGCCGCAGGCGACGCGCTCGAAGGCGAGATCCGGGCCGCCCGCGAGCGCGTGACGGCCGCCGAATCGGCCGCCCGCGAGCACGTCGCAGCCGCCGAATCGGCTGCCCGCGAACGCGTGACGGCCGCGGAATCGGCCGCCCGCGAGCACGTCGCAGCCGCGGAATCGGCCGCCCGCGAGCACGTCGCAGCCGCGGAATCGGCCGCCCACGAGCGCGTCTCAGCCGCGGAATCGGCTGTCGCGATCCCCGATCCGGCCATTCAGGCGGAACTCGCCGCCGCACAGGCTGCCTATTCGCGTGCGCTGTCCGACCTGGCCGACACGAAGCGCTCGCTGGTGGAGCTGCGCGTCGAGTATCTCGACCATCTTCGCCGCGGCCGGGAAATCGGCCGTCGACCGCAGAAAGCGAAGCCGGCCGCAGGCTCGCGATAGGTGCTCGCCGCCACCGGTCAGTCCCGTTCCTGATCCGAATCGATGCCGGCTGCCGCCAGGCGGCGCGCGATCTCCTTCAGGATGGCGTCGTTCTTGTCGGGCGCCGTTCCGTGCCGCTTCATGAACATGTCGAAGAAGAACTGAAGCGGATACGCCTCGTCGCGCAGCGCGCGGACATAGTCGATCTGCTCCCAGATCTCCTCGATCCGCTTCAACTCGTCGCCGCTCGCCTTCGAGACGTCGAATTCGGAGGTCTTGTGAATATGGACCGGGGCGGGCAGGTTCTTCAGCGACGGATCGACGAGATCGGCGATCCGCCGGACCATGCCGGGGTTGCTGAGCTCTTCGGTGCGGATCGTCGAGACCGTGTCGAACAGGCCCCGGTCGCGACGGAACAGCTCGTCCTGCTTGCCCAAATACCAGCCGAAGCGCTCGGCCGTCGTCAGCCTGTCCCACCGCTTCTTCGCCATCTCGCCGAAGTCGACCGCCGTCGGACGCGGGATCTCGATGCCTTCCGCGAGGTCGCTATAGCCGCCCCAGTGCGTCGGGTTGATTCTGACCCGCTTCACCAGCGATTCCACGTGGGACCTGCGCTCGCGCACGATCCGGACGATCTTGAGCTTCCGGCCGAACGCGACGCGCACGACCGGCAGCATGAAGATCAGGCCATGGCTGACTTCTATCTTGTGCTTCCAGTCGTCGAGGATTTCGAACAGTTCCGCACTGTTTCCGCTTTTTATGTAGTCGATCAGTGCCGGCCAGAGCGGGAACGTGTTGCTGACATATCCGACGCTGAAGGACGGGATCTTGCCGCGAAACGCGTCCGGAATCTGCGCGTCCGGAAGGATGCCATTCAGTTCGAGAATGCGACAGATCAGTTGGCGCAGCGAAGTCGAACCGTCGCGCGCGGCAGCCAGAAAAAGCAGCTCCAATGCCATACAGCCCTTTTATTCATCGCCGGTTTCGGACGCAAGATTGCTTTGCCGTCGCCGGCAGCCGGGACGCTGCCTGTTCAATCGCGCTTCATGCGTGCGCCGAACGGATATTCACCGGCGAATGCGGCGCGCAGGGACGCCCGGATCCGGTGGGGGACATAGTCGATCGCCGCCGCCAGCAGGAGATCCCAATCGGACGGACGGCCTGCAAGGTCCGCAAAGACCCGTTCGGTGAAGGCGTATGGCAGGAGCAGCCCGGCCTCGCGCAACGCCAGGCGCATTGCCTGACCATCCGACGTCCCGAGTATCCGGAAAAAGGCACGCACGGCGGCATCCCTTGTCTGCCCGCCGCGCCGCCGGCTGGCGCCGAACGAATCGGCACGCTCCTCCATTTCCACGAGCGGCGCCGACACGTATGCAACGCCGAGGCGCAAGGCGAGGTCGTAGACCTGCACCCAGTCGGCAAGCCAGTCGAGTTCGACACGCCAGCCGATTCCGGTTCCAAGCGCCGAGCGGCGCATGAAGGTCGCCGGCGAGGCAAACCAGAGATATTTTTTCCCGCATGCCTGCGCCAGCGCAGGCCCGTCGAGATGGCCCGCCGGGCCCGGCAGCCCGAAGTCGTAGACGCGGCGCGAGGGCACGGGGCCGACGACGGTCACGGCGGCTGCCGTCGCCACGACGCCGGCCTGCGGCCACGCCGTGGCGGCACGGCGGATCGCCTCGAACAGGCCGGCGTGGGGGGTTTCGTCAGCCGCGAAAAGCCCGACATAGTCCCCGCGAAGGTCCGGAAGGGCCGATGAAATTGTTGCAATCACGCCGATATTCCGGGGGTTTGACCGGATCCTGACGGCCGGGAACCGGCGGGCGATTCCCTCGGCGATCGCGCGGGTCGCATCGGTCGAGCCGTCATCCACGACGATGATTTCGTCTCCGGATACCGTCTGGGATGCCAACGCGGTCAGCGCCGGCGCCAGCCGCTCCGCCTCGTTCCGCACGCTCATCAGGATTGAAATGGAAGGCATTTGACGGGTCATCGTACGTGATTCGCACACGTGCCGGGCGTCCGAAAAGAGTCCACAGAGGAACGCGGCATGGCTGCGGGGACCCGGCGCGATCTTATTGAGAATGCAGGAAATCCGGGCATGATCCAGTTGAACTTTCAGACTCGGCACGCTATATGATTGATAAAATTAGTTGGTTTTTCTGTTGCGTCGCACCCTCCGGCGGAAAGCGTTGCCATGAGTGACGGCCTCAAGGAACTGCTGCTTCGCGCGACAAGCGCCCAGGCATCGGCGCCCGCGCACATGCTGGGGGCCGAGCGGCGCATCCGGATTCTGCTGATCCAGCCGCCGTCGACCGAGGGCGTCCAGTCGCTTCTCCCGCAGGTCGACAATGACGGCGGTGAAGGCATCGGGTTCAAGCCGCCGCTTGGCCTGCTTTATGTCGCGACGACGGTTTCCAAATGGTCGAACCACGAGGTCAAGGTCGTCGACGCCCAGGCCGAACGGCTGGGCTATGAGGATCTGCGCAAGATCGCGGCCGAATTCCAGCCCGATCTCGTCGGCATCTCGGCCTGGACCGACTTCTGGTATCCGGCCTACCGGACCGGGCAGGCGATCAAGCAGGCGCTCCCCAACGCGCACCTCACCTATGGCGGCCCGCACCTGGGCATCTATCCGGCGGAGACGCTGGAGGTCGACTTCATCGACAGCGTCATCGTCGGCGACGGCGAGATCCCGTTCCTCTATCTCGCGAACATGATCGCCAACCGAGTCGTCGACAATTCGCTCCCCGGCCTGCATTTCAAGCAGGGCGGCGTGAAGAAGGCGCCGGACCTGTTCTTCATCGAGGGCGACCTCAATCGCCTGCCATTGCCGGACCGCGAACTGCTGCCGATCCGCAATTACGGCTCGGTGCTCGGCAACACGAGCTACGTGACGACGATGATCACGAGCCGCGGCTGCCCGCACAAATGCACTTTCTGCAAATTGAATTTCCAGAAGAACGTCGCGCGCTCGGCCGAAAGCGTCGTCGAGGAATTCCGGCAGATCGCGGCTCTCGGCATCAAGGAAGTCGAGGTCTACGACGACACCTTCACCTGGTCGCGCAAGCGCCTGGTCGAGATCTGCGACGCGCTCATCGCGGCCGATCTCGGCGTCGAGTGGGCGATCCGCGATCGGGTCAGCTCGCAGGCCGTCGATGGCGACCTGATGGAGCGGATGTACAAGGCCGGCTGCCGCCGGATCCATTTCGGCATCGAGTCGGGCGTCCAGCACGTCATCGACCGGATGAAGAAGCGCATCACGCTCCAGCAGGCTGTCGACGCCGTCGATGCCGCCAAGAAGGCCGGCATGACGGTGCTGACCTATTTCATGTTCGGCAATCTCGAAGAGACCGTCGCCGACATGCGCACGACGATCGACTTTGCCCTGACCCTCAACGCCGATTTTGCCCAGTTCTCGATCACGATCCCGTACGCGGGCACCGAGATGTATGACGAGGCGCGCAAGAGCGGGCACATCTCGACCGACTACTGGGGCGAGTACGCCAGCAACCCGACGCCCGATTTCCTGCCGCCGCAGCTGATCGAGGAGCATGCCGACCTGAAGACGCTGCTCGAGATCCGCGACGAAGCCGTGCGCCGCTTCTATTTCCGCCCCAAATACATCATCCGCTCGATCGGCGAACTCAGGTCGTTCGGGGAATTCGTCCGCAAGGCGCGCATGGGCATGCAACTCGCGCTTTCGGTCTATACGAAATAGCCCTTTGACCGAGACTCCGATTGCACGCCGATCTCCCGATCCCGGCATGAGCGAAATTTCTCCTGAATCGAACCTGCTGACGACGCGCGAATTTTGGGACGCGAACCCATGCGGCGTGCACGACTTCTACGAGGCGCAGGTACGCCAGCGCTACGCGATGGAGCCATGGCTGCCGGCAATCCTAGAGCGGATCGCCAAGGCGCACGGCTCGATCCTTGAAATCGGCTGCGGCCAGGGAATTGACTCGACGCTGCTCTGCCGGAATATGGCTGCGGACGGCAGATATTGCGGGATAGATTTTTCACCGAAGAGCGTCGCCATCGCGCAACGAAACGCCGCAACTCTCGGATCGGCCCTGATCGTCCGGCCGGACTATCGGGTCGGCAATGCCGAAGCGCTCGAGTTTCCGGATGCGAGTTTTGATGCCGTCTACTCGATGGGCGTGATCCATCATACGGCCGACGATCTGAAGGCCTATTCCGAAGTCCGCCGCGTACTGCGGCCGGGTGGCAAGGCCTATCTGCTTCTCTATCGTCGCCCGTCGCTGAAAGTCGGTGTGGCCCAAGCGCTCCGGGCCGTGCAGGCCGGGCTCGATGCGATTCTGCGGACGGACCGGGTCGTCTATTCGGCAATAAGTCGATTGGGAACATCCAGCAGCACATTCGGCACGATGTTCCACGAATGCTTCGGCGTGCCTTACATGAAATGGTATTCGCGTGCGGAGATGGAGCGGATTTTCGACGATTTCGCGGTCCTGAAGCTCGAGGCGTACGGACCGAATCTCGGCCGGCTTCTGCCCGGCGGCAATGGCCCGAATCCGTCGGGGTATTTTTGGCTGGTTGAGGCCACGAAATAGCGCTAACGATGGACCGGGCTCGCGCAAGGGCGATCGAAAACGCGCCGGTGGGCCTCGACTAAGGATTGCAGCAAGGGCTTCGGGTCGGAGAGCCGGTGGTAGCGGAAATGACAGTCCCCGAGATTTCGGTCGTCTGCCCGTTCTACCGGGAAGAAGACATCGTCGCAGGTGCCGCCGAACGGCTCTTGAGCCAGATGAAGCAGCAATTTCCGGCACGCGGCTGGGAGATCATCCTGGTCAATGACGGGTCGACCGACAACTCGCTCGAAGTGCTGTCGGAGAAGCTCGACGCCATCGGGGACACACGCGTCCGCGTGATTTCCTACCGGCGAAATCAGGGCCGCGGCTACGCGCTGAAATCCGGCATCGACGCGGCACGGGGCAGCCTGATCGTCACGACGGAAATGGACCTTTCCTGGGGCGACGATATCGTCAAGCGTCTCGTCGCCGATCTCGACGCGCATCCCGATGCCCATTTCGTCGTCGCCTCACCGCACGCGTCCGGCGGCGGCCTCGATGCCGTGCCGGCGATGCGCCAGTTCCTCACGCGGTTCGGGAACCGGCTGATCTCGCTGTTTTTCGATTCCGGAATCTCGATGCATACCGGAATGACACGGGCCTATCGCCGCGACGTCATCCAGCCGCTGCAGGTGCGCGAGCGCGGCAAGGAGTTCCATCTCGAGGTTCTGCTCAAGCTCCTGACGCTCGGATTCGTCGCGCGCGAGATTCCCGCGACGATCAGCTGGCGGATGCGCAGCCAGCTGACCGGCAAGCCGCGCGCGAAGGCGAAATCTTCGACGAGCATCCGGCGCACGATCGCGACCCACATGACCTTCATCGCGATCGCGCAGCCGATGCGCTATTTCGGGTTCCTGTCGGCCGTCGCCCTTGCGGTCGCGAGCGTGATGTTCGGGATAGGGCTCGTCAATTTCCTGTCCGGAAGGATCGCGATCTTCTACATCCTGACGGCGATGTTCGTGGCGCTGTTCGGCTTCCTGTTCTTCGGCTTCAGCATCATGTTCACGCATGTGCGCGAAATGGCCGTCCACCAGTGGGTCCGCAGCTACGGAACCGGCCTGCTTCCGGCGGCGCCGTTGCCGGTCCAGGCCTGGCCGCCCGCGACGCGGGAATAGCCGCCCCGTGTGCGGGATCCTCGGTCTTGCCGGCGTATCGCGCCCCGCGGACGTGACCCGGGCGCTGGGGCTGATCGCGCACCGGGGCCCGGACGGCTCGGGCGTATGGGCCGATGCCGACGTGACGCTCGGCCATTGCCGGCTCGCGATCATCGACCTTGCCGGCGGAGCACAGCCTTTCGTTTCGCCCGATTCCGGGAACGTCATCGTTTTCAACGGCGAGATCTACAATTTCCGCGATCTCGCCCGCGAATTGAAAGCGGCGGGCGTGACGGTCCGGACGGCATCGGATACCGAAATCCTCCTGCACTGGATCGACCGGTTCGGGATCGACGGGCTTGCCCGGCTGAACGGCATGTTCGCGCTTGCGCATTGGGACGTGCGCAGGCGCCGGCTGCTCCTCGCGCGCGACCGGCTGGGCATGAAGCCGCTCTATGTCCACGCGCGTCGCGGGAAGATCGCGTTCTCGTCCGAGATCAAGGCGCTGCTGCCGTGGATGCCCGCGGTCGCGGCCGATCGCGCGGCGTTGCTGGAGCACGCGACGTTCCAGAACGTGCTGTCGGACCGGACCTATTTCGAGGGCGTGCGCAAGCTCGCGCCCGGCGGCTGGCTCGAATGGACGCCCGAAGCGACGCGCGACGGCGCCTTCTGGTCGCCGGCGTTCGACGAGCGCGACGTGCCGTTCGGCGATGCCGTGGAAGACTACCGCGCGCGGCTCGACCGGGCGATGGACAGGCACATGATCGCCGACACGTCGGTCGGCGCCTATCTCAGCAGCGGCATCGACTCGGGCTCGGTCGCCACGCTGGCGGCCCCGCGATATGCCGCGACGCTCAAGACCTTCACGGGGGCCTTCGGCGATGCGGCGTATTACGACGAGCGTCCGGGTGCGCGCGCGATCGCCGGCCGGATCGGCGCCGATGCGTACGACGTGGTCGTCGGACCGGACGATTTCGTCCACCACATGCCCGACGTGGCCTGGCATATGGACGAGCCGGCGCTTGGGACGGGCGCGCTTGGCCAGTACGTCGTTTCGCGACTCGTCGGCCGTCACGTCAAGGTCGTGCTGACCGGGCACGGAGGCGACGAACTGTTCGCGGGCTACCAGGTCAACCGGGTGGCGCTTTTCCGGGACGCGCTGCGCGGTTCGCCGCTCGACGCGTTGCGTGCGATCGCCGGGATCCGCCCGGACGAGATAAGCCGGGTCCTGTATTTCCTCCTGTATCCGCTGCTATCGCCGGAAATCCGCCACGGGCTCTTCATCATGACGCCCGGCCGGCGTCGACGTCAGATGCTCGCTCCGGAAATGCTTGCCGAAATCGCCAAAGGCGACCCGCTTGCCGCACTCGAAGCCCGCCTCGGCGCGCGGAAGCTATCTTGCGGGCAGTCGCTGACATATCTTTACCTGCGGACCTACCTGCCGACCCTTTTTATCCAGGAGGACAAGGTCGGGATGGCACATTCGATCGAGGCGCGGATGCCGCTTTGCGACAACGAACTTGTCGACCTCTCCCTTTCCCTGCCGCTTGCGACGAAGATGCACGGCGGCGCGCTCAAGGCCATTCCCAAAGCCGCGATGCGCGGCCGGCTTCCCGAGCAGATATGGGGGATGCCAAAGCGCGGCTTCCCGACGCCGTTCGCGCGTTGGTTCCGGGCAGGCCCCGCGCGCGAATTCGTCCGCGATCTTCTCCTGTCGCCGACCGCACGCAACCGCGGCCTGTTCGCCTCGGATTTCGTGCGGCGGGAAGTTGCGGCGAACGATTCGTCGTCGACCGACAATCTGTTCGACTATGCCCGCGCATCGACCCTCTATTCGGCGGCAGCCACCGAGCTCTGGTACCGGACATTCGCCGATGGCGACGCGCTGGCGGGCCGGGCCGGCGGAATGTCGATCGGCGAATTCGCCGGGCAGTTCGCCTGACATGAAGAAGATCGTCCATCTGGTCGTCGCCGCGCGACCGAACTTCATGAAGATCGCACCGCTCCACAAGGCGCTTTCGGCATCCGGCTGGTGCGAGCCGGTGCTCGTCCATACCGGCCAGCACTACGACACGAACCTGTCGGACGTCTTCTTCGCGGATCTCGGCCTTCCGCAGCCTGCTGCAAATCTTGGCGTGGGCAGCGGGACGCACGCCGAACAGACGGCCGCGGTCATGGTCGCCTACGAGAAGTTCTGCCTCGCGCGGCGGCCCGACTGGGTCGTCGTTCCCGGCGACGTGAACTCGACGCTCGCCTGCGCGCTGGCGGCCGTGAAGCTCGGGATCCCGATCGCGCACCTGGAAGCCGGCCTGCGCAGCGGCGACCGCCGGATGCCGGAGGAGATAAACCGGGTCGTCACGGACAGCCTTGCGAGCCTGCTGTGGACCCCGTCTTCCGACGCCGACGCCAATCTGCTGCGCGAAGGCGTTCCGGCCGGCCGGATCGAGCTGGTCGGCAACATCATGATCGATTCGTTCGAGATGCTCCGCACCCGCATCGAAAGTTCCAACATATTGACGCGGCTGGATCTCGGATCGAAGCCCTACGCCGTGGCAACGTTCCATCGCCCGTCGAACGTCGACATGGCGCAGAGCCTCGGCGCCCTGATCGACGCGCTTGCGGCGACGGCAGCGGCGCTGCCGGTGGTGTTTCCCGTCCATCCGCGTACGCGCGCGCGCATCGCGGATCTCGGCCTTGCCGGTCGGCTGTCGAACGGCCCCGTCCGGATGATCGACCCGCTCGGCTATGTCGATTTCATGAAGCTCGTCAGCAGTGCGACCATCGTGGTGACCGACTCCGGCGGCATCCAGGAAGAAACGACCTATCTCCGCGTTCCGTGCGTGACGATCCGCGAGACGACGGAACGGCCGGTCACGACCACGCTCGGGACGAACGTCCTCGCCGGCCTTGCGGACCTGCCCGCCCTCCGCGATCGCGCGATGGCCGGCCGCTGGAAGGAGTCCGGAATTCCGCCATTGTGGGACGGGCAGACGGCCGCGCGCGCCGTCGAATCGTTGCGCCGGCACGCCGGTTAAGACGATGCGGCGCTAAGGCCTGCCGTTGTGGACGATGTAGACTTGGGCGGAATCGATCTCGATTTCGCGTTCCGGCCTGCCGGGATAGATCGTCTGGGTGGTTCCGGCGATGAGCTGGATGCGCAGATCGAAGGTCTTCGCTTCGCCCTTCAGCACGAAGGTCGCCTTCAGGACCGTCTTGCCGTCGGCGCGCCGCGTCGCGGATTGATCGACCGCGATGGCCCCCATCGCCCAGGGCCGATAGGCCGCCGGAATCGGGAAATCGAATGCGGCAAGGGCCGAGCCGTCGGCGGAAATCGCGTAGAGCCCGACCGTATCGACGGACCCGGGCGGAGTCGAGGCGACGATCTCGACATGTGCGGCGACCGCATAGCTCTTGTCGAATGTCGCGGAAACATAGTGCTCGCCGCCTTCGGCCTCGCGTTCGGATATCCGCAACGTGCGCGACTTTGCTTCCGTATTGACGCCGACGGCGTTGCGCCACTTCGCGGCGATCTCGCCCGGCCCGGCGAACGCGAACGCCTCGTGGCGCGGGCGATAGTCCTGCCCGTTGCAGGTGATCTTTGGCTCGCCCAGGTCGCAGGGAATGTAAGTGAATTCCGGAATTCGATAGTTCTTGGAGATACCGTTGTTCTTCGGGAGAAAATAGTGACCGAAGCTCGGGCCGTCGCCGGCAAGCACGGCAGCCTCGTCGATGAAAGTCGAGCCACCCCGACCGCCATCCCGAAGTTGCCGGTCGTAGCGAAGAAATTGTTCGAAAATGCTGATGTTCGGCTTCGATGCCGTCAGGAGGCCGTTGGGGCCTGCGAAAAAACCGCGCGAGTCGCCGATTGACGTCCCGGTGACGACGATCGCCGTGACGACGACGACGGCGATCCAGCCGGCAGCGCGTGCTCGCCTCGCCCAGCGGGGATCGAGCCGGATGCATTGGCCGGCGACATCTCCGACAAGGCAGACCGTGAACATTGTCAACAAGCTCAGATAGATGACCTGATGCTTGGGATACTGGCTCTTCTCGGCAACGACATAGCCGATCACGGCGGAAAGCGTCGTCGTCAGCAGGACATACAGGGCAAGCAAGCCGAACGCAGATGCGCCAAGTGCGATCCATGACACCCGCCGGACGTCGAAAGATCTCTGGCTTCCGGCACCGAAAAGAAGCGCGCACGCGAACACGAGGAGACCGAGCGGACCCAGCATCCACTCGAGGGGCAGAATCGCTGAAGGAAGGCCGGCGAGGAGAGCATCGGGAAACAGCGGCAGTTTCGCCGGCCATATCTTTGCGCGGAATTCGAGGCTCGGGGACAGGAGATTCAGGCCGACGCTGACCGCGTATACCGCGAAGAACTTTCCGACGGCCGACACCGGTCGTGCCGGACGCGGCGAATCGAATTCCTGCCAGACCTGACGTATCCGGCGCCAGACCTCGAAAACGGCCTCGAATATATAGTCGAACGCGCCGTCGCCCGTGTGCTGGTAGGTCTCGAAATGCCTGGAGTCGGGAATGGTGCGTCTCGGGGCGAGCGGCGGAAAGCTCCACTTGCTCGGCCAGATGCTCGCGACGAGCAGCATTCCGGCAAGAATGACGCCGCCGCCGGCTAGGTTGAGTTCGTGCGTGTTCAGGAAGAAAAAAAGAAGGATGCCGAATGCGAGAGATTCGCCCCGCTTGAACCCCCTGACGTAGAACCGCCAGGCGAACGCCAAGACCACGAACTGCGCAGCAAGCGCCGTGAAATAGATCGCCTGATCGAGCAGCCACGTACCGCCGACCGACCGGAATCCGGAAATGTCGCTCGCGGCGACATATACGAGCGTCGCGAGCGTCGCGACGACATGCATTCGTTGCGCCGGAAAGAAGATGGATAGCGCATACGCAGCGGACAGGATGATCAGGATATTGTTGAACGCACGGGCAAGAACGATGCCCCAATAGTGGGAGGGCGACAGGATATCCACGAGCATGCTTTGGAAGGCGATGTAGAAGATCGCCGAAACCCGGCCAATCAGCTCAAGCCAGTAATAGGTGACGGTTTGGAAGATTCCGGAACTGACGTAAATGCTGAATGCATTGAGCTCGTCCGCGACCATGAACCGCGTACCGATCGCGTTTGTCGCGACGAACAGCCCCGCGACGGCAAGGCACCCAATCAGAATTGCGGCGATCGCAAGCCGTTCGAAAAACCTCGACAGCATTTCTGTTCGACTTCCCGTGGGGTTTCTCGCCGGACCGGTTACAGCGCCCGCAGCCGTTCGCTGGACTTCCAATACAACGCTTTGGCTGCACTGTAAAATTCAAGATCTGGCGCAAGGATGGCCTCGACGGCCGCGCGCGACTCCGGATCGAGCGGATCGGCCGATGCGACCACGCCTTGCCGCCGGTCGTCGCCCGAAACCTCGATGCCGTCGGTCGCGTTCATCCGGACCGCGTCGGCGCCTTCGATCGTTGGGAGAAGGCGGGCGAGGGAATCGAGAAACTCCGGAATGCGATCGGCAAGGCCGAACAGCGTCACCTGCTTCTCAAGATTGGCAAGGCTGGTCCCGACATCGGGTGCCGATCGCGTGCCGGGTGTCGCGAAATGCCGGAACTGGAAGCCCATGCCCGGCAGCTCTTCCGCCGCGAACCGCCGGGCGAACGCGACGATGTCGATCTCGCCTGCGGCGATCGCCCGTCCAACCGGGTCCGCGTGCCGACGTACGAAACGGAACAGGGAGCAAAGATAGTCGACCGGTTCGCGCAGGACGGTCAGCCGGACGCTCGGCATGGGCAGTATCCGGAAGATGTCGTGCGACAACGCCATGTGGCCTGTGAGAACGAGCCCGATCCGGTCAGCACCCGGCAGGCCCGACGCAAGTCCGTTCAGCATCCAGAAGAGGTCCTGAAGCCCGTCGACGGACGGCGGCTGGTGGAACGGCCAGACATCGTAGTTGAACGCCAGACGGTCGGTGTGGTGCTGGAGGCTCGCGACGACGAACCGGGACCGGACGAAATGGTTGAGGACCGTCGTGCCGGCCGCCTTCCTGTTGTGCAGGAACACGACCGGGAGCGGGAACTTGCGGACAGCTTCGGCACGCCTTGCGGCCAGATCCTCGATCGTCAAGGTGCCGCTTCCGGGTTCCGCCAGACGGAGTGCCTCCCGGAGCCTGTCCGGACTTGCGCCCACAAATCTTGCGAGGGCTGAACGGATCTTCCGGATCCGGCCGATCGCTTCGGCGCGCAGTTCCTCAAGCTCTCCGACGTTGGCGACGACATCCGCCGGACGGAAGTCGATCTCGCGCAGCTGCGCCTCCAGCCGTGCCAGGCGTTCTTCACCTGATTCCCTCATGGCCGATGACGGGGGGCAGCCAGGACGTCACCCGGCACGAACTCCGGAAACGCCCGACGCAGCGCCGACACGTCGAAATGCCGGTGCGTCACGGGTTGGGCGCGCGGACTCTCGACGACCGCCGCCGGCGGGGATCGCCTTGCCGCGATCGAATCGGCGAGGGCGCGGAACGAAACCGATCGGCCGCTCGCAAGGTTGAGGAGCCCCGCGCTGCGGTGGAAGAGGGTCAGGCGCATCAGGTCGGCGACGTCGCTGATGGCAATGTGGTCGCGCGTCTCCTCGCCGCCGCCGAACAGCATGACGCATCCGTCCTGCGCGGCCTGGCGCGCGAATCGGTTGGGGCCATAGCCGTTGTGCGTGTCTCCGTCGCCCCACACCGCGGTGGGGCGCAGGACCGCGACCGGGCATCTGGCGGCGGCAAGCACCATCAGCTCGCGCGCGCGATGCATGGCGCCGTAGAGATCGGCCGGTTCGGCCGGCACGGTTTCGTCGATCAATGCGGTACGGAACGGGTAGACCGCGTCGGAAGACACGTAGACCACGTGCGCGACCGGCCGCGTCTCGATCGCCGCGCAGAAATTGGCGCCCATGCGCGTGTTCGCCAGGAAGGCCGCGCGGCCCCGATCCCGGTCGGGCGTGATCGCCGACAGGAAGACGACCGCGTCGCTTTCGAGAAGCAGCCCGGCCAGCGTGCGATCGGCGCCGTCGGCCGCCAGATCGAAGTCGGTCCGTCCCAGCGGCAGCGTGGCCACGTCCTCCCGCTCGAGGCGCGCTTGCAGCGTCCGGCCGATGAAGCCGCCTGCGCCGACAAGCACGACGCGCTCCGGCTTCGTCGCGGCGGGGCGGGCATGCGTCAGCATTCCGGCCGCCCCAGCACGCGATGGTCGAGTCCGGCGACGGCACACGCCGCGCCGTCGAGGACACCATAGGGATCGACCACCAGCCGGCCCGACATGGCTGCTGCGATCGTCGCAGGGACGAGCGACCGGAATTCCGGCCACGGCGTCATGACGACGAGCGCATCGGCGCCGGCGACGCATGCCATCGCGCCGGCCGCGGCTTCGATCCGCGGGTGAAAGGCCCGATCGGCCGCGACGGCCGGATCGAACGCGCGAATGCGAAACGGCGAAAGCGCGGCGAGCAGCGACAGCGACGGCGAGTTCTTGATCGAGTGCGTGTTTTCCTTGTAGGCGATCCCCAGCACGGCGACCAGCGGATCGCGCCGGCAAGCCAGCAGGCTGGCGTGCAACTGCCCCAGCGCCCAGTCGCGCCGGTGCCGGCTCGATGTCCGCCAGGCGTCGATCAGCCCTGCATCCGTGCCGTTGGCGTCGGCGAGCCGCCGGACCGTCGCGAGATCGCGCTCGAGATTGCCGCCGGCGATGCCCAGGCCGGGTGCGAGATAGGCATGCGGCCCGATGCGCCTGTCCAGCCGCAGCGACGGTGCGATCTCGTTCCAATCGGCACCGATCTTTTCGCACAGTTCGGCCAGCATGTTCGTCGTCGAGACGCTGGCCACGAGAAACATGTTGATCGAGATCTTGGCGAGCTCCGCGCTTTCGAAGCGCATCGGCAGGATCGGGCAGCCGTAGGTTTCGAGGCAGGCAAGAAATGCCGGGGGCAGCGGCTTCGACGGATCGGCGCAGCCGACCATGTAGCGCTCGGGCTTGAGCGCACGCTCGACGGCCCGCCCGAAGATCAGCGTCTCGACCTGGCACAGGACTGTGCGTCCGGCGATCTGGTGCGCGCGCGTGAAGCCGGGCGGAACCTGGCTCAGGAACACGACGGTGGTCGTCGCCGGCGTCGCCGCGACGACCGCCGAGAACAGCGCCTCAAGCCCGGCAAGATCGCTGCCGCCTTGCGCATCCGTCGGCACGTCGGGGGCGACATAGACGACATCGCAGCCGGCAAGCGTGCCGGAATCGCCGCCGAACGACAGCCGGCCGGCGGCGCGCGTCTGCGCCACGAGCTCGGGCAGCGAAGGCTCGACGACCGGAAGTTGGCCCGCTTCAAGCCGCGCGACCAGAGCCTTGTCCGGATCGAAGGCGGCGACCTCGAATCCCGACCCCGCCGCAGCGGCAGCCGAAACAAGGCCCAGATGGGTCATGCCGGCAAAGCCGATCCGGGGGCGACGTGCCGTCATCGCACGGGCGGTGTGGATATCTGCGCGGCGAGTTCGCCCAGCGTGCGGTCGATCCACATGTCGGTTGCGGTGTTCGACGGTCCGCCGGCGGCACACAGGGCCTTGAAATGCGCGTATTCCCGGACCCAGGTCGGGTCTTCCTGGACAAGAGTCTCGGTCTCTTCCGGCGGACGGCCGCTCGGCAGCAGGCGCGTGCGGTGGGTGAAGGTGCTTGGCCCCCATTTGCACAGCGACTCGATATGCGCCGTGCCGCTCTCGGCGAAGACGTCGCAGGTGAAATGGTTGCGCCAGCTCAGCAGCGTCATCTCGCATTCGACGCGCGGACTGCCGTCGAGCGTGAAGGCAGCGAAGTCGGGCGCGCGATTCTCGAAGCGATCGGCGGCGCGCAGCCCGGCCTTGCCGGAGAACTCGGGGAACCAGAAGCGGACGGTGTCGAGAAGGTGCGAGCCGAGGTCGTGGAGCACGCCGGATCCCTTGTCGCGCCAGGCCGACTCGCGGACCAGCCGCGCGGTACCGTTGCCGTAGAACAGGCGCAGGCGATAGATGCGGCCGAGACGGCCCGACGCGATGAGGTCGCGCATCCGCACGAAGTGCGGCTCGAAACGGTGGTTGTACGCCGTGTAGCAGACCGTCCGGCTGGCGCGCGACAGCACTTCGAACCGGACAAGGTCGGGGCCGCCGAGCGGCTTCTCGACGAGCACGTGCTTGCCCTTGGCAAGGAGCTGGCCGACCAGCGCCGGCTTCGCCTCGTCCGGAACGCAGAGCAGGGCGGCATCGTAGTCCGTATCCGCGACTTCGGTGATCGAGCGGCAATCGGCATCGGCGACCGCCGGATCGACCGTGCGGACCAGATCGCTCCCCGCGACTTTCGCGCGCTTCCGGCCCTGGACGCCCAACCCGACGACGACGACGCGCATCGATGGGACCTGCCTGTCAGCCGTAGTTGATGAGTTTGCGGGCGTGATCGAGCTTGGCGAGAACGTCGTTCGGCCCGACCGGAATGTTCCCATCGTGCTCGCATTCGATCGCTGCGGCAAGCGAGCCCAGCACCGAAGCGATCACTTCGTTGCCGGTCGCGACCATCGCCAGCGTCGCATAGGAAAGGAGCGCGTCGCCCGAACCGACCGCGTCGACGACATGGTCGGCGAACGAATCGACGACGAAGAAGGCGCGCACGTCCTCGGCATTGGCGGGCCGGGAGCGGTAGGTGATCATGCCGCGCTCGCCGAGCTTCAGCATGAGGGTCTTGCAGCCGGCCTGCTCGTAGAGCTTCAGCGCCAGCGGCCGCACGACCGAATCCTGGTCGCCGAGCGAGAAACGCGCCTCGCGCTCGTTCGGCGTGATCAGGTCGAATCCCTTGAATTCGAGGATGTTGCCCCATCGGCTCGCGACCTGGCTGTCGGCGACACGATAGCAGCCCGCCGGGATCGCCGCGGTCAGCGTGGGAATGCTCGAATGGTTGAACATGCCGTGGCGGAAATCGCTGAAGACGACGGCCTGCGTCTTCAGGCCGGCGACGTGCGCGCGCACCTCTTCGAGCACCTTGCCGGTGATCGCGCGGTTGTCGAGCGTGTCGATCTTCAGCAGCCGGTATCCGCCGGCGATGATCGCGTTCTTGTGCGTCGTCGGCCGCGTGCGGTCGATGACCGCATTGACCTTGACGCCCGCATCCGCGAGATCCTTGAGGACGAAATCCTTGAGCGCGTCGTCGCCCAGGACGGTCGTGAACGTGACGTCGGCGCCGGCCGCCTTCAGGTGCTTGGCGACGATGCCGGCACCTCCGACATAGTCGGTCCGGTGTTCGAAACGGACGGAGAAGGTCGGCGTCTTGGTGTTGCCGCCGATCAGCGTCGTCTGGGTGTGCCCGTCGACGATCGTGTCGCCGACGACATGGACCGAAACGCCCCGGAATTTCCCGAGTGCCGCTCCGAGATCGTCGAGCGAGATGTTCTCCGCGTCGAGGAGCGATATCAGCTTCTCGATCGCGATTTTCGGCGGAGAGGACTCGATGATCGCGGACGACGAATAGACGATGTCGCCGGGCGTGTAGAGGAACTCGCCGCCGTAGATCGCGAGAACGTCGATCTCCTCCTGCGTGCGCGGATCGATGCGGCCGCCCTCGACATACTCGTAGCCCTTCGCGAAATAGTCGGGCTGGATGACGCCGAGATTGCGCAGCGGCTTGGCGTCGGGATCAACGGTCACGTAGTCGACCATTTCCAGGGCGGCCAGGTTCATCGCGCGCAGGTCTTCCGGCACGAACGGACGGAAATTCGCCTTCTTGATGTGCGCGTCGGCCGTGAGGCTGACGACGAGCACGTCGGCCTTGCTCTTGGCATAGATCAGGTGCCGGATATGGCCCGGATGCACGATGTCGAACGTGCCATGGCACATGATCACGCGCTTCTGGCGCGGGTGCTTGCCGATCGCGGCTGCGATTTCGGCGGCAGATTTTATTTTGCTCTTGATCTTGCCTTCGAACATTGCGGTCTCGCTAGCGCGCTTTGGGTGCCAGGGTCTTGAACCAGGTTTCCGTCGCCTTCGCGATCGACGCGGGATCCCACAAAGGCGCTTCGCGCCAATATTCGATCCGATCGACGATCTTCGAAACGCCTTCCTCGAAACTGACCGCCGGCTTCCACCCCAGATCGCGGGTGATCTTGGTGATGTCCGCGAAGGTGACGTCGGGTTCGCCCGGCCGCTTGGGAAGGTGGACCTTCTCGCCGCCGAGCAGTTCCACAAGACGGTTCACGGACTGCGGATTGCCGGCGCCGACATTGAAGCACTCGCCTTCGATCGGCGTCTCGGCGGCGGCGAGGAAGGCGCGGGCCACGTCGGTCGCATAGATGAAGTCGCGGGACTGGAGGCCGTCGCCGACGACCGTGAACGGTTTGCCCGCGAGCTTCTGTTTCAAGAACACGCCGAACACCGCGCCATAGGCGCCGGACGTGCGCGAGCGCGTGCCGTAGGCGTTGAATATCCGGATCGAATTCGCCGGCAGCCGGTAGACCTTGTTCCAGTGGAACAGCGCCTGTTCGCCCATCCACTTGCTCAGCGCATAGGGATATTCCGGGCGGATCGGATGATCCTCGCGCGTCGGCGTGGCGGCGAGGCCATAGCACGACGACGATGCCGCATAGACCGTCTTCCCGACCCCGGCGGCGCGCGCGGCCTCGAGCACATGGACGGTGCCCTGCACGTTCGCCGACATGTATTCGATCGGATTTTCGATCGACGGGACGATGTCGCCGATGCCGGCGAAATGGAAGACGTACTTGGCGCCCTTGAATGCTGCATCGCCGGGCGCGAGACCGCGGATGTCGCGCTCGTCGAGGGAAACGTCCGGATTGCGCGAATGATCGGCAAGATTGGCGGCCCGTCCGCCGATCAGGCTGTCGATCACGCGCACGGCGAAGCCGCGCGACACGAGAAGATCGACCATATGGCTGCCGATGAAGCCGGCGCCGCCGGTGACGAGTGCGAGCGGCCTTGCCAAATCAGCCGACCTTTCGGCGCTTGAGCACCTTGACGTTCGAATAACGGTCGTCCGAGAGGCTGCCCGGCAACTTGCCGGCCTTCATGGCCTTGCACAGGTCGCGGACCGCGTCCTCGACCCCGAATTTCGGGCGGAAGCCGATGACCCTTGCGATCTTGTCGGAGTTGACGTGATACGAGCGGATGTCGTTGGTCGGCGTCGTGACGATCTCGATCTCGCCCTTCTCGGGGAATTCGGACTGCACGACCTTCTGGACCATCTTCGCGATGTCCATGATCGAGTGGTTCTGGTGGCCGGCGTTGAACGTCTCGCCGGCGATCTTCGAGTCGTCGACTGCGAGCAGAAGCTTGTAGAGGTCGCACATGTCCTGGATGTGCAGGTTGGGCCTGCGTTGCTCGCCGCCGAACACCGTGATCTTGCCGGCATTGACGGCATGGTTCGTCAGGATGTTGACCGAAAGGTCGAGACGCATGCGCGGGCTGAATCCGCAGAGTGTCGCGGGCCGGATCGCCACACAGGTGAAATCGGGCGACTGGTGCTTGAAAAGCAGCGGTTCGCAGAGCCCCTTGAACTTGTTGTAGAGTGTGAGCGGGAGGAGCGGATGCTCCTCCGTCACATCCGGCGCGTCGGAGACGCCGTAGACCGAGCTCGACGACGCGTAGACGAACCGGCGAACGCCCTGCTGCTTGGCGGCGACGACCATCGGCTCGAAGCAGTCGAAATTGATCGTCTTGGACAGCGCCTCGTCGAGTTCGAAGCTCGGATCGTTGGAGATGCAGGCGAGATGGATCACCGCATCGACGCCCCAGAAGCACTCCTTGAGTCTGGCCGTGTCGCGGATGTCGCCCTCGACGAGCTTGAGCCTGTCGCGCGGCTCCAGCTCGCACCCGAAGTACATCGTGTCGTAGACCGTGACGTTGTGTCCCAGGGCGAGGAGCTGCGGCACGAGCAGCGTGCCGACATAGCCGGCGCCGCCGGTAACGAGGACGTTCTTGAATTTGGGATGCATGTGCTGTCCGGTATCGTTTGAGTGCGTATTTCGCTGCGCGCCGCGGCTAGACGGATGCGGCGAGCGCGATCGCGTAATTCGCGGCAAGCGCGTCCTTGCGGAACATCTGGACGGTCTCGAGCGAGAACTGCCCCAGATCCTTGCCGAACTGCTCGACCTTCGCGAGCAGGTCGTTCGTCATCGTGATGATCTGGCAGCCGCTGTCCTCGGCATGCACGAGATTGAGCGCCTCGCGCGGACTGGCCCAGAGAAGCTCGGCCTTGGGCTGCGTGGCAAGCAGGCTCTTGCATTTGCGCATGTGTGGGATCGGGTCGACGCCCGTGTCGGCGATGCGGCCGGCGAACACGGAAATGATCGACGGGACACCCGGATCGAGGGCCGCCGCGAGTGCGGCCACCTGCGCATGCGTGAAGATCGCCGTGACGTTCAGCACGACGCCCGCCTTCGACAGCTTTCCGCAGAGCGGAACGGACGATTCGCCGCGCGTGTTCGTGATCGGGATCTTGACGTTGACGTTGCGGCCCCAGGTGGCGATCTCGCGTGCCTGCGATTCCATTTCGGCGAACTCGTCGGCGAACACTTCGAACGAGATGGGCCGGTCTGGGAGGGCGGCTATCACGTCGCGGGCGAACTTCTTGTAGTCCGTGATGCCGGCCTTGCGCATCAGGGTCGGATTGGTCGTGAAGCCCTTGATCCACGGCTTGCCGGCCATCGCGCGCATGCCCTGGATGTCGGCGCCGTCGGCAAAAATCTTGATCTTGAAATCTTCAACCCGCATCGCCCTGTCCCCGCTCCGGATTTTCAAGCCGGTTGGTGTTGCCCCGCGACGATCTCGGCCGCCGCCGCTAGATCCGTGCACACGAAATCAGGCTGTTCAATTAAGCTTTCGCGATACCCACGATCAATGAAAATCGTCCGACAGCCGGCGGCGCGTCCGCAACCGATGTCGCGCCATCTGTCTCCCACCATCCAGCTTGCCGAAAGGTCGATCTGGAAGCTATCGGCGGCTTCCAGCAGCAGGCCGGGTAGCGGCTTGTAGCAGTTTGCGTTTCGATCCCAGCAGACCTTGATCGCGTCGGGCCGGAGTACCGCCTCGATCTCGCGATGCATCGACTCGACAACATCCCTCGACTGCGTCCCGTCCGCGACGTCGGGCTGGTTGGTCGCGACGATCACCAGATAGCCGAGTCGGCGCAGGTTTTCGAAGGCCTCACGAACCCCCGGCAGTATTTCGAATTCGGAAAATGTCTTAGGTGGAAACGGCTTCCCGTCCCTGACATATGCCCGGTTGATCACGCCGTCCCGGTCGACGAATACGGCCCGACAACGCGCGCCGCCCGGAATCACCATTTTGTAGCGGTCTGCTGGAGTTTGGGATGCGACACGAGGCAATGCCAGACGACGGCCTGGAATGCTTCCGCATGCGGTGTCACGCGCTCGCCGGCCACGGTCGGCACGACGACGACGGCGTCGCCCACCTGCTTGGTATAGCCGCCGTCGCGGCCGACGATGCCGAAAACCGCGAGATTCCGTTCTTTTGCGATCTTGAGGCCTTCGACAAGGTTTGGGGAAACGTTTCGCTCGAGATTTCCCCCGCCGACGGACAAGATCAGGACCGCGTCGCGTGCATTGGCCTTGCTGGTCTTGAGCCACTCGGAAAAAACCGTATGCCAGCCTTCGTCGTTGGTGCGTGCGGTCAACTCGGAAACGTTGTCGGTCGGAGCGTATGCTTCGATACCGCAGAGTTTCCTGAAATCGTTGACGGCGTGGCTGCAGTTCCCGGCACTGCCGCCGACGCCAAGGACGAAGAGGCGGCCATCCTCGGCACGCACCTTCGCAAGGCCGTCCGCGATCCGATCGATCATGGCATGGTCGATCGACTGGCAGATCTGTGCCGCTTCGGCGAAATACTGGCGGACATGCGACATGGGGACACCGTAACCCGCTGTAGTGGAAAGATATTCCGATATACCGCCAGGCGACCTTAAACGGTCGAACCGCCTGCTTCGAGAATCGTCCAGTAATAGTCGCCCGTATAGCCCGCACTCGAAAAAAGTTCCAGCCATTCGTCCGGCATAAGATAGGTCTTCGCGGTGAGCATCCAGTCGATGAAAACGTCGAGTTCGGCCGCGTTCCGGTAGGCATCGACCTGGATGAAGGCGCGGCCGGGCGCCACACGCTGAAGTTCGCGCGCTGCCCGCAGACAGCCTTCCCGGTCAAGATTGTGGATCGTATTGATTGCCAGCGCACACGCAAAAGATGCGTCCGCAAACGGCAGCATGTCGCACGTGCCCCGCACCATCCGGCGACGCGTTTCGCCATGCGCGTGCGCGATCGCATAGCTCGAAAAATCGAGTCCCCAGACTTCCAGTCCCGGCACGACCGCCGCAAGATCGTGCATCAGGAAGCCCTTGGCGCACCCGACATCCAGGACGCGGTCGCCGGCCTTCAGCGCATAGCGGGCAGCAAGTCTTTCGGCGACCGCGGTCCAGCGACCGTCGTAACGGTAGCCGCCATAGCCGGTCTCGCGGGCTCCGTCGAAATAATCCTTGTCGAATCGAAGCGCGAGCGCGCGGTTGTGCGCCTTGTTGACCCGCCGTGCGGCAATGTCGCGGGCAACCTTGGGAACGCTGGCAAGCAGGTTGAATTCAGGCATCGCGCATGGCCTTAGGCGACCCGTGCCGGTTCGTCAACCGGACCCTGCCGGATCGCCTTTGTCGCGACGGCGCGGGGATCGAAGGCGATATCGGCGACCAGCGTCGCAAGCGGTATGACGCGCCGGGTCGAACGTCTTGCCCGCAGTACCGGGCCTAGACGCGCCAACGCGCGCACCGCGCCCCGCATGCCGGCGAACGCCAGGCGCGGACGCGCCAGTATCGCGGCGGCCGTGGCCAGAACAAGCAGCGGCAGGCTTGCCCAGAGCAGGGCACCGGGCATGTTCTTCAGATGGGTCAGGATCATGTTGCGCACGCCATATTCGCGCGCGAAGCGGCCGTCGGTGCTGCTGGCGCCGCCAACATGCCGGACGGTCGCGGCAGGCGCCTGCATGCAGCGTTCGCCAGCCAGCCGCGCGCGGAATCCGAAGTCGACGTCTTCGCAATAGCAGAAAAACGTCTCATCGAATCCGTCCAGCGCGCGGAACAAGGCGGCGTCGTAGAAGGCTGCCGCCGCGCACGCGCTGAAGACGGAGTAGTCGTGCGCCGGCAGTTCGCCGACCGGCCGTCCGTGGCCGCCGCGCCACGGGATGCCGAAGATCGAATAGCCGTCGCCGGCACCGTCGAGCCGCGAGGGATCGGCATCGTCGATCTGAGTCGAACCGAACATCCGGACGCCTGGATTGCGGCGGGCTGCCCCGACGAGTTCGCCAAGCCAGCCTGGTTCGGGAAACGCGTCGGGGTTGAGAACTGCAAGCCAGCGGCCGCGCGCCATTTCCGCCGCGCGATTGGTTGCGGCGGCAAAGCCGAGATTTCTTTCGTTCGCCCGGAAGACGAAACGCGGATCGCCCACGAGTTCGCGCGCGCGAACGAACGAGGAATCACGCGAATCGTTGTCGATGACTAGAACTTCGAAATCGGCGAACGTCTGCGCCGCGAGGGCGCGCAAGCAACGGACCAGATGGCCGCCGGCATTGAAATTGACGACGATCACGCTGATTTCAAGGTCGGGCGCGGGCTGCATTGCGGATGATGTCTTTCGTCAATCCCCGAATTCTTGCGTCGGCCCGCGCCGGATACCATGGCCCCGCCGGAGCGGAATTTTAGTTCGTAACACGTGCCCTGTGCGGCGGCTATTGATCGGAGCATGGTGCGGCCTTCGTCGCCCTGGCCCCGATTGCCTGCCCGCGCAAAGTGTGGCTGCCCGACGTGCCGGCTGGCCAGCAAAGCATCATGCGGCATATGTTATGCTGATGTCGCGCAGATCGAACACATGCAGGCCTTTGCCGGCGGGCACGCGGACGGATGCCATGGAGACGTGGTCCAAGACAATGAGGGATCGGTTCCGCCCGTACCGCCGCCTCGCCCAGATGGCCGTCGTCTTGGCTTTGGCCGCGTGTTCGATCCCCTCGATCGAGGAGCGCCGCGTCACCGCACTTGGTGTCGCCAACCCGAACGGCTTTACGCCTTCGACGATCGTCGCCGGCGGGTTCCAGCAGGCGGCTTTCCTGAAGCTTGGCCGGCCGGGAACCTTCGTGCGCGTCTATCTCGAAGGCGACGGTTTCGCGTGGATCACGCCGACCCAGATTTCCGACGATCCCACGCCGATCGATCCGCTCGTCCTGCGGCTGGCGACGTCGGACGACGCGCCGAACGTCGCCTATCTTGCCCGGCCCTGCCAGTACACGCGCCGCACCGATCCGCGCTGCGCGCCGATCTATTGGGCCGGCACGCGCAAATTCGGCGAGGAGATCGTCGCATCCGTCGATGCCGCGGTTTCCGAGATCAAGCGGCGCGCGGGTGCCGACCGGGTCGAGCTGGTCGGCTATTCGGGCGGCGGTGCGATCGCCGTCCTGGTCGCGGCCCGGCGCACGGATGTCGCCTCGATCCGCACCATCGGCGGCAATCTCGACCATGTCTGGCTGCACGCGCATCACGGCGTCAGCCAGCTGCCGGGGTCGCTCAACGCGATCGATTCGGCCGCCCGGACGGCGCGCATTCCGCAGACGCATTTTTCCGGCGAGTCCGACGGCGTCGTCCCGCCGGAGGTCGCGCGCCGCTATGTCCGTGCAAGCGGTGCGGGCGCCTGCGTCCGTCAACGCATCGTACCCGGTGCCACGCACACGGCGCGATGGACCGAGCTCTGGCGCGGTCTCCTCGCCGAAACGCCCGCATGCCCCTGAACCGCCATGCCGGGCCCCTGATGGCCGCCGGCATCTTGGCTGCCAGCCTGCTTCACGCGTCCGGATCCTACGACCCGAACGCGCCGCGCTGGATTGCGATTGCGCTGGCGGCCGGTCTGGGATGGTCCGTTGCAGCCGCCGGCTTCCGGCATTTCGACCGGCTCGATCGTGCATCGCTTGCGCTCGTCGGCTACGCGCTGGCCTCGCTCGCCTGGTCGCCCGATCCCGCGCAGGGTGCGGTCAGCACGCTTGCGCTGTTCGGTGCGGTCGGGATCTTCGCCGGTGCACGACGCATCGACGCGCGCGCGCTTGATCCCTGGCTTCCGCTTGCCTGCCAAACCGGGCTTGCCGCGACACTGCTTCTCCATTTCGGCGGGCTCGCACGGGGTGGCGGCATGGGCAACGAGAACTTCCTGGCGGAGAGTCTCGTGGCACTGCTGCCGTTCGCGGCACTCGGCTTTTTCCGGCCGGGGCCGGTTGTCCGCCGCCTGGCCTGGCTTCCTTTTCCGCTCGCGGCTGTCGTCACGCTCGCGTTCCTGCTGCCGACGAAGGCGGGTGTCCTTGCGCTCGGCGCGGTCGGATGCCTGGCGATCGTCCAGGGCTGGGGGCGCATCGGTAAAGTCCGGCCGGCATGGCGCGCGGTCGCAGCACTCTGCGTCGTGGTTGTTGCGATTGCCGCCGTTCTCTGGCGGGGTGCCGACGCGTTCGCCGCTTCGCTGGCGGCGCGCGTCGAACTGGCGGTCAACACGCTCCATCTCTGGCGCGACCATCCGCTTTCGGGCGTCGGCATGGGTGGATTCGAGCCGCTCTATCCCGCCTACCAAGAGCGCCATTTCGCACTGCTCGGCGATTCGGCCGGACTGCTGACGATCAAGAGCCTGCGCGCCGGTGCCGCACATTGCGAGCCGATCCAGTTCCTTGCCACGTTCGGACTGCTCGGGCTTGCGGTTCCGCTCCTCGTGCTCTGGCGGCACAAGGTTCCGGCTGCGCTCTCGACAGCGGCCTCGGCCGAAAAGCGCGCCGCACTGGCGACGGTTGGCGGCCTGCTCGCCATCGGGCTCGTCGGGTTTCCGTTCCAGCTTCCGCTGACGCTTTTGCTGTTTGCCGTTGCCCTCGGACGCGTGCTGGCGCGCGCGCCCGACCCTGCCGCCGGAACGGCCGGGCTGCGGGCGCTGCCGATCGCGGCCGCGGCGCTGACGCTGCCGTTCCTCGTCGTCGCGACGCTCCAGACGATCGGGCAGATGCGGCTCGGAGAGGCATTCCGCGCCCTTGGCCCGGATCCGCGGTTCGCCGAGGAACAGCACGCGCGCGCGCTGGCGATCGCACCGTGGGACTACTCGATCCGCGCAAATCGGTTCGTATCTTTCGCGCGTTTGGCCGAAGCGGCACCGTCGGCGCCCGCGGATCTGGCCGTGGCGGACCGTCTCTATTCCGTCTCGGTCGGAAGCGGCATCGCGGAAATGCAGGCCGCCATGGCGCGCGCCGAATTCCTGCAGAACATCGAGAACCTGCCGCCGGCCTACGCGCAGGAAGTCGTCGCCATCGTCGCCGACCTGACCGGGCGCGCGACCCTCGTTCCGGAAACCTGGATCCTTGCCGGTGCCGTCGCACTGCGCCGCGGCGATGCGGCGGCGGCACTGGCTTCGGTCGCGCAGGGCCGCCGCCTTCGCGCGCGCTTCAATTCAAGACGGTTGGATCCGGCTCTGGCGCGCGGCGATCAGATCGAGCTTCTCGACGTGATCGAGAAGCTGGCGAAAGCGATGCAGCCCGGCGCACCGCCGCCGCGGCTCATCCTCTCGCTCGGCTTCACGATCTTCTGAGGGGCGATGTCGAAATGCCGAAGAAGATGTAAGGTTGTCGGCATGCGTCGTCAGAAGTCACGAGTATGTGGATAGCGATGAGTCGGTTTTTCGCGGAAGGCCGGGGCTTGCAGGCGCGTGGTGCGGTCCTGGGGATTGCCGTCGCCGTCGCCGCAATTGCTGCGGCAACGGCAAATCTCCTGTGGCAGCGGTCGCTGCTCTACGCCCGTGCCGGCGAGATCGCGGATACCGAGAGCCGGCGCCCGCCGCCGGCACCCGGCTCAAGGTTCGGGTTGTGGACGCTGGTCTGCCCGACAGCAGTTTATTCGCCCGGCTGCGTGCTCGCCGCGAATGTGACGCTGGCGAACTGGGGCAACCTGCCTCTCGAAATCCGGCGGATCGAAGCGGCTGCGGCCGGTCGCCGACTCGAGATGCGCGTCACCTTGCCGCTGGGCACCGGGCTGCGCCGCGGCATGACGGTCGACGTTCCGGATTTCGAGCGGTTCGACGTCGCCTTCGAAAGCTGTTCGGCCGCCGGCTGCGTCGCGGCGTTCCAGCCTTCGCCGTTGCTTTGGCTGGGTTTGCGTACGCGTCAGTCCGTCGATGTCGAATTCCGCAGGATGGGCGAGGGACGCGATCTGGCGGCACGCGTGCCGCTGGCCGGCCTTGCCGACGCCCTTGCGGCGTTGCGTTAGATGCCGATGCAGGCAAAGACCGACGATCGCCGGGGCCGGGATTGGAGTGCGGTCGTTCTTGCGGTTCTTGTGTTCGCCTGCCTTGCCGGCGGGTCGCCGTTTGCCTTCGAGGTGTCGTCCACGCAATGGCCGTTGCTGGCTTTGGTCGGGTTTGCGGCGTGGGTCTTCCTGCTCGTATCGCCGGTGCGGTTGCGCCGGGCGGAACTCGATCTGCCGGCCGCCTGTCTTGCGGTCTTCGCGTCGGTTTCGCTGCTCTGGGCACCGGATCCGGTTGCCGGCCTGACCTTCATCGTGAAATTCGTCGGATGCTGGCTGCTCGTCGTCGCACTTCGCGCGCATGCCCACGAATTCGGCTGGCTCCTTTTGGCCGGTGCGATCGCGGCGGCGGCGGTATTCGGGATCGCGGCGCCTTTCGTCGCACCCGACCTTTCGGGTTATGTCGGCGGCTTCGGAAATCCGAATTTCCAGGCCGAATTCCTGCTGATGGCTTTGCCCTGGATGGTCGCGGGCATGCTTCGCGCGGGGCACGCGGCTTTGCGGGGCACTTTCCTGCTGGCGCTCGTCGCCGCCGCGATCCACCTGATCGTCGGCAGCGACAGCAAGATCGTCATTCTGGTTCTCGTCGTCGTTCCGGGCGCTTCTCTCGGCATCCTCGCGGTGCAGCGCCGGCCGATGCTGCTGCTCGGAATCGTGCCGGTCGTCGTCGCGATCGGCGCGATTTCCTATCTGCGCGGCATCGACGAATTCGTCCGGTCGCTCAACTATCGCGGTGAAATCGGCTTCAACGCGGTTGCGATGTGGCTCGACCATCCGTTGTTCGGTGCCGGTACGGGCGCGTTCAACGCCCTGTATCCGCTCTACCAGGAGCGGCATCTCGAAATTCTTCCTGCAAGCTATCTGATCCGGCGGAACTATCTCGTCGGGGCGGCGCACAACGAATTCCTGCAGTTCCTCGTGCAGTTCGGTCTTGTGGGTCTGGCGATCCTGATTGCGGCCGCGTGGTCGATCGTGCGCGCGCGGAGCCGGTTCGCGGGCAACAGGATCTGGGCGTGGTGTGCTGCGATCTCGCTGGCGAACGGCGTCGTTGCGGCACTGGTCGGCTTTCCGTTCCAGATGCCGGCGACGCTTCTGCTGGCCGCGATCTCGCTTGCCGCCATCGGCGGTCCGGATGCCGGGCGTGCCGCGCCGGGCCGGCTGCATCTGCGGCGGCTTGCGGCGGCAACCGCGCTCGTCGTGATCGCCGTCGCGGGATTTTTTGGCGTGCAGGGTGCGATCGCGCAGATGGATTTCCGGTGGGCGCTGCAGACGCGCGATGTCGGCCCGGACCTGGCCTTCCGGTTTCATCGGCGCGCCGCGGATCGGGCACCGTGGGACAGCTTCGTCGTTTCGACCCTCTACCTAACTTTCACGTCCTGGCAGGGCCGGGTCGATCGGGCGACCGAGGCCGGAAGCCCGCCGGCATTTCCGTTTCTCCGGGATCCGCTGGCCGACGGCGCCGACTCGAACGGCCGGTGGTATTCGAGGTCCCTCCAGCGGATGCCGTATGGCGTCAATCTGCGGCTGGCGCGACTCCAGCACCTGCTGAATTCCCGGCAGCACGATGTCGCGCGTGCGGAGATCGAAGAAATTCTCCGGTTTCTGGATGATTTTGCCGCGATGGTTCCGGAAGCGCGGATTCTCGAGCTGTACCATTCGCTGCTTCTGCGCGACGCCGACCGGGCCCAGGCGGCCCTGGCGCGACTCGGGGCGAATCCGTTTGCGTCCGGTATCGAGAAAAATGTCGATACGTTCGCCGCCGAAATCGACAGGCTTCGGCGCGAGCCGTCTTCCTATCGCTTTGTTGGAATTGTCCATTTGTCGTGGTAGCCATCGCCGCATCGCGACCGTTTTCGACCGGGATCGGAAAGACAGGGTCATGAAAAT
>CAYQDN010000013.1:0-89946 GCA_964416335.1 uncultured Azospirillum sp.
TGTGTTAGGCATGCCGCCAGCGTTCGTTCTGAGCCAGGATCAAACTCTCAGGTTAACTCGGTTCCGTCGCGGCAACCCGAAGGTCGCTCGACCGCAAACCAAATCAACGGTCCTATACAAGCTCGTTTAGTCTTTGAACGCGCGACTGACACGTTGAAGTGACCGAAGTCACGACATCGTATCTGTCGTTTAGAAAGATGCGCCAAAGCGAGCGAGTTGGACTTAAAGCCCAAGCCGCCGCCTGCGCATCCCTTCCATTCCGTATTCACTTTTCAAAGAGCGCGGCCATTTCGTCCCCGGGAGTGCCTTTCGGCGCCCGCCGTGTCCTCGTGGCGTGGGACCGGGTTTCTAGGGGTTCAGCCCCCCCAAGTCAAGCAATCAAACACGGGCGTTTTGGGCGGTGGATACTTTCATTAAGCCACTGTTACTAAACGATTTACTTTTCGGGATCGGGGCAGCAGAACACAAAAAGAGGCGCTCGCATGTACCGCATGCGTTATTTGCATGGGTCGCTAGGGGGTCAGGCCGCACCCCTACGCTTCTGCTTGTGGTCGACCGTCGCCGACGCGTCCGATACCGCAATTGCGAGTTCGTTTTTCTCGACCGAAACCCGCACGGAATCCCCGTCCTTCACGCTTCCCGACAAGATCTGCGTCGCCAGGCGGTTCTGCAGCTCGCGCTGGATGATCCGCTTGAGCGGACGAGCGCCATAGAGCGGGTCGTAGCCCGCATCGGCGAGCCAAACGCGCGCGGCCTCGTCGAGTTCGATCGTGATCTTGCGATCGGCGAGCAGCTTCTCGAGATGCTTGAGCTGGATCGCGACCACACCCTTCATGTTCGCGCGGCTCAAACGGCGGAACAGCAGGATGTCGTCGAGACGGTTGAGGAACTCCGGCCGGAACGCCGCGCGCACGACTTCCATGACGCCGGCACGCACGTTCTCCACGTCCTCGCCGTCCTTCTGCGCGGCGATGAGGTCGCTGCCCAGATTGCTCGTGAGCACGATCAGCGTGTTCTTGAAATCGACCGTGCGGCCCTGCCCGTCGGTCAGCCGCCCGTCGTCGAGCACCTGCAACAGGACATTGAACACGTCCGGATGCGCCTTCTCGACCTCGTCGAACAGGATGACCTGATAGGGGCGCCGGCGCACGGCCTCGGTGAGGGCACCGCCCTCGTCGTAGCCGACATAGCCCGGCGGGGCGCCGATCAGGCGCGAGACCGCGTGCTTCTCCATGTACTCGGACATGTCGATGCGCAGCAAAGCCTGATCGTCATTGAACAGGAATGCGGCCAGCGCCTTCGTCAGCTCGGTCTTGCCCACGCCCGTGGGGCCGAGGAACAGGAACGAACCGATGGGCCGGTTGGGATCCTGCAGGCCCGCGCGCGCGCGGCGCACGGCTTCGGATACGGCCGCGACGGCCTCGTCCTGGCCCACAACCCGCGCCTGCAACGCGGTTTCCATCGCCAGCAGCTTCTCGCGCTCGCCCGACAGCATCTTGTCGACCGGCACGCCCGTCCAGCGCGACACGACGGCGGCGATGTCGGCCTCGGTCACTTCCTCGTTGAGCAGCCGGTTCGTACCGCCCGCGGCACCGCCGGCGGCAAGCTGCTTCTCGAGTGCCGGGATCGTCGCGTATTTGAGTTCGGAAGCCTTGGCGAGGTCGCCCTTGCGCTGGGCCGCCTCGAAATCGACGCGCGCCTGGTCGAGCTGTTCCTTGATGCGCTGGCCGCCCTGAAGGCTTTCCTTTTCCGAACGCCACTGCTGCGTGAGCACGCCCGACTTGGCCTCGAGTTCGCGCAGTTCCTCGTCGAGCCGCTCGAGCCGGTCCTTCGACGCGGCATCGGTCTCGCGCTTGAGCGCCTCGCGCTCGATCTTCAACTGCATGATGCGCCGGTCGAGTTCGTCGATCGCCTCGGGCTTGGAATCGACCGCCATGCGCATGCGGCTGGCCGCCTCGTCGACGAGGTCGATCGCCTTGTCGGGCAGGAAACGCTCGGAAATATAGCGATTCGAAAGGGTCGCGGCGGCCACGATCGCGGCGTCGGTGATGCGCACGCCGTGATGGAGTTCGTATTTCTCCTTGAGGCCGCGCAGGATGGAGATCGCGTCCTCGACCGACGGTTCGGTGACCATGACCGGCTGGAAGCGGCGCGCGAGGGCCGCGTCCTTCTCGATATGCTTGCGGTATTCGTCGAGCGTGGTGGCCCCCACGCAGTGCAGGTCGCCGCGCGCAAGGGCGGGCTTCAGCATGTTCGAGGCATCCATCGCGCCGTCGGCCTTGCCGGCACCGACGAGCGTGTGCAGCTCGTCGATGAACAGCACGACTTCGCCGGCCGCCGAATTGATCTCCTGCAGGACGCCTTTCAGGCGCTCCTCGAACTCGCCGCGATACTTCGCACCCGCGATCATGGCGCCGAGGTCGAGCGACAGCAGACGCTTGTCCTTCAGCGATTCCGGCACGTCGCCGTTGACGATGCGCTGGGCAAGGCCTTCGACGATGGCGGTCTTGCCGACACCGGGCTCGCCGATCAGCACGGGGTTGTTCTTCGTGCGGCGCGCGAGCACCTGGATCGTGCGGCGGATCTCCTCGTCGCGGCCGATCACGGGGTCGAGCTTGCCGTCGCGCGCGGCCTGCGTCAGGTCGCGCGAATACTTCTTGAGCGCTTCGTACTGGTCCTCGGCCGAGGCGGAATCGGCCTTGCGGCCCTTGCGGATCTCCTCGATGGCGCGGTTGATCGCGTCGAGCTTCGCACCGGCCTTGGCAAGGGCGTCCGACGCGGCATTGCCCTTCTGGACGGCGATCGCCAGCAGCAGGCGCTCGACCGTGACGAAGCTGTCGCCGGACTTCTTGGCGATCTCCTCGGCGGATTCGAAGACCTTGCCGGTTTCCGGCGCCATGTAGACCTGGCCCGCACCGCTGCCTTCGATCTTCGGCTGTTTGGCGAGGGCCGCATCCACTTCCTTGGTCGCGCGCGCGGGATCGCCGCCGGCCGAGCGGATGAGGCCCGCCGCGAGACCTTCGGGGTCGTCGAGCAGCGTCTTCAGCAGATGTTCGGGCGTGATGCGCTGGTGGCCGCTGCGCTGGGCCAGGGTCTGGGCGTTGAGCAGGAAGCCCTTGGCGCGCTCGGTGTACTTGTTGAGATCCATGGTGTCGGCGTCCTTCTTGGTGTCCCCCGGAAGTCAGGCAGACAGGCGAGCCGGGACCCGCTTCGTGCGGCATCCCTACGAGCGATATGGATATGGTTTCCGGGCCCCGCAAGCCCCCCATTGACGATCCGGCGTGGCCCGGTACGTTGTCCGTCATGACCCTCGAAATCGCACAGATCTGCCGCTATCCGGTCAAGGGGCTGACCGCCGAATCGCTGCAGCGTTCGGCCGTCACGGCCGGCGAAGGCCTGCCCGACGACCGCCGCTTTGCGCTGGCCCACGGGTCGAGCGGATTCGACGTTTCGGCGCCCGCCTGGATGCCCAAGCACAATTTCCTGATGCTGGCCAAGAACGAGCGGCTGGCCCGTCTGCGCACCCTCTACGACAGCGCCACGGGCATGCTGGCGATCGAGCGCGACGGCAAGCCGGTCCTGCGCGCCGATATCGGTGCGTCAACCGGCCGCATGCTGGTCGAGCAGTTCTTCGCGGCCTACATGGCCAACGAGATGCGCGGCAGCCCGAAGCTTGTCGAGGCCCCTGGCCACATGTTCTCCGACACGGCGCGCAAGGTGGTCTCGATCATCGGCATGGCGAGCATCGCCGACATCGAGCGCGTGGCGCGCGCCCCGGTCGATCCGCTGCGCTTCCGCGCCAACATCTATTTCACCGGCGGCCGCCCGTGGGAGGAATTCGAGTGGATCGACCGCGAGATCGCGGTGGGGACTACGCGCCTCAAGGTATTGAAGCGCATCGACCGCTGTGCGGCCACGACGGTCAATCCGAAGACCGCGACGCGCGACATGAACATCCCGCGCATGCTGCAGGAAGGCTTCCGGCACATCGACTGCGGCGTCTATGCCGAGGTGCTTTGCGACGGCGCCATCGCCGTCGGCGACACGATGGCGCCGGCCTAGGCGGCGAGCTTCGCGACCGCCGCCGTCAGCGCGTCCATTTCCTTTTCCGTGTTCAGATAGCTGACCGACGCGCGCACGATGCCGTCGAGCCCGCGCGCGGTCATGTCGAGCGGCGTATAGGCCACACCGTTGGCGCCGACATTGATCGCGAATTCGGCCGTCAGCCGCTCGCGCACCGCCTGCACGCCCATCCCGCGGATATCGAACGACACGAGACCCGAGCGCGGCCCGTCCCCCAGATCGTGGAGCCCGACGCCGGGGATCGCACCCAGGCGCCGGCGCAGTTCGATCGCCATCGGCTCGATGCGCGCGCGGATCGCCTCGACGCCGATGGCGCGCGCCAGGGCGAGAGCCTCGCCAAGCCCGAGCCACAATGCCACCGACGATTCGGCCGATTCGAACCGGCGGGTATCGCCGCGCATCCGCGGCCCGCCTTCGAGCCACGGGGCCGACTGCACGTCGAAATAGGCCGGCTGCATCCGGGCCAGCATCGACTTGCGGACATAGAGAAGGGCCGTACCGCGCGGCCCGCGCAGGAACTTGCGCGCGGCCCCTTTCAGCATGTCGCAGCCGATGGCGCGGACATCGACCGGGATCTGCCCCAGCGCCTGTCCGGCATCGATGAAATAGGGAATGCCATGCCGGTTCGCCACCCGGCCGATCGCCGCCGCGTCGTTGATGAGGCCGCCGTTGGCCGGCAGCCAGGTGAGGCAGATCAGCCGGACGCGCGGATCGATCATCCGGTCGAGGGCGGCCGCATCCGCGCTGCCGTCCGCGTTGCACGGGATCGTCTCGATCAGCGCCCCGGTCCGCACCGCGGCGGCGTGCAGCGTGGCGAGATTCCCGCCCCATTCCTGGCGCCCGACGAGGATCCGGTCGCCGGCGGCGAACGGCGGCAGGGCCGCGAATGTCAGCCCCCAGCCGGACGAGCCGCTGCCGGTGATGGCGACCTCCGACGCATCGGCCCCCAGCAGATGGGCCGCATCGGCGCGCATCTTCTCGAGCCGGGCGGCGACGGGGACGGCCGCCTCGTGCGGCCCGAGCCGCGATTCCTGCGCAAGCTGGGCCCCGATCGCGTCCGTGACCTGCCGGGGCATCAGCGAGGCCCCCGAATGGTTGAAATGGACGACGGTCTGCGTGCCGGGCGTGTCGCGGCGCAGGTTTTCGATCTCGCGGTCGGTCAGCATGGATCAACTCCGCCGGTGCCGGGGACCTGCCCGGTTGCATGTGGGGAAAGGATACAATGGTGGCGTCCGGCATCGATGCCGACCAATTCAAATCGCGCGGATCGACCGATCCAATTGGCTCATGTCTCGCCAGCCGCTACCATGCGGGGGACCATGCGCCCGTCCGCCGACATGCCCCCGCTCCATGCGCTGCGCGCCTTCGAGGCCGCGGGCCGGCTGCTGAGCTTCCGGCGCGCGGCCGAGGAACTGTCGATCTCGCAGAGCGCCGTGAGCCATCACGTGGCGAATGTCGAACGCTTCCTCGGCACCCGGCTGTTCGTGCGCAAGGCGCGTTCGGTCGAACTGGCGCCGGCCGCCGGCCGGTTCCTGGCCCAGGTCCAGAAGGGCTTCGCGGCCCTCGCCGCGGCGACCGCGGGCATTCGCCGGATGCAGACCCGCGAGCGGCTGAAGGTCAGCCTGCTGCCGTCCTTCGCCGCGAACTTCCTCGTGCGCCGGCTGCCCGACTTCATCGCGAAGGAGCCTCTGGTCGATATCGCACTCGATCCCACGCTCGACCTTGCCGACGTGGCGGCATCGGCCGCCGATCTCGCCATTCGCTACGGCGACGGCGCCTATCCCGACGTCGCCAAGCGGCTGCTGGCGACGGAGCGGCTCTTCGTCGTCGCAAGCCCGGCCCTGCTCGCCGCGAAGCGCAGGATCGTCGAGCCGGAGGACGTCCGTCGCTTTCCGCTGCTGACCGGCCTGCGGCTGGCCGACTGGACGGCCTGGTCGGCGGCGAAGGACATCGACCTCGGCGACGGCGATTTCCGGCAGCTGACGGACTACAACATCGTGCTGCAGGCGGCACAGGACGGACAGGGGCTCGCCATCGGCCGGCAACTGCTGGTCGATGCACACCTGCGCAGCGGGCGGCTGGTGAAGGTATTTCCCGACGCGGTCGAATCGCCGCGCGTCGGCTATTGGCTGGTGACTGCGCGTCACCGGCGCTATTCGAAGGCGATGACGGCCTTCGCGGACTGGCTCAAATCGGAAATGGCCGCTTGCGGCGCGGACGACCCGGTTAAGGCAGGCTTGCGCGCGCGCACCGGTGCGAAGGGTCGGCCGGTGCGCGCGCGTAAGCGCTAGCGGTTCTCTTCGGGCGGCGTGCCCAGAAACGACGGCAGCGGGCCGGCGGCCTGCATGTCGCCCTGCGGAGCCGCCGCGACGTTGCTCGCGTGTGCGGGGTTGGTGTGCACGACGACCGGTGCCGCCGGCTGCGGGCCGGTACCCGGCGGTTCCATGCCGCCGGTCGGCGCGGGCGCGTTGGGATCGCCCTGGCCTTGCGCGTAGCCGCCCTGCTGCTGCGGCGGCGGGCCGCCCTGCGGGCGCTGCTGCTGGGGATAGGGCTCCTGGTTGGCGTTGATCAGCCGGAAATAGTGCTCGGCATGCTGGTAGAAATTCTCGGCCGCGACGCGGTCGCCGCTCGCCGAGGCATCGCGCGCGAGGGCGAGATACTTCTCGAGCACCTGATAGGCGTTGCCGCGGATGCGCACTTCCGGCCCGTTCGAATCGAACGTCTGCGCGCGGAACGGCACGTTCGAGCGACCACCGCCGCCGCCGCCACCCCCGCCGCCGCCGCCACCACCACCACCGCCGCCGCCGCGATAGTTGTTGCTGTGACCGCCGCCGCCGTGGCCGCCTCGATTGCGTTGACGTTTCATGTGCATTCGCCTCGTGAAGTTGCGCCAGCCTGCGGCCGGCAATCGAATCTGGTTGGGTGACGCGCCCCGGGGGCGGACGACGGGGACCGGCACTGAAGGCCTGGACCCGACCGCGTGTCGCCCCGGACAACCAGGGTTCGACACTTGCTGCCGGCCGACATGGCGACCGGAACAGGCCGACACTAGTCCCGCATCGCCTTCAAACCAAGCGCTATTTTGTCGCCCGCACGCAGCGCTCGATGCCCGCATAGTCGCGCATCGTGCCGGCCGGAACGAGACCGGCCGCACGCACCAGCGCCTCGACGTCGGCGGCCTGGCCGTAGCCGACCTCGAAGAACGCCATGCCGTCGGGGGCCAGCAGGCGCGGCAGATCGGCAAGGATCCGCCGGTAGCAGTCGAGCCCGTCCGGCCCGCCGTCGAGGGCGGCCTCGGGCTCGAAATCGCGCACCTCGATCGCAAGGCCCGGAATCTCGTCGCGCGGAATATAGGGCGGATTGGCGAGCACGACATCGAATTCGCCGGCAAGGGCACCCGCCCAGTCCGCACACACGAAGCCGGTGCGCGCGGCAAGGCCGAGCGAGTCGGCATTCGCAGCAGCGACGGCGAGCGCTTCCTCGCTGCGGTCGACCGCCACGCCGAAGGCGCGCAGCCGCTCGGACAGGAACGACAACAGGAGACAGCCGGTCCCCGTTCCCAGATCGAGTGCACGCCATGCCCGCTCGCGGTCGGCGGCGAAGACGAGTGCGCCGGCGACCAACGTCTCGCTGTCGGCGCGGGGCACGAGCGTCGCCGCCGTCACCGTGAAATCGAGGCTCCAGAATTCCTTGCGGCCCAGCAGATACGCCATCGGGGCGCCCGCTACGCGCCGCTCGACCAGCGCCTGCACGAAGGCGACGGACGTCGCGTCGATCACGCGTTCGGGATGGGCGACCATCGCCTCCATCGAAGCACCGGACGCCGCACCGACGATGACGCGCGCTTCCAGCCGGGGATTCTCGATCCCCGCTTCGGCCAGCGTGCGTGCCGACTCCCGGACGAGTTCGTCGATCCTCACGAAAGCTCCGACAGTTTTGCGGCGCGGTCCTCGGCGATCAGCGCGTCGATGAACTTGTCGAGCTCGCCCTCGATGACCTTGTCGATCTCGTAGACCGTCAGGTTGATCCGGTGGTCGCTGACGCGCCCTTGCGGGAAATTGTAGGTGCGGATGCGTTCGGAACGGTCGCCGGTTCCCACCTGCCCCTTGCGCTCGGCCGCGCGCGCGGCATCGGTGCGCGCGCGTTCGGCCTCGTAGAGGCGCGCGCGCAGGATCTTCATCGCCTTGGCCTTGTTCTTGTGCTGCGACTTCTCGTCCTGCTGCTGGACGACGATGCCGGTGGGCATGTGCGTGATGCGAACGGCGCTGTCGGTCGTGTTGACCGACTGGCCGCCGGGCCCGGACGAGCGGAAGATGTCGATGCGCAGATCCTTCTCGTCGATCTGGATATCGACTTCCTCGGCCTCGGGCAGCACCGCGACCGTCGCGGTCGAGGTGTGGATGCGCCCGCTCGCCTCGGTCGCGGGCACGCGCTGCACGCGGTGCACGCCCGATTCGAACTTGAGCCGCGCGAACACGCCCGCCCCCGAGATGTTGGCGATCGCCTCGCGGCAGCCGCCCAGCCCCGTCTCGCCGAATTCCATCACCTCGAAGCGCCAGCCGCGCAGCTGGGCGTAGCGCTGGTACATGCGGAAGAGCTGGGCGGCGAACAGGCCCGCCTCGTCGCCGCCGGTCCCCGCGCGCACTTCGAGGATCGCGTTCTTCTCGTCCGCGGCGTCCTTGGGCAACAGCATCGCCTGCAGGTCGCGCTCCAGCTCGGGCAGGCGCGCCTTCAGCGCGAAAAACTCCTGCTCGGCGAGGGCCCGCATCTCCGCGTCGTCGCCCGAGCGCAGTGCTTCGAGCTCGACCAGTTCGGCGCGCGCGCGCCGCAGCGTCTCGATCGTCTCGACCACGGGGCCGAGATCGGAATATTCCTTGGACAGCTTGGCGAGGTTCTTCGACTCGGTCGCCCCGCTGGCCAGCATGTCGCCGAGCTCGCGGTAGCGCTGCACGACCTTGTCGAGCTTGTATTCGAAACTCACGTCTTGTTCTCCGTATCGTCGAGGCCGAAGGCGCGCACGATCAGCGCTTCGGCGCGCGCGCGTTCGGCCGGGTCGCCGTGCGCCAGTTCGCGCAAGGTCGCGCTCGGGCCGTGCAGCAGGCGATGGACCAGAAGTTCGGTGGCGCGGGCGGCATCGCCGCCGGTTTCGGCAAGGGCGCGCGCGCGTTCGGCTTCGAACCGCGCGCGAAGGCGGACGATGGCCCCGTCGGCCGTGCGCCCCGCGCGTGTGCGCGCGAAGGCGCCAAGCTCGGCATCCACGATCGCCCAGGCTTCGCCCGTCGAGGCTTCGCGCTCGGATCGGCCCTTGAGCGCCAAGCCCTCGAGGTCGTCGATGCCGTAGCGGTAGGCGCCGTCGATCGTCTCGACTTCGCGCGCCACGTCGTCGGGCACGCCGAGATCGAGGAACAGAATCGGCTTGCGCCGGCGCGCCTTGAGTGCGGCCAGCGCCAGAGGCACGTCGATCGAGGGGCGCCCGGTGCCGAGAGCCGTCACGACGACGTCGGCGCGTGCCAGTGCGGCGCCAAGTTCGCCGTAGGGCACGACATGCGCCTCGAGCCGGCGGGCGAGTTCCGCGGCACGCGTCGCGGCGGGGGCACTTACCGTGAGCTGGCGCAGGCCCGCACGCCGGAAATGTTCGACCAGCAGTTCGCCCATCTCGCCCAGCCCCACCAGCAGGGCCGAACAGCGCGACGGTTCACCATGCACGTCGCGCGCGACGGCGGCCGCCGCGGCAGCGAGCGACACCGGCCGTTCGCCGATGGCGGTCTCGCTGCGCACGCGTTTGGCTGCGGCATAGGCGCGCTCGAGCACGGAATCGAGTTCGGGCCCGGCAAGGCCCATCTCGCGGGCCAGTGCGTGTGCCGCCTTGACCTGGCCCAGCACCTGCGGCTCGCCGACGACCTGGCTGTCGAGCGAGCAGGCGACCGCGAAGACGTGGCGCAGGGCCGCATCGCCCTCATGCGCATAGGTCTCTCCCGAAACGTCGCGCCCGACGCGACGGGCGAAGGCGGCAAGGATGGCGGCCCGCGCGCGCACGGGATCGCCGGCCGCGAACTGCACCTCGACGCGGTCGCAGGTCGAGATCAGCAGCGCCTGCGCAATACCCTCGCGCCGCAGTTCGGCAAGAAGGCTGCGCGATTCGGCTTCGGGCACGAACAGCGCATCGCGCGTCGCAGCGGAACTCGAACGGTGATTTGCGCCCACGACGCCGAGGCGCGCGGGCGCGTCGGGCGTTTCCATGTGGCGGATCTACAAGCTGGAGCGGAGGCTGCGGTGCCGCGTCATTCGGCGGCCTTGATCGCCTGGCGGGCGAGGATCTCGGCCGCCCTTTTCTCGACCATTTCGGCAAGGTGCTCGACGATGTCGCCGTCCTTGAGGCGGTGGTCCTGCTGGCCCGCGACATAGACCATGTGCGTGCCGTTGCCCCCGCCGGTGAAGCCGATGTCGGTCTCGCGCGCCTCGCCCGGACCGTTGACGACGCAGCCGATCACCGAGAGCGTCATCGGCACCGTGATCTTGCTCAGGCGTTCTTCCAGCCGCTCGACCGTCTTGATCACGTCGAACTGCTGGCGCGCGCAGGACGGGCACGCGATCACCGTCACGCCGCGCCGGCGCAGGCCCAGCGCCTTCAGCATGTCGTAGCCGACCTTCACTTCTTCGACGGGATCGGCGGAAAGCGAGACGCGGATCGTGTCGCCGATGCCCGCCCACAGGAGCGAACCCAGCCCGATCGCCGACTTGACCGTGCCCATGCGCAGGGCACCCGCCTCGGTGATGCCCAGATGCAGCGGATAGTCGCAAACCTCGGCGAGCTGCTGGTAGGCCGCGACGGCAAGGAACACGTCCGACGCCTTGCAGCTGATCTTGAATTCGCGGAAATCCTCGTCCTCGAGGCACTTGGCGTGGCTGAGCGCGCTTTCGACCATCGCCTCGGGGCACGGCTCGCCGTACTTCTCGAGGAACTCGCGCTCGAGCGAGCCGGCATTGACGCCGATGCGGATCGAGCAACCGTGATCCTTGGCCGCCTTGACGACCTCGCGCACGCGGGCCTTCGAACCGATATTGCCCGGATTGATGCGCAGGCACGCGGCCCCCGCCTCGGCCGCCTCGATGGCGCGGCGGTAGTGGAAATGGATGTCGGCCACGATCGGCACGTTCGAGGCGCGCACGATCTGCTTCAAGGCCGCTGTCGATTCCTCGTCCGGGCACGAGACGCGCACGATGTCGACGCCCACTTCCTCGGCACGGCGGATCTGGTCGATCGTCGCGCCGGCGTCCGACGTCGGCGTGTTGGTCATCGTCTGGACGGTGATCGGCGCGTCGCCGCCGACCGGCACCTTGCCGACCATGATCTGGCGGCACTTGCGGCGGTGGATTTCGCGATAGGGACGGACGGCCATGGTCGGGCTCTGGGCTGGGACGGGGGTCGGCGAGGGCCCCTTGTATACCCCAAAGCCGGTCAGCCCGGCGAGCCGCGATCTTCGCTGGTATCGGCCGGTGCCGGCGGTGCCGCCGCAGGGGCCGCGGCCGGCGGGGGTGCCGGGCGGGCCGGTGCGGGTTCGGCGACGGCCGTACCGGCCAGCAGGCGCTGCGGATCGAGCGCCACGGCGCGCTGCACGAAGCCCAGGCGCCCGACCGACGGGGCGGCGCGCCCGTCGACGCGGATGTCGAGGCCGCCGGCATTGCCGGTCGACAGCGTCAATCCGTCGCGGTCGGGCGCATTGTAGGTCTCGCCCGCGCGAAGGATGCGCGAAAAGATCACGTTGCCGGAATTGTCACGCACCTGCGTCCAGCTGTCGGACGTGGCGCGCACGACGATGCGGCCTTCGGTCGCCTCGCCGAAGCTGCGCGGCGCACCCTCGGGCGAAGCGGCGGGGACCGGCGGTGCGACGACCGGCAGGCTTGCGACCTGCGAGGGGGCCGGTGCGGGCGTGGGCACGAAGGCGGCCGGCGGCAGCGGTGCCGGCGGTTCGACGACGGGTGCGGGCGGCGTGCCCGGCAGGGCGCGCGCGAGCGCTTCGCTCGACGACGGGCTGACGACGCGCGGGGCCACCGGCTCGGGTGCGGGAATGCGCGCGGCCAGCGTTTCGGGCACGGCCGTCACGCGCGGTGCGGGTGCGCGCTGGTCGAGCGTGGAATAATACCAGCCGCCATAGGCGCCGACGGCGAGCAGAAGCGAAAGCGCCACGACGAGGCGGCCCGGCAGGCGGCTCTCGTTGATCGGCGTGGGGAACGCGAGTTCGGTCGGCTCGTCGATGCCGCTCGACTCCTGCTTGAAGCGGCGCACGAGTTCGGCGCTGTCGAGTTCGAGGAGGTCGGCATAGGAGCGCACGAAACCGACCGCATAGGCGCCGCGCGGCAGGTCCTGGTGGCGGCCGACCTCGATCGCCTCGAGGAGTGCACGACGGATCTTCAGATGCTTGGCGATGTCGGTCGTCTGCCAGCCGCGACGCTGGCGCTCGGCACGCAGCAGTTGCCCGACGGTCGCGTTGACCGGCGGTACCGATGCGGCCCCGGCACCCGTTTCGGGTGCATCCAGACGTTTGTTGTTCGCCTTCGACATTGCCCGCTCTAGCCGTGGATCGCCTTGATACGCCAAGCAAAACCCCGGCAAAGGTGACGCCGGACCGAGGTAACCAAGACAAGCGCTTGACGTGTTTAGCAAATTGCTACAGATGCGACAACTGCTGCCCGATTCGCCGGCCAAACATTCCCTAGACTGGAATGTTGTGATCCCGGGCAAAGCTCAGCAATTTTTTCCGCACCGAGTGATCGGCCAATCGCGTCAATTCGTCCAGATACTTGGCAAGCGGCGACAGGTCGAGGCTGCGGACCATCGCCTTGACCGGACCGATCGCCGGAAACGGCATCGACAGGCGCCGGAAGCCGATGCCGATCAGCGCCATCGCCTCCAGCGGGCGGCTGGCGATGTCGCCGCACAGCGTCAGCGGCACGCCGGCGGCGTCGCATTCCCCGGCAATGGCGCGCAGGAAGCGCAGCACGGGCGGCGACAGCGCGTCGTAGCGGTCGGCGAGTTCGGGGTTGCCGCGATCGCACGCGAAGAAGAACTGCATCAGGTCGTTCGAACCGACCGACAGGAAATCGACCCGCTTGAGGAGCTGCGGCAGCTGCCAGTAGAGCGAGGGCACCTCCAGCATCGTGCCCATGTGGATCGGGTTGGGCAGCGTGCGGCCGCGCTTGCGCTCGCGCGTGATCTCGATTTCGACCAGCTCGCGCGCAGCGTCGAACTCGGCGACCTCGGCGACCATCGGGAACATCATGTCGAGCCGCCGGCCGCCGGCCGCGCGCAGCAGCCCGCGCACCTGCTCGCGCATGATCGCCGGCCGGTCGAGCGTCAGGCGGATCGCGCGGAAGCCCATCGCGGGATTTTCCTGCGCGACGTTCTCCATGTAGGGCAGCAGCTTGTCGCCGCCGATGTCGAGCGTACGGAAGACGACCGGCCGCCCGTCGGCCCGGTCGAGGATGCGCCGGTAGAGATCCGTCTGCTCGACCACGTCGGGCATGCTCGAGCGGATCATGAACGGGATCTCGGTCCGGTAGAGCCCGATCCCGTCGGCGCCGCTGTCGGCCAGATGGTCGACGTCGATGACGAGGCCGGCATTCATGTTGAGCGAGACGGGCGTCCCGTCCTTGGTGACGGCCGGCAGCTTGCGGATCGCGGCATAGCCCGCGCGCAGCGCGTCGCGCTGGCGGATCGCCTGCGTGAACGTCTCGCGCACGTCGTCGCGCGGGCGCAGGATCGTCTGGCCCGAGATGCCGTCCACGATGATGCCGTCGCCGCTTTCCACGCGGCCGAGCAGGCCGCTGACGCGGCCGACCATCGGCAGGTCGAGCGCATGCGCGATGATCGAGACATGGGCTGTGGGCGAGCCTTCCTCGAGCACCACGCCCTTGAGCTTGCGCCGGTCGTATTCGAGGAGTTCCGCCGGCCCCAGATTGCGCGCGACCAGCACCGTATCGTCGGGCAGGTCGCCCGCGTCCGCCGCCGTGCGGTCGCCCGACAGGTGGCGCAGCAGCCGGTTGGCGAGATCGTCGAAATCGTCGACGCGTTCGCGCAGATAGGGATCGGTCGTCTGCGAAAGCCGCGCGCGGTTGTCTTCCTGCACCTTCTGGACGGCCGCTTCGGCCGTCAGGCCGGTGTCGATGGCTTCCGAGATGCGCTGCAGCCAGCCGCGGTCCTCGGCGAACATCCGGTAGGTCTCGAGGATTTCCCAGCGCTCGTCGCCCTCGACCAGCCCCGACGTCTCGAAGATCCGGTCGATGTCGACGCGCATGCCGCTCATCGCGTCGCGCAGGCGCTTCAACTCGGCCTGCGGATCGTCGGCGACCATCTGGCGCACGGTGACGCGCGGCTGGTGCAGCACGACCGTGCCGATGGCGATGCCCTCGTTGAGCTTGAGGCCGTCCAGACGCTCGGTCGCACCCAGCCCCACGTCGTCGCCGCGCAGCATCTCCTCGGGGCTGATGAGCTCGCCGCCCGACACGAGCTCGGCCAGCACCATCGCGATGGTCTGGAGCGTCTCGGCTTCTTCCTCGGTGTAGTCGCGGTAGGTGCGGTTCTGGAGGACGAGCACGCCCAAGGCCCGGCCCGCGCGCAGGATCGGCACGCCGAGCAGCGAGTGGTAGATCTCCTCTCCCGTTTCCGGGCGGTAGGCGAAATTCGGGTGCGACTGGGCGTCGGAAAGCGCCAGCGTGCGGGCACTCTGCGCGATCTCGCCCACGAGGCCTTCGCCCACGCGCAGGCGCGTCTTGTGGACGGCGTCCTGCTTGAGGCCTTCGGTCGCGAACAGTTCCAGCACCTGGCCCGCGCGCATCACGTAGACCGAGCACACTTCGGCGATCAGGTCGGCGGCGATGATCTTGACGATGCGGTCGAGGCGCTGCTGGGCGCTGCCCGCCGCCGCCATCATGTCGCGCAGACGCTTGAGCAGACGGCGCGTCGCACCGGGCCCGAGCGTCGTCTGCATCACGCGGCTCCCGCCGCTTCGCGTTCGCGCGCCACCAGCGCGTCGATCGCCTGCCCGACCAGTTCGTCGACGATCTCGGCCGTGGGCTGCTCGCGCGTCACCATGCCGACCGACTGGCCGGCCATCAGCGACCCGTTCTCGACGTCGCCGTCGACGGCGGCCTTGCGCAGGGCGCCCGCCCAGTAATGCTCGATCTCGAGCTGGGCTGATTTCATGTCGAGCTCGCCGCGGTCGACCTTGCCGGCGATCTCGCGCTGGGCGGCGTTGAAGGCCTGCGTGGCCTTGTTGGCAAGGGCGCGCACCGGGATCACCGGGAAGCGCGGATCGAGCTGCACCGAGGGGACCGCATCGCGCGCGGCCGCCCGGATGAAGGCCTTCTTGAAATCGGGATGCGCCACGCTCTCGCGCGCGCACACGAAGCGCGTGCCCAGCTGCACGCCGGCCGCCCCCATCTCGAGGAACGACAGGATCGCTTCGCCGCGGCCGATCCCGCCGGCAACAAAGATCGGGACCTCGCGGATCGCCGGCAGAATTTCCTGCGCGAGAACGGCGGTCGACACGGCGCCGATATGGCCGCCGGCCTCCATCCCTTCGATCACCAGCGCGTCCACGCCCGAGCGCACGAGCTTCTTGCCGATGACGAGAGCCGGAGCGAACGCGATCACCTTCGCCCCGCCCTCCTTCAGCTTGCGGATGATGTCGCCCGGCGGCATGCCGCCGGCGAGCACGACGTGGCTGACCGCCCCGTCGAGGCAGACCTGCGCCAGCTCGGCGAGCTGGGGATGCATGACGATCAGGTTCACGCCGAAGGGCTTGGACGTCAGCTTCTTCGTCGCCGCGATTTCCGCCGCGAGCATCTCGGGCTTCATCGAGCCGCAGGCGAGCACGCCGAATCCGCCGGCGTTCGAGATCGCCGCGACGAGGTTGCGCTCGGACACCCACGTCATCGCCCCGCCCATGATCGCGGCACGGGTTCCCAGCAGCGCGCGCCCGCGCGCCCACAGCCGGTCGAGGCGGCGGGCTGCCGCTTCGCGCTCGATGTCGGGGGCGGCGTCGTTCATGCGGCGTCGAGCTCGTAGGCGGTGTGCAGGGCGCGCAGCGCCAGTTCCAGATACTGCTCGTCGATCAGCACGGAAATCTTGATCTCCGACGTGGAGATGACCTGGATGTTGATGCCCTTGGCCGCGAGCGTGCGGAACATCGCGAGCGCCACGCCCGCATGGCTGCGCATGCCCACGCCGATCACCGAGACCTTGACCACGTTGGGATCCGGCTTCAGGTCGGCGAAGCCGAGCTTGGCCTTCTGGTCGGTCAGCAGCTTGACGCAGCGGTCGAGGTCCGCCTTGCCGACCGTGAAGGTCATGTCGGTGGCCTTGCCGTCGTCCGAGATGTTCTGGACGATCATGTCCACGTTGATGGCCGCATCGGCGAGCGGCCCGAAGATCGCGGCGGCCACGCCCGGACGGTCGGCCACCTTCGTTAGGGTCACCTTGGCCTCGTCCCGGCTGTAGGCGATCCCGCTGACAACTTGCTTTTCCACGATTTCTTCCTCGTCGACGACCATCGTGCCCGGCTTGTCCTCGAAACTCGAGAGGACCTGCACGCGCACGCGGTGGTTCATGGCCAGCTCGACCGACCGCGTCTGGAGCACCTTGGCACCCAGCGAGGCCATCTCGAGCATCTCTTCGTAGGTGATCTTGTCGAGCTTGCGCGCCTTCGCGACGATCCGGGGATCGCACGTGTAGACGCCGTCGACGTCGGTATAGATGTCGCAGCGGTCGGCCTTGAGTGCTGCCGCCAGCGCCACGGCCGACGTGTCCGAGCCGCCGCGCCCCAGCGTGGTGACGCGGTTGTCGTCGGTCAGACCCTGGAAGCCGGAAATCACGGCGACCTCGCCCGCCTTCATGGCGCGGTCGAGTTCCTCGGTATCGATGCTCTCGATGCGCGCCTTGGAATGTGTGGAATCGGTGCGGAGTGCAATCTGCCAGCCCTGCCACGAGCGCGCCTTGAGGCCGAGCTGCTGGAGGGCGAGTGCGGTAAGCCCGCTCGTCACCTGTTCGCCGGTCGAAACGACGGCGTCGTATTCGCGCGGATCGTAGAATTTCGAGATCTCGTTGACCCACGCGACGAGCTGGTTCGTCGCCCCCGACATCGCCGAGACCACGACCGCGATCTCGTTTCCGGCGTCGACCTCGCGCTTGACGCGCGCGGCCACGTTGCGGATGCGCTCCACGTTCCCGACCGACGTCCCGCCGAACTTCAAAACCAGGCGTGCCATTACCTTCGCAACCTTTCGAGAAATGCCTTTCCGGCCATGGGCTTGGGAAAGTATCGTCGCTTTCGCCATTGCCGGCGTGCAAAGCGCGCCATATCTACTGTCTTGGCGCGGACAGGGCAAGTTCGCGCTCGGTTTTTTTAGCAGGAGCCTGCCGCCTTGACCCTGTCCTCCGCCCTCGACGCCGCCCCCGGCGCCAGCGTCGATCCCGCCGAAATCGCGCGGTTCGCGGCCATGGCCGAGGAATGGTGGGATCCCAACGGAAAATTCCGGCCGCTCCACAAGTTCAACCCGGTCCGCCTCGCCTATCTGCGCGACCGGATCGCCCAGCATTTCGGCCGCGACCCGCTGGCGGCAAAGCCGCTTGCCGGCCTGCGCATCCTCGACATCGGCTGCGGCGGCGGGCTGGTCGCCGAGCCGATGGCCCGGCTGGGGGCGAAGGTCGTCGCGATCGACGCCTCGGCCCGCAACATCGGCATCGCGTCCAACCATGCGGCCCGCATGGGTCTGGCGATCGACTACCGCCACGCAACCGCCGAGGACCTCGTCGCCGCCGGCGAGGCGTTCGACGCCGTGCTGTCGCTCGAGGTCGTCGAGCATGTCGCCGATTTCGGGCGGTTCCTCGCCGATTGCGGTACGCTCGTGCGGCCCGGCGGGGCGATGGTGGTCGCCACGCTCAACCGCACGCCCAAGGCGTTCCTGCTGGCGATCGTGGGCGCCGAATACGTGCTCGGCTGGCTGCCGCGCGGCACGCATGAATGGAAGAAGTTCGTGCGACCCGGCGAGGTCAGCGACGCATTGCGCGGGCCCGGCCTTGCGGTCACGCACATGACCGGCGTTTCCTACAACCCGATCCTCGACCAGTGGAAGCTCGCCCGCGACCTCGACGTCAACTACATGGCGTTCGCGGTCAAGGCCTAGGGCCGTTCAAGCGTCGTTGCCGCGGACCCACGGGATGCGGGCGACTTCCACGCCCTCTTCGGCCAGATCCTTGGCCTCTTCGGCGGTCGCCTCGCCATAGATGTCGCGATGCCCGGTCTCGCCGTAGTGGATCTTGCGGGCTTCCTCGGCGAACCTGTCGCCGACATGCTCGAAGTTCTTCTCGACATGCGCGCGCAGCTTGGCGAGCTCCTTCTGGAGCTCGACGGCCTTGGCGACGGCGGGGTCGTTCCCCATCGCCACCACATCGGGAGCCGCGACTGCCGTCGATGCCTTGCGGGTCTTCTTGGTGCCCGACAGGCGCGGCGCCATCAGCGCCTTCTCCACCTTCGACGACCCGCACGCCGGGCATTCGACGAGCTTGCGCTTGGACTGCCGCTCGAACGCGGCACCGTCCTTGAACCAGCTCTCGAAGCCGTGCCCCTTGTGGCATTGCAGATTGAAGACGATCATTCCCTATATTTGGAACCGATCGGCAGGGAAGGCAAGCCCGGGTGACGAACGACGATCCCCATCGCGGATCCGCAGCACCCTCGGCCTGGGTTGCGGCCCACGCCGGCTTGATCCAGGCCGACGGCATGGTCCTCGACCTTGCGGCCGGTGGCGGGCGCCATGCCAGGTTCTTCGCCGGGCGCGGCCACCCGGTCGTCGCCATCGACCGCGATATCTCGGCATTGCAGGGTCTTGCCGGCGTCGAGGCGATCGCCGCCGATCTCGAGGACGGCTCGCCCTGGCCGCTCGGCACGCGGACATTCGCGGGCATCGTCGTGACGAACTATCTGCACCGGCCGCTGCTTGCGGCACTGGTCGGCGCCGTCGCGCCCGGCGGGGCGCTGATCTACGAGACCTTCGCGCGCGGCAACGAGCGCTACGGCAAGCCGAGCAATCCCGACTTCCTGCTGGCCGACAACGAGCTGCTGGAACGCACGATGCCCGTCCTCACGGTCGTCGCCTACGAACACGTATATGTGGAAATGCCGCGCCCGGCGCTGGTCCAGCGCGTGGCCGCCGTCCGGCGCTAGGCGAGCAGCGGATCGAGCTTGCCGGCCGCGTCGAGTGCATGCAGCTCGTCGCAGCCGCCGACATGCTTTCCGGCGATGAAGATCTGCGGCACCGTCGTGCTGCCGCCGGCGCGCGCTTCCATCGTCGGGCGCAGGCTCGAATCCGCGAGCACGTCGTACTCCTCGTACGACACGCCCTTGGCCGACAGCAGCCGCTTGGCGCGCGCGCAATAGCCGCAGAACGGGCTCGTGTAGATCTCGACCTTCGCCGCCATTGCCGACCGCTCCTCTGGGAAACGCCGTTGCCGAAAAGATAGCCGGGCGGGCGGGGAAGTACCAGTCCACCCGGCATGCATTAATCGGGGGTCAGCACGACGCGTGCCAGGGCCACAGCCCGGACCTCGGCCGCCCCGGCCCGGCGCAGCGTGCGCGCGCACTCGGCAAGCGTGGCGCCGGTCGTCAGCACGTCGTCGACCAATACGATCCGGGCACCCTTGGCCCGGGCGAGATGCCGCGGGCGGATCGCGAAGGCGCGCCGCACGTTGCGCTGGCGCTGAAGCCGGCCGAGCGTCCCCTGGATCGGCGTGCGCTTCGCGCGCACCAGCAGGTCGGGCACGCAAGGCAGGCCGCTTTCGCGCGCCAGCGCGTTGGCGAGCAAGGCCGCCTGGTTGAAGCGTCGCCAGACGAGCCGCGTCCAGTGCAGCGGAACGGGGACAAGCAGGTCCGCACCCGCCAGCGCGTCGGCGCCCGCACGCGCCAGCCACTTGCCGAAATGCGGAGCGGCATGCGTGCGGTCGGCGTGCTTGAAGCCGAGGACGAGATCGCGGCTCGCATCGTCGTAGCGCAGGGCGGCCCGCATCGTCGTCAATGGCGAGCGGTGCGCAAGGCAGGCCGCACACACCGGCTCGGCGCCCGACTGGCTGAGGTCGGCGCCGAACGGGACGCCGCAGCGCACGCAAAAGGGCCGGTCGATCCAGGCAAGCTTGCGCCAGCAGGCGGCGCATACGCCGCCCGGCGAGGCGACGATGGTTTCGCAGCGAAGGCAGGTGTGCGGAACGATCGCGTCGAGACCGGCATGCGCGACACGCGAAATCAGATCGGTCATCCGGCGGGCGAATTCCACGGCCAAAGATGCCAGCATGCGGGACCCCCGCGAGTCAATCGCGCGGAACGTATGCGCAAGGTTTCCCGGGCCGCGGAAACGCGCTACGACTTTATGCATGGGCAGCCCGCTTGCCATCTTCGACCGCCGCACCGTGCGTCGCCACCGCGACCGCGCGGCGCGCCATTTTGCGGATCACGACTTTCTCTTCCAGGAAGTCGCCGAGCGGCTAGTCGAACGGCTCGACGACGTCGCGCGCGATTTCCCGCGCGTGCTCGACCTGGGCGCGCGCACCGGCGTGCTTGCCCCGCTGCTCGCCGGACGCAGCGGGATCGAGACGATCGTGCAGTGCGACCTGTCGAGCACGATGATGAAGGCCGCGCGTGCACGGCCCTGTGCCGGCGATGCCGCACGCCTCGTTGCCGTCGCCGACGAGGAGTTCCTGCCTTTCGCCGACGGCAGCTTCGACCTGATCGTCAGCTGCCTGTCGCTGCACTGGACCAACGACCTGCCGGGCGCGTTGCTGCAGGCGCGCCGGGCCCTGAAGCCCGACGGGCTGTTCCTGGCCGCCATCCTCGGCGGCGAGACGCTGGGCGAGCTGCGCCGGGCGCTGATCGACGCGGAGGTCGCCGAGACCGGCGGGGCGGGCCCGCGCGTCTCGCCCTTCGCCGACGTGCGCGATGCGGGTGCCCTCCTCCAGCGCGCGGGCTTCGCCCTTCCCGTCGTCGATGCCGACACGATCACGGTTTCCTACGAGAACGCGCTCGACCTGATGCGCGACCTGCGCGGCATGGGCGAGGCGAACGCCATCGTCGAGCGGCGCAAGGATTTCACGCGGCGTTCCACGCTGCTGCGCGCCGCGGCGATCTACGAGGACCTGTTCGCCGATGAAGGCCGCATGCCGGCGACGTTCCAGATCCTGAACCTGACGGCGTGGGCCCCGCACGCGAGCCAGCCCAAGGCCCTGCGGCCGGGCAGTGCCGCCCACCGGCTGGCCGAGGCACTCGGCGCGAACCCGCCGGCACGCCCCCGCTAGACCGGCGCTAGAGCAGGTCCTGCAGCATCGCCACCAGCGGCACGTCGGCCGGCGGCATCGGATATTCCTTCATGCGGCTGGGCCGCACCCAGGCAAGCTCCTGCCCTTCGCGGGGCTGCGGCGTGCCCTTCCAGTTGCGCGCCGCATAGAGCGGCATCAGCAGATGGAAATCCTCGTAGCGGTGCGAGGCGAAGGTGAGCGGGGCAAGGCACGCATGCGAGAGGTCGAGCCCGAGTTCCTCGTTGAGCTCGCGCACGAGGGCGGCTTCCGGGGTCTCGTCCGGCGAGACCTTGCCGCCCGGGAATTCCCACAGGCCTGCCATCGCCTTGCCGGGCGGGCGGCGGGCAAGCAGCACGCGGCCGTCGGCGTCGATCAGCGCCACCGCGACGACGAGCACGACGCGCGCGGGTGCCGCCAGCCGCGCCGACAGCACCGGGTCGTCGCAGCCTTCAGCTCCGGTAGCTGCCATTGATGTCGATATAGGCGTGGGTGAGGTCGCAGGTCCACACGCGCGCCTTGCCCTTGCCGAGGCCGATATCGACCGCGATGCGCACGTCTTGTCCCTGCATGTGGGCGGCGACCGGCGCTTCGTCGTAGCCGGGAACCGGCATGCCCTTGCGCGCGATGACCGTTCCGCCGACCGACACTTTCAGCCGGTCGCGGTCGGCCTTCTCGCCGCTCTTGCCCACGGCCATGACGATGCGGCCCCAGTTGGCGTCGGCAGCGGCGATGGCCGTCTTGACCAGCGGCGAATTCGCGATGGCCATGCCGATCGTGCGTGCGGCGGCATCGTTCGCCGCCCCCGTCACGTCGACCTGGACGAGCTTCTGCGCCCCCTCGCCGTCCCTGGCGACCTGGATCGCGAGGTCGAGGCACACGGCCTCGATCGCCTTCCTGAGCGCCACGGCATCCGCCGACGAAGTGCCCGAAACGGTCTTGTTGCCCGCGGCACCGGTCGCGAAGGCGAGCAGCGTGTCCGACGTCGAGGTATCGCCGTCGACCGTGATCGCGTTGAAGGTGCGCGCGGCGACGTCCTTCAGGATCGCGCGCAGGACGGCGGGCGAGACGGCCGCGTCGGTGAAGACATAGGCGAGCATTGTGGCCATCGCCGGTGCGATCATGCCGCTGCCCTTGGCGATCCCCGCCACGCGGACGGTCTTGCCGCCGACGCGTGCGCTCGCACCCGCCCCCTTGGCGAAGGTGTCGGTCGTCATCATGGCGCGCGCCGCATCCTCGATCGACGCCGTCCCGAGCCGCAACGCCGCCGCCGATGTCGCGGCCGCGAGCCTGGCGCCGTCGGGGACCTGCCCGATCACGCCGGTCGAGGAAAGGAATACGTCCTTGGCCTTGCAGCCGAGCGCCTTGGCTGCTGCCTTCGCGGTCTCGGCGCAGGCGACGGCCCCCGCCTTGCCGGTGAAGACGTTGGCGTTGCCGGCATTGACGACAAGGGCGCGCGCCCGGCCGCCGCCGATGTGCCTGCGACACCAGTCGACCGGCACGCCGGGCATCTTGTTGGACGTGAAGACGCCCGCGACCGCCGTTCCCGGCTGGAAGGCCGCGAAGAACAGGTCGTCGCGGCCCTTGTAGCGCATGCCGGTCAGCGTCGTCGCCAGACGCATGCCGCCGATGGCGGGCAGGACGGGAAAGGACGCAGGTGCGAGCGGCGAGACGGCGTGCGACATGGCGGCCCGCTTACTTCGCGGGCGCCGGCAGCGGCTTGCCGTCGATGGCGAAGCGCTGGACCTTGGCACCCTTGACGAGGCCCTCGACATAGCCGGTCATCAGTTCCTGCGACATGTCGCTGGCGAGCTTCTCGCGGACTTCCTCGAAGCTCTCGGTCACCGCACGGCGCTCTTCCACGCGGATCACGTGCCAGCCGAACTGGCTCTTGACCGGCGCCTTGGTCGTCTCGCCGGCCTTGAGGCCGGACGCGGCCGTCCAGAATTCCGGCACCATGTCGTCCTTGCCGAAGAAGCCGAGATCCCCGCCCGACTGCTTGCCGGCCGGATCGACCGACCGGTCCGCGGCGATCTTGGCGAAATCCCCGCCCTTGCCCAGCTCGGCGATGATGCCCTGGGCGGCCTGCTCGTTGGCGACCAGGATGTGGCGCGCGCGGATTTCCTCGCGGCCCGGATTGTCCTTCTGGAAGGCGGCGTAACGCTCGCGCAGGGCGGCGTCCGTCATGCGCTTTTCCAGCATGCGGTTGAGCACCATCTCCTGCATCACGCGCTCCTCGAACTGCGCCATGCGCGCCTTGAATTCGGCGTCGTTCTGCAGGTTGTCCTTGCGGCCCTGGGCGGCGATCAGCTTCTGCGACACCAGCCGGTCGACGATCGGCTCGAACAGGGCCTCGACCGGCATCTGCTGGAGCTGCGGGGGCAGCGAGCGCTGGAAATTCACCACGTCCGAACGCCGGATCGGCGCACCCTCGACGCGCGCGACCACCGGATCCTCGCCCGGCGCCGGTGCCTGCGCCAGGGTGCTGCCGGCGAATCCGGCCGCGCACAGGAGAACGGCGAGTGCGCCAGCGCGCACGGGAAGGCGGAACATCGGCGGAATCCTTTCGTCGGGCCCGGAAATGGGCGGCGGCACTCTTGCACGGGAAAGCGGAGGCGAACAAGACCGGACGGGGGTCGGAAAAGACGTCACAGGGCCGCGTTGACATGCCGTTCTTCTGGCCCTATCTCTCCCCTGCCCGACGCCGGGGGCCGCCCGTCGGCGAAATCCGCGATTATCGAGGTCTATCTGCATGTTCGGCGCCATCGCCCGAGCGATTTTCGGGTCTTCCAACGACCGCATCCTCAAGGGAATGAGCCGGCTCGTCCTCGCGATCAACGCGAAGGAGCCGGAGGTCAAGGCACTGACCGACGAAGCACTGGCCGCCCGCACCGTCTGGCTGCGCGAACGGCTGGCCGGCGGCGAGTCGCTCGACGACCTGCTGGTCGACGCCTTCGCGACCGTGCGCGAGGCCGCCAGCCGCGTCCTCGGCCAGCGCCATTTCGACGTCCAGCTGCTGGGCGGCATCGTGCTCCACCGCGGCATGATCGCCGAGATGAAGACCGGCGAAGGCAAGACGCTCGTCGCCACGCTCGCGGTCTATCTCAACGCGCTGCCGGGCGAGGGCGTCCACGTCGTCACCGTCAACGACTATCTCGCCAAGCGCGACGCCGAATGGATGGGGCGCATCTACCGCTTCCTCGGCCTCACCGTAGGCACGATCGTGCACGGCCTGACCGACGACGAACGCCGGAAGAACTACGCGTGCGACGTCACCTACGGCACGAACAACGAGTTCGGCTTCGACTATCTGCGCGACAACATGAAGTACCGGCTCGACCACATGGTCCAGCGGACCTTCGCCTACGCGATCGTCGACGAAGTCGACTCGATCCTGATCGACGAGGCGCGCACGCCACTGATCATCTCGGGGCCGACGGACGATTCCTCCGAGCTCTACATCGCCGTCGACAGGCTGATCCCGAAGCTCGAGCCCGCCGATTTCGAGAAGGACGAGAAGGCGCGCGCCGTCTCGCTGACCGAATTGGGTGCGGAAAAGATCGAGGTCCTGCTGGCCGAAGCGGGCCTGCTCAAGACGGGCAACCTCTACGACCTCGCCAATGTCAGCCTCGTCCACCATTCCAACCAGGCCCTGCGCGCGCACAAGCTGTTCACGCGCGACGTCGACTACATCGTCAAGGACGACAAGGTCGTCATCATCGACGAGTTCACCGGCCGCATGATGGAAGGAAGGCGCTATTCCGAGGGCCTGCACCAGGCGCTCGAGGCGAAGGAGAAGGTGCGCGTCCAGCAGGAAAACCAGACGCTCGCCTCGATCACCTTCCAGAACTATTTCCGCATGTACCCCAAACTCGCCGGCATGACGGGTACGGCAATGACGGAAGCCACCGAGTTCGCCGAGATCTACAAGCTCGACGTCGTCGAGATCCCGACGAACCGCGCGGTGACGCGCATCGACGCCGACGACGAGGTCTACCGGACCGCGCGCGAGAAGTCGAAGTCGATCGTCGACCTGATCGAGGACGCGATGAAGCGCCGCCAGCCCGTGCTGGTCGGGACCGTCAGCATCGAGAAGTCGGAATCGCTGTCCGAAGACCTGCGCAAGCGAAACGTGCCCCACCAGGTGCTGAACGCGCGCTACCACGAGCAGGAAGCCGCGATCATCTCGCAGGCCGGCCGCCCCGGTGCGATCACCATCGCCACCAACATGGCCGGCCGCGGCACCGACATCCAGCTGGGCGGCAATCTCGACATGCGCGTGCGCATCGAGCTTGGCGACATGGCCGAGGGGCCCGAGCGCGCGGCGCGCATCGACGCGATCAAGGCCGAGATCGAGGAAGGCCGCCAGATCGTGCTCGCCGCCGGCGGCCTCTATGTCGTGGGCACCGAGCGCCACGAGAGCCGGCGCATCGACAACCAGCTGCGCGGCCGCTCCGGCCGCCAGGGCGATCCGGGCGGCTCCAAGTTCTTCCTGTCGCTGGAAGACGACCTGATGCGCATCTTCGGCTCCGACCGCATGGACGGGATGCTGCAGAAGCTGGGCCTGAAAGAAGGCGAGGCGATCGTCCACAGCTGGATCAACGCGGCCCTCGAAAAGGCGCAGAAGAAGGTCGAGGCGCGCAACTTCGAGATCCGCAAGCAGCTGCTGAAATACGACGACGTGATGAACGACCAGCGCAAGGTCGTCTACGAGCAGCGCCGCGAGATCATGCGCGAGGACGACGTCGCCGACCAGATCGTCGACATGCGCCGCGAGACGGTCGACGAGCTGATCGCGCGCTGCATCCCGCACAACGCCTATCCCGAGCAGTGGGACACGAGCCTGCTGTACGAGGAGATCCGCCGGATCTTCGCGATGGACCTCCCCGTGGCCGACTGGGCCAAGGAGGAAGGGATCGCCGAAGAGCAGATCCACGAGCGCATCTCCGACGCGGTCGAGCGCAAGATGGCCGAGAAGGCCGCCAATGTCGGCCCGCAGATCATGCGCCAGGTCGAGAAGAGCCTGCTGCTGCAGGAACTCGACCATGCGTGGAAGGAGCACCTGCTGCATCTCGACCATCTGCGCCAGGGCATCAACCTGCGCGCCTATGGCCAGCGCGATCCGCTCAACGAATACAAGAAAGAAGCCTTCGAGATGTTCGAGGCGATGCTGAAGGAGTTCCGCGAGCGGATCACCTCGCTGCTCGCCCTCGTGCAGATCCGCATGGACGGCCCGCCGCCGTCCGACATGCTGCCGCCCGATCCGGATACGGCCCGCATGCTCGCCCAGCATCCCGCACCCGACGGTTCGCCGGCCGACGCCGGCGCACCTTCGCCGATGAAGGCGGCGCGCGCCGCGCGCGTCAATCCGGCCGATCCGTCAACATGGGGGGCGACTTCCCGCAATGCACCCTGCCCGTGCGGCACGGGAAAGAAATTCAAGCACTGCCACGGCAAGGTCTAGCGCCGCCCCGCCGGGAAGACATACAATCGCCCATCGAAGCCGCGGGCGCTTGAAAATGGCCGAAATCCAGTACGAGATTGTGCCGCCCGAGGGCATCCCGGGCTGGCACCCGCACATCGACCGGCTGTGGCGTTACGTGCGCAAGATTGCACCCGGCGGCGGGCCGCCGTCGCGCCGGAATTTCGATCCGGTCGAGATCCCCGACCTCCTGCAGCGCATCTGGATGCTCGACGTGAAGCACGATCCGTTCGAGCTCACCTACCGGATCTGCGGCACGCTCGAGGTCGCCTCGCTCGAGCGCGACCCGACCGGCCAGTCCTTCATCGAGATGCACCGCGACCGCCTCGAACGCGAGCCGGGCATGCTCGAACGCTACCAGCGCATGGCGCGCACCGGCGAGGCGACGTGGCGGCGCGGCAATCTGGTCTTCCGCCACCAGGAGCGCCACAAGGCGGTCGAGAACATCATGGTGCCGATGACCAACGACGGGCCCAAGATCGCGATCATCCTCTGCTATTCGCTGGTCTTCCGCTCGGACGGCACGCTCTACTGACCAAGCCGCCCCGACGCGCTAGGATGGCGGCCGGAGGAACGCCCATGACCCGCCCCGACCGTACTGCCCTCGCCGCCTTCGCAGCCCTTGCACTCGCATCCTGCGCGCCCGCTCCGACCGCACCGGTCGCCGAGCGGATCTACGCGATGGATTGCGGGCAGAACATCGCGCTCGACCAGTCGCGCTGGTCGCCGGGCGTGGCCGTCGGCCAGCCGCTGACCCTTGCCAACAACTGCTATCTGATCCGCCACGCGCGCGGCCTCCTGCTGTGGGATACCGGCTATCCCGATGCACTGGTCGGCAACCCGGTCACCAACGCGGTCGGCACGGCAAGCCGGGCGCGCACGCTCGCCAGCCAGCTTGCCGAAATCGGCGTGAAGCCCGACGATATCAAGTATGTCGGCATCTCGCACACGCACGGCGACCATGTCGGCAACGTCGCCCTGTTCGCGAAATCCGAAGTGCTGATCCAGCGCGCGGAATACGACTGGGCCTTCGGCCCCGGCCGCACGGCGCCCTTCCCCGCAAGCGCCAACGCCCGCAAGCTCGACGGCGATCTCGACGTGTTCGGCGACGGCAGCATCGTGATGTTCACCACACCCGGCCACACGCCGGGCCATCAGTCGCTGCGCGTGCGGCTGGCGAAGACCGGCACGCTGGTGCTGAGCGGCGATGCGACGCACTTCACCGACAACTGGGCGAACCGCCGCGTGCCCGTCCAGAATTTCGACAAGGACCAGACGCTCGCCTCGATGCAGCGCATCGCCGCCACGCTGGCGGCCGAGAAGGCCGAGCTGTGGATCAACCACGACCGGCCGCAGAGCCTGGCGCAGCGCCGCTCGCCGGCCTTCTACGACTGAGGCGGGCTAAGACCGGGCGGGCGCCTACTTCTTCCAGCCCACGATCGACGCCAGCGTCATGTAGAGCTTGCCGACGTCGGCCGACAGGAAGGTCGAGACGAGCACGTTCTCCGGATCGGCCTCGCGCGCGTCGGAGATCAGGCGGTCGTACTGCGTCAGGTAGTCGGTGACGTAGCGGCGGAAATCGGCGTCCTCGCCATAGCGCTTCTGCACGACCTTGCCCGTCGAGCCCCAGTTGAGGCGCAGGAGCCGGCGCACGAACACGCCGCGGTCGCCGCCGAGGAACTCCTTCAGCACGCGGTCGGTGACGCTCGGGTCGAGCGTGCGCGCAAGGTCGATCGACAGCGAGTTCAGGCCCTCGACCACGAGGCGCGAAGCGCGCAGGAAGCGACCGCGCTTGGCCTCGAACTCGCTGGCGGTGAGGCGCGACTGCGCGTCGTTGGCGGAAGCCGCCGCCGACGCGAGGTCGTCCGCCTGGCGGCGGAACGCGTCGGTCGCATCGCTTGCATCGCGCGTGACCCTCGAAGCCGCGGCATCCAGCGTCTCGGCCTCGTGCGCCAGCAGCCGTTCGGCTTCCGCGATGCGCCGTTCGGCGGCATCCATCGCCACACCCATTTCGCGCGTCTGGCGCGCGAAGCTTTCGCCGACCGAGGCGATGCGGGCGGCCGCCTGGCCGACGGCCGCCATGACTTCCTCGGCGCGCCGGCGGAAGGTTTCGCCGGTCGCCTCAAGCTTCATGCCGCCGTCCTGTGCGGCACCCTGCAGCTCGTCCGAGCGGCGGCGCAGCGAGGTTCCCGTCTCGCCGATGCGCTGGCTTGCGACGGTCGCGGCGTCGGCGGCCTCGCGGGCCTGCCGGTCGAATTGCGCTCCGACTTCCGACAGGCGCTCGCCCGCTTCGGCGACCACGCCGTTGAGATGGTCGGCCTGGCCGCGCAGCACCTGACCCAGTTCGTTGGAACGTGCGCCCAGCGTTTCGAGCGTGCGCACGAGGTTCTCGCGCTGCTCGCCCAGCGTGGCGTCGACGGTGGCAAGCCGTGCGGCCGTCCCGTCCGACATGGCGGAAAGTTCGGCCGCCCGGCGCACGAGCGCTTCGCCCAGTGCATCGAGCTTGATCGCGGAACGGTCCGCGATGTCGGCAAGCGAGCCCGCATTGCCGCGCATCAGTTCGGCCACCATCGACAGGCGCGCTTCGGCGGCATCCGCCGCCCCGCCCAGATCGACCGTGCGTTCGCGCAAGGCCTGCCCGGCCTGGCCGATGCGCGAGAGCGCGCCGTCGACCGCGACCTGCAGGTCGCCCGAATGGCGGCGGAACGTCTCGCTCGCCTCGGCCATCAGGCCGCCCACGCTGGTGGCGGCCCGGTTCATGTCGCCCAGGCGCTGGCGGAAGGTCTCGCCGCTTTCTTCCAGGCGTCCCGACGTCTCGACCGCGTGCGTGGCAAGCGCCTGCAGCCGGCGCTCGGCCTCGCCGCCCGTCGCCGAGACCTTCTCGGTCGTGGCGACCGCAAGGGCCTGCATCTCGGTCGCCCGGTCGCGGAACACGTCGGAGGACGCGCGCAGGCGTGCCGTCGCGTCGTCGGACGCGCGCGACACCGCGGCGACCTGGTTTTCCAGCACCGAGCCCACTTCGCCCGCCCGGCCCGAGACCTGCTCGATCGTCTTGAGCAGCGTCAGCGTCTGGTCGCGCAGGCTCGCGTCGATCGCCCCGACGCGCGTGGACGAACGTTCGGCCGCCCCTTCGAGTTCGCCCGTGCGCGCGCGCAGCGATTCCGACGTTTCCTTGAGCCGCTGGCCCGCCTGGGCTGCGATCGAGGCAAGCTCGCCCGAGCGCTGGTCGAGCAGGGCTGCGATCTCGTTGACGCGCGCGGCCGACAGGGCGGATGCGGCACCCAGCTCCTCGGTCTCGCGGCGGAGCACGTGCCCCGCATTGCCGATCGACAGCACGGCCGCCCCGGAAACTTCCGTCATCTCGAGGCCGCGCTTGCGCAGCGAATCGGCCGCCTCGTCGAGGCGCGTGAGCGCGCGGTCGGCGGCGGCACTGGTCTCCAGCGCGCGCTGGGCGATCGCCGTCTCGAGCTGGCCCGCCCGGTCGAGCCCCTGCTCGGCCGCATGGACGAGGGCCTGCGTTTCCGCACGGAACGTCTCGCTGGTGCTGCGGATCTGGGCGGCCGACTGGTCGGTCGCGAGGACGAGCTGCTCGTTCTCGCGGCGCGCGGCTTCGCCGCTCGCCTCCATGCGCGCGGTAGCGCGGTCGACGGCGTTGGCCGTCTCGTGCGCGTCCTTGGCAAGGGCGGTGGCGGTCGTATCGAGGCGCAGCGTCGTCGCGGCGACGTTGGCGTCGGCCTCAGAGGCGCGCGTGCGCAGCGTTTCGGCGCTGTCGCGCAGGCGTGCGGCGGCCTGATGGGCCGTCGCGTCGAGATCGCGCGCACTGCGCGCCACGTCGCCCGCGGCCTCGTCGATGCGCGTGCGCGCGGCCGATGCGGCCGCCTCGATGGCTTCGGTCCCCAGGCGCAGCGTTTCGGCCGAGCGTTCGAGGATCGCAGTCTTGTCTTCGGCGATCGCCCCCAGCTCGATCGTCCGCATGCGCAGGTCGCCATGCAGCGCGCCGAGCTGGCCGCCGACGCGGGCGGCGGTTTCGGAAAGATCGGCGCTGCGCGCGTGCAGCGTCTCGGCATAGGCGGCCGATTGTGCAATCCCGGCTTCGGCCGCATGGACGAGCGCGTTGGTCTCGTTGCGCACCGTCTCGCCCGTCGAGCGCAGCCGCGCGGTCGACTGGTCGGCGGCGAGCACGAGCTGCTCGTTCTCGCGCCGCGCCACGTCGCCGGTCGCTTCCAGGCGCGCCGAGGCGCGGTCGACCGCGACGGCGACCTCGTGCGCGTCCTTGGCAAGGGCGGCCGACGTCGCGTCGAGGCGCTGGGTGGCGGCGGCGACGTTGGCGTCGGCCTCCATCGTGCGCTGGCGCAGCTGTTCGGCCCCGTGCGCGAGGCGTGCGGCCGCCTGATGCGACGTCGCGTCGAGATCCTTGGCGTTGCGCGCCACGTCGGCGGCGGCCTCGTCGATGCGGATGCGCGCGGTCTCGGCCGTGGCGCCGATCGCCTCGGCCTTCTGGCGTACGACCTCGCCCGCGCGGTCGAGCTCGAGCGATTTCTGCCCGGCCGTCTCGGCAAGCTCGGCCGTCTGGTCGCGCAGCGTGCCGTGCAGCGCGTCGAGCCGCTCGCCCACGCGGCCCGCGGTTTCGACCATCTCGCCCGCCCGGTGCTTGAGCGCCTCGGCATAGGCGTCGGCCTGGGCGATGCCGGTCTCGGCCGCACGCACCAGTCCTTGCGTCTCCTGGCGGAACCCTTCGCCGGCGGCGCGCACGCGTGTGGCGGCCTGATCGGCACCCGTTTCGAGGGCGGCCCCTTCGTTGCGCGCGACCTCGCCGGTCGCCTCCATGCGTGCGGCCGCACGGTCGAGGGATGTCGCCACCTCGCGCGCGTCCTGGCCAAGGGCAAGGGCCGTCGCGTCGAGGCGCTGGGTGGCGGCCGCGACATTCGCCTCGGCCTCCAGCCCGCGCGCGCGCAGCTTCTCACCGCTCTCGTCGAGGCGCTGGGCGGCAAGGGAAGCCGTCGTGTCGAGATCCTTGGCGCGCCGATCGACCGAACTGGCCGCGTCGCCCAGCCGCGCGATCGCCGCGTCGGCCGCGGCCTCCAGCGCCTCGACCTTGAGGCGCACGGCTTCGCCCGAATTGCCGAGCTTCTGTGCCACTTCGCCGGCCGTGTCGGCCAGCACGACGCTTTGCGCGCGCACATGGTCGGCAAGGCTGTCGAGGCGCAGCGTCGTGCGCTCGCTGGCGGAATCGACCTCTTCGCTGCGGCGCTTGAGCGTGGCGCCCAGCTCCTCGGCGCGCGCGAGGCCCAGATCGGCCGCGTGCACCATGTCCTGCGCCTGCACGCGGAAGCCTTCGCCCGTCATGCGCACGCGCTGGGAAGCCTGGTCGGCGGCGACGACGAGCTCGTCGGCGCGCCGGCGCGCGACCTCGCCCGAGGCGTCGACGCGCGCGGCCACGCGGTCGAGCGATTCCTGGCTGCGCTGGGCAAGCCCGTCCAGCGCCACCTGCGTCTCGCCCACGCGGCGGCCCGACGCGTCGAGATCCTCCATGCGCGCCTTCAGCGCGGCACCTGCACCCTCCACACTCGCGCGCGCCCGCTGGGCGGCCTCGGCGACGAGATGGGTTTCGGCCTGCAGCATCGATTCGGTCGACAGCGCCTCGGCCGCCAGGGCACCCGACGCGCGCAGGATCGCCTCGACCTCGCGCGCGAGCTTGGTCCCCGCTTCGCCCGCACTGCGCCCGGCCGTGTCGGCGGCCTCGACGAGGCCCGCCCCGTGGCGGCGCATGTCCTCGCCGATCGTTGCGGTCTTGGCTTCGGCCTCCTGCGTGCGCATCGCGACTTCGCGCGCGACTTCCGAGAATCCGGCCGTGGTGGCCCCCACGCGCGCCAGTGCCTGTGCGGCGGCGTCGGCCAGCTCGCGCGACTGGGAATGGAACGCCTCGCCCGCGGCGCGCACGCGCGCGACGGCCTGGTCGGCGGCGGTGGCAAGCTCGTGGCCCTGGCGGCGGACGGATTCGCTCGACGCCTCGGTGCGTGCGGCAAGCCGCTCGAGCGTGGCCTGCAGGTTGCGCGTCTCGGCACCCAGGTTCGTCGCCACGTCGTTCATGCGCACGGCGGCGGTCGTCACGTCGTCGGTGCGCTCGCGGATCGCAGCACCGGCGGTGTCGACGCGCGTCTGCGCATCGCCCGCGGCCTCGGCGAGTGTCGCCATCTGGGCGCGCAGCGCGTTCTGGGTCGTGTCGCTCTGCTTTGCAAGCTCGCGCGCGAGACCGAGCAGCTTGTCGGAGGCTTCGGAAAGATTGTCGCTGGCGGCTTCGGCCGAGCGGCGGGCCGAGCCCATCTCGACCGATGCGGCACTGGCACGCCCTTCGGCGGTCTCGGCGGCATCGGAGAAGGCGTCGGCCTGCTTGCGCAGCAATTCGCCCACTTCGCGCGCACGGTCGAGCGCACCTTCCGTGGCGTCGATCAGGGCCGAGCTCTGGTCGGCAAGGATCGAGCGGATCTCGGCCGCCCGCGCGCGCGCGCGCTCGGTCGTCTCGGCAAGGTCCTGCGACTGTTCGCGCAGCGCCTCGCGGATGGCCCCTGCGTTGGCGGCGGTCTTCTCGTTGGTCGAGGCGAGCGTTTCGATCTGCTCGCGCAGCGTGGCGTTGATCTCGCGCGACTGCGACAGCGCCCGGTCGGAAGCGCCGGCGAGTGCATCGGCCTGCTCGCGCACGGCGGCCTCGACGATCTGCACGCGGCTCGACAGCAGCGTGGTGACGCGTTCCAGCCCGTCGGCGTGGCGGCGCAGGCCCGCCATCACCTGCATGGCGCGCATCGCGGCCTGGTCGGAAACGGTCGTGAGCTCGCTTGCCTGCGTCGACAGGCCCTGGCGCGCCTCGGACAGCCGGCTCGTCGCCGTGTCGGACGCGGCGGCCAGCGCCTTGGCCTGCTCGTGCAGGCTTTCCCCGATCGTGCGCAGCTTGATCTCGGCCCGCTCGGCCGGATAGGCGAGCTCGGACAGGCGCACTTCGAGTGCACGCGCGTGCCGGGCAAGGTCGCGCCCGCGCGCCAGATACGCGAACACGAACCACAGCACCATCAGCGGCATCGCCGCCCCGCCGACGAAAGCGCCCAGCTCGTGCGGGAGCATCTCGCCGAAGGCCGAGAAGCCGACCTGCGCGTTCGCATACCAGAGCACGGCCACGATCCACGCGGCACTCAGGCCCGCCGCGGCGAGGAACGTGCTGCGCCCGACCGGCGGCAGCGGTTCGTAGACCGGCCCGCCCGGATCGTTGGCCGCCCGGATCGCCTGATCGGGCTGGGCTTCGCTGCTGCGGATGAGGCGGGGGCCGGTCTTCTTGTCGTCCATGGTGCGGTTCGCTTCTGCCCGGGGGCGTCGTCGGTTGGTGGCTAGGCGGCTTTGCGCTGGCGCCGGATCAGGCCGATGATCTCGGCCGCGGCGTGCGGGATGTTGGTGCCGGGGCCGTAGATGGCGGCGACACCGCCGTCGATCAGCCCCTGATAGTCCTGCGGCGGGATGACGCCGCCGCACACGATGAGGATGTCGTCCGCCTTGGCCGCGCGCAGGGCGGCGATCAATGCGGGAACCAGCGTCTTGTGGCCGGCGGCCTGCGAAGACACGCCGATCACGTGCACGTCGTTCTCGACCGCCTGGCGGGCGGCTTCCTCGGGCGTCTGGAAGAGCGGGCCCACGTCGACGTCGAAGCCGATGTCGGCGAAGGCCGTGGCGATCACCTTGGCCCCGCGGTCGTGCCCGTCCTGGCCGAGCTTCACCACCAGCATGCGCGGCCGGCGGCCCTCGGTCTTGGCGAAGGCGGCGACGTCGTCCTTGATGCGCGCGAAACCCGCATCGCCGTCATAGGCCGAGCCGTAGATGCCCGTGACCGAACGGATCGTGGCGCGGTGGCGCGTATAGACCTTCTCCAGCGCGTCCGACACCTCGCCCACCGTGGCGCGCGCGCGCATCGCCTCGATGGCGAGCGTCATGAGGTTGCCCTCGCCCGTCGAAGCGGCCCTGGTCAGCGCCTCCAGCGTCGCGGCGACCTTTTTCGCGTCGCGGCCCGCGCGCAGCTTCTTCAGGCGCGCGATCTGGCTGTCGCGCACGGCACTGTTGTCGATGTCGCGGATCTCGATCTGCTCGGTCTCGGTCGGGCGGTACTTGTTGACGCCCACGACCGTCTCCTCGCCGCGGTCGATGCGCGCCTGCCGGCGGGCGGCGGCTTCCTCGATGCGCAGCTTGGGCATGCCGCTCTCGACCGCCTTGGTCATGCCGCCAAGGGCCTCGACCTCGTCGATCAGCTTCTGCGCCTCCGCGATCATCGAGGCCGTCAGGTGCTCGACGTAATAGCTGCCGGCCAGCGGATCGACGACGCGCGCGATCCCGGTCTCTTCCTGCAGGATGAGCTGCGTGTTGCGCGCGATGCGCGAGGAGGTGGGCGTGGGGAGGGCCAGCGCCTCGTCGAACGAATTGGTGTGCAGCGACTGCGTGCCGCCGAGTGCCGCCGCCATCGCCTCGAACGCCGTGCGCACGACGTTGTTGTAGGGGTCCTGCTCGGTCAGCGACACGCCCGAGGTCTGGCAGTGCGTGCGCAGCGCCAGGCTGTCGGCTTTCTTCGGCTCGAGCTTCTTCATCGCGCGCGCCCACAGGAAGCGGGCGGCGCGCAGCTTGGCGATCTCCATGAAGAAGTTCATGCCGATGCCGAAGAAGAACGACAGGCGCGGGGCGAACGCGTCGATTTCGAGGCCCTTGGAAAGCGCGGCCCGGACGTATTCGAGCCCGTCGGCCAGCGTGAAGGCGAGTTCCTGCACGCAGGTCGCCCCGGCCTCCTGCATGTGGTAGCCGCTGATCGAGATCGAGTTGAATTTCGGCATGTGTGCCGCCGTGTGCGCGATGATGTCGGCGACGATGCGCATGCTGGGCGTGGGCGGATAGATGTAGGTGTTCCGGACCATGAACTCCTTGAGGATGTCGTTCTGGATGGTGCCGGAAAGCTGGGCCTGCGTTGCCCCCTGCTCCTCGCCCGCGACGACGAAGGCGGCGAGCACGGGCAACACGGCCCCGTTCATCGTCATCGAGACCGACATCCGGTCGAGCGGGATGCCGTCGAACAGGATCTTCATGTCCTCGACGGAATCGATCGCCACGCCGGCCTTGCCGACATCGCCGGTGACGCGCGGATGGTCGCTGTCGTAGCCGCGGTGCGTGGCAAGGTCGAAGGCGACCGACAGGCCCGCCTGCCCGCCGGCGAGCGCCTTGCGGTAGAAGGCGTTGGATTCTTCTGCCGTCGAGAAGCCGGCGTACTGGCGGATCGTCCAGGGCCGGTTCGTGTACATGGTGGCGCGGGGACCGCGCACATAGGGGGCGATGCCCGGCATCCCGCCGACATGCTCGAGCCCGGCCAGATCGGCCTCGGTATAGAGCGGCTTGACGACGATTCCTTCGGGCGACGTCCAGGCGAGCGAATCCGGTGCGGCACCCTTCAGCTCGGCGCGCGCGAGCTTGTCCCAGTCCGCCAGATTCGGCTTGGTAAATTCCGCCATGTCCTTCTCCTGCCTTGCAAATGTAACGGGGCAGGACGCCCGCTCCTAGCCGCGAAAGTCCGCTGGCTTGCGATTCGGCCGACAAGCGGTTGATTCAATGGGCGGAGGGTGGCTTGTCCACAGCCCTGCGGAAAACTCTGCGGGGTGGGGCTCGGCCTGTCGATTCGTACGACTCGGAAATTACCAGCGCAATTCGGCCAAGGCGTAGGTCGGCGCGAAGCCGAACGCGGCCGAAAGCGCTTCCATCGCTTGCGTCTCGGGCAGCGATCCCATCGGCGATTTGAGCGCCTCGCCATGGATGCCGCCGGGGATGAAGGCCTGATGGATCCCCGCCCCGCGCGCACCGGCGACGTCGGTGCGCATCGCATCGCCGATGCCCAGCACGCGCGACCGGTCGGCGGGATTGCCGGCGATGGAAAGGGCGAGCTCGTAGACGCCGCGATGCGGCTTGCCGTGATAGATCGTGCGCCCGCCGATCGCCTCGTAGCGCTGGGCGAGCGTGCCCGCGCACAAGAGGCGCTGCTCGCCGCGCATGACTTCCAGGTCGGGATTGGCGCAGACCATCACGAGGTCGCGCGTCCGCGCCTCGGCGATGACGGGAGCGAGCGCTTCGAGATCGAGCGTGCCGTCGCCGGCCGCCCCGGTCGCCAGGACGAAATCGGCCTCGGCGACCGTATCGACCATCGTGTAGCCGATCTCGGCCGGGTCCGTGATGTTGGCTTCCATGCCGACATGGAGGAAGCGCCTGCCCAGCCCGTGCGCGTTCTTCGCCAGCGCCTGCCATGCCGCCTCGCCCGACGTGACGATGCCGTCGAAGGCATCGGCCGGGATGCCGAAATTGGGCATCTGGCGCACCAGGATGGGAACGAGGCGGGGCGCGTTCGACAGCACGACCGTGCGCTTGCCCATCGCGCGCAGGCGCCTGGTCAGGTCGTGCACGCCGGGAAACACGCGATAGCCGTCGTGGATGCAACCCCACATGTCGAGCAGGAACACGTCGTAGCGGTCGGCGACCGCCGCGAGGCCTTCGAGCGGACGGGTCACTTCTCTTCTTTCAGGGGCTTCGGTTCGCCGAAAAGGAAGCCCTGCCCGTAGTCGGCGTCGAGGTCGAGCACCTCGACGAGTTCGGCCTCGCTCTCGATCTTCTCGACCACGAGGGCGACGCGCGCATCGCCCATCTGCGTGCGCAGGCGCAGGAACTCGGCCCCCGCGGCACCGTTGGCGAACTCGACGAGCTTGCGCGCGTCGATCTTGACGAAGCGGAAGTTGCGCTTGGCCAGTGCGACCGGATCGAGGCGCATGTCGGCGACCTGGTCCATCGAGAAGCGGAAGCCGAGGCTGCCCAGCCGGTCGAGCTCGGCCCACTGGATGTCCGACAGGCGGCGCGTGTGGCCCTCGGCCAGCTCGAAGACGAGGTTGTGCGCGAGATCGGCGTTCTGCGCCATGAACGTCACGAACTCGGCGAAGAAGCGCGTGTCGGCCAGCGTGTGTTCCGAGATGTTGATGAAGATGCCGGCACCCGCGTTCGTGCGCTGCATGCGGCGCACGAGCTGCACGCAGCGGAACAGCAGCATGTTGTCGATCGCGGTGACGAGGCCGTAGCGCTCGGCGAGTGCCAGGTAGCGCTCGGGCCCGATGACGTGGCCTTCGGGGGCGCGCACGCGGCTGAAGCATTCGAAATGCCGGCGGCGGCGCTGCGGCAGGTCGACGATCGGCTGCAGGTAGAGCTCGACGCGGTTCTCGCGAAGCGCGTCGCGCACGATGTCGAGCACCTGCGCGTCGCCGTAGGACGGGGCGGGCTTGGCGGGACCGGAATCGGGCTGGGGCAGCGGCTGGCCCGACAGCTTCTCGACCAGCCCCTGCAGCACCTTCACCTCGCCCATCACGTGGCCGAGATCGGGGCGCGTGCGCGCCGCACTCTCGATCGCCTCGAGGATGCCGCGCGCCTCTTCGCGCGCGGAGGCGAGCTCGCGGCGGATCTGCGCCTGGGCGCGCACCGCGGTCTCGACCCGGGCCGCGAGCTGGGCAGCGACCACGATGGCGTGGATGGCCGCCGCGGCGGCGAACGCGGCAAGCCCCAAGGGCAGGCCCGTCGTCAGGCCGACCGCGAAACTGGCGGCGAGATAGGCGACGGCGGGCAGGATGAGCGAGATGGGCGACATCTTCGTCCGGTATTCCCTATCCGCGCGCGTCGGTCAACGAGGTTGCGGTCCCGACCGCGTCGGCGACGCTGGCAAAGCCGTCGGCGCGCAGCAAGGCGGGCAGTTCCCGGCAGATGCGCGCGGCCAGCCCCGGCCCGCGATAGACGAGCGCCGAATAGAGCTGCACGAGCGAGGCCCCCGCCCGGATCTTGGCGTAGGCGTCGCGCGCGTCGAAGATGCCGCCCGTCCCGATCAGCACGAGATCGCGCCCGGCCAGCGCCCGGGTCCGGGCCAGCATGCGCGTGGAAAGCGCGAAGAGCGGCCGGCCGGACAGCCCGCCGGCCTCGCCCTTCTGCGGATCCTTCAGCGTCTCGGGCCGCGACAGCGTCGTGTTGCCGACGATGAGGCCGGCAAGCCGGCGGTCGAGCGACACGCGCACGATGTCCTCGAGGTCGGCGTCGACGAGGTCGGGGGCGATCTTGAAGACCAGCGGCGGGGCCGACGGCAGGGAAGCGAGCGCTTCCTGCACGCGCACGACGATGCGGTCGAGCGCTTCGCGGCTCTGCAGCGCACGCAGGCCCGGCGTGTTGGGCGAGGAGACGTTGCACACGAGATAGTCGGCAAGCGGGGCGAAGGCGCGTACGCCCTTGATGTAGTCGTCGGCGGCGTCCTCGGTCTGCTTGTTCTTGCCGAGATTGACGCCGACGATGCCGCGCCGCTTGCGCGCCGCGAGGTTGGCGCGCGCCACCTCGATCCCGCTGCCGTTGAAGCCGAGGCGGTTGATCACGCCCTCGTCCGCGGTCAGCCGGAACAGGCGCTTTCGCGGATTGCCCTGCTGGCCCAGCGGCGTGACCGAGCCGGTCTCGACGAAGCCGAAGCCTTGCGCCAGCATCGCGTCGGGCACTTCGGCATCCTTGTCGAAACCGGCCGCAAGCCCGACCGGGTTCGGGAAATCGAGGCCCCAGACGCGCGTGCGCAGGGCCGGATCGTCGACGGGGGCGGGCGTGGGCACGAAGCCGCCGGCGAGTACCTTGACCGCAAGCCCGTGCGCGTCTTCCGGATCGATGGCGCGGATCAGCGGAAAGGCGAGATCGTACCAGTTCACGAAAGCCCCCACGGAAAGACGTGGCGCCCGTCGGGCCCCGGTGCGAGCGGCGCATGCCGCGACACCTTCGCGATCGCCAGAGCGCCATAGAGATGCGGGAACAACGCACCGCCGCGCGAGGCTTCCCATTTGAGGGAATCGCCCAGCGCCTCGGCATCGGCCTCGATCAGCACGAGGTCGCCCTGCCCGGCGCGATGACGGGCGGCACTGGCGACGATCTGGGCGGCGGTCGAGAAATGGATGAAGCCGTCGGCGCGGTCCTGCGAGGAGCCGGCATACATTCCGGTCGCGGTGGCCGCCAGCCATTCGTCGCTTCGGCACATGTGATAGATCGGAGTCGCCATTCTCCACACAAGCTAGCGCGCTTCGGCGGCGCGTTGAAGCCCGGCGAAACGGCGGCCGGCACCGTCCCGTGCCGCCTTACATTCGTGCCGTTTCGGCATACATTCTTCAGTCGCATACTTTAGTAGTTTACACTCATTACTAGTGGATTTTTGAGGCGCGCTGATCCAATTTATGCGGATCAACCGTCAATCGGAGGATCCCCACATGCGACCCGCGCCCGGAAATTCCATCGCGTCCGCCGGCAGCCGGAAACTCGGCCGTCTCGGCATGCTTGCGGTCATTCTTCTCGCCGGCGGCATCGCGACCGCGATCGGCCAGACGGTGCCCGGCCAGAAGCCGTTCAAGACCCTCGCCGAGTACAAGAAGGATTATGTCCGCCCCGCCGGCGTGCGCTATCTGCCCGAGAATCCCTACACGGCGGCGAAGGAATCGCTCGGCGCCAAGCTGTTCTTCGATCCGCGCCTGTCGGTCGCCGACGATCTCTCGTGCTCGAGCTGCCACATGCCGGGCCTCGCCTGGACCGACGGCCGGGCCAAGAGCGTGGGCCACGACGGCATTCCGCATGTGCGCCATGCGCCCACGCTGCTCAACCTCGCCTGGACCGAGCTGACCGCGTGGGACGGCCGCACCGTCGAACTCGAAGGCCATATCCGCGGGCCGCTCGGCAACCCGACCGGCATGAACCACCAGCCCGGCCCGCTCGTCGAGAAGATCAAGGGCATCGGGGGCTACCCCAAGCTGTTCGACGCGGCGTTCCCCGGCGAAGGCGTGTCGATCGACAACGTCGTCAAGGCCATCGCCGTGTTCGAGCGCGGCCTCGTTTCCGGCACGGCCCCCTTCGACCGGTGGATCGCGGGCGACGAACAGGCGATCCCGGAACCGGCCAAGCGCGGCTTCATGCTGTTCAACACCAAGGCGAACTGCGCCAGCTGCCATTCCGGCTGGAACTTCACCGACAACAGCTTCTACGACATCGGCATGACCGATGCCGATCTCGGCCGCATCAAGATCCTCAACCTGCCCAGCATGGACCACGCCTTCAAGACGCCCACGTTGCGCGAGGTCGAGCGGACCGACCCCTACATGCACGACGGTTCGTTCTCCACCCTCGTCAAGGTGGTCGACCATTACAACCGTGGCGGTGTGGCCAAGCGCGAGAGCCTGTCGGAGAACGTCCGCCCGCTCGGCCTGACCCCGCCCGAGATCGCCGATCTGGTCGAGTTCCTGAAGACGCTCACCAGCGAAATGCCGCCCTTCGCGGTCCCGCATTTGCCGCCGCGCGACCACGCGGCCAAGTAGGGGCAGGCACCCGACCCAACGACAATTCCATCCCGAGGAGACACGGACATGCGTTCCCATCTATTGCCGGCGATCGCCGTCGCCGTCGGTGCGGCCAGCAGCTACGCGCTGGCGGCGAGCAACACGGTCGTCCAGCTCGACAAGAAGTTCGCGATCGAGGAACTGACGATCGCCAAGGGCGACGTCATCGTCTTCAAGAACGAGGACCCGTTCACGCACAATGTCTATTCGCAGTCGCCGGGCATCGCCTTCGAACTGAAGGTGCAGAAGCCCGGCGAGTCGAGCGAGATCGCCTTCGCCAAGGAAGGGGCCGGCGAGATCCGCTGCGCCATCCATCCGCAGATGAAACTGAAGCTGACGGTCAAGTAATCCGTCGGCGTCCCGCAACCGGGGGCCGTTTCCATGCGCATCCGGGGCAAGATCCTCGTGTGCCTCACCATCGTCACGCTGCTGACGATGGCGATGGGCGGCTACGCCGTGGTCGGTCTCCGGCAGATCGCGGCACTGACCGAAGGGCTCTATGACGGCCCGCTGATGGCGAGCGACTTCTCCGGCTCGGCGATGACGAATTTCGCCAAGCTGGACCTCGCCGTCGCCAAGGCGATGCAGCAGCGCCGCGACGGCACCGCCGCCGACCTGCCCGCCGTGAAGAAGTACGAGGCCGCGATCCTCGAGGATCTGGAGATCGTCGAGGAGCGCGCCACCGACCCCGAGAGCATGGCCCGCATCGCGGCGGTCAAGGAAGCGCTCGAAGGCTGGCGGGCGCTGCGCGACCGGCTGCTCGGCGGCACCGGCGACGTCGCCGCCGACGGGATCAAGAGCAAGGACGCGCTGCTGAAGACGCTCGAGACGAAGCTGACGATCGTCAACGAGGCGGCCAAGGAGCAGGGCTATTATTTCCGCCAGGACGCCAGCCGCATCGCCGACAACGCCGTCATCGCCCTGTCGGCGGTGGCGCTGTTCACCGCGATCGTCGCGGCGATCGTCGGGATGCTGCTTGCGCGCAACATCGGCTGGCCGATCCGCACGATGGCCGCGGCGATGAGCAAGCTTGCGTCGGGCAACCTTCTGGTCGAGATACCCGGCAGCGGGCGCACCGACGAGGTCGGCGACATGGCGGCCGCCGTGTTGTTCTTCAAGGACAATGCCGGCGAGAACGAGCGGCTGCGCGCCGAGACCGCGAAGATGGCCGCCGAATCCGAAGAGCGGCGCAAGCAGCGCGCGGTCGAGATGGCCGAAACCGTGCGCGAGACCGCCGTCGCCGTCGACTCGATCGCCGCGGCGACCGGCAATGTCGACGACGCGGCGTTGGGCATGACCAAGCTCGCCGACGAGGTGCTGGCCGAGAGCGAGGCCGTGGCGAACGCCTCGGAACTCGCCCTCGTCAACGTGCAGACCGTCTCGTCGGCGGCCGAGCAGCTCTCCGTCTCGATCCGCGAGATTTCCGCCCAGGTCGCGCGCGCCTCCAGCGTGACCCGGCACGCGGTCACCAGCGGCGAGAAGGCGCAGGCGACGATCCGCTCGCTGTCCGACGCGGTCGCCCGGATCTCGGAGGTGAGCAAGCTCATCGGCCAGATCGCCGGCCGCACCAACCTGCTCGCCCTCAACGCGACGATCGAATCGGCGCGCGCGGGCGAGGCCGGCAAGGGCTTCGCGGTCGTGGCCTCGGAGGTCAAGAACCTCGCCAACCAGACCGGCCGCTCGACCGAGGATATCGACCGGCTGGTCGCCGAGATCCTCGCCGCCACCAAGGCCGCCGTCGCCGCCGTCGCCGAGATCGGCGAGCGCATCCACGAGGTCGACGGTGTGGCCGGCGCCATCGCCGCGGCGATGGAGCAGCAGGGCTCGGCCACGCAGGAAATCGCGCGCAACGTGGCGCAGACGGCCGAGGCCTCGCGCGAGGTCTCGGCCAAGATCAAGAACGTCAGCCGCGAGATCAACGCGGTCAGCACGAGCTCGGCCGACGTGCGCGTCTCGATCGCGACGGTCACGCAGAACATCGACGGCCTGCGCCGGATCTCCGAACGCCTGCTGTCGAACTCGGCCAACAGCGCCCCGCAGGAGCAGCCGGCCGCGACCTAGCGCCGTTCGGCCGCCTGCCGCAGCCGCTCGATCAGGCCCGGTACGGGCACCCCCGCCGCCAGCGCCTTGTCGGCCGAGCGCTTGTAGACATAGACGCCGAGCACCGAGAGCCCCACCGACCACATGACCGAGAGTGCCCCCAGCGCTTCGATCACGGCGGCCGCCTCGGCCGGTTCGCGCACGACGATCCACGCGACGGCCCCCATCTGGGCCGCCCAGCTTGCCGCCATCACGTAGCCGAAGGTCGGGCGCATGCGGCGCACATAGGCGTCCTCGCTGGCCACTTCCGCGCGCAGCGAGGCGTTGACCTCGCGCAGCGTCTCGCGGTCCTCGTCGCTGTCGAGGCGCGCGAGCGTTTCGAGATGGCGGTTCGCCTCGGCGACCTGCTCGGGCCCGAGGGAGGCACCCGCCGCTTCCAGCGCCTGTGCGGCTTCCTTGGCCGCCGGATGGTCGATCCGCGACAGCGCCCCGCCGACGAGCTTGGCCAGCAGCGGCAGGCCGATCTGGGCGATCAAGGCGGGGATCATGCCGACGCCCCGTCGAGCTTCGCCTCGATGCGCAGCAGGTGGGCCGTCAGCCGGCTTTCGACATCCTTGATGTAGCCGATCGACGCGTAGCCGCGCGCCACCTCGAGCTTGAACTCGGCGAGCGCATGGCGCAGCTCGCGCGTCTCGTCGAGGCAGGCCTGGCGCAGCCGGTCGAGCATGCGCTCGTGGTCCTGGTGGCGCTTCCAGAACAGCCAGGCGATCGCCCCGAAGCTCGACGTGTGCGACGCGGCGACGACGGCAAGGCCCGGCGTGAGTTCGAAGATTTCCATCGCGGGTTCCCCTTTCCTTTCAGATCTCGAAATCGGTGGCCGCACGACGCTGCGTTGCACCGGGGCGCCATTCGGAACGCTCGGCCCGCGCGGCCGGCACGAAGCGCGCCGGCTCGCTGGCAAGGCAGCCCGCCACGGCGTCGAGCCCGTCGTCGCGCACGCCCGGCAAGTCCGCGCGCCACTCGCGCATCTCGGCGATGAAGGGCGTGTCCCAAACGCGCCGGTGCGCGTGCAGCACGCCCGCGGCGAGGTGCACGTCGAACGCGTCGAGGATGCGCTTGGCCTTCGCGACCTTGCTGTGCACGCCCTGCACGCTTGCACCCACGCCGGCGGCCGACAGCTCCTTGCGCAGGATGCCGGGCAGGAAGCCGCCCAGCCCGTTGGTCTCGATGCGCACGCTCGGCGCATGGTTGCGGCGCGCGAACTCGGCGACCTGGCGGCAGAAGGCGCTGGCCTCGTCCGCGCGCGCGTCGGAAGCGGGCAGGTCCAGATACGCGATGTCGGCGAGCCAGTAGTGGTTCGCGTCGTCGATGAAGACGATCGCGACGACCGAGCGGTCGCCCGCCGGCGTGCCGTAGGACGGATCCCACCAGCAGCTCGCCGACAGCATGCGCCGCCCGCCGATCGACAGGACCGGCTCGCCATTGCCTTCCGAATAGTCGAGCGGCAGGTCGTAGGGCACGAGCCGGTCGGGATCGAGGCGGCAGGCCCCGTCGGCCACCGGCTCGAGCATCATCTGCGCACGGAACTTGTGCGGACCGGTGCGTTCGCACACCGCCTTGATCCGGTCGCCGTCGAAGCGTTCGGGCCAGGCAAGGGTGCCGTCGGGTGCGACGACCGGGATCGCCAGGCGCCGGAACCCGTCGAGGAAGGGTGCTTCCTCGCCCGTCTCCTCGCGCGCCTTGTCGGCATAGATCGAATAGTAGCTGTGCGGCGTGCCGATATAGAGCTGCATGCCCCCGGGGACGAGCACGTAGTCGATTTCCGTGAGGCGCACGCGCAGGTCGGCGCGCTTGGTGTGCGTGTCGCAGGTGTTGGGCACCTCGACGTCGTCGCAGATTACGATGTCGGCCCGGCTGCCGGTGATGTTGCCGGCCAGCCCGCGCGCCAGCATCGAGGGATCGCGCAGTTCGGCACGCCGCTCGACGACGAACTGGTCGGATGCCCACAGTTCCTTGCGCGCGGGCTTGAGGCCGGCGGTCGCCGGATGGCGCTCGACGATGCGCTTGACGTTGCGCACCATCTTGCGCGCCAGCGCCTCCTCCGCCGCCAGCACCATCACGCGCAGGTCGGGATCGCACGCCAGCAGCCAGGCGCAGAACAGGCCCACCAGCGTCGACTTGCCGCTCGAGCGGAACGCGAGCAGGACGAGACCCGTCGCCTTCGCGTCCCGCGCGTCGGCAAGCCAGTCGGCCATGCGCAGATGCAGGGCGGGCGTGGCCTGCCCCTGCAGCGCGTTCCATTCCTCGACGAAGTCGCGGAAGCCGGGCGGTTCCGGCATGCGCACGCTTTCCCCGCTCACGTCTTGACGATGTAGTTGAGGACGAGCGTGGGCTGCGCGTTGGGATGCGCCGCCCCCGAACCCGCCGAGCCGGACGTCGATCCGCCGCCGGGCGTGCCGGCCGTCGTGTCGTTGCCGCCGAACGACGCGGCGACCGTCATGCCGCCGCCGCCGGCCACATAACTGTGCGTGTGCGCCGGCATCTGTGCCGCCGTCAGCACATGCGTCTCGCTGCCGCCGGCGGCCCCCAGCGTGGTGCCGGCGATCCCGGCACCGCCCGACGTGAGGCGGTTGGCCGCCGTCCCGTTCATGTTGTCGCGCCCGGCCGCCGCGCGCCCGCGCAGGTCGGGAAGGTTGAATGTCGTCGATCCGTCGCCCGCCCCGTACGCCGTCCCCAGTGCCGCGAAGAGGGCTGCATAGGTGGCGCGGCCGACCGCCTGCCCGGCCGCGAACAGCCAGCCCGCCGGTTCGACCGAGCCTGCGAACGGCACGACGATCCCCGCCGGCACGCCCGCAGGCAGCGGCTGGTACGACGGATCGGCGGCCGCCCCGTTGGACGTCAGCACCTGCCCCGCCGATCCTTCGCGCGCCAGGCGCGCGGTCGATACGCCGTTGGCCGCGACCGCGATCGTCGGATTGGCGGCCGTACCCCCGATCGCGATCGACGCGTTGCCGGCCGAAACGCCCACCACTGTCCCGGCCCCGTCGAGCCCCTTGTCGCCGCTGCGCGCGAAGGCGAAGACGCCCGTGTCGGCGGCACTCCAGCTGCCCGCCGAGGAAAGATGCGTGACGGCGATCTGCAGCCACGCCCCGTTGTCGACGACCGACTGGACGACGAAGACCGCGAAGGTCGCGGGCGCACCAAGCTTGCGCAGGCTGAGCAGGCCCCGGCCGGTCGGGTTCGTGCTGTCGTCCCACGTGGCGACGAAATCCGACAGGTCGGGGCTGCCCGCATCGCGCGTCAGGGCCGACACGGCGAGGGCGCTTGCCGCCGCCGGGGTGCCCGCGTTGAAGCGGAAATTGCCGGCACCCGGATCGGCCATCGCACTTGCTGCCGCGAAGGCCCACGGGACCGCGACCGACGACGCGGCCGAGGTTGCCGCGACCGCCGAATTCGCTGCCGCGGCCGACGACGTGCCGGCACCCGTGGCCGAAGCGGCGGCGGCCATCGCACTGGCGGCGGCGTTGGCGGCTTGCGTCGCGGCACCCGATGCCGAGCCTGCCGCGGTGCCTGCACTGCCGGCGGCGTTGGCGGCACTGGTCGAGGCACTGCCGGCCTGCGTGCTTGCGGTCGTCGCAGCATTCGCGGCCGACGCGGCACTGGCGGCGGCACCCGTCGCCGCGGTTCCCGCAGCGGCCGCGCTGGCGGCACAGCTCGTCGCACTCGAGGCGGCATCGCCGGCACTGGCGAAGGCGGCGGCGGCATCGCTCGCGGCATGGGCGGCACTGACGAGCGTATCGGCAAGCTGCGTGGCGCAAACCGCCCGGTCGGAAGCCGTCTTCGCGGCATCGGCCGAGGCGCTCGCGGCCGACGAAGCGGCAGCCGCGGCGGAAGCGCCGGCGGCACCGGCCGACGAAGCGGCCGAAGCGGCACTCGCCGCACTTGCCGTCGCCTGGTCGACATATATGTCGTTCGAGACGGCCGGATTGCCGGCCGTGTCGAAGACCAGCGCCCGCCCGGCGCGCGACGCCGCGCGCGGCAGCTGGGTTGCCGCATCGTCGGGATCGTCGACCGGCAGGTGCAGCGAACGTGCGGCCGCCGTCTCGACCTGCTGCAGCGCCGCGGTCTGGAAGTCGAGTTCGTCATTGAGCGTCTTGGCGCGCAGTTCCCCGCCTTCCTGGAAATCGGTCTCGCGCCGCACGACGAGGCGGCGGCTGAGCGTGACCACGGCACCGTCGGCAGGGGCCGCGTCGAGCGTCGCCGCCCCCGTCCCCGCGGCACCCACCGCGACGGAAAAGCCGCCGGCGACGGCGGCACCGTCGATGCGGATCTCGACATCCTCCGGCCGGAAGACGGCGAAATCGAACGTGAAGACGCGCTGCACGCCGTTGGCGCGATAGCGGCAACGCGGCAGTCGGGCAGCAATCTTGATGTGCTCACTCATGTCGGTGCTCCTCAGGCGTAGTTGTCGTAGGAACCGGAATCGGCCGGGAAATCGCCGACGGGGGAATCTCCGCCGCCGCCGCGACGGCCGCCGCGCCCGCCCCAGTTCAGCAGGCCGAAGATGCGGCGCTGGATGTCGGAATCGCGGTCGAGCAGGTTGCGGCTGCGCGCGAAATCGATGCCCTGCAGCGACTGGGCAAGCCCGCTGTCGAGGGAACTCCGGCGCATCTGGTAGTCCTGGTCGCGCTCGGCTTCCTCGACCCCGAAGCCGGCATCGATGCCGTCGAGCAGCGCCCCTGCCGAGCCGTCGGTCGGCGACAGGCCGCGGGCACCGAACGACACGCGCGCACGCGCCGTCGCGCGGTCGAGCAGGTTCGTGCGCCGGCGCGTCTCGGACGCATATTGGCGGTCGAGCAGTTCGCGCTGGCGGTCGGCCTGCGCCTGCACGGCGCGCGCCTGCGCCTCGGCCTGGTCGGACGCCGCGCTTCGCGCGGACGCGTTCTGCGCCATGCTCATGGCCGTCTGGGCGGCCATCATGGCGAACGGAGCTGCAGCGGCAAAAGCACCCATCAGTCGTTCACCTTCATTTCCTGGGTTACGGAGAGCAGCGTGAAAGGCAGCGGGGCCGGCAGCTCGATGCGCCACAGCGCGTCGATGCCGGCCCGCTTCCAGCCGAGCGCGCGCACGCGCTTCTCGCCGGTGAAGCCTTCGACCGGCCGGTCGAACGTGCCGCCCGCACCGAAGGCGCGGAACGGCACGTCGACAAGGCCGCTGCCGGTGTCGAGGCGCATCTGGCGCGTGTCGAGCAGGCGGAACGTCGCCTCGATCAGGCGCAGGCTGCGCGGGCTTGCCCCGCCCGCCGCCGCCAGCGACGGCGGCAGCGGCTCGATCACCGACGCGAAGCCGAGCCCGGCCTCGAGGCTGGCGACCGGTGCAAGCACCGCGACGGCACCGCCGGCGGGCACGACCGCACCCAGCGGCACGCCGTCGCCGACGAGTTCGACGCTCAGCCCGTTCAGATGCGAAAGCCCCGTCCAGTCCGCGGCACCGGCCGCCGGTGCGATCCGCACGGCCGCATCGGTCGCGAAGGAAGGATCGAACCGCTCGATCGACCATGTGCCGCCGCGCTCGACCGCCACATAGGTCTCGTCGGCCGCGACCGCGACGGCGCGGAAGGCACCTTGCGTGGTCTGCAGCGCCCACGCGGTCACCTGCTCGGCGCGGTAGACGGTCAGCGTGGCGAGCGTGCCGTCGCCGTTGACCGCGTGCAGCAGCCTGTCGTCCGGGTCGTAGTCGATCGCGACCGGATCGCGCAGCAGATGGGGGGCGAGCAGCGCCAGGTCCGTCGCCTGATAGGCCTGCTCGCCGTCGGCGAACAGGAACTCGCGCAGGTCGCTGCCGCCGCGCCCGACGAACAGCGTGGCGCCGTCGACGTCGCGCGGGCGCACCGAACGTGCGGTCGGGCTGCCGATGCGCGTCTGCCGGTCGAGCTGGACGTTCTCGGGCGTCAGCGGTTCGCCCGACACCATCCATTCGGCCCCCGACGTGAAGACCTGCAGGTGCCGGCCCGAGAAGACGTGGCGGATCGCGTTGACCTGGTCGGAGAGCAGCGCGAACTCGATCGCCTCGTCGTCGAGGCCGGTCCCGAGATCGAAATTGAACAGGTCGCCCGACTTCGACAGCCACAGCCGGTTGGGCAGGTCGCGCGAGCCGCCGATGACGAGCCGGTCCTGGTGGAACGTCACGCAGACCGGCCAGCCGCGGATGTCGGAGAAGGCCGCCTCCTCCCAGTCGCGCGTCGCGCTCGTGTCGGGCAGCGTGAGGCCGCTTGCCAGCGTGGCCGTCGCGCTGCGCGGGCCGGACACGCTGGCGATCGTCATTTCCTTCGTCTGCACGCGAAAGCGCAGGCCGACATGGCCGGCAACGAACACGTCGGCCGATGCCGTCAGCGTCACGGTGCCCGAGGTCGCACTGGGCTGCAGCGTCGCCTCGTCGGCCGCGAACTTGTGGTAGGGCTGCTGGCGCACGCCCTTCTCCTCGAAGAAGACCCACGGCTCGACGGTCCAGTTCGCGTGCGAGGTGCGCGTGATGCGCCGCGGCGGCACGTCGGGATGCACGACCAGCAGCGTGTCGGCGCTCTGCGTCCACGCGATCTGGCCGATCTGGGCGGCATTCCACGGTGTTGCGAACGTCGCGACGAGGATGCCCTCGCGATAGACGCGCATCTCGCCCGCCAGCACCGCGATCAGGTAGGCCTGCTCGGTGTTGAACTCGAACCCGATCAGGCGCGCCGGCCCCGGCAGCGTGCCGACATGCGCAAGCCCCGGCCGCCGGCGCACGCCGCCCGAGGGCTGCACGATCACGTTGCGCAAGGTGCGCGCGCCGTTCTCGAACGCGCGCAGGTCGGTGCGCCCGTACATCGCCGGGCCGATCTCGCCCGAGGCGAAGCTCGTCTTGACCAGTCGCAGCACGCTCATCGGCGCGCCTCCACCAGCGTGAAATCCTCGATGCACTGGGGCGTGTCCTGCTGGGCGTCGATCAGGCGCGCGCGGCGGAATTCGGATTCCGCCACGCGGCGCAGCAGTTCGGCACGCGTCGTACTCTCGGTCACCGGCAGGCAGAACTCGGCCGCGAGGGTGGCGATCAGCAGCGTGTCGAAGAAGGGCGGGAAGCCCGTCTCGTCGGGCCGGAAGATATACGAGAGCACGACCGCGTCGGCATCGCAGTGGAGGGCGGATTCGACGACCCGGTATTCCACGCCGCGCCCGCGCGCACCTGCGCCGAGCGACAGGGCACGCAGGAAATCGGCCGGCAGCTGGTAGGCATAGGCGTGGTCGGCGACGGGGGCACGTGCCAGGCGGGCAAGCGTCGTCTGCGCCGTGGCGAAGCTCCACGGATGGGCCGACAGCAGGCCGTCGCGGATCGAGGGATAGAGCACGGCCGCGATCTCGGCTTCGGCCGTCCCCTCGTCGAACGAGGCGATCGAGCGGGCACCGAGCTTGACGAGGGCGCGCGCACACAGCGCGATGGGCGTGAGGGCCATCGGGTTCTCCTGGAATTCGGGGGAAGGGCCCGGCGGACGGAAACGGCCGCCCGCCGGGTTCCGTCTCGTCAGTCGGGATTGGACGTGCCGAACGGCGTCAGGCTTGCGGCGTCGACCGATCCGGGCGCCACCGTCGCGACGGCGAAGACGCCGCTCTGGGCACCTCCGCCCGTCGCGGTGTTGGCAAGGATCATGTCGCCGGCGCGCAGCATGTCGGCGGCGGCGTTGAAGTAGCCCGCGTTGTCGACGGCGACAGCGGCATCCGGCGTGGTGTAGTGCCAGAGCGTGAAGCCGTTCGCGTAGGCGAGCACGGACAGGTTCCTGAGTTCGAAGGCCATCTGTTTCTCCCTACTCCTTGCAGCGCAGAGTCACGACGCCGGCGGCATCGACGATGCCGGCACCCTGGCTCATCATGTTGCTGATGAAGAACGACGCGCGGTCGCCGTGCCACGTCACGTCCGAGCGCACCTCGCACCCCGACGCGTGGCCGACGGCCGCCTTGTGGTACCAGTGGCACGAACGCACGCCGCCGGCCGCCACGAGCCCCGAATGGGGCATCCACAGCGAGCCGAGCCACTTCTTGGCCTGCGTGCCCTGCCAGGGCAGCTCGCCCTCGCCGACATAGTCGGCGTTGGCGAACTCCTCGATCTCGAGCAGCTCGCTCCACTGCTTCCAGCCGATGACGGCGAAACGGTCGCCGTCGTCGGGCACGTCGGACGCCCCCAGCATCTCGAACGCCGTCAGGATCTTGGCCTTGGTGAGGCCGTCGGTGGCGGCTCCGGCGAAGTTGGTCGAGGTCTGGAGGGCGTCGATGATCAGCTCGTCGGTCTTGCGCCCCAGCGCGTAGGCGCCGGAATTCACGACCGCCGAACGTTCGTCGCTCGGCGCCTTGATCTCGTCGAGCGCGTCGAGCCATTCGCCGGCGTAGTAGTCCTTGAGGAACACTTCGACGGTCGCGTGGTCGACATTCATGACCGGAACGGCCGCGTGCCGCGCCTTGGTCGTGGCCGCACCGCGTCCCATCTTCTGGAAGACGGTCGATGCGCCCTGGACGTTCTTCTTGGTGCGCACGCTCGTGCGCAGCTTCGAGCCCATCCGCTGGAAGGCGAGATGGACGTCGTTCTCGTATTGCTTGACGAAAGCCTTGTCGATGTCGGGCATGGGTCCCTCTGTTTCGTCGGTTGCGGGGACCCGCAAGCGAGGGTTGCCGGCGGCATCGGATGGATGCGGCCGACCCCGTTTCGCGGGGGAAAGTCGGATGGAGCCGCGGGGGCCGAAGGCCGGTTGTCCCGTTGGCGATGCGAAGGGGGGATCGTTCCGTTCTCCGCAAAGGCGGGCGGAACGATCCGGCGATATATAATCTTAGGTTGTTGCGCTGTCAAGCCCCTTCTTTCACGATTCGCGCTCGGGATAGAGCCGCTTGAAGCCTTCGCTGACGGCGCGCACGATCGCCGGATCGTGGTCGCGCCAATAGCGCTTGTCGGACATCAGCTTGCGCAGGTCGGCCTCGCTGGGTGCGGCCGAAGGTGCGCCGAAGCCGCGCAGGTCGGGCTCGCCCGAATTCATCATCCGGTGGAGTGCGCGAATGCCTTCGGGCGACTCGGCGAGCGCTTCGTAGACCGGGCCCGGCAGGTTCTTCTGGCCCCAGCGGGCGAGCTGCGGGGCGAGGGCCGCCCACTTGTCGGCCCCGCCGAACTCGGCCGCGAGCTTCTCGTGCGCGACTTCCGTGCGGTACGAGTCCGCATAGTCGTGGACCATGGGGACGAGCCGTTCGACCGCAAGGTCGTAGACGAGCTGGGCCTGAAGCGGCGTGAAGCCGGCCGCGTGCAGGCGGCGGTTCACGTCCGCGTCGATCGCGACGAGATCGTCCTTGGGCGCGATCCGGTAGCCGTCGGGTGCCTCGGGCACGCCGGCCGCACGGCGCCAGCTCTGCTCCCACTCGGGCGATTTCGGCCCCGGGATCATGCCGGAGAGCTTGCGTTCGAGTTCCGTGTACGACTTCGACAGCGCTTCGACGCGCACCTGGTTCTGGCCCGCGTCCCAGAATTTCTCGGGGACGTGCTCGGGCCGTGCGGGCGGTGCCGGCGTCGGCGTCGGCGCGGGAGTTGCGATCGTTTCGGTCATGGTCTTTCCTTTCCTTATTGCGGGTTGGGGTTGAGCATCTGGGCGAGAAGGGCCGCCGGCGACGGGGCCGGCGGGCGCACGAGATCGGCGGGCACGCTCAAGGCCCGCGCCATCCAGCGTGCGGCGGCACCGGCATCGACGACGGCCATCGCCTCGGGCCCGAGGCTGGCGGCCTGGGTGATCCACAGCATGGCGTTGCGCACGTCGGCCTGCGCCTGCACGAGGGCCAGCGGCGACTTGTACTGGAGCTCGACCACGCGCCCGTCGACCAGCACGGGCGGGATCTCGCCGCGCCGGTGGAGGATGGCGATCGCGCGCCCGATCAGCGGCGTGAGCAGCTCGGCCTGCAGGCGGCCATAGGTCGCACCCAGGATGCGCGACATCTCGGCCGAGCGTTCGAGCACTTCGGTCGCCGTCATCGTCGGGCTGTCGACCTGCCCCAGCCGGTCGGCGAGCAGCGAATGGCGGATGCGCTTGCGCAAATCGTCGAGCACGAGGTTCGACACGTCGAAGCGCCCGGGCGCCTCGAGCGGCGTCAGCCCCGCCGAACCGACCGCCTTGGGGATGATGGCGCCCGGCTGCAGGCGGATGTTCGCCGGGTTGAGCACGCCGTCGTCGTCGGCCTGCCAGATGCCTGTGACCGCGATCGACGCGTTCTTCAGCACGAGCTCGACCACCTTGTTGGCGGTCTTGATGTCGGGCAGCGCCTTCATCACCGGCGAACGGCCATAGACCTCGCCCGGGGCCTTGAGCCAGCGGAAGGCGAGGAAGGGCGGCTGCCCGAAGCTTCCTTGCGCCAGCAGCACGGGGCCGGACGTGTCGGCGCCGTCCTCGAGCATGGCCATGTAGCGATAGCCCGGCCGCTCGGCGAACAATGCCTCGACGACCATGTGCTTGCACTCGGCCCCGCCGCGCGGGTCGGTCTTGCGCACCTGGTCGGGCAGCTTGGCGTCGGGGAAGCGCTCGATCAGCCGCTCGGCCGAAAGCTCGCTCGTCCGATAGATGATGTCGAACGCCCCTTCCGATGTTTCGTCGAGTGCGAGTCTCCCGAGCGGGACGGCGGCGAAGCGGAAGGCGGAATCCGCCCCCGCCGGCGCTTCCTCGAACTGCAGCATCGCCGTGCCCGCGACGACGAGGTCGAGGAAGCACTGGTGGATCTCCATGGCGAAGTTCGAGCGGTCGAAATGCGCCTGCAAGGTCGCCGCGGCTTTTTCGAGCACCTCGCCGACGGCCGCGCGGTGCGCTTCGGGCACGTCGCCGCCCGGCTGCAGGCCGAACCAGCGCGACCACGGCGGGACGAGCTGCGACATCAGCGAGGCGGCAAGCTGCTCGGCCGCGTCGCCGGCGGTCGCATCGAACAGGCGCTCGCCGCGCCGTTCGCCGCCCGACTGGATGCGCTGGGGCAGCGCGAACTCGTAGCATTCCTGCCAGACGGATTCCCACAGGCCGCGGGCCTGGCGCGCGCGGCGGAAGCGCGCAAGCGTGTCGCGCGGAGCCGTACCCGGATCGGAATCGGCCATCGTCATTCCCCCAGCTTGCTGGCGAGACCCGGCGAACCGGCCGGCGCGAGAAGGACGCCGCGCTCGCCCGTCGCGACGAGACCGGCACGCCCGCGACGGCGGCGGATCAGCGCCTTGATGCGCGCCTCGCGCGCTTCCTTGTCCGGATCGACCGGCGGGGGAAGCGGCGGCGGGGGCGGCGGTTCGGGGATCGACGGCGACGAGAAAAAACCACCCATGGGACATCTCCGGTTCGAGGGGCCTGCTTTTGTACCTATTCCGGCACTCGCCGGATCCGTTCCAGGCCCCGAAGGACCCGGAACGAGTCCGGAAAGTGAGCCTGAAAATTTAAATATTCCTATTTAGGGTAATTGTCAATCGTGATTTTAAAGGCTGCCGGACCAAATGCCGATAGAGCTGCCACGGCGTCAGGACATGCCAGGCATGGATGCCGAGCACGCGCTTGACCGCCTCGACGCAGCTGAACGGCAGCGGCGGCGCCAGACGCCGCGGCGCCGGCCGGATCCGCGCGCGCACGACCCGGTGGCCGGCGGCCCGCAGGGCGGCCGCCAGATCGGCCTCGCCCACCCCCGCCCAGACCCCGAGAATCGTGCGGTGCGACAGGCTTTCCTGCAGGATCCACAGATCGCCCGCGCGCACCCATACGGCGCAATGCCGGAAGCCGCGGCGCAGGCCCCGCAGCCAGGCGATCTCGGTCTGGTCGCGGAACACGACGAGGGCACGCGCCCCATCCGCCGCCACGCCGCCCGCCGGCCCCTTCCCGCCTCTGCCGATCGCCGTCGCCCGCCCTTGCATTCACCCCCTCCGGTTGAAAGAACAAACACTAAACAACAAAAGAGAGGGACGCAATCCGATCCAGTATAAGGAAAATTTCTTTTATCAATTGATATTGGCATACATACCTAATGCAATCTGCCCCAACCTGAGTAAAAATTCACACATGATTCTCCGTCACGCCGATGTTTGGCAGGCCATCGATCAGCTCGCAGGCGATCATGGCTTCTCGCCGTCGGGTCTGGCACGTCGCGCCGGACTCGACCCCACAACCTTCAACAAGTCGAAGCGCGTCTCGCGCGACGGACGGCCGCGCTGGCCGTCGACCGAGAGCATCGCCAAGATCCTCGAGGCGACCGGTGCGACGATGTCGGAATTCGTCGGCTATATCGGCACGGTGCCGAGCGTGGCCGGTGCGATGCGCCGCGTGCCCGTCATCGGCTACGCGCAGGCGGGCGACAAGGGCTTCTTCGACGATGCCGGCTATCCGACCGGGACGGGCTGGGACGAACTCTTGTTCCCCGAGCTTGCCGACACGCACGCCTACGCGCTGATGGTGGCCGGCGACAGCATGGAGCCGGTCTATCGCGACGGCGACACGATCGTCGTCTCGCCGCAGGCATCGCTTCGCCGCGGCGACCGCGTGGTGGTCAAGACGGGGGCCGGCGAAGTGATGGCCAAGCAGCTCATCCGCAAGGGCCAGCGCAAGCTCGAGCTCACCTCGCTCAACGCGGCACACGGCGAACGCACGCTCGACGTCTCCGACGTCGTGTTCTGCCACCGCATCCTGTGGGTCAGCCAGTAGCCCCCTCACCCTAGCCCTCTCCCGCAAGCGGGAGAGGGAATCATAGCGAGCTTGTCGTGAGCGTCCCCTCTCCCGCTTGCGGGAGAGGGACAGGGTGAGGGTTCAAGCCTTCGACATCTCGCCCGACAGCACGCGCGCGATCAGGGCGCGCGTGGGCGCGATCCCGTAGAGCGCGATGAACGAGCCCATGCGCGGGCCCTGGCTCGCACCGAACATCGTCTCGTACATCGCCTGGAACCACGCCTTCAGTTCGGGGAACGCCTCCGTGTGGCGCTTGCCCACTGCGTAGACCTCGTTCTGGATGTCCTCGGCACTCGCTTCGGCGGCGAGCTTGGCAAGGCACGCATCGAGATCGGCGAGGGCCGCCTTCTCCATGTCGCTGGGGGCGCGGAACTGCCGTGTGGGTTCCACGTAATCGCGGAAATACGCGATCGCGTGGCCGACCAACCGGTCGAGCATCGGGTTGGTCGCGGGTGATGCCTTGGGCGCGTAGCGCGTGATGAAGCCCCACAGCACGTCCTTCTCCAGCGAGTTCGCCACGCCGACGAGATTGAGCAGCATGCTGAACGGCAGGCCGTTGGCCTCCGGGGCCGGCGGCGTGCCGCCATGGATGTGGAAGACCGGGTTGTCGAGGCGCTGCTGCACGTTCTGCGTGGGGAAACGCTCGACGAACGACAGATAGTCGTCCACGTGGCGCGGGATCACGTCGAAATGCAGGCGCTTGGCGGCCTTGGGCTGCTGGTACATGAACAGCGACAGGCTCTCGGCCGGCCCGTACTTGAGCCATTCCTCGATCGTCAGGCCGTTGCCGCGCGACTTCGAGATCTTCTCGCCCTTCTCATCGAGGAAGAGTTCGTAGGTGAAGCCTTCCGGCGGCTTGCCGCCGATGGCGCGCGCGACCTTGGACGAGTACTTGACCGAATCGATCAGGTCCTTGCCCGACATTTCATAATCGACTTCCAGTGCCGTCCAGCGCATCGCCCAGTCGATCTTCCATTGCAGCTTGCACGCACCGCCCGTCACCGGTGTTTCGACGAGATTGCCCGCCTCGTCGCGATAGACGATCGTGCCGGCCTCCGGCTTCGTCTCGACCGTCGGCACTTGCAGCACGCGGCCGGTCTTCGGGCACACGGGCATGAAGGGCGAATAGGTCTGGCGGCGCTCCTCGCGCAGGCTCGGCAGCATGATGTCCATGATCGCGCGGTAGCTGCCCAGCACCTTGAGCAGCGTGGCGTCGAACTTTCCCGACCGGTACATCTGCGTCGAGGACACGAACTCGTACTCGAAGCCGAACCGGTCGAGGAATTCGCGCAGCATCGCGTTGTTGTGGGCCCCGAAACTGTCGAACTTGCCGAACGGGTCGGGGACCGCCGTCAGCGGCATGCCGATGTTCTTGGCCAGCATCTCGCCGTTGGGGATGTTGTCGGGCACCTTGCGCAGCCCGTCCATGTCGTCGGAGAACGCGAACAGCTTGGTCGGCACGTCGGACAGCATCGCGAAGGCCTTGCGCACCATCGTCGTGCGCACGACCTCGCCGAACGTGCCCAGATGCGGCAGGCCCGAGGGGCCGTAGCCTGTCTCGAACAGCACGTAGCCCTTGGCCGGAACCTTCTCGCCGGTGCGCGCGACGAGACGGCGCGCCTCCTCGAACGGCCAGGCACGGCCTTTCATCGCGTCCGCGCGGGGCGGCGGGGCGGAAGAAAGGGGTTCTGGCGAATCGGTCATGGCGCTCTCGGAAAGAATTGTCGAAACGGCCCGCGAAACTAGGGCCCATGCGCCGGTGCGTCAACGCCCGGCAAGGCCCTATGATGGGCCATGCGCGATTCGCCCCCTCCGGCCGACATGCCCGCTTCGGCCAACGCGACGGTCGTCCCCTTCCGCGGCAGCAATCCGCGCAGCGGGGCCGTGCGCGTTCCGGCCGTTCCGGTCGTCGCGGCGGGCGTGGCGCAGGCCGCATGGCTGACGCAAGACGGCGAGATCGAGGAGATCCGCCTCTCCGAAGCCTCGGCCCGCGCGATGGCCGAACCGCCCATCGCCGTGCACGCCCCGGCGACCGCGCGCCGGCTCGGGCTCGACCGGCTCGTCTGCTACGACGCGCTCGAACTCTATGCCTTCGTGCGGCCCGCCCGCTTCTGCCTGCCGACCGCGCGCGGCCTTGCCGAGGCGGTGGGCCTGCCGGTGCCGCACGGGCTTTCGGCCGAGGTGCAGGCCGTGCACGAATCCGTACGCCTGCTGCTGGCCGAACTGGCCGAACCGCTGGTCGCGCGCAATCCCGACATCGTCGGGGCCGCGCGCGCGATGGCGCGCGGCGGCTGGCGCTGGGCCCAATCCGTGCTCGCGGCCCTTGGCGACTCGCCCGGCGCTTACGAGAGCGACCGCTCGGTGCAGGGGCTCGAAGCGTGGCGGCGCATCGACGAATGGGTCGAGACCGCACCCGAACCGCCGCCCGGCAACCTGCCCGTCGATCCCGACGAAGCGCGAAGGCGCCTTGCCGACATGCTGGGGGCCGACAGCGAGGCGCGGCCCGAGCAGGCGGACTATGCGTCGGCCGTGTCCAGCGCCTTCGCCCCGCGCGATGCGGCCGACGTGCCGCGCCTCGTCGTCGCCGAAGCGGGAACCGGTGTGGGCAAGACGCTCGGCTATCTTGCCCCCGCCACCTTGTGGGCGGAGAAGAACCAGGGGGCGGTGTGGATCTCGACCTACACCAAGAACCTCCAGCACCAGATCGACCGCGAACTGGACCGGCTGCACGACGAACCGGCGACCAAGGCGCGCAAGGTCGTCATCCGCAAGGGGCGCGAGAACTATCTGTGCCTGCTCAATCTCGAGGACGCCGTGCGCGGGATCGCCACGCGCCCGCAGGATGCGGTCACGCTCGGCCTGATGGCGCGCTGGGCGGCCGCCAGCCGCGACGGCGACATGGTCGGCGGCGATTTCCCGGCCTGGCTCCCCGATCTGGTCGGCAAGGCGCGCACGCGCGGGCTCGCCGACCGGCGCGGCGAATGCATCTATTCGGCCTGCCCGCACTACATGCGTTGTCCGATCGAGAAATCGGTGCGCCGCGCACGCAAGGCCGAGATCGTCATCGCCAACCACGCACTCGTGATGATGCAGGCGGCGCTCGGTGCCGCCGCGGTCGATCTTTCCGCCGGCTCCGCGCAATCCACCCTGCCCACGCGCTACGTGTTCGACGAAGGCCATCACGTGTTCGACGCGGCCGATTCCGCGTTCGGCGGCGCGCTGACCGGGCAGGAAACCGTCGAGCTGCGCCGCTGGATCGTCGGTGCCGAAGGCGGCGGGCGCAGCCGCGTGCGCGGCTTGAAGGCGCGCGCGGGCGAACTGGTCGCCGATCTCGACGGCGGCAGCGAACTGCTCGAACGCGCGGTCGCGGCCGCGCGCGCCTTGCCCGGCGAAGGCTGGCTGCAGCGGCTGGCCGGCGAGACGAACGGCCCGACCGAGGCGTTCCTTGCCGTCGTTCGAAGGCAGGTGCTGGCGCGCGCCTCAAGCGATGCCGGCGACGGCTATTCGCTGGAGACCGACTGCCGCCCGCCGCTCGACGGATTGATCGAGGCGGCCGAGAAGCTCGACGGTGCCCTTGCGCGCATTGCCGAACCGATGGTGGCGTTGGCCAAGCTGTTGGTCGCCCGCCTCGACGACGAGGCGGCCGAGCTCGACACCGCGACGCGCGCGCGCATCGAGGCGGTGGCGCGCGGGATCGCCCGGCGTGCGGGCAACGAACTTGCCGGCTGGCGCGGCATGCTGAAGGCGCTGTCGGGCGACACGCCGCCCGACTTCGTCGACTGGATGGCGCTGGAGCGCATGGACGGGCGCGATGCCGACGTGGGCGTGCACCGGCGCTGGATCGACCCGACCGTGCCCTTCGCCGCCGCCGTCCTGCGGCCGGCACACGGGGCGCTGGTCACGTCGGCGACGCTGACGGACGCGACCGGCGACGTCGAGGCCGACTGGGCGGCGGCCGCCGCGCGCACCGGGGCCGCCCACATGCCGCAATGGACGCGTGCGCAGGTCGCCTCGCCCTTCGACTACGCGAAGAACACGCGCGTCTTCGTCGTGACCGACCTTGCGCGCGACGAGCCCGACCGCGTCGCCGCGGCCTATCGCGAATTCTTCCTCGCCTCGAAGGGCGGGGCGCTGGGCCTGTTCACGGCCATCGGCCGGCTGCGCGCGATCCATGGCCGCATCGGGGCGGCGCTGGAGCGCGCGGGCCTGCCGCTCTATGCCCAGCACGTGGACCGGCTCGATGTCTCGACACTCGTCGACATCTTCCGCGCGGAGGAGGATTCGTGCCTGCTGGGGACGGATGCCGTGCGCGACGGCGTGGACGTGCCCGGCCGTTCGCTGCGCCTGATCGTGTTCGACCGCGTGCCCTGGCCGCGGCCCGACATCCTCCACAAGGCGCGGCGCAACCATTTCGGCAAGGGTGCCTACGACGACCGGCTGGTGCGTCTTCGCATCAAGCAGGCCTTCGGCCGTCTGGTACGGCGCGCGGACGATACGGGCGTTTTCGTGCTGCTGGATTCGAGATTCCCCTCGCGCCTTGCCAAGGCATTCCCCGAGGGTGTCGCGATCGAGCGCATCGGGCTTGCCGAATCGCTCGCGCGCACGCGCGAATTCTTCAGCGCGGGCGGATCCCCTCGTAGAGGATCATGAGGAACGACAGCACGAGCGGCGAGAGCACGGTCGAGATCAGGATCGTCGCCGACGCGCGCTCGACGAACTGACGGTACTGCTGGGCCAGCACGAAGCACAAAGCCGCCGTCGGCAGCGAGGCGAGGATGACGGCCGAGCCGGTCCAGAACGCGTCGAGCCCGAAGAAGCCGGCAAGCCACCAGGTGGCGAGCGGCTGGACGATCAGCTTGACCCAGACGAGCCAGCCGACCTCGACGAGCTTCCTGCCGCCCACCAGCGTGCCCAGCGAGCGCGTCGACAGGAACAGGCCGATGGCGAACAGCGCCGCGGGGCCGGCCGCCGCCCCCAGCAGCTCGCCGAAATTCGACAGCGGCTTGGGCATCGGCAGGCCCGACAGGTTGAAGGCGAGGCCCGACAGCGGCGCCACGATCAGCGGACTCTTGGCGAGCCCCTTGAGCACCTTGCCGAACGCCGTCGCCGCCCCGCCCTGCCCGGCGAGATCGGCCTCCACGATGATCACGGTGGCGCCGACCAGCAGCAGCGTGCAGCTGACCGTCGCGATGACGGCGGGCAGCACGCCCTCGGGCCCGAACGCCGCGAGGAACAGCGGGATGCCCATGTAGCCGACATTCGCGAACGTGCCGCTGAGGAGGGCGAGTGCGGTCACCGCCGGGCGGTCGCGGAAGGCGAGCACGCCGACGGCGAGGGCGATCAGCCACGTGACCGCCACGCCGCCCATGAAGGCCGCGATGAACGGAAGATTGAACACCTGGTCGAGCGGGACGCGCGCAGGCCCCAGGAACAGCACCGGCGGCAGCGCAAACCAGTAGCAGAACTTGTTGAGCGCCTCCGAGCTGTCGGGCCCGAGCAGCCGGATCCGCCCGGAGAAATAGCCCGTCAGGATGATCGCGAAAACCGGCAGGATGACGTCGAAGATGGCGCGCATGTCAGGGGACGCAAGCTACAAGCGGGCGCCTGCGGCGTCCAGAATTCCGTGCCGCGGCCCCGCGGCAATTCGCCCGGGCGGCGGGAGCCGGAATGTGCGAATATTCGGTTTCTCTAAATTAAGGAGTCCGGTCATGGGGGCAAATGTCGGCGGCATCGACCGCATCCTGCGCGCCGTCGCAGGCCTGTTCATCCTCTCGCTCTATTTCTGGGGGCCGCAGAGCCCGTGGGCGCTGCTCGGAATCGTCCCGCTCGGCACGGCGCTGTTCCGCTTCTGCCCGGCCTATACGCTGCTCGGCATCAAGACCTGCGGCACCGACTGAGAAACGAAAAGGGCCGCGCTTGCGCGCGGCCCTTGCCGTTCGTTCCGGACGAAGGGCGACCTAGTAGTCGCCCATGCCGCCCGCCGGAGCCGCCGGCGCCTTGTCGGGCTTCGGCGCCTCGGCAATCATCGCCTCGGTCGTGATCAGCAGGGCCGCGATCGACGCGGCATCCTGCAGGGCGAGGCGCACGACCTTGGTCGGGTCGATGACGCCGTCCTTGACCATGTCGACGAACTCGCCGGTCTGGGCGTTGTAGCCCATCGTGGCCGACTTGCCCTCGAGCAGCTTGCCGACGATCAGCGACGCGTCCGCACCGGCGTTCTCGGCGATCTGGCGTGCCGGGGCCTGGAGGGCCTTGCGCACGATGTCGACGCCGACCTGCTGGTCATGCCCGGCGACCTTGATGCCGTCGAGCGCGCGGATCGCATAGAGCAGGGCCGCACCGCCGCCCGGCAGGATGCCTTCCTCGACCGCGGCCTTGGTGGCGTGCATCGCGTCGTCGACGCGATCCTTGCGCTCCTTGACCTCGACCTCGGTCGCTCCGCCCACGCGGATGACGGCAACGCCGCCCGCCAGCTTGGCCAGACGCTCCTGCAGCTTCTCGCGGTCGTAGTCCGAGGTGGTTTCCTCGATCTGCGCCTTGATCTGCGCGATGCGCGCCTCGATGTCCTTCTTCTTGCCCGAGCCATCGACGATCGTGGTGTTGTCCTTGTCGATGCGCACCTTCTTGGCGCGGCCGAGCATGTCGAGGGTCACGGTCTCGAGCTTGATGCCGAGATCTTCCGAGATGACCTGACCGTTGGTCAGGATCGCGATGTCCTCGAGCATCGCCTTGCGGCGATCGCCGAAGCCCGGCGCCTTGACGGCCGAAACCTTAAGGCCGCCGCGCAGCTTGTTGACGACAAGGGTCGCCAGCGCTTCGCCTTCGACTTCCTCGGCGATGATCAGCAGGGGCTTGCCCGTCTGGACCACGGCTTCGAGGACCGGCAGCAGCGGCTGCAGGCTCGCGAGCTTCTTCTCGTGGATCAGGATGTACGCATCCTCGAGTTCGGCCGTCATCTTCTCGGCGTTGGTCACGAAGTACGGCGACAGGTAGCCGCGGTCGAACTGCATGCCCTCGACGACGTCGAGTTCGGTCTCGAGGCTCTTGGCCTCCTCGACCGTGATCACGCCTTCCTTGCCGACCTTCTGCATCGCCTTGGCGATCATCTCGCCGATCTCGCGCTCGCCGTTGGCCGAGATCGTGCCGACCTGGGCGACTTCCGCGTCGGTCGTGATCTTCTTCGAACGCTTCTTGAGGTCCTCGACGACCTTCTCGACCGCGAGGTCGATGCCGCGCTTGAGGTCCATCGGGTTCATGCCGGCCGCGACCGACTTGGCACCCTCGCGCACGATCGCCTGGGCGAGAACCGTCGCCGTCGTCGTGCCGTCGCCCGCCGCGTCGTTGGTCTTCGAGGCCACTTCGCGCACCATCTGGGCGCCCATGTTCTCGAACTTGTCGGCGAGCTCGATTTCCTTGGCGACCGTCACACCGTCCTTGGTGATGCGCGGTGCGCCGAAGGCCTTGTCGATCACGACGTTGCGGCCCTTCGGGCCCAGCGTCACCTTGACCGCGTCGGCGAGAATGTCGACGCCGCGCAGCATGCGCGCGCGCGCGTCGCCCGAAAACTTGACTTCCTTGGCTGCCATTTTCGTATTCCTCTTGGTGTGGATCAGGCGGCCTTCTTGGCCGGTGTGGCGACGCCTTCGAGCGTGCCGAGAATGTCGCTCTCCTTCATGATGAGGAGATCTTCGCCGTCGATCTTCACTTCCGTGCCCGACCACTTGCCGAACAGGACGCGGTCGCCGGCCTTCACCGACATCGCGACCAGTTCGCCCTTGTCGGTGCGGGCACCGGGGCCGACGGCCACGATCACGGCCTGCATCGGCTTTTCCTTGGCCGTGTCGGGGATGATGATCCCGCCGGCGGTCTTCGATTCTTCCTCGGCGCGACGCACGAGGACGCGGTCATGGAGCGGCTTGAATTTCATGTTTGCGTATCTCCCGATTGAATTGGCACTCGCATCCGGCGAGTGCCAGCGGAGATAGGGATTCCTGCAAATTCCGTCAAGGGGTTTGGCAGCACTCTCGACGGTAGGCTGCTAACGCCTTGGAATAATAGTTGAATCCGGCACGTTCCTTGCGAGAGGCTGGAGGTGCCGATTCGATCCGGCACTGAAGCGAAGGGAGGGTGTGCAGCACATGTCCGACTTCGAGCGCCAGTTGGCTGACTATCGGATTACCACAGCCGAGATCCTCTACCGGATGCCCGACCATCCGGTCTTCTTGCAGACATATGTGTGGCAGGACCTCGACCTCGCCCCGGAGTTCCCGGTGCTCAAGAAGTTCCTCGATTTCTGGGAGCGCAATCTCGACGGCAAGCTCTTCAAGGTGCGCGTCGCACACTCGGAGCTGATCAAGCCGGCCGAGTTCAGGCTCAACGCGAACCTGCTGACGCTTCACTAGAAGGCGGGGGCACTAGACTCCAAGGAACGTCGCGCGCGCGGCTTCGTCCGCCATCAAGGCCGCCATCGTGCCGTCGTAGCGGATGCGGCCCTTCTCGACGACGTAGGCGCGGTCGGCCACGGCGCGCGCGAAATTGAGGTTCTGCTCGCTGAGCAGGACCGACAGGCCTTCGGCCTTCAGCGTGCGGATGGTACGCGCCATCTCCTCGACGATCACGGGGGCAAGCCCCTCGGACGGTTCGTCGAGCAGCACCAGCTTCGGATTGCCCATCAGCGTGCGCGCGATCGTCAGCATCTGCTGCTCGCCGCCCGACATGCGCCCGCCCGGCCGGTCGCGCAGGACGGCAAGATTGGGGAAGAGATCGAAGAGCCGCTCGGGCGTCCAGGCCGCAGTCCCGTCGGCGGCCGCACGCCTTCCGACCTCGAGATTTTCCATCACGGTGAGGTCCGTGAAGATGCGCCGCTCCTCGGGCACGTAGCCAAGGCCGAGCCGTGCGATGGCGAAGGTCTCCAGGCGCTCGATGCGAGTCCCGGCGAACGCGACCGTGCCGCGCGCGGGCGGGACGAGCCCCATGATCGCCTTCATCGTCGTCGACTTGCCGGCCCCGTTGCGGCCGAGCAGCACGGCGACCTCGCCGGCACCGACCGTCAGCGACAGGCCCGACAGGATCTGCGCGCGGCCGTAGAAGACGTCGATCCCCTCGACCGCGAGCATCAGTGCCCCCCGCCCGAGCCGAGATAGACCTGCCGCACTTTCGCGTCGGCGCGCACCGCGGCGGGATTGCCCGCGGCGATGACGGCGCCGCGGTCGAGCACGATCACGCGGTCGGCGTGCGCGAACACCACGTCCATGTCGTGCTCGGTGAACAGCACGGCGATCCCGTCGGCGCGCGCGAGGCGTGCCGCCAGCTCCATCAGCGCCAGCCGCTCGCCCGGCGCCATGCCGGCGGTGGGCTCGTCCATCAGGAGCAGGCGCGGCTTGCCGGCAAGGGCGACGGCAAGCTCGACGCGCTTCAAATCGCCATAGGCGAGGATGCCGCAGGGCCGGTTCGCCAGGCCCGCGATCCCGACGCGTTCGAGGAGGGCCGTCGCCTCGTCGTGGAAATACGACGCCGCCGCCTGCCAGAAACCCATCAGGCGGCCATGGTGCGACACCAGCGCCATCTGCACGTTCTCGCGCACCGACATCGAGCCGAACGTCGCCGTGATCTGGAACGTGCGGCCCACGCCGCGCCGGCAGATCGCGTGCGGCGCAAGCCCGATCAGGCTTTCGCCCGCCAGCGCGATGCGCCCTGCGTCGGGCCGCAGCTGGCCGTTCAGCATGTTGAAGCACGTGCTCTTGCCTGCCCCGTTCGGACCGATCATCGCAAGCAGCTCGCCCTTGGCGAGCGTGAAGCCCACGTCGCGCACGGCTTCCACGCCGCCGAAGGCCTTGGCGAGGCCGGTCACCTCGAGCACGATCATGGCCCGCCCCCAATGCGCGCGGCGAGGCGCTTCAAGGCACCGGCGATCCCATGCGGGAACGCCAGCACGATGGCGAGGATCGCAAGGCCGAGCACGGCGCGCCAGTATTCGGTGCCGCGCGCGATCTCGTCCTGCAGGATCGTGAAGGCGGCCGCCCCGAGCACGGGGCCCGTCAGCGTCTGCACCCCGCCCAGCAGCACCATCACGAGCCCGTCGACCGAGCGCGCCACGCCGAGCGCTTCGGGCGAAATGCTGCCCTTCGAGAAGACGAAAAGCCCGCCCGCAAGGCCCGCGAAGGCACCCGCGATCGCGAAGCCGATCCAGCGCAGGCGGCGCACGTCGATCCCGATGGCTTCGGCGCGAAGGCTCGAATCGCGCGCCGCGCGCAGGGCCGCCCCGAAGGGGGCGTGCACGATGCGCCACAGCATGAAGATGCCGGCCGCCGCGACGACGAGGGCGAGCCAGTAGAACATCGTGCGTTCCTTGAACCAGCCCTGCGGCCAGATCCCGATCAGGCCGTTCGAGCCGCCGGTGACCGCGTCCCACTGGAAGACGACCGACCACGCGATCTGCGCGAAGGCGAGCGTGAGCATCGCAAGATAGACGCCCGAAAGCCGTACGCAGAACCAGCCGAACAGCAGGGCACCCGCCCCGCCGGCGAGCGGTGCGGCAAGCAGCGCCGCCTCGGCGGGCCATTGCAGCTTGAGGAACACGAGGGCCGCGCCATAGCAGCCGAGCCCGAAATAGGCGGCGTGCCCGAACGACACCATGCCGCCCGGCCCCATCAGGAAATGCAGCGAGGCCGCGAACAGCGCAAACACCGCGATGTCGATCATCAGGACGAGGAAATAGCCCTCGCCCCCCAGCGGCACCATCGCGAGGAAGACGGTGAGCAGCAGCATCGTCGGCCAGAATATCGGGCCGGGGGATGCAAGCGGCGGTTCGGCCGCACCGGCCGCGCGCGCAAGCCCCTGCGGCTTGCCGAGCAGGCCCCACGGGCGGACCACGAGGACGGCCGCCATGATGACGAACTCCGCCACCAGCGTGAACTTGCTGAAGGACAGCACGGTGCCGAAGACCGATACGTCGCCGATGCCGATGCACAGCGCCTTCACCTCGGCGATCAGCAATGCCGCGAGGAACGCCCCGCCGATCGAACCCATGCCGCCGACGACCACGACGACGAACGCGTCGGAGATCGTCGATATGTCGAGCGCAAGCTGGGCGGGCTCGCGCGGCAGCTGCAGCGCCCCGCCGAGGCCGGCGAGGAAGGCACCCAGGAAGAACACGCCGGTGAACAGCCAGCGCTGGTCCACGCCGAGGGCGGCGACCATCTCGCGGTCTTCGGTCGCAGCACGCACCAGCGTGCCCCAGCGCGTGCGGTTCATCAGCAGCCACAACAGGCCCAGCACGACCGGCCCGATCGCGACCAGCAGCAGGTCGTATTCCGGAATGCGCCGCCCGAAGATCTCGACCGCCCCGCGCAGGCCGGGTGCGCGCGGCCCCAGCAGGTCTTCCGCCCCCCAGACATAGAGGGCGGCATCCTTGGCGACGAGCACGAGGGCGAAGGTCGCGAGCAGCTGGAACATCTCGGGGGCGCGGTAGATCCGCCGCAGCACCAGCATCTCGATCGCCACGCCGATGAGGCCGACGGCGAAGGCCGCACACACGACACCGCCCCAGAATCCGAGGACCGAACCGCGCCCGAAGAATCCCACGAGGCTCCAGGCCAGATAGAGCCCGAGCATGAAGAGCGAGCCATGCGCGAAATTGACGATCCGGCTGACGCCGAAGATCACCGACAGGCCGGCCGCGACGAGGAACAGCGACGCGGCACCGGCAAGCCCGTTGACCAACTGGATCGCGAGGTCGCCCATCGGGGCGGCGGCGCCGACCTTTATTCCGCCGGCCGCAGCTTGGCGACGTCCGCGTCCGAGGGGAGGAACTTCGCCCCGTCGGCGTAGCTCCAGTCGACCATCACGCCCTTGCCGTCGCGCAGGCCGACCTTGCCGACATAGGCCCCCATCGTCGACTGGTGGTCCTGCCGGCGGTAGGTGATGTCGCCGAAGGGTGTGGAATGCGTCAGGCCCTTCATCGCCTCGACCAGCTTCTCGCTGTCGAGCGAGCCCGCCTTGCGGATGGCGGCGGCGGCACTGTACACGGACGTGTAGCCGACGATGGAGCCCAGGCGCGGATAGTCGCGGAACTTCGCCTGATAGGCGGCAAGGAACTTCGCGTGCTCGGGCGTCTTGATGTCCTGCCACGGGTAGCCGGTAACGAACCAGCCGGCGGGGGCCTCGTCGAGCAGCGGGTCGAGATATTCGGGCTCGCCGCCCAGGATGTTGAAGACGGGCACGCCCTTGAACGTGCCGCGCGTCGTGCCCTCGCGCACGAACTTGGCGAAGTCGGGCCCGAACAGCGAAGAGAAGATCGCGTCGGGCTTGGCCGCCGCGATCGCGTCGGCCACGGCCCCCGCCTCGATCCGGCCCAGCGGGGTCGCCTGCTCGACGACGAACTCGACGTCGGGCTGGCGTTCCTTGATCAGCTGCTTGAAGGCGGCGGTCGCGGCCTGGCCGTATTCGTAGTTCGGATAGACGATGGCCCAGCGCTTTTTCGCAAGCTTCGCCGCGTCGGGCACCAGCATCGCGGTCTGCATGTAGGTCGAGGTGCGCAGGCGGAACGTGTAGCGGTTGCCCTGGTCCCAGACGATCTTGTCGGTGAGCGGTTCCGACGCGATGAACAGCACCTTGCGCTCCTTGGCGAAGCTCGACACCGCAAGCCCGATGTTGGACGGGAACGTGCCGATCAGGAACGCGACCTTGTCGCGCGTCAGCAGCTCCTCGGCGACGCGCACGGCGTCGCCCGGCTGGCCGTTGTCGTCGCGGCTGACGATCTCGATCCTGCGGCCGAGCACGCCGCCGGCGGCGTTGATCTCGTCGACCGCGAGCTCCATGCCCTTCTTGTAGGGTTCGAGGAACGCGGCGAAGACCTTGTAGGAGTTGAGTTCGCCGATCCGGATCGGCTCCTGTGCCGCGGCCATCGGCGCCCAGCCGGCCACTGCGGCGGCAACGGCCAGATTCAGCAACGTCCTGCGTTCCATACGAGCCTCCTGTCGTGACTTAGATGCAGCGACTTCGAGTCTAGCAGATGTCCCTATTCCGCCGCCGCGCGCAGGTCGAGGCGCTTGAGCGCGCGGTCGATCCACTGGGCGGCGAGTTTCTCCTGCAGCGCGTTCTGCCCGAGGCGTGCGGCAAGGCCGGCGAAATCGACATGGTCGAGATCCTGATCCTGGTTGAAGCACGAGAAAACGACCGTCTGCTTGCCGGTGACCGGATCGCGGTGCGGCTGCAGGCACTGGGCGCAGATTTCCTTCATCATGCACTGCATGGGCGAGTTGATCGAGCCGATGGCGTGGTGGCCGGGCATCATGCAGGGCTTCAGCAGCCCGTGGCGCGCGCGCCCCACCGCCTCCATCATGCGGTCCGAGCCGATGGCGATCATCCGTCCGGCATCCTGCAGGCGCACGGGCTGCGGCCCGAGCGCCCCCGTCGCATAGGCGTTCATCGCCGCGACGATGTTGCCCACGAAACTCTTGTCCTGCGGGCGCGTGGCGGCGAAACCGGGGGTCTCGTCGCAGCACCAGACGACCACGTCGGCCGCCGCCTCGATCTGCTCGACCTTGTAGCGGTCCTGGATCTTCTTGTAGCCGGCGAAATAGACGACCTTCGAGCCCGCCTTGCGCAAGGCCGCCCCGATCGAGAACAGCACGGCATTGCCAAGCCCGCCGCCGACCAGCGCCACCGTCTCGCCCGACGGCGTTTCGGTGGGCGTCCCCGTCGGGCCCATCATGACGACCGGCTCGCCGGGCTTGAGGCCGGCGCACAGGTCGGACGAGCCGCCCATCTCGAGTGCGATCGCCGCGATCAGGCCCTTGTCCTTGTCGGTCCATGCCCCGGTCATCGCGAGGCCTTCCATCGCCAGCACGGTACCGTCGACGCGCCGCGCGTAGGCCTCGTAGTTCTGCAGGCGATAGAACTGGCCGGGCTGGAAGCTGCGCGCCGCGCGCGGCGCCTTGACGACGATCTCGATGATGGTGGGCGTGAGGCGATTGACCGCGTGCACGGTGGCGCGCAGGTCGGCATCGAGCGTGGCGCGCAAGGTCCCCCACGCCACCGCCGAACGCGGCAGCTTGGCCAAGGCGCGCGTGATGACCGGGTAGCCCTGCTTGGCCGAACCCATCGCCTTCACGACATTGCCGAAATACGACGGATGAAGATCGCCGAAGAAGCTGGCGCGCCCGGCTTCCGCCCCCATCCCCATCAGCACGTGCGGGATGGCAGGCTTCGAGGTCTGCTTTTCCGGCTCGACCGGGTTGCCGTCCTCGTCGATCGCCGCGAAATACCGGCCGTGCAGCTTGACGCGATCCGGCTCCTCGCGGGCCAGCACCGTGTTGGGCTGCGTGCCGGCGGCGACGAGGATGGCGCGCGCGGGCAGCGTGCGCTCTTCGCCCTCGGCATTCTTCACCTTCAGCGCCTTGGCGGCCCCGTAGCCGTCGATCTCGACCGCGACGGGCGTGAGGCTCTCGGCGAAGCGCACGCCTTCTTCCAGCGCCTTGGCGACTTCCTCGTGGTTGAGCGTGTACGAGGGTGCGTCGATCAGGCGGCGGCGATAGGCGACCGTCGCCCCGCCCCAGCCGTCGAGCAGTTTGGCGAGGTCGGGTTCGCGATCTGCTTTCCTGGCCGCTTCGCGCTCGGCGCGGATCGCGCGCGCATGCGCGATGTATTCCGCGGCGATCTCGCAATCTTCCGGCGTCCAGCGCGCGCGCACGACGGCTTCGCCGCGTTCGGAAACGAGCGTTTCATAGCGCAGCAGGAACTTCTCGACCTGCCGCACGTAATAGGCGAGCGATTCCGTCGCCGTATCGATGGCCGTCAGCCCGCCGCCGATCACGACGACCGGCAGGCGGATCTGCAGGTTGGCGAGCGAGTCCTTCTTGGCGGCCCCGGTGAGCTGCAGCGCCATCAGGAAGTCCGACGCCTGGCGCACGCCGCGCGCAAGCCCGTTGGGCATGTCGACGATGGTCGGACGACCCGCCCCCATGCACAGCGCCACATGGTCGAAGCCCATCGCATAGGCTTCTTCGATGGTAAGCGTGCCGCCGAAGCGGATGCCGCCGTACATCGCGAAGCTCTCGCGCCGCTCCAGCAGCAGGCGGATCACCTTGAGGAAATTCTTGTCCCAGCGGACCGTGATGCCGTATTCGGCGACGCCGCCGAAGCCGGCGAGCACGCGCTCGTCGAGATTCTCGAACAGGGCGGCACTGTCGCGCACCGGTTCGAAAGGTACACGTGCCCCCGATGCGGCGATGCCGGCGACCGACGGCGGCAGCGGCTCGATCTTCAGCCCGTCGATGCCGACGACCGCGTGGCCGTCATTCATCAGATGGTGGGCAAGCGTATAGCCCGCGGGCCCGAGGCCGACGACCAGCACCTTGCGGCCCGTGTCGGGCCGCGGCAGCGGCCGGCGGATGTTGAGCGGGTTCCAGCGCGTCAGCAGCGAATAGATCTCGAAGCCCCACGGCAGCGCGAGCACGTCCTTGAGGATGCGCGTCTCGGCCTGCGGGATGTCGACGGGTTCCTGCTTCTGGTAGATGCAGGCCTTCATGCAGTCGTTGCAGATGCGATGCCCGGTCGCGGCGACCATCGGGTTGTCGACGAGGATCGTCGCGAAGGCGCCGAGTGCAAAGCCGTTCGACTTCAGCGCATGCATCTCGGAGATCTTCTCTTCCAGCGGGCAGCCGGCGAGGTTGACGCCGAACACCGTCTTCTGGAAGGCACCCGTCTTCTTGTCCTTGAGGCCCTTCGAGCAGGAGTCCTTGCCCTGCGCGTGGCACCAGATGCAGTAGTTCGCCTGGTCGAGTGCCCGGTCCAGCCCCATGCCTTCGTCGGTAAGTGCAAAGCCGTCGCGGTGGCGCCGCTCGTGCTCGGGCAGACGCTGCATGCGCACGCCGTCGATCTCGACGGTTTCCAATGCGATGTAGTTCAGCGGATCGGGCTTGGCCGGCAGGCGGAACAGGATGCCCTTGCCGTGGCGCTTGCGCCCGGCTTCGGTCACCAGCGCCCAGCCCGCGTAATCCAATGCGACGACCAGTGCTTCCTTGTTCGCGGCCTCGTCCTTCTCCCACGCGGTCACGGCGTCGGCGAATTCGAGTTCGCTCCAGCCCGCACCGAGCAGCCTGTCCATCGCGGCCGGATCGAACGACGCGAGGATGTCGGCCTTGGCGGACTTCGCCGCGCGCCGCTGCACGAACAGGCGCTTGACCGCATAGAGCGGGGCGAGTGCGTGCGTGCGCCTGGCGAGCGCATCGGCGTCCGCCTCGATGCCGAACAGCTTCGCGACGAAATTCTCGACATGGGGTCCGAGATCGACGAGCAGGTTGCCCTCGTCCTTGGCGGCGATCGCGTCGGGATTGGCGCGCGCTTCCATCAGGCGGTCGTGCAGGGCCGCGTCGCCCGCCTTCAGCGCGTCGGCGAATTCGCCGTCGAGCTGTGCAAGCTTCGCCCGATCGTAGAGATCGGCGAAGGCAAGGCCGAAGGCGAGGGTCATGTAAGTTCCGTGAGCTTTCGCAGCAGGCCGGTCATCTGCGCCCGTTCCTCGGGCGACATCGGTTCGAGCACGGCGTGCGACACGCGGTGCGCGCGGCGGATCGCCTCGCGCGTCAGCGTGCGGCCCGGCGTGCTCAGGCGCAGCAGCGTGGCGCGCCGGTCGTTGGGATCGGGCCGCCGGTCGATCAGGCCGCGCGCCATCAGGCGCTGGATGACGCCTTGGATGGTCGCCGGATCCATCGCCGTCATGCGGCCGAGCAGGTTCTGCGACACCTCGCCGCGCTCGCTGATCTTGGCGAGCGCTGCAAACTGCGTGGGCGTGAGATCGAGATCGCCGACTTCCTTTTCGAACTGTGCCACATGGCGCTGGTGGGCGCGGCGCAGCAGGTGGCCGATCTGCGTTTCCAGAACGTATTCGCACTCGGCCGAAGGCTTGGTCCCGGTCGCGGTGTCGAGTTTGGCGGCAGGCTGCATCGGTACTCCCGGCAGGTCGTTCGTATACGTATGTGTCCTCAGGAGACGGGCTGTTGTCAAGACGGTGCCGCATTACGGCACCACCAACCCGCTGGCCGGACGCCCCGTTTCGGTCTATCTGCTTCGTTCCGTGACCAATCTCGTCCTTTCAACGGCGGCCGAAGCGGCCGCGCGACGCACCCGGCCGGTCGGGCTGTGGCTGCTCGTCTGCTGCGCCATGATCTTCGCGATGGTGGTGATCGGCGGCATCACGCGCCTCACCGAATCGGGCCTGTCGATCGTCGAATGGCGGCCGGTCGCCGGCACGCTGCCGCCGCTGTCGGACTCCGACTGGCAGGCCGAGTTCGACAAGTACCGGCAGATCGACCAGTACCAGCTGAAGAACGCCGGCATGGACCTGCCGGAATTCAAACGCATCTTCTTCTGGGAGTGGTTCCACCGTTTCTGGGGCCGCTTGATCGGCGTCGTCTTCCTCGTTCCCTTCCTGTGGTTCTTCGCGCGCGGCCATGTGCGCGGTGCGCAGTCCGCCAAGCTCTTCGCCCTCTTCTGCCTTGGCGGGCTGCAGGGGGCGATCGGCTGGTGGATGGTGGCAAGCGGCCTCGAGAAGGACATGCTCGCCGTCAGCCAGTACCGGCTGGCGGTGCATCTGGCCCTCGCCCTCGCCCTTCACGCGGGCCTGTTGTGGATGGCGCTCGACCTGCTGCGGGGGCCAAGGGCTTCGACGCCGGCGCGCAAGCGCGGGCTCGCCCTGCTGGGATTCGTGTTCGTGACGATCCTTGCCGGTGCCTTCGTCGCGGGCCTCGATGCCGGGCTCGTCTCCGACACGTTCCCGCTGATGGACGGGCGCTTCGTGCCGGAAGGCTATGCCGACATCCGGCCGTTCTGGCGCAACCTGTTCGAGAACCATGCGAGCGTGCAGTTCAACCATCGCTGGCTCGGGATCTCGGCAGCACTCCTCGCCTGCCTGTTCGCAGGAACGCATCTGCCGGCCGCGAAGGCCGACCGGCTTGCCGTCCTCGCCGTCCCCGCCGCGGCCCTCGTGCAGGCGTGCCTCGGGATCGCGACGCTGATGCTGTGGGTGCCCGTCCCGCTGGCGGCCGCCCACCAGGCCGGTGCCGTGATCCTGCTCAGTGCCGCCGTGACGGCGGCGCACGCGCTGGGGCGCGCCGACTAGCGCCGCTGCGGCAGGACGAGGCTTGCGGCGAACAGGCTTGCCGCCGCCACGACGACGGACGGGCCCGAGGGCGTGTCGAACTCGACCGACGCGAGCAGCCCCGCGACCGACGCCACCGCCCCGATCCCCGCCGCGATCGCGGCCATGCTTTCCGGGCTGCGCGCGAAGCGGCGCGCGGCGGCCGCCGGCATCACCAGCAGTGCGGTCACCAGCAAGACGCCGACGATCTTCATCGCGACCGCGACGAGCACGGCCAGCAGCAGCACGAAGGCAAGCCGCATCGCATTCACGTTGACGCCCTCGACCGCCGCAAGGTCGGCATGCACGGTGACCGACAGCAGCGGGCGCCACAGGAACGCGAGGGCCGCAAGCCCGAGCACCGCTCCGCCCCAGATCCACGCGAGGTCGATGCGGCCGACCGCGAGGATGTCGCCGAACAGATAGCCGATCAGGTCGACGCGCACGTTTTCCACGAACGAAAGTGCGACGAGCCCGACCGACAGGGCCGTGAACGCGCAGATCGACAGCAGCGTGTCGGGCGCCAGGCGTGCGCGCGCCAGCAACGCCGTCAGCAGCGTGGCGAAGACCACGCACATCGCCGCGATGGCGAGATTGACCTCGATGCGCAGCAGGAAGCCGAGTGCCACGCCCAGCAGCGCCGAGTGCGCCAGCGCATCGCCGAAGAACGCCATGCGCCGCCAGACGACGAAACTGCCCAGCGGCCCCGCGATCGCGGCAAGGCCGATGCCCGCGGCCAACGCGCGCCAGAAAAACTCATCCATGGCGATGGCCGGCATGGTCGTGGTGCGGATGCCCATGCGCATGATCGTGCCCGTGGTGTGCGTCAATCGCGTCGTGCACATGGTCGTGCCGGTGCTTGTAGAGGGCGAGCGATTCGCCCGCGCGGGCACCGAACAGTTCGGCGAAGGCCGGGTCCTTGCCGATCGCCTCGGGCCGGCCCGAGCAGCAGACATGCCCGTTGAGGCACAGCACGCGGTCCGAGCGCGCCATCACCAGATGCAGGTCGTGGCTGACCAGCAGCACGCCGCAGCGGTGTCGTTCGCGCACGTCGGCGACGAGGTCGTAGAGCGCGTCCTGCCCGATCACGTCCACGCCCTGTGCGGGCTCGTCGAGCACGAGGAGCTGCGGCTTGCGCAGCAGCGCGCGCGCCAGCAGCACGCGCTGGAATTCGCCGCCCGACAGGCCCTGCACAGGCGCGTCCATTCGTGCGGCCACGCCGACCTCGTCGAGGGCGGCTTCAATCTCTTTCGGCGCGAACCTGCCGGCGAGCCCGACGAAGCGCGAAACGCGCAGCGGCAGGTTCTCGTCGACCGCGAATTTCTGCGGCATGTAGCCGACGACGAGGTTTTCGCGCCGCGCGACCGTCCCCGCGTCGGCACCGACGAGCCCCAGCAGGATGCGCAGCAGCACGGTCTTGCCGGCCCCGTTGGGCCCGATGACGGTGACGATCTCGCCCGGGGCCACGGCAATGTCGACATGGTCGAGCACCGTGCGCGTCTCGAAGCGCTTGACGATGCCGCGTCCGGCGATCAGCGGTGCATCGGTCATCGCGGCAGGCAGTCCGCGCACGTGCCCGCGACCTCGACGGTGCGCGCCGCCACCTCGAAGCCGATGCGCGCCGCACTCGTGTCGATCGCGGCGGCGATGCGCGGATCGTCGAGCTCGACCGCCGTGCCGCAGCGCCTGCAGATCAGGAACTGCGTGGCGTGCCGTTCGCCCGGATGCGTGCAGCCGATATAGGCGTTGAGCGATTCCACGCGGTGCACGAGCCCCTGGGCGAGCAGGAATTCGAGGGCCCGATAGACCGTCGGCGGAGCGGCCGAGCGGCCGTCGGCGCGCAAGGCATCGAGCAGCTGGTAGGCGCCGACCGGCTTGTGGCTCGCCCAGACAAGCTCGAGCACGCGCTTGCGCAGGTCGGTCAGCTTCTCGCCGCTTTCCGCACAGACGCGCGTCGCGGCCGCGAGTGCGGTCGACACGCACGCCCCGTGATTGTGCCCCGCCTGCGGGGCCTTCGCCGCCCGTTTCGCCATCGCCTTGCGTTCCGCTTGGATGTTATACTATAACGTATAGTATAGCCGACGATGCCCCGGCAATCCACTGCCCCCGAACGGACCCACGACGATGCGGTTTTCCACGTATTTCGGCATTTTCCTCGCCCTCGCCGCGGCCCCGGCCGCCGCCCAGCCGCGCGTCGTGACGAGTTTCGCCCCGCTGCAATCGATCGTCGCCGGCGTGATGGAGGGGATCGGCATGCCCGAGGCGATCGTCAAGGGCGGGGCCTCGCCCCACACCTATGCGATGCGGCCTTCCGAGGCGCGGTTGATCGAGGAAGCCGACCTCATCTTCTGGGTCGGGCGCGACTACGAGGCGTTCCTCGCCCGCCCGCTTGCCGGCCTCGCCGGCCATGCGCGCATCGTGGCGATGGCGGATCTTCCCGGTGTCGCCAAGCTGCCCGCGCGCAGCGGCGGCGTGTGGGAAGACGACGGCGACGGCCATGCCCACGGCAAGGACGCGCCCGACGGCCACATGTTCCTCGATCCGCGCAACATGAAGGCGCTCGCCGCGGCCGCGGCCGCCGAGCTTGCGCGCCTCGATCCGGCCAATGCCGCGCGCTATGCGGCCAACGCGACGAAGACCGGGGCGATGCTCGAAGCACTCGACGAGGAACTGGGGGCAACGCTGCGCCCGCTTTCGGCCAAGCCCCTCATCGTCTTCCACGACGCCTACCAGTATCTCGAGAAGCGCTACGGGCTTGCGGTCGCCGGCTCGATCACCGTCAGCCCCGAACGGCGGCCGGGCGCCCAGCGCGTGCAACGCATCCGCGACAAGGTGCGCAGATCGGCCGCCATCTGCGTGTTCGCCGAACCGCAGTTCGAGCCGGCGCTCGTGCGCACCATCGTTGAGGGGACCGACGCGCGCGTGGCCACGCTCGACTATGTCGGGATCGACATCCCGCCGGGCCCCACGGCCTACGCCGCGATCATGCGCGGGCTTTCGCGCGCGCTTTCGGACTGTCTTTCCCACCCTTGAGGGCGTGCGCGATCACCTTGCGCATCAGCGTGGGCAGTGCGACGTCGTCGAGCCGGTCGATCGGGACCCACTGCCCGCCTTCGATGTCGGCGCGCCGTCCTTGTGCCGCCCACACCGTCAGCTCCAGCTCGAAATGCGTGAAACCGTGGCGCACGCGGCCCGCCAGCGTGCGCCAGGCGAGTGCGGCCGGAGCCGCCGCGCGCGCGATCTTCTCCGACGGATCGGCCGCGCGCCATTCGCTCGACGGCACTTCCATCATGCCGCCGAGCAGCCCCTTGTCGGCGCGCTGGCGCAGCCACACCGCCCCGGTGCGGTCGGTCAGCACGAAGGCGACGGCTCGCCGCGTCGGGCGCTTGGCGCGCGGCAGCTTGACGGGATAGCGCTCCGCCTCGCCCGCGGCACGCGCCCGGCAGGCGAGCTTCCACGGGCACAGCATGCAGCGCGGCTTGCGCGGGATGCAGATCGTGGCGCCCAGATCCATCGTCGCCTGCGCGAAATCGCCGGGCCGGTCGGCCGGCACGATCTCGGCGAGCATTTCGCGGATCTCGGGCTTGGCCTTGGGCAGCGGTGTCGCGATCGCATGCAGGCGCGTGACGACGCGCTCGACATTGCCGTCGATCACCACGCTGGCCCGGCCGAACGCGATCGCCGCGATGGCCGCTGCCGTATAGGGGCCGATACCCGGCAGCTCGCGCAGCCCCTCCTCGGTATCGGGAAACACGCCGCCGAGTTCGCGCGCGACGACTTGCGCGCACGCATGCAGGTTGCGCGCGCGGGCGTAATAGCCAAGCCCGGCCCACGCATGCAGCACGTCCTCGCGCGGTGCTGAAGCGAGTTTTTCCACGCTCGGCCAGCGCTTCACGAAGGCCGCGAAATAGGGGCCGACGGTCGCCACCGTCGTCTGCTGCAGCATGATCTCGGCCAGCCACACGCGGTAGGGATCGGGCGTCGCACCCGCCGCCGCACGCCACGGCATCACGCGCCGGTGCCGGTCGTACCAGGCGAGCAAAGCTGCCGTGAGCGCCGTCATCGCCGGGAAATTTGGAGTCGCATGGGCGGCAGTCTAGACTGAAGCCCATGGCGCTCAAGGCGATCGCGACGCAGGTACCCAAGCTCACCCGGGAGGCGCTCAAGCGCCGCGGGGCGGCGTTCGCGACGATCGTCGCCGAGTGGGCGAACATCGTCGGACCCGCACTCGCGTCCTCCACGCTGCCCGAGAAGCTCGGCACGCCGCCGCGCCCGCCCAAGGGCGTGGACGTGCCGCCGCAGGCCGGCGTGCTGACGCTGCGCGTCGCCGGCGGGGCGGCGATGGAGCTCCAGCATCTCGCCCCGCAGCTCGTCGAGCGGATCAATTCCTTCACCGGATTCAAGGCCGTGGAGCGCCTGCGCTTCATCCAGGGGCCGATGCCGCTGGCCGCCCCCCCGCCTTCGCCCCCGCCGCGCCCGCTTACCGCGGCCGAGAAGTGCCAACTGGGGCTGGCGGTCGAGTCGCTGGGCGATGCCGATCTGAAGGCCGCCCTGCTGCGCCTCGGCGAGGGGCTGAAACGCGGCCGCCGCGGAAAAGCCTAGATTCTCCGGTGGGATAGACCGAGTTATCCCCATACCGGGGAATCGACCTTGAGGAGTCCTGTCCCGAGTCGGTACGATCACAACATCTTGTGGGTGGAAGTATGAACAAGCGGCACATCTCGACATTTTTCGCGGCTTTCGCGCTGATCGGCTTGGCCTTTTCGGCCTCGGCCCAGACCGCCATTCCCGGCCCGCGCGCCGAAGGCCTCGACATGGTCATGGGCGCCGACAACGCGCCCATCACGATGATCGAGTACGCCTCGCTCACCTGCCCGCACTGCGCGCACCTGCAGACCGAAGTGATGCCGCGCGTGAAGGCCGAATATGTCGACACCGGCAAGATGAAGTTCGTCTTCCGCGACTTCCCGCTCGACCGCATCGCGCTCAACGCCGCGATGCTGGCGCGCTGCAGCGGGCCCGAGCGCTTCTTCACGTTCATCGACGTGTTCTTCACCCAGCAGCCCAACTGGATCAAGGGCACGTCGGGCGAGCAGATCATGGCCAACCTGCGGCGCCTGGCGCGCACCGGCGGCATGACCGAGGCGGCGATGGATGCCTGCCTTGCCAATCCCGAGATGCAGAACGCCGTCCTCTCGCAGTCGATGACCGGCGAGAAGGTCCACAAGGTCGAGGCGACCCCCACCCTCGTCATCAACGAGACCGTCTATCGCGGCGGGCAGAGCTTCGAAGAGCTCGACAAGATCCTCAAGCCGCTCGCGGCCGGCCGCTAACCACACGTCCAGTACCCAGGGAGTTTCGTCCATGCAGTTCGTCAAGTTGCGCCTGTCCGGCTTCAAGTCGTTCGTCGAGCCGACCGAGTTCTCGATCGAGCCCGGCCTGACCGGCATCGTCGGGCCCAACGGCTGCGGCAAGTCGAACCTGGTCGAGGCGCTGCGCTGGGTGATGGGCGAGAACCGCGTCAAGGCGCTGCGCGGCGGCGAGATGGACGACGTGATCTTCGCCGGCACCACGAGCCGCCCGGCGCGCAACGTGGCCGAAGTGGGCCTGTTCGTCGAGAACCCCGAGCACAAGGCGCCCGCGGCCTACAACGACATGTCCGACTTCGACGTCGTGCGCCGCATCGAGCGCGAGAAGGGCTCGGCCTACCGCATCGGCGGGCGCGAAGTGCGCGCGCGCGACGTGCAGCTGTTCTTCCAGGATGTGGGCTCCGGCGCCCATTCGCCCTCGCTGGTGAGCCAGGGGCGCATCGGCGCCATCATCCAGGCCAAGCCTGCCGAGCGGCGCCAAATCCTCGAGGAGGCCGCGGGCATCACCGGCCTGCATTCGCGCCGCCACGAGGCGGAACTGAAGCTCAAGGCCGCCGAGCAGAACCTCGCCCGCCTCGACGACGTGCTGACCACGCTGGCAACCCAGCTCGACGGCCTCAAGAAGCAGGCGCGCCAGGCCGCGCGCTATCGCAACATGAGCGACCTCGTGCGCCGCGCCGAGGCGATCCTCTACCACCTGCGCTGGGAAAAGCAGCAGGCCGACGGTGCCGCCGCCGCCGAGAAGCTGGCCACGGCCGAAGCGCTGGTGATCGAGATCACGACCAGGGCCGCCGCCGCATCGACCGTCGTCGCCGAAGCCCAGGCCCTGCTGCCCGACCTGCGCCGCCACGAGGCGGAAGCCGCCGCGGCACTGACGCGCCTGCAGGTCGCGGGCGAGCAGCTTGCCGAGGAAGAACGCCGCATCACCGCACAGATCGAAGCGCTCGACGCGCGTCTGGAACAGCTCGCGCGCGACAAGACGCGCGAAGAGTCGCTGCTGGCCGACGCGCACGCGGCACGCGAGAAGCTCGCCGCGGAACATGCCGAACTCGCCGAGCACGATGTGCGCGCGGCCGAAGAGGAAGCCGGCCTCGCCACCGACATCGAGGCGCGCCGCAACGAGGTCGAAACGCTCGACGCCGATCTCGCGCGCGCCACCGAAGCCGTCGCCAAGGCCGAGAGCGAGCGCGCCTCGCTGCAGCGCGAGCTTGGCGATCTCGCCGGGCGTCTGGCACGCCTTGCCGACCGGCGCACGTCGCTGGATGCCGACAAGGCCACGCTCGAAGCCCAGCTTGCCGGGTCCGACGAGAAGCGGCTTGCCGCCGAAGCCCGCCTTGCCGAGGTCGACGTCGCGATGAACGAAGCGATCTCGGCCGCCGAAGACGCCGAAGGGGCGCGTCGTGCGGCACAGGAAGAGGAGTTCGCCTCGCGCGAGGCGCTGCGCGATGCCGACCAGGAATTCTCCAAGCTCGACGGCGAGCGCCAGGGGATCGCGCGGGCCCTTGCCACCCTCACCAAGAATGCCGGTCCGCACGCCCCGGTGATGGATGCGCTGCGCGTGGCCGCGGGCTACGAAGCGGCCCTCGGTGCCGGTCTCGGCGACGATCTCTCGGCCTCGCTCGACGGCGAGGCACCGCGCAACTGGCGCACGCTCGACATCGCCGGCAATCCCCCGCCGCTGCCGGTGGGTGCCGCGCCGCTGTCGGACTTCGTGCAGGCCCCCGAAGCGCTCGCAAGGCGCCTGACGCAGATCGGCATGGTCGCCGATGCCGCGAGCGCCGAAGCGCTCGCACCGCAGCTGGCGCAGGGCCAGCGGCTCGTCACGCGCGACGGCGGGCTGTGGCGCTGGGACGGGTTCGCCCAGCGCGCCGGTGCCGCCTCGCAGGCGGCCGAGCTGCTGACGATGCGCAACCGCCTCGAAGCGCTCGACGCCGAGCTGATCCGCGCGCGCGAGATCGCCGACGGGGCGCGCATCCGCCATGCCAACGCGCAGACCGCCGGCAAGGATGCCGAAGCGAAGGACCAGGCCGCGCGCAACGCCACGCGCACGACGACCGCCGCGGTCGAAGCCGCGCGAAGCGAGATCGTGCGCATCGCGCGCGAGACCGAGAACGAGTCCGCCAAGCTTGCCCTGCTGGCCGGCGAGATCGGGCGCAACGAGACCGACCGCGGCGAGTTCGACGGACGGCGCATCGCCGCCGAGACGCGCTTCGCCGAGATCGAGGATCCCGCCAACGCGCGCGCCAAGCTTGCCGAAGACCGCCAGTCGCTGTCGGCCGCCCGCCAGGCATTGGCCGAGCGCGAAGCGGCGTCGGCCCGCCTCGTGCGCGAACGCGAGGGCCGCGAGCGCCGCCGCCACGCGATCGGCAACGAGACCGAGGCGTGGGGCCAGCGGACGGACTCCGCCCGGCGCCAGATCGCCACGCTGGTCGAGCGCGCCGAACTCACCGCCAGCGAGCGCGAGGAACTGGCCGGCCGCCCGGCCGAGATCGCCGCCGAGCGCGGAGCGCTGCTGACGAAGACGCAGGAGATGGAAGCCATCCGCCGCAAGGCCGCCGACGATCTCGCCAACGCCGAGACCGCCGTGCGCGAGGCCGACCGCGCGCTGAAGGCCGTGGAAGCAGGCCTCGTCGAGGCACGCGAGGACCGCGTGCGCGAACAGGGCCATGTCGAGCACCAGGCGGTCGCGAGCGAACAGCTCGTCGCCACGATCCGCGAGCGGCTCGACTGCGCGCCGGACGGCTGCCTTGCCGCAGGCATGGTCGATCCCGCCGACGAGCTGCCGGCGATGGAAGACATCGAGCGCCGGCTCGAGCGCCTCGTGAAGGAGCGCGACAACATGGGCCCGGTCAACCTGCGCGCCGAGCAGGAGGCCGAGGAGATCGAGAACCAGATCACCGGCATGACGACGGAGAAGGACGATCTCGTCGCCGCCATCGCCAAGCTGCGCCAGGGCATCAACAGCCTCAACAAGGAGGCGCGCGAGCGCCTGCGCGACGCCTTCGCCAAGGTCGACCAGCACTTCCAGGACCTGTTCGCCCGCCTGTTCGGCGGCGGACGGGCGCACCTGACGCTGTCGCCGGTGATGGGCCCGGACGGGCAGGTCAACGACGATCCGCTCGAAGCCGGGCTCGACGTGATGGCCTCGCCCCCCGGCAAGAAGCTGCAGTCGCTGACGCTGCTGTCGGGCGGCGAGCAGGCGATGACGGCACTTGCCCTGCTGTTCGCGGTGTTCCTCACCAACCCCGCCCCGATCTGCGTGATGGACGAAGTCGACGCCCCCCTCGACGACGCCAATGTCGACCGGTTCTGCAAGCTGCTCGACGAGATCGGCCGGTCCTCGGGCGTGCGCTTCATCGTCGTCACCCACCACCGATTGACGATGGCCAAGATGGACAGGCTCTTCGGCGTCACCATGGCCGAGCGCGGGGTTTCGACCCTCGTCTCGGTCGATCTTCGCAGTGCAGAAAAGCTCCGCGCGACGGCCTGACGCGCGGGGCGTTTTCCTTTATCTATCAAGGCCGTAGTTTCCCCCTTTCGGCCTTGACAGGGGAGCGGCCCAACCCTATTGTCCGCGCGGTTTTGCTGGGTTTCACCGTAGACCGAAAGGGTACACGATGAACGATGGCGAAGACCGGTCGGTCGAGAACGTGACGATGCGCGCCAAGGCGATGCAAGCCGCCCGCGCCCGTCATGCGTCTCCATCCTCTTCGGGTTCCCGTGGCGGTGCAGGCCAGATGGGAATCGGCTTGCGGATATCGATCGAACTCGTCGCGGCGGTGGCTATCGGCACCGGCATCGGGTGGGCACTGGATCGCTGGTTCGGAAGCTCGCCCTGGTTGCTGGTCGCGTTCGTCCCGATGGGTTTCGTCGCCGGCATCTTCAACGTCATGCGCGTTGCCAATGCCCACGAGGCGCGCGTCAAGTCATCCCAGAGCCCGCCGGGCGGCTCGCAGACGGAGTGAACACGCGGTGGCAAGTCCCCTTGAGCAGTTCCAGATCGAGCCGATCTTCCCGCTGAAGATCGCCGGTCAGAATCTGGCCTTCACCAATTCGGCGCTGGCGATGACGATCAGCGCGGGTCTCGCCGTCGCGCTCCTGATTTTCGCCTCGAGCCGGATATCGCTGGTGCCGTCGCGCATCCAGTCGGTCGCCGAGATATTCTACGAGACGATCGCCAACATGGTGCGCGACAATGTCGGCACCGAGGGCATGCGGTTCTTCCCCTTCGTGTTCTCGCTTTTCGTCTTCCTGCTTTTCGGCAACCTCATCGGCCTGGTGCCGGGCGCATTCGCCTTCACCAGCCACATCGCCGTCACCTTCGCGCTCGCGGCCACGATTTTCGTCACGGTGACGATCATCGGCTTCGCCGTGCACGGAACCCATTTCTTCCGGACGTTCCTGCCCGAGGGCGTGCCGATGGCCGTCGCCCCGATCATCATCCCGATCGAGATCATCTCCTACCTGTCGCGGCCGATCTCCCTTTCCGTCCGGCTTTTCGCCAACATGGTCGCGGGCCACATCATCCTGAAGGTGTTCGCGGGCTTCGTCATCGCGGCGGGCACCTTCTACCTGCTGCCGGGCGCGCTGCCGTTCTCGATGCTGGTCGGTTTCGTGGCGCTCGAATTCCTCGTCGCGCTCCTGCAGGCCTACATCTTCACGATTCTCACGTGCATCTACCTGAACGACGCCATCCACATGCACTGAGCGTTGCACCACCCGCAGCCCCGAAAAAAGTGGACCGGCGGCGGGTGACTGGAATGCTCGGTGTTTCAACCAGAGAGAAGGAAACTCGACTATGGAAGTAGCTGCAGCAAAGCTGATCGGCGCGGGTCTCGCGGCCCTTGGCATGATCGGCGCCGGCATCGGCGTCGGCTCGATCTGGGCGAGCTATATCGCCGCCCTCGCCCGGAACCCCGCTTCCAAGGACACGATCGGCGCCAGCATCTGGATCGGCTTCGCCGTGACGGAAGCCATCGCGATCTTCGCGCTCCTGATCGCGCTGATGATCCTCTTCGGCTGATCCGACGATTCCGGGGCGCCGCGACGAAATCGCGGCGCCCCTCGACTTCCTTCCCGAATTTGACCGCATTGCTCCCCGAAAGCCGGACCAGCCAATGCCCCAGTTTGACCCGACTTGGTTCGCCAGCCAGATCTTCTGGCTCGTCGTCATTTTCGCGATCTTCTACCTGGTCGTTTCGATGGCCATCCTGCCGAAGCTCGGCGGCGTGATCGAAGCGCGCGCCAGGCAGATCGAAAGCGACCTTGCCGGCGCGGGCGCGCTCAAGGGCAACACCGACGCGATGATCGCCGCCTACGAGAAGGCGCTGGCCGAGAGCCGCGCCAAGGCGCAGGCCGTGCGCGCCGAGACCGAGGCCGCCCTTGCCAAGAAGGCCGCCGCGAAGTCGGCCGAGCTCAACGCGGCCCTTGCCGACAAGATCAAGGCCGCCGAGGCGACGATCGCCGAGGCGCGCCGTGCCGCCCTTTCCAACGTCGAGGCGCTGGCCGCCGAGATCGCCGTCGAGGCCACCCGCAAGATCGGCGGCATCGCGGTGACCGAGGCCGACGCCAAGGCCGCGGCACGCGGCTAGGAGCAGAACCGATGATGCATCTCCTTCACGACGAGCATTTCTGGGTCGGCATCGCGATGCTGGTCCTGCTCTACATCGCCTGGCGCCCGGCCAAGAAGGCCATCCTCGGCGGCCTCGATTCGCGCGCCCAGCGCATCGCCAAGGATCTCGACGAGGCCGCCAGCCTGCGCGCCCAGGCCGAGAAGCTGCTGGCCGAGTACCAGGCCAAGCACCGCGAGGCGATGGCCCAGGCCGACGCGATCGTGGCGCAGGCCCGCGAGGAGGCCGGCCGCCTCGCCGCGAAGGCCGAAGCCGATCTTGCCGCCTCGCTCAAGCGCCGCGAGGATCTCGCGGTCGAGCGCATCAGCCAGGCCGAAGCGGCCGCCACCGCCGAAGTGCGCGCGGCCGCGGTCGATCTCGCGATGGCCGCCACGGCCCGGCTGCTGGAAGGCCGCCTCGATGCCGGCCGCCAGGACGCGCTGATCGACGGTGCGATCAAGGCGATGCCCGCGCGCCTGAACTAGACTCATTTCGCAAAGCGCTGGCCGGAATTTTTCCGGCGAAACCGCCGCCGCCCCGCAAGGGACGGCGGCGGTTTCGTTGGTGACGCCTGTTGACGGTCGTTGACCGTCAACAGGTCAACCCACTGGAACGGCAGCGTTTCGTCGGTTGACGTTGACGGCTTTTTTCGTCTCCGCCGAACAACGCTTGCGCATTCCCGGCACCCGTAGCCGCCCGCATCGCGCCGCCGGGCACGCGTTCCTTCAATCCATATTCACGCTGTCAAACAGCACGTCGAAGCGGCGTACAGCGTCGCAGGACACGTTCCGATTGTCAAGAAAATAGACCTATTCGCCAAGCCCCCGCGCGCCCGTGTAGCCTGCCCCGCAGAACCACAAGAAATGGGGGCGAGGACGTGGCCGACTATCCCGAGATGAAACACCGCGTGGCGCTGGTCACCGGCGGCAGCAGCGGCATCGGCTTCGCGACCGCGCGCGCCTTCGCCCGCCAGGGGGCCCGCGTCGTGATCGCCAGCCGCGGCGCGGCGGCGGCGAAGGCGGCGCGCGCGAAACTGGCCAAGGACGGCGACGTCGAATGGATCGGCGCCGACGCGGCCGACGGCAAGTCGGTCGCCAAGCTCCTTGCCGCGATCGCCAGGCGCCACGGCCGGCTCGACTACGCCTTCAACAACGGCGGCAGCGGGGCCGGCGGCGGGCCGGTCGGCAGCATGAAGGAAGAGCAGTGGCGGCGGACCATCGACGGCTTCCTCACCTCGGCCTTCCTGTGCATGAGCGCGGAAATCCCGCTGATGCTCAGATCCGGCGGCGGCGTCATCGTCAACAACGCGTCGGTCGATGGCCTGCGCGGCTATCCGTTCCCCGGCGGGGCGGCCTATTCGGCGGCCAAGCACGGCGTGCTGGGCCTGACGAAATCGGCGGCCCTCGAACGCGCGAAGACGGGCCCGCGCATCTGTGCAATCTGCCCCGGCTGGATCGACACGCCGCCGGTCGCGGGCTGGATGAAGCGCGACGCGCGCGTCGCGGCCGAGATCGTCCGCCAGACGCCGCAGGGCCGCCTCGGCCGGCCCGACGAGATCGCGCAGGCCGTGCTGTGGCTCTGTTCGGATGCCGCGAGCTTCGCCACCGGCGGCGTGTTCGCGATCGACGGCGGGTACATGGCGTAACGGGTACGGTGCGGCCCGGATCGCACCGATACGCCGCCAATGTGGATGCGATTGACGCCGGCCGGCACCTCAGGGCCGCGCCGTTATTAGTGTTATCTTAATTTCTCCAACTCAATGCTGTGGAATCAAAACACAAAAAATATCCACGAGGAGACCCCTGATGACGCGTGCGACCGCCCTTCCCGCCAGCACCGGTACGTCCTTCCTCGCCAGCCTCCTGTCGGTCCGCATCCGCGCAAGGCTGCTGATGGGGTTCGCCGCGGTCTGCCTCGTCCTTGCCGCCTGCGTCGGCTACACGATCCTCGAAGTGCGCGCCGCCGCATCGACGATGCGCAACGTGACCGACCTGCGCGTCCCCGTCGCGATGACCAGCACCAAGCTCGTCGGCGACCTCTATTCCACGCTCGCCACGCTGCGCGGCTACCTGCTGACCGGCAACGCGCAGGGCAAGGCCGACCGCGCCGCGATGTGGCTCGAACTCGACGCGAGCGGCGCCAGGATGGACGCGTTCGCCGCCCGCTTCACCGATGCCCAGAACCGCGACGCCTGGGCGCAGGCCAAGACGATCCTGGCCGAGTTCCGCATCGCCCAGCAGAAGGCCGAGACGGTCGCCTTCACCGACGACGCCTTCCCGGCGACGAAGATCCTCGTCGACGAGGCGGCCCCGCGTGCCGACCGGATCGGCGCCGAACTCACCAAGATCATCGACGCCGAACTGCGCGAGCCCGCCACCCAGGAGCGCAAGGAGCTGCTCAAGCACCTCGCCGACATGCGCGGCGCCTTCGCGATGTCGACGGCCAACCTGCGCGCCTACCTGCTCGCTGCCGATCCCGGCATGAAGACGCGCTTCGACGAGCGCTGGGCCGCCGCGACCCAGGCGCGCGACGCCGTACGGCAGGCCGCCGGCCTGCTGACCGCCGGCCAGCGCACGAGCTGGCGCGAGGTCGAGAGCGTGTTCGCCGAGTTCGAACCGCTGCCCGCCCGGATGTTCGCGATCCGCCAATCGCCGCAATGGAACGCGCCGGTCCATCTCCTCGTGACCGAAGCCGCCCCGCGGGCACTCAAGATCCTCGACATCATCGACGGACCCAAGGGGGCCGATGGCACGCGCTCGGGCGGCCTGCGCGGCCGCCAGGAAAAGCTGATGGCCAACGACACGCTCGGCATGTCCGAGCAGATCGCCACGCTGCAGACGGCCCTTGCCGTGCTGCTGGCGCTGGGCGTGGGGGCCGGCATCCTGATCGCGCTGGGCACCTCGCGCACGATCGTCAACCCGATCGCCGCGATGACGGGGGCGATGAAGCGCCTGTCGTCGGGCGACATGACGACCGAGATCCCGGCGCGCGAGCGGCGCGACGAGATCGGCGAGATGGCGCAGTCGGTCGAGGTGTTCAAGAACGGCCTGATCGAGACCGAGCGCCTGCGCGGCGCGCAGGTGGCCGAGCAGGACCGCCAGCTCGAACGCGGCAAGAAGATCGAGCGCAGCGTCACGCAGTTCGAGGCGACGATCGCCGAGGTCGTTTCCGCGGTCGCACTCGCCTCGGGCGAGCTGCGCTCCACGGCCCAGACGATGGCGGCCGCCTCGGAAGAGACCGTGCGCCAGTCGACCGCCGTCGCCGCGGCGTCGGAACAGGCCACGCAGAACGTCCAGACGGTCGCCACGGCGACCGAGGAACTCTCCGCGTCGATCCGCGAGATCAGCCAGCAGATGGCCCAGTCGGCCAAGCTGACGGGCGACGCGGTCGACATGGCGCAGACGTCCAACGAGAAGGTCGGCGGCCTCACCAACGCCGCCGAACGCATCGGCGATGTGGTGAAGCTCATCCACAACATCGCCGGCCAGACCAACCTGCTCGCCCTCAACGCGACGATCGAGGCGGCACGCGCGGGCGATGCCGGCAAGGGCTTCGCGGTGGTGGCCTCGGAGGTCAAGGCGCTCGCCAACCAGACCGCCAAGGCGACCGAGGAGATCAGCGTCCAGGTCAAGGCGATCCAGGACGCCTCGCAGGATTCCGCCCATTCGATCAAGGGCATTTCCGACGCGATCGGGCGGGTCAACGAATCGGCCGCGACCGTCGCCTCGGCCGTCGAGGAGCAGGGGGCGGCCACGCAGGAGATCGCGCGCAACGTCACCCAGGCCGCGCAAGGCACGCAAGAGGTCAGCAGCAACATCGCCGGCGTCAACGAGGCCACGCAACAGATCGGCGTGGCCGCCGAAAGCGTGCTGCGCTCGGCCGAGACGCTGACCAGCAAGGGCGACCAGCTCAAGAAGCAGGTCGACGAGTTCCTGCGCGAGGTGAGGGCGGCGTAGGGCCGAACGGAAAAGGCCCCGCTCGCGCGGGGCCTCTCATAGTGGGGAGCTCGAAAACCCTTTTGGAAGGGAAAAACAAGCTCCCCAAGCCTCTTTCGAGGACGGGACGAATATACCGCCGACAATGGACCTTTTCAAGGAATGGCCAGGGTGTGCCGCAGGCCGGACACGATGCGCTGCATGTCGGCATCGTCGAGAAATTCGCTCGTTGCCGGCCGGCCGCCCCGAAGCAGAAGATCAAGGCGGCTATGCGATACGGTCGTAATCAGTTTGCACCGCACCCATGAGTCGACCGTAAAGCTCCAGTACTTGCCGACCGGAATCTTGAAATCCTCCCGACCGACGGTATTCGGCGCCTTCGAACTCGTCGGAACGACCGTACAAAGGCCGCTCGCCGTACCGTGACGATGATTGAGGGTCGTCCCCGAAACGACGATCACCTGCCGACGCTTGTCGATCTCCGGAGAAATGCGCGCCGCATCGAAGTCGCAAAGCAATATGGCACCGCGCTTCGGAGCAAAGGCAATCGCCAACCGGGTACCCTCCCGTTGGGCATCCTAGTCGACATGTCCGGAAGTTGTGAATATCCTACAATGCCGTCTTCAACTGCAACGTGCCGCGGCGTAAGATCCTACTCCGCCGCCTGCTTGGCCGCCGGCGGATTCCAGCGCAGCACCGGGGCGCGCGCCGCGCGCGTCTCGTCGAGGCGGCGGCGCGGGGTGAGGCGCGGGGCGGCGTGGAAGAAGGCTTCCGCGCCCGGCTTCT
>CAYQDN010000014.1:0-85621 GCA_964416335.1 uncultured Azospirillum sp.
CTCGGCCAACCAGCGCACGATCTACACGGCCGACTTCAACTCGATGACGTCGCAGATCTCCAACTTCATCAGCCAGGCGAACTACAACGGCACGAACCTCCTGTCGTCGGCCTCCGCCGCCAAGACGTTCCTCGCCGACACGACCGCGACCACGCTGACCATGACTTCGCAGTCCTCGGTCAACGCGGCCTTCACGACCTTCGCGGCCTCTTCGGTCACGTCGGCTTCGGCGGCGGTGCTTGCCCTGACGTCGCTCAACACGTTCCAGCAGGCGGTCTCCACCTCGCTGGGTGCGAACGCGGCGGAAACGCGCACGCTCACGCTGCAGTCGAGCTTCGTCAACGCGATCGTCGATGCCACCACGACCGGTCTCGGTGCCATCGTCGACGCCGACATCGGCAAGGCCTCGGCCTCGGTGCAGGCGCTGCAGGTCCGCCAGCAGCTCGGCATCCAGTCGCTGTCCATCGCCAACCAGCAGCCTTCGGTCCTGCTGGGCCTGTTCCGCTAACTTCGCGGTACGGCACTCCGACAAGGACGGGGGCGGCCCACGGGCCGCCCCCGTTTTCGTCCATAGGCCATACAACCGTCGGGACTCCCCAACGCCGCGCAATTCCGCTATTATCCGCGTATGGCCAACTCCGTCGGAAATTCCGTCAACACCAATCCCGCCGCCTTTCGTGCCCTCTCTTCGGCTCGCACCCAGCAAGCCGGACTGCAGGTCGCGCAAAAGCAGTTGCAGACCGCGTTCAAGGTCGCGGACGCTGCGGACGACGCATCGACCTTCGCCGTGGCGCAGGGTCTGCGCGGCGACCTGCAGGCCTTCAGTGCTGTGCAGGGTTCGCTCGCCAACGGCGTGGGGCTCGGTGCGGTCACGCAGGCGGCGATCAGCCAGGCCAGCGATCTTTCGAACCAGCTGCAGCAGAAGCTCACCAGCCTTGCCGACGGTTCGATCTCGACGCAGCAGCGCGCGATCTATTCGGCCGACGTGCAGTCGCTGAGCAGCCAGCTGCAGAACACGGTGCAGCAGGCGAACTTCAACGGCACGAACCTGCTGCAGGCCGGTTCGCCGTCCACGAGCTTCCTTGCCGACACGAGCGGCGCCACCCTGACGGTCTCGAGCCAGAGCCAGGTCGGAACCGGCCTCACCGCGTTCCAGGGTGCGATCAACACCGGGAGTTCGGCCGGTGCCGTCGCCACGCTCGGCGCCCTGCAGAATTTCCAGACGACGCTCGGGCAGGCATCCGGCCAGAACGCGGCCGAGACGCGCACCCTCACCCAGCAATCCTCGCAGATCAATTCGACCGTCGATGCGATCCAGACCGGCCTCGGCGCTTTGGTCGATGCCGATATCGGTGCCGCCGCCGCCCAGTCGTCGGCACGCAGCGTGGGCCATCGGCTCGCGATTTCGAGCCTGTCGATCGCGAACAGCCAGCCGAGCGCGCTGCTCGGGCTCGCCCGCTAAATCCACCGCAGGATATGATGGTTGACCCGGACAGCAAAATTTCTTGCGCGTCCGTATAGTTAAATTTTGATTTAAATTTATTTATAAACCATTTAAAAATAGAATTAAATCATTTAAAATCAACTACTTGCGTAGGCCGCATCTTTTCCGGTAGTGTGTAATTGCTCGGTAGTTCATGGGTCCGGCGTGACCTGTTGGTAGTTTCGGGGAAACCCAAAATCTACTCACGACATGAACTCCAGGTTCGACAGAAGTCGAAACCAAACTGACCAGAAAGGGACCAGAAAATGAGCGCTAATTCCGTCAATACCAATGTGGGCGCAATGCTCGCATTGTCGTCGCTGCGTATCACCCAGACCGCACTGAACGTCGCATCGAAGCAGGTCCAGACCGGCTATCGAGTGGCGGACGCTGCGGACGACGCGTCGACCTTCTCGGTCGCGCAGGGTATCCGCGGCAACCTGCAGGCCTACACGGCCGTGCAGGGCTCGCTTGCCAACGGCGTGGGCCTCGGCTCCGTCACGCAGGCCGCACTGACCAACGTCTCCGACCTCATCGGCAACCTGCAGGCCAAGATCACGCAGCTGGCCGACGGGTCGATCTCGGCCAACCAGCGCACGATCTACACGGCCGACTTCAACTCGATGACGTCGCAGATCTCCAACTTCATCAGCCAGGCGAACTACAACGGCACGAACCTCCTGTCGTCGGCCTCCGCCGCCAAGACGTTCCTCGCCGACACGACCGCGACCACGCTGACCATGACTTCGCAGTCCTCGGTCAACGCGGCCTTCACGACCTTCGCGGCCTCTTCGGTCACGTCGGCTTCGGCGGCAGCGCTAGCACTGACGTCGCTCAGCACGTTTCAGCAGTCGGTGGCCACCTCGCTCGGTGCCAACGCGGCCGAAACGCGCACGCTCACGCTGCAGTCGGGTTTCGTGAACGCGATTGTGGACTCCACGACGACCGGCCTCGGTGCCATCGTCGACGCCGACATCGGCAAGGCCGCCGCTGCGGTGCAGGCGCTGCAGGTTCGCCAGCAGCTCGGCATCCAGTCGCTGTCGATCGCCAACCAGCAGCCGTCCGTCCTTCTCGGACTCTTCCGCTAAGGCTAACGACGGCTGACGTCGACAAAACCACCGAGCCAACAATAGAAGGGCCCCGCACGCCGGCGGGGCCCTTTTCATTTGGCGCGCAGGCGATCGACCAGGATCCCCGCCGCCGCGTCGAGCATCGCCTCGGTATCGAGGCCCTTCACGCGATAGATGTCCGGAATGTCGGCCGACTGGCCGAAGCTCTCGACGCCGAGGGCCCGCACGCGCTGGCCGGCCACCGCACCGATCCACGACAATGCCGCCGGATGGCCGTCGATGGCGGTGACGATCCCGGCATCGGGGGCGAGCCCCGAAAGGAGGCGCGCGGCATGGCTTCGCGCGCCGCGTTCGCGCCAGTCGGCGTGCAGCCGGTCGGGCGACGTGACGGCCAGCAGGCCGATCCCCGGGATTTCCTCGCGCAGGGCCGCATGTGCCTCAAGCGCTTCGGCCGCAAGCGGCCCGGCATAGGCGATCGCCAGTTCGCTTCCCGAATCCGGCTCGACCAGCCAGTAGGCGCCGGCAAGGCAGCCGTCGATCCAGCTTTCGTCCCGCCGCACCGGCTGCGCCAGCGGCCGGGTCGAAAGCCGCAGATAGATCGACGCCCCCTCCGGCGCCTGCATGAAGGCGAAGCCCCAGCGCATGATGTGCGCAAGCTCGTCGACGTAGGCCGGCTCGAAATAGACGAGCCCCGGCGCACCGATCCCGACGAGCGGCGTGCCGACCGACTGGTGGGCACCGCCCTCCGGGGCGAGCGTGACGCCCGCCGGCGTGGCGACGACCATGAAGCGCGAGTCCTGGTAGCAGGCATAAGTCAGCGCATCGAGGCCGCGGTTGATGAACGGATCGTAGAGCGTGCCCACCGGCAGCAGCCGCGCGCCGAAATGGTCGCCCGCAAGGCCGAGGGCGCCGAGCATCAGGAACAGGTTGTTCTCGGCGATCCCCAATTCGACATGCTGGCCGGCCGGGCTCATGTTCCACGATTGCGCCGAGACGACCTTCTCGGCCTTGAACGTGTCGGTGCGGTCGTGCCGGTCGAAGATCCCGCGCCGGTTCACCCAGCCGCCGAGATTGGTCGATACCGTCACGTCCGGCGACGTCGTCGCGATGCGGCGCGCAAGCTCACTGTCGCCGCCGGCAAGTTCGTAGAGCACGCGCCCGAACCCTTCCTGCGTGCTCGCCGGCTTGCCGGAGCGCGGAACGGGAAAATCGACCGGGACCGGGATCGCCGCCGTGGCCAGCCGGCGCGGAAATTTCTTCGCGAACGGCACGCCTTCGAGGAAATGCGTGACGCCGTCCGGATCCTCGAAGCCCGACAGGCGGTCCCACTCCGCCCCCGGGACGATACCCATCGCCTGGCGGAAGCCGTCGATCTGCGCCTCGTTCATCAGGCCGGCATGGTTGTCCTTGTGCCCGGCGAAGGCGAGGCCGTGCCCCTTGATCGTGTAGGCGACGATCACGGTCGGCTGGTCGGTCGACGAAGCGTCCGCATAGGCCTCGAGCACGCTTTCCATGTCGTGCCCGGCCAGGTTGGTCATCAGGCGATGCAGCGCGTCGTCGTCGTTGTACGAGGCGAGGATTTCCCGGATGCCCGGATCGGCGCCGAGGTCGCGCGTCAGATATTCGCGCCACGCCCCGCCCCCCTTGTAGGTTAGCGCGGAATAGAGCGAGTTCGGGCACCCGTCGATCCATTCGCGCAGTGCCTCGCCGCCGGGCTTCGCGAACGCGGCCTCGAGCAGCTTGCCGTACTTGAGCACGATCACGCGCCAGCCGATCGATTCGAACGTGCCGACGATCCGCTGGAACAGATGGTCGGAGACCGTGCTGTCGAGACTCTGGCGATTGTAGTCGATGATCCACCAGAGATTACGGACATCGTGCTTCCAGCCTTCGAGCATCGCCTCGAAGATGTTGCCCTCGTCGAACTCGGCATCCCCGACCAGCGCGATCATGCGCCCCTCGGGCCAGCCCGGTGCGGCAAGCCCCTTGAGGCGCACATAGTCCTGCGCGATCGACGCGAAGAGCGTTTCCGCCACGCCAAGCCCGACCGACCCCGTCGAGAAATCGACGTCGTCGATGTCCTTCGTGCGCGACGGATAGCTCTGGGCGCCACCGAGGGCGCGGAAATTCTCGAGCTTCTCGCGCGTCTGGTGGCCGAGGAGATACTGGATCGCGTGGAAGACCGGCGAGGCGTGCGGCTTGACCGCCACGCGGTCCTCCGGACGCAGCACCGAGCAATAGAGCGCCGTCATCAGCGTGGCCATCGACGCCGACGACGCCTGATGGCCACCGACCTTGATGCCGTCGCGCGACGGCCGGATGCGGTTGGCGTTGTGGATCGTCCAGCTCGACAGCCACAGCACCTTGCGCTCGATCGCCTTGAGCGCCCGCAATGCGGCACCCGTCGGCAATGCCCCCGGTGCGGCCGCGGCAGGACGGCGTGAATCCGGAACCGGTGCGGCGAAGGGTTTCTGTATCGGCATGCCGACATGCTAGCCGAGGACGGTCATTGGCCGGAAGGCCTGCGCTAAAAATTTCTGTCACCCGGATCCCGGATGATCCGACGGCCCGGAAGCGGGGATTCCGAAAAGAATGCTGCGGTCAATCGGCAAAACATCCGGGACGAATGATGCTGCGGCGAAAAGAATACAATTCTGTATACGGAATTTCCGCACCGCTTCCCTACCGCGCCGGGTGCATCCGGAGTATAATATTATAAATTGTAGTACGAGCATTCATACAGTCGGAGGGAACAGTGAGCGCGCTTATTTCCGATCTCGAAGCGGCTTTCGAGGAGGTGCTTGCCGCACTTGCCGAAAACCGCAACGGGGTTCTCGAGAAATACACCGATCTCTCCCCGCCCGTCGTCACGTGGGAGCCGGCGCCCGAAAGCATACCGATTCCGGTACTCGCCGATTGCCTGACGCGCTGGCACGCGCTGCGCGGCGCGCGTGCGCTGCCGGACTGGAGCGATTTCAGGACCGAAGAATTCCGCAGCGTCGTCACCCGCGCGACGATCGTCGATCCGGTTCCCGGGACGACCGACATGCGCTACCGACTTTTCGGATCGCGCCTGACGGAGATCGCCGGACGGGACTGGGAGGGCTCGACGCTCTCCGACATGGCCAAGGCGCGCCGCTCGCTGGGCCCGCTGCTGATCCGCGCGGTCTACATCCTCGCCCGGGAACGGCAGATCCCGGCATACACCTGGCACGCCCGCGCGACTCGCAGCCAGATCGAAGGCTGGCACCGCCTGGTCCTGCCGTTCTCGGCACCCGAACCGTATGGCATACGTTTCGTCGCCGCGATGGAGGTCGATATGACGGTAGCCCCGGCCCCCGGCCCGGTCGCCGAGGTCTTCGACATGTGGCAGGCCGCGTCGCGGGGCATCCGCAGCCGGATCGACGCGATTATCCACAAATAATCGACGCAGCCACTTGTCGGCACCCGCGAGATATTTTAGACTTAAAATATCTTCGTCCGGGAGGCCACCCCCTTGCCCCGTTCGCCGCAGGACCATCCCTCGGTTCACTCGCTTGCCGGACGCCACGCGCTGGTCACCGGGGCCTCGCGCGGCATCGGCGCCGCCATCGCGCGGATGCTGGCGGGCCAAGGGGCCCGCGTCACGCTCATCGCGCGCGACCGGCACCGGCTGGCGCCGATCGCGGCCGAACTCGACGCACACGCCATCGCCTGCGACGTCACCGACGCGATCGCACTGGGCCAGGCCTTCGCCACGGCCGCCGGCAGCCAGCATATCGATATCCTCGTCAACAACGCCGGCGGCGCCGAATCCGCACCTTTCGGCCGCACCGAGCCCGATCTCTGGGCGCGGATGATCGCGCTCAACCTCACCGCGACCTTCACCGCCTGCCGCCTCGCTATACCGGCGATGGTGGCCGACGGGTGGGGGCGCGTCGTCAATGTCGCCTCGACGGCGGGGCTCAAGGGCTATCCCTATGTCTCGGCCTATGCGGCGGCAAAGCACGGCGTCGTCGGGCTGACCCGCTCGCTGGGCATGGAACTGGCGCGCACGGGCGTGACGGTCAACGCGGTGTGCCCCGGCTACACCGACACGCCCATGCTCGACGATGCGGCACAGACCGTCGCCCAGAAGACGCATTCCAGCACCAGTGCCGTGAAGCAGGGCTTCGCGTCGGCCAATCCGATGGGCCGTCTGGTCGAGCCCGGCGAGGTCGCCTCGCTCGTCGCCTATCTCTGCTCGGATGCGGCCGCCAGCATCACGGGGGCCGCCCTGCCGATTTCCGGCGGCGAGATCTGAGGCCAACATGGATCGCGAGCGCAGCCACGAGAACTCCGAGCATCTCCAGCTGCGCGCCTGGCTGCGCCTGCTGACCTGCGCCAACCTGATCGAGACGCGCGTGCGTGCGGGCCTGCGCGAGTCCTATTCGATCACGCTGCCGCGCTTCGACGTGCTCTCGCAGCTTGCCCGCGCGCAGGATGCCGGCCACCCCGACGGGCTGACGATGGGCGAGCTTTCGCAGCGCATGATGGTGTCGGCCGGCAACGTGACCGGGCTGGTGGACGGCCTCGTCTCCGACGGCCTGATCGTGCGCCAGGCGCAGCCGGGCGACCGCCGTTCGGCGCGCGTGCGCCTGACGGCCGCCGGCAAGCGCGCGTTCGAGGCGATGCTGCCCACGCACGAGCGCTGGATCGACGAGGCGTTTTCTGCGCTCGATCCGGCCGAGATCAAGCGGCTGCTGGCCCTGCTCGCCAAGCTGAAGACATCCGCCGCCGGAGCACGTCCATGAACCGCACGCCGCAGCATTTTCTCTGGTCGGTCGACGGCAAGGTCGCGACAGTCACGCTGAACCGGCCGGAGAAGAAGAACCCGCTGACCTTCGAAAGCTATGCCGAGCTGCGCGACCTGTTCGGCGATCTCGTCCGCGACGACGCGATCAAGAGCGTCGTCATCACCGGTGCGGGCGGGAATTTCTGCTCGGGCGGCGACGTGCACGAGATCATCGGGCCGCTGGTCGGCATGGAGATGCCGGACCTGCTGCGCTTCACGCGGATGACCGGCGATCTCGTCAAGGCGATCCGCGCGGCCCCGCAGACCGTCGTCGCCGCGATCGACGGCGTGTGCGCCGGGGCCGGGGCGGCCATCGCGATGGCGGCGGACCTGCGCTTCGGCACGCTGCGCACCAAGGTCGCGTATCTGTTCGTGCGCGTCGGGCTTGCCGGCTGCGACATGGGGGCGTGCAGCATCCTGCCGCGGATCGTCGGGCAGGGCCGTGCGGCCGAGCTTCTCTATACCGGCCGCTCGATGGGCGGCGAGGAAGGCGAGCGCTGGGGCTTCTTCAACCGCCTCGTGGCCCCCGAAGAGCTGCTGGCGGCCGCACAGGGTTTCGCGCGCGAGCTCGCCGACGGGCCGACCTTCGCGCACGCGATGACCAAGAAGGCGCTCGACCACGAATGGAACATGGGTGTCGACCAGGCGATCGAGGCCGAGGCGCAGGCGCAGGCGATCTGCATGCAGACCGAGGATTTCGCCCGCGCCTACCGCGCCTTCGTCGCCAGGCAGAAGCCCGTGTTCGAGGGAAACTGATGCCCGACCGCACCTTCCTCGGCTGGCCGTTCTTCGACGAGGCGCACCGCGCGCTCGCTGGCCGGCTCTACGACTGGGCGAAGCGCGAAGTCGAACCGCTGGCGCACGACGAAGGCGATGTCGACGCGCTGACGAAGAAATTCGCCAAGATGCTCGGTGCTGCGGGATTCCTCGACTATGCCGTGCCGAAATCGCACGGCGGCGTCTTCGACACGCTCGACGTGCGCGCGCTGTGCCTGATCCGCGAGACGCTCGCCTACCGTTCGGGCCTCGCCGACTTCGCCTTCGCCATGCAGGGGCTGGGAACGGGTTCGATCACGCTTTTCGGTACGGCCGCCCAGAAGGACGGATATCTGCCGCGCACGCGCGCGGGTACGCATCTGGCGGCCTTTGCACTTTCCGAACCCGACGGCGGATCGGACGTGGCGGCCCTGCGCATGACGGCGCGTCGCGACGGCGAATACTTCGTGCTCGACGGGCGCAAGACCTGGATCTCGAACGGTGGTATCGCCGGCCACTATGTCGTCTTCGCGCGCACGGGCGAGGCGCCCGGTGCCAAGGGCCTGTCGGCCTTCGTCGTCGATGCCGAAGCGCCCGGCCTGACGGTCGAGGCGCGCATCGACACGATCGCCCCGCACCCGCTCGCCACGCTCGCCTTCGCGAATTGCCGCATCCCCGCCCCGGCCCTGCTCGGCAAGCCGGGCGACGGATTCAAGATCGCGATGGCCACGCTCGACATCTTCCGCTCGACGGTCGCGGCCGCGGCCCTGGGATTCGCACGCCGCGCGCTCGACGAGGCGATTTCGTACACCAAGCGCCGCGAGGCCTTCGGCGCGAAGCTGGCCGATCACCAGCTCACGCAAGGCTCCCTTGCCGACATGGCGACCGAGATCGACGCCGCCGCCCTGCTCGTCTATCGCGCGGCATGGACCAAGGACAAGGCCGCCCCGCGCGCCACGCGCGAAGCCTCGATGGCCAAGCTCTACGCGACCGAGATGGCGCAACGTGCCGCCGACCGTGCCGTGCAGCTCCATGGCGGGACGGGCGTGGTCGCCGGCAACGTCGTCGAACGCCTCTATCGCGAGGTGCGGGCCTTGCGCATCTACGAGGGGACCAGCGAGATCCAGAAGCTCGTCATCGCCGGCCAGACGCTGGCCGCCTTCGACGCGGAGGCGGCCCCTTGAGTTCCGCGACCGCATCCGAGCTCGTCTGCGTGCGCTGTGCGGCCCTGTTCGCCTGCGATCCCAAGGGCGATTGCTGGTGCATGCATGTCGACGTCGTGATGCCGGTTCCTGAGGCGGGCATGCAGGCCACCTGCCTGTGCCCCGAATGCCTTGCCGAGGTGGGCGAGAAATGAAGCTGCTCGAACCGATCCGCGTGGGCACCATGACCGTCCCCAACCGGGTGCTGGTCCCGGCGATGGTCACGCGCCTGTCGGGCGAGGACGGCTTCGTCAACCAGGGCATCATCGACCGCTACGTGCGCTATTCGGCCGGACACGTGGGCCTGATCGTCGTCGAGGCGACGGCGGTGCACGAATCCAAGTCCGGGCCGCTGCTGCGCCTGTCGCGCGACGATTTCGTCGCCGGTCACCGCGATCTCGTGAAACAGGTCAAGGACGCCGGCCCCTCGAAGATCGTGCCGCAGATCATCCATTTCATGAAGGTCGCGCGCTCGGGCTGGCGCCAGACGATCGACATGCTGAGCGAACAGGACATCGACGGGATCGTCGAGGCGTTCGGCACGGCCGCCGCGCGCGCGCGCGAGGCGGGCTATGACGGCGTCGAACTCCATTCCGCGCACGCCTATACGCTGTCGTCGTTCCTGTCGCGGCGCAATCCGCGGCGCGACGGTTACGACGGCCGCACGCTCGAAGGCCGCCTGCGCATGTTCGGGCGCGTGATGGCGCGCGTGCGCCAGACCGTGGGCAAGGACTTCCCCGTCGGCGTGCGCTTCCTCGCCGAAGAGGCGATCAAGGACGGCTATGCGCTGCCCGACAGCCAGCGCATCGCACTCCGCATGGCGCAGCTCGGCGTCGACTACATCTCGCTGTCGGTCGGCGGCAAGTTCGAGGACGCGGTCCACAAGGAAGGTTCGCCCCTCTATCCCTACACCGGCTATTCGGGCGACCGCTGCATGCCCGGCGAGCAGTATCCGCCGCTGCCGCACGTGCACCTCGCGGCCGGCATCAAGGCGTTCGTCAACCGGCACGGCTTCGACGTGCCCGTCGTGTCGGTCGGCAAGATCAGCGATCCGGCCGACGCCGAGCGCCTGCTTGCCGAAGGCAAGGCCGACATGATCGGCATGGCGCGCCAGCTGCTGGCCGACCCGGCCTGGGTGCGCAAGGTGGAGGAGAAGCGCAGCGACGCGATCCTGCGCTGCATCTACTGCAACGTGTGCAAGCAGCTCGACGAGAATTTCAAGCTGGTGAGCTGCTTCCTGTGGCCCAAGGGCTTCACGCAGGCCCCCGTCGAGGACCTGTCGAAGGACGCCCCGCGCTGGCCCCCTGCCGGTGCCGGCCTCAAGGCGACGATCGAGAACGGCACGGTCAAGCTCGTCTGGAGCAAGGCGCAGGGCGACATCGCGGGCTACGACATCTTCCGCGCGGAAGCGGATGGCACGGCGACGATCGTCGAGGCGGTGAAGGGATCGAAATTCGCCGACCGGCTGGCACTCGGCGGCCTCGGCTACAGCTATCACGTGATGGCGTACGACGCGACCGGCCGGCACTCGCCGCCGTCCAACGTCGTGCGCGTCGAGCCTGCCCTTCCCGAATTCGACGAAGCCGGAAAAGCGCATGCCTGATTTCACCCCATCCGCCCATGTCGACGGCTTCGCGCGCGCCCACCTGCCGCCGCGCGCCGAATGGCCGGAGATGTTCGACGCCCTGCCCGAGCTCTACTACCCGCCGCGGATGAACGCGGGTGTGGAACTGCTCGACGCCGCCGTCGCGCGCGGCTGGGGCCCGCGCGCCTGCATCCGCTTCGGCAAGGCCGTGTGGACCTATGCCGACCTGCTGGCGCACGCCAACCGGATCGCGCGCGTGCTGGTCGAGGATTACGGACTCAAATCCGGCAACCGCGTGCTGCTGCGCGCGGCCAACAACCCGATGATGGTCGCGTGCTGGTTTGCCGTCCTCAAGGCGGGCGGCATCGCCGTGGCGACCATGCCGCTGCTGCGCGCGCGCGAGCTTGGCTACATCCTGGAGAAGGCGCAGGTCACGCTCGCTTTGTGCGACGTGCGCCTTGCCGCCGAGATGGAGATGGCCAAGGCCGCTGCACCCGTGTGCCGCGACATCCTGTGCTTCAACGGTGACGCGTCGGACGGGCTGGAGAAACGTGCGGCCGCGAAGCCCGCCACGTTCGACAACTGCCCGACATCGGCCGACGACGTTGCCCTTATCGCCTTCACGTCGGGCACCACCGGTCCGGCCAAGGGCACGATGCATTTCCACCGCGACGTGATGGCGATCTGCGACGCCTTCCCGCGCTATGTCCTCAAGCCGAACGCCGACGACATCTTCACCGGCTCGCCGCCGCTCGCCTTCACGTTCGGGCTGGGCGGGCTCGTCACGTTCCCGATGCGCTTCGGCGCCTCCACGCTGCTCGCCGAAAAGGCGAGCCCGGAGCTGCTGCCGCAGATCGTTTCCGACGGCAAGGCGAGCGTGCTGTTCACCGCCCCCACCGCCTATCGCGCGATGACCGAGAATGCGCCCGCCAAGGCGTTCGCCACGCTGGTCAAGGGCGTGTCGGCGGGCGAACACCTGCCCAAGCCCGTCTTCGAAGGCTGGCAGCGCCACACCGGCATCCGGCTGATCGACGGGCTGGGGGCGACCGAGATGCTGCACATCTTCGTGGCGTCCGCCCCCGAGGACATGATCGCGGGTGCGACGGGGCGTGCGATCCCCGGCTACGCCGCCTGCATCCTCGACGACGACGGCAACCGGCTGCCGCCGGGCGAGGTCGGGCGGCTTGCCGTGCGCGGGCCGACGGGCTGCCGCTATCTCGACGATCCCGAGCGCCAGCGCAAATACGTGCAGAACGGTTGGAACCTGACCGGCGACGCCTACCGCATGGATGAGAACGGGTATTTCTGGTACCAGGCGCGCACCGACGACATGATCGTCACCGCCGGCTACAACGTGTCGGGGCCCGAGGTCGAAGGCGTGCTGCTCGACCATCCCAAGATCCGCGAATGCGCCGTCGTCGGCGCGCCCGATGCCGAACGCGGCACGATCGTGAAGGCCTTCGTCGTGCTGCGCGACCCGCGCCATGCCGATCCGGCGACCGCCAAGGAACTGCAGGACCACGTCAAGGCGACCATCGCCCCCTACAAGTACCCGCGCAGCGTCGAGTTCGTCGATGCCCTGCCGCGCACCGAAACGGGCAAGGTGCAGCGCTTCAAGCTGCGCGAAAGCCCGAAAACCTGACCTTGCCCGTGCCATCCCTGCCTGCGACAATCCGCCCATAAACGCCAAGAACAAGGGAGTTTTCGAGATGCTACGCAAGACCCTCCTCGCCGCGCTCGCGATCGCCGTTCCGGCCCTCGCGATCCAGCCGGCCGCCGCCCAGCAGGGCGTCAAGATCGGCCTGATCACCACGCAGTCGGGCCCCAATGGCGGCCTCGGCCGCGACATGGTCGACGGCTTCAACCTCGCGATCAAGCATGCGGGCGGCAAGCTCGGCGGCGTGCCGACCGAGCTGATCGTCGGCGACGACCAGTTCCGCCCCGACGCCGGCAAGGCGATGGCCGAACGCATGGTCCAGCGCGACCGCGTCGACATCGTCACCGGCGTCATCTTCTCGAACATCATGCTCGCTCTGTCCGACACCGTGCTGAAGGACCGCCGCGGCGTGTTCCTCGTCTCGGGCAACGCCGGTCCGTCGGAACTGTCGGGGGCCGACTGCAACCCCAACTTCTTCGCGGCCTCGTGGCAGAACGACACGACGCACGAGGCGATGGGCCAGCACATGACGAACGCGGGCATCAAGCGCGCGTACATCATGGCGCCGAACTATCCCGCCGGCCGCGACGCGCTCGCCGGCTTCAAGCGCTACTTCAAGGGCGAGGTCGTCGCCGAGGTCTACACCCAGCTCGGCCAGACCGACTACGCGGCCGAACTCGCGGCCCTGCGCGCCGCACGCCCCGATGCGACGTACATCTTCTATCCGGGCGGCATGGGCATCGCCTATATCCGCCAGTATTCGCAGCTCGGCCTGATGCCGACGATCCCGCTGTTCGCCCCGTCCTTCACGGCCGACCAGACGATCCTGCCCGGCGTGGGCGATGCGGCACTCGGGATGTATTCGTCGACCTTCTGGTCGGAGAGCCTCGGCAACCCGGCCAACCAGAAGTTCGTGTCGGATTTCGAGGCGACCTTCAACCGCATCCCAAGCCCCTATGCGGCCCAGAGCTACGATGCAGCGATGCTGATCGATGCGGCCCTCAAGGCCACCGGCGGCAGCATGGCGGACAAGAACGCGTTCCGCACCGCGATGATGGCCGCGAAGTTCGATTCCGTGCGCGGCCCTTTCAAGTTCAACAACAACCACTTCCCGATCCAGAACTTCTACCTGACGCAGATCGGCAAGGACGAGAAGGGCCGGCTGGTGAACCAGATGCGCGGCATCATCTTCTCGGCGCATGTCGACGCCTACGCCAGCCAGTGCAAGATGAAGTGAACCCTGCCCGCCCCTGCATTCCGGTGCAGGGGCGGATTTTCAAGCGCCCTTGTCCGCCCTCCTCCTCCTCGAGCAGACGCTCAACGGTCTCCAGCTCGGCGTGACGCTGTTCCTGATGGCGGCCGGGCTAACGCTCGTCTTCGGCATCATGAACATGGTGAACCTCGCGCACGGTTCGCTCTACATGGTGGGCGCCTTCCTGACCGCGACCTTGGCGCAATGGACCGGCAGCTTCGCCCTCGCCGTCCCGCTCGCCGTCGCCGGCACCTTCGCGGTCGGCCTTGCCGTGGAAACCGTGGCGCTGCGTACGCTCTATGCGCGCGACCATCTCGACCAGGTCCTCGCCACGTTCGGCCTGATCCTGTTCTTCAACGAACTCGTGAAGATCGTCTGGGGCCCGGTCGCGATCTTCGTCGACATCCCCGCCGCCCTCGCCGGCCGGGTCGAGATCATCCCCGGCGCCCCCTACCCCACCTATCGCCTCGTCGTGCTCGCGGTCGGGCTTGCGGTGGCGCTGGGCCTGTGGTGGCTCATCGCGCGCACGCGCGTGGGCATGCTGATCCGCGCCGGTGCCTCGAACCGCGAGATGGCAGGCGCGCTGGGCGTGGACATCGCCAAGCTCTACACGCTTGTCTTCGCACTGGGGGCGGCCCTTGCGGCCCTTGCCGGCGCCATGGCGGGGCCCATCTATGTGGTCGAGATCGGCATGGGCGATTCGATGCTGATCAAGACCTTCGTCGTGATCGTCATCGGCGGGATCGGCTCGATCCGCGGCGCCTTCGTCGCGGCCGTCATCGTCGGCCTCGTCGACACGTTCGGGCGCATCGTGCCCGCCCAGATCGGCCTGCCCACGGCCGTGGCCGAGATGGCGATCTACATCCTGATGGCGGCCGTGCTGTTCTGGAAACCCTCCGGCCTGTTCGCGGCGCGCGCATGAGCGGGCTTCGTCTCGACCGCCGGACCTGGTTCGTGGTGGCACTTCTGGCGGCCCTCGCCCTCCTGCCGCTCGTCGCCACGCTGACGGGGCAGGAATTCCAGATCGCGCAGTTCCGCCGCATCCTCATCTTCGCGATCGCCGCCGTCAGCCTCGACCTGATTCTCGGCTATGGCGGCATGGTCGGGTTCGGCCACGCGGCGTTCTTCGGCGTGGGCGCCTATGTCGTCGCGATCCTCAACTGGCATGCCGGGCGCGAGGTGCCGATCTTCGGCATGTTCCCGGGCACGCACAACGTGCTGGTGACGTGGACGGCCGCGATCCTCGTGTCCGGCGCCCTCGCCTTCCTCATCGGCCTCATCAGCCTGCGCACGACGGGCATCTATTTCATCATGATCACGCTCGCCTTCGCGCAGATGGTCTATTTCTTCTTCGTCTCCTTGCGCGCCTATGGCGGCGACGACGGGCTGCGCTTCCCCGGCGCGACGGTCGTCCTCGGCCTGATCGACACCGAAGACGACGTCGCGTTCTACTATCTCGTCTTCGCGATCCTGTGCGCGGTCCTCTATGCCGGCCATCGGCTCGTCAATTCGCGCTTCGGCCTGGTCGTGCAGGGCTGCCGCGAGAACGAGCGGCGCATGAAGGCGCTGGGCTTCCCGACCACGCGCTACAAGCTTGCCTGCTTCACCATCGCCGGTGCCGTGGCGGGGCTGGCCGGTGCGCTGCTTGCGGCACACGAAAGCTATATCAGCCCGTCGATCATGCACTGGACGCGCTCGGGCGACCTGATCGTGATGGTCGTCCTCGGCGGCATCGGCACGCTGGTCGGGCCGGTCGTGGGCGCCGTCACGTTCCTGTTCCTGGAAAAGACGCTGCCCGACTATACCGAGCACTGGATGGTCGTCTTCGGCCCGATCCTGCTGCTGCTCGTGCTGTTCGCGCGGCGCGGCATCTTCGGCTGGTTCCGGCCGACGGAGGTGCAGGATGGCGACCGCCCCTGACACGCTTCTTGCGGTCGACCGGCTGGTCAAGCGCTTCGGCGGCCTGACGGCGACCGACAACGTGTCGCTCGACGTGCGGCGCGGCGAGATCCACGCGATCATCGGGCCCAACGGTGCCGGGAAGACCACCTTCATCGCCCAGCTTGCCGGCGAACTGAAACCCAACGGCGGTTCCATCCTGTTCGACGGGGCGGACGTCACGGCCCTGGGCGTCGATGCGCGCGCCCGCCTCGGCATCGCGCGCTCCTACCAGATCACCCAGGTCTTCGCCGGGTTCACGGCCCTCGACAATGTCGCGATGGCCGTGCAGGCGCAGGACGGGCATTCCTTCCGCTTCTGGCAGAAGGCACGCACGCAGGGATCGTTGCGCGATCCCGCCCGCGCGATCCTCGCGCGCGTCGGGCTCGAGGCGCGCGCCGACGTGCGGGCGGCGAACCTCGCGCATGGCGAGCAGCGCCAGCTCGAGATCGCCATGGCGCTGGCCACACGCCCGCGCCTGCTGCTGCTCGACGAACCGATGGCCGGCATGGGCAAGGACGAGTCCGAGCGCATGACGCAGCTGCTGTCCAGGCTCAAGCGCGAGGAGACGATCCTGCTGGTCGAGCACGACATGGACGTGGTCTTCGCGCTCGCCGACCGGATCACCGTCCTCGTCTATGGCCGCGTCATCGCGTCGGGCACGCCCGATGCGATTCGCGGCGACGCGGAAGTCCGCGCCGCCTATCTGGGGGACGGCGATGCTTGAGGTCGAGAATCTCGAGACCAGCTACGGCGCAAGCCAGATCCTGTTCGGCATCTCCTTTACGGTCGCCGCGGGCGAGGTCGTGACGCTTCTGGGCCGCAACGGCATGGGCAAGACGACGACCGTGCGCTCGATCATGTCACTCACACGTCCCAAGGCCGGCTCGGTGCGGCTCGACGGCAGGGCGATGACGGGGCTGCCCGCCTATCGCGTGGCGCAGGCCGGCATCGGGCTGGTGCCCGAAGGCCGCCAGATCTTCCCGAACCTGACGGTGCGCGAGAATCTTGTCGCCACCGCGCGACCGGTCGCGGGCGGCTGGACGCTCGACAAGGTGCACGGCTATTTCCCGCGGTTGGCCGAGCGCGCGTCCAACATGGGCAACCAGCTGTCGGGCGGCGAACAGCAGATGCTCGCCATCGGCCGCGCACTGATGACGAACCCGAAGCTGCTGATCCTCGACGAGGCGACCGAGGGCCTTGCCCCGCTCGTCCGCCAGGAAATCTGGCGGTGCCTTGCCGCCCTCAAGGCCGAGCGGCAGGCGATCCTCGTGATCGACAAGAATCTTGAGTCTCTTCTGAAGCTTGCGGACCGCCACGTCGTCGTCGAGAAGGGCCGCGTGGTCTGGCAGGGCGGCTCGCGCGAGCTGGCGGCCGCCCCGGAAATCCAGCATCGCTATCTCGGCGTCTGATCGTCCTTGACCTGCTGACTCCGCCTCCTTCATGATTCTTGGGTCGAGGTCCGGTCGATTCGCCCGTTCATCGGGAGAGTGGCTGGATGGGTGGGCGGCCCTATCCGTCCTTCCGGCGACCGATACGACGTCCGCGCGGGATCGCGGGCCGGTCGCCGCCACGAAAGGAGGTGATCCAGTGCGCACAGGATCGTTCAATTCCGGCTTCGTGCCGGTGCTTGCCGTGACCGCTTTGGAGAAATTCGAAGCTGGCCATGCGCGGACGACGACCTCAGCGATCGCCTCCGACGTGGAATGACGGGCCGCAAGGCCCCTTAACGGCATTCGATCCGACCCCCGCCGGGTCCCGCCCGGCGGGGGTTTCGATTCTTATGGACTAGTCCGTCCAATAAATTGAAAATCAAATAAAATCGATCTTTGATTGTTTTGAGGCAAAAGATGAAGCGGTTCGATACGCGCCCCTACAGCGTTGCCGATTTTATCGAATGGACTGCAAATGGACTCTTGAATTTGAGCCCAGATTTTCAGCGGCGCTCGGTGTGGAAAGAGTCTGCCCGCTCGTACTTAATCGACACACTATTGCGCGGCCGACCGATTCCGAAAATATTGATCACCCAACATTTAAAGGCAGGAAAAACCGTCCGTGTCGTTGTCGATGGGCAGCAGAGGCTTCGCGCAATTTTAGACTATGTCTCAGACTCATTTAAGATTTCCAAAGCCCACAACCCAGAATTCCCGGTCGTATACTCAAAGCTTCCTGAAGAGATGCAGGATGCTCTCAGAACTTATGAAATATCTTGCGACCTGCTTTATGGCGCTGAGTACGAAGAAATATTAGACATCTTTACACGCTTGAACGCGTACACGGTTCCGCTTACTCAACAGGAAAAGCTGAACGCAGAGTACGTCGGCTACTTCAAGCAAACGTCCTACAAAATCGGCTATAAATACGTCAAATACTGGTTGGATTCCGGTGTCTTAAGCCAAGATCGAATTGCTCGAATGGGGGAAGCGGAATTGGCCTCCGACCTCACAATCGCAATGCTCTTTGGCGTTCAAACAAGCAAATCGATTCCGACATATTACAAGCGTTTTGAAGACAACGACACTGCGCTCAAAAATGCTGAGGTTCGATTTGATCGAGTCATGTCGATAGTTGGCGCCATATATCCAGTGGCAGAACTTAAAGCGTCGATCTGGAAGAAGGGGCCGTTGTTCTACACCCTTTTTGGAATTGTCGCTCACAGCCAGTACGGAGTTGCTGGCGTCATTTCAGATCGTCCGAAAATCAACGAAAAGGCGCTTGCTAAGACCCGACAGCGCTTGGATGAAATTGGCGCGCTTCTGGACCGAAGTCCGACGACCCTCAATAGGGATCAGTTAAAATTCGTCGATGCGTCAAAGCGGCGCACTGCGGACACAAAATCAAGAGCATTCCGCATCGCATATGCGTGCAAAGAGCTGATCAAATAGCCACAAGTCGGTTTCGCCAAAATGGCCCGCCTTCCAATTACAAGGGTTCCACTTGCTAAGCTCGAGAAGCATCTTAAGAGCATCGAGAAAATTGACTCAAACAATAGAAAGAGACTACTTCCGAAGCTGGCGCCCATTACGGGTGGCCATGCGCCGATACTATCGGTGGTGGCCCGCAAACAGAAAAAGTTGGAGCTAGAAACTCTGACAGAAGGACTCTACCTAGCAGTGCATAGAGAATTCGAGGAATTTCTCGAGAGAATATTTATGCTTTATCTATCAAGATCAAATTACGTATCGATGTTGGGGGTTAAGGCCCTTGTGCAACCAAAGTCAGAAGAGCACGCGCGCAAATTGTTGAAGGGCGCTCATCGGGGTAGAGTTGACTGGAACGACACGGGGGTAGTGGCGGATAGAGCGGATATTTATTTTAAATCCGGACAACCATTCTCAGTTGTAATACGTCCGCGCCAAGCGATTCTCAAGGAAATGCAAATCATAAGGAACCGAGTTGCACATAGCAGCGGCGAAGCTGAAACGAAATTTCAAAATGTCGTGACTGCTTATTTCTCGGTACCTCCAATCAATAGAGTTCAGCCTGGAGAATTTCTAAATCTTCCAGCCAAAGCGACGCCATCAATTTCAAATTTTCACTATTTTATTTCCGTAATTAGAGCGGTGTCTCGAGGCTGTACAGTTTGATGGTAATTGGACAAATAGCCTTTTAGTGTAGTGCGATTGCTAACAAACGTCAGAAACCGTTGTTCCTAGAATTATGACCCAGACCGATCTCCTGATCGACAATCCCGCACCCGGCGTGCGGCGCCTCACGCTCAACCGGCCGGCCGCGCGCAACGCGCTGTCGACCGACCTGCTCGGCCTCGTCGCCGACGCGCTCGACGCCGCGGCGGACGACGACGAGGTCCGCGCGGTCGTCCTCACCGGCGGCGAGAAGATCTTCGCGGCCGGGGCCGACATCAAGGAACTCGCCAGCCGCAACGCCGTGACCGCCCTGCTCGACGCGCGCGTGGGCCACTGGCAGCGCATGCGCCGCTTTCCCAAGCCCGTCGTCGCCGCCGTGTGCGGCTTCGCACTTGGCGGCGGCTGCGAGCTTGCCATGCATGCCGACATCGCGATCGCCGGCGAAAGCGCCAGGTTCGGCCAGCCGGAGGTCAATCTCGGCGTCGTGCCGGGTGCCGGCGGCACGCAGCGCCTGGCGCGCATCGCCGGCCAGCAGGTCGCGATGAAGCTGATCCTGTCGGGCGAGATGATCTCGGCAGCAGAAGCCCACGCCTGCGGGCTCGTCGCCGAAATGGTTCCCGACGCCGATGTCGGCGCGCGCGCGGTCGCCCTTGCCGCGAAGATCGCCGAGAAGCCGGTCCTCGCGATCCGGCTGGCCAAGGAACTGGTGCTCGCCGCGCGCGACGTGCCCCTCGAGCAGGGCCTGCAGTTCGAGCGCAAGGCGTTCGCCACGCTCGTCGCCAGCGAGGATTTCAAGGAAGGGGTCGCCGCCTTCATCGAGAAGCGGCCGGCCAAATTCAAAGGACGCTGAGAGGCGCTTGATTTCGCGCGGAACGTGTTATAGAGTAATTTCCTAATTGCTCTTTGACATGGTGAATATGCGCGCACCATGCCGGCAGGTCGAGGCCGGGCGGCGCGGCGTGCGGCCGGGCACGGACTACAAAAAGCGGAAAACGCGTGTTGCAGTAACATCCGTTTAACTTCAAATAGATAAATAGGTTACGGTAACCTATATACCCCCGTCCGGTTGCCTGTCGTAACCTCTACATTCGGCCATCGGTAACATCGATGCGGCGTCGCCACGGTTTGCGTAAATAAATCCTATGGTGCGCGCGGTGCCAGCGGCCGGCGCCGGTCGAGTTCGATCAGCAGCCGGCGTGCCCGGTCCGCCTCGCCGGGTGCGAAGCCCACCGCGACGCGCGCCGCCGCGATCCGTGCACGCTCGAAATCGGCCCCCTGCAGCAGCCGCCCGGCGCGTGCCGCATAGGCATAGGCGAGCGGCAGGTCGCGCGTCACGCCGGCCCCCTGCTCGTGCATCAACGCGAGATTGAGCATCGCCTGCGGATCGCCCTGCTCGGCCGCGCGCGTGAACCACTGGGCCGCAAGCGCCTGGTCCGCCGGCACGCCCTCGCCCGCACGATAGAGATGGCCGAGCGAGAACTGCGCGTCGCGGTGGCCGCGCTCGGCGGGCCCGATCCAGAAGAACCACGCCGTCGCCGGATCGCCGTCGAGATACGCCTTGAGCCCGGCCTCGTAGGTCGTGGCGTCTTCCTCCGGCGTCTGCGCGTGCACGGGAAGCACGGCGACGAAGGCGACGAGCAGCGCGCGGATCGCCGCCCTCATCCGTCCCCCTTGAGCTTGCGCTCGCGGTAGAAGACGTAGATGCCCGCCGCGACGACGACCGCGGTTCCGGCCAGCGTCGCCGGGCTCGGAACGTCGCCGAACAGCGCGAAGCCGAACAGCGCCACCCAGACCATCTGCACGTAGACGTAAGGGGCGATGACCGAGGCGCGCGCGTAGATATAGGCTCGGCTCAGGCAGTAGTGCCCCATCGTTCCGAACGCACCCATGCTGGCCAGCAGCAGCCATGCCGCCATGTCCGGCGTGCGCCAGACGAACGGGACGGTCGCCGAGAAGATCGCCGCCCCGACGACTCCCGATATGGCGATGCCGATGTCGGGGCTGTCGCTGCTCGCGAGGGCCCGCGTCATCAGGTGGAAGCAGGCGTTGAGGGCCGCACACGCAAGGCAGAGGAGTGCCGCCCAGTGCATCGAATCGCCGGTCGGCCGGATCACCAGCAGCACGCCCACGAAGCCGACCGTGACGGCGGCCCAGCGGCGCGGGCCGACCTTCTCGCCGAAGAAGAAAAACGCGATCGCGGTCAGGATCAGCGGCATCGTGAAGCTGATCGCCTGCGCGTCGACCAGCGGCAGGTAGCGCAGCGTCGTGAAGAACATGAACGTGATGAGGCTGATCAGGACCGCGCGGCCGATCTGCAGGCCCGGCCGGTTCGTCGCGAAGGACCGCCGCAGGCCGCGCCGGTAGATGAAGGGCAGGATCACCACGACCTGGAAGAAGTAGCGGCCCCAGACGACCTGCAGCGGGTGATATTCGCGCGTCAGATACTTGGCGACCGTGTCCAGCACCCCGAAGCACAGCGTCGTTCCGCAGACCAGCAGGATGCCGATCCAAGCCCGGCTTTTCGGTCGGTCGTTCATGGCCCCAATGTGCCAAATATCGGCCGCGAGGGGAAATGTCCCCGGCGCTTCAGACCTTCAGCGCGACGTAGAAGAGGATCGCCATCGCGACCGCGGCGGCGGGCATGATCCACAGCCCCTCGCCCAGCCGGCCCTTGTTGCGCAGGTTGAAGATGTGGCGGATGCCGGCCCCCACGCAGGCGAGGCCCGCGAGCAGCGCCCAGTTCCAGTCGTGGCCCCACGTGCTGGCGTAGTTCTTCGACAGCATGATGAAGATGATCGGCAGCGTGAAATAGTTGTTGTGGAGCGAGCGGAACTTCGCCTGGTTCGCGAAGCGGTACTGCGGCGGGCGGCCCTCGCGCGTCGCGTCGACCAGCTCGCGCTGGTTGGGGATGATGATCATCCACACGTTCGCGGTCATGATCGTGCCGATCACCGCACCGACATGCATGTAGGCCACGTGCGGCGCCATGACCTGCGTGAGGAACCACGCCAGCAGCACCAGAAGCACGAAGGTCGTCACAGTGGCCGCAAGCGCATTGGCTTCCGCCCAGGCCGACTTCCACAGCAGGTCGTAGACCGTCCACGACACCGCGATGACGGCGAGCGAGAACAGCGCTGCCCCCAGCGTGCCGAGATCGGCGAGCAGCGGATGGGTCAGGAACGAGCCGCCGGAGCCGACGTAATAGACGACCGCGAGCAGCAGGATCCCCGACATCCACGTGAAGCCGGCCTCCCACTTGAACCAGTGCAGTTCCTTGGGCAGGACGGGCGGCGCGACGGCGAACTTCTCGACGCGGTAGAAGCCGCCGCCATGCACCAGCCACGTCTCGCCCTCGACGCGATCGCGCGGGGTTTCGGGCGGCCGGAATTTCGATTCGAGCCAGTTGAAGTAGAACGACGACCCGATCCACGCGATGCCGGCGATCACGTGCGTCCAGCGCACGACCAGGTCGATCCATTCTTGGAAGAGCTGCAGGAAACTCATCGTCGGCCGTCTCCGTTCAGGACCCGCGATAGGTCGAATAGCTCCACGGGCTGACGAGCAGCGGCACGTGGTAGTTGCCGGCGGGTTCCGCGATGCCGAACGCGATCGTCGCGACATCGACGAACGCCGGCTCGGGCAGCGCCACGCCGAGCGACCTGAAATACGCCGCCACGTGGAAGCGCAGCTCGTACTTCCCCGTGCGGAAGCTCGCGGCGTCGAGCAGCGGGCGGTCCGCCTTCCCGTCGGCATTCGTCAGAAAGTCGCCGATCCGGACGGGCTGCGCGTCGGCCCGGAAGAACTCGACCTTCATGCCGGCCGCCGGCCGGCCGTTCATCGTGTCGAGCACATGGGTCGAAAGCTTTGCCATCGCCGCCTTCCAGTGGGTTGCACCGCACAATAGATAGCGGGCCAAATTCCCACAAGTTCGGCCCATTCTGCCGAAAAATTGGGCAATCGCCTTGCCAGGGCTGAGTCCCGTGCGGCAAAGTCCCGGCATGAAGCTTGCTGACCATCATCCCGAACAGGATCCAAGTGCGGCCGGAGGCTCGAACCACGTGGGAACCAACGACTTCGTCGATATCGACCGGGTCAGCCTCGTCTACCGCACCAAGGACGGCGACACGCTCGCCCTCAAGGACGCCGACATCAAGATCGCCAAGGGCGAATTCGTCTCGGTGGTCGGTCCCTCGGGCTGCGGCAAGTCGACCCTGCTGAAGCTCGTCTCCGGCCTCACCAACGCCACGACCGGCAACGTCATCGTCGGCGGCGAGGAAGTGACGGGGCCGCTGAAGATCTGCGGCATGGCGTTCCAGAACTCGATCATGCTGCCGTGGCGCACGCTGATGGACAACGTGCTGCTGCCGCTCGAGATCGTCGAGCCGCACTCCCGCACGTTCCGCCGCGACCGCGACAAGCACGTCGCGACGGCCAAGGAACTGCTCGCCACGGTCGGGCTGTCGGGCTTCGAGGACAAGTTCCCCTGGCAGCTCTCCGGCGGCATGCAGCAGCGCGGCTCGCTGTGCCGGGCGCTGATCCACAGCCCGCAGCTGCTGCTGCTCGACGAACCGTTCGCCGCCCTCGACGCCTTCACGCGCGAAGAGCTCTGGGACGTCGTCCAGGCGCTGTGGATCAAGAAGCGCCCGACCGTCATCCTGATCACGCACGACCTTCGCGAAGCGGTCTATCTCTCCGACCGCGTCTTCATGATGAGTGCGCGGCCCGGCCGGATCATCTCGATCAACCAGGTCGACTTCCCGCGCCCGCGCACGCCGGAAGTGGCGTTCCAGCCCGAATTCGTCGACATCGTGCACCACCTGCGCGACGAGATTTCGGTCGTCCGCGCGAAGAAATAGGCCCTTACGCCAAGCCGGGTTCGACGTATCACTTGCCCTGACGGGCGGAGTGGGATTCAATCGGTCCGATATGAATCCTATTTCGGTCGAAACGGCGCTCGACGCGCTTGCCGAACGTGTGAGCGACCCGGTCGTGCGCATCGGTGCGGGCAGCCGCGTCGTCTTCGCGAACGCCGCGTTCGCGCGCGAATTCGGCCCCGCACCTTCCGACATCCTCGAACTCGCCGGCGGCGATTTGTGCCGGACCGAACTTGCGGCCACCATCGCCATCGGCGGCGAGCGCGAACTGCCGCTGCTCGACGCGTCCGGCCGGCTGCGCCTCGTCTCGGTCGACGCGATGCGCTGCGGCGGCGGCCAGATCGTCGTGCTGCGCCCGCAGCTGCCCGAAAGCAAGCGCGCGGGCGACGTGTTCATCGCGACGGCCAGCCACGAGCTGCGCACGCCGCTCAACGCGATCCTCGGCTTCGCCCAGCTGCTCGAACGCGGCATCGGCGGTGCGGTGACCGCCAAACAGCGCGAATATCTCGCTTCCATCCGCACCGGGACCGACCTGCTCGTCGGCATCGTCGAGGAACTGCTCGAGGTGGCCCAGGACGACAGTGCTGCCGAACGCCTGCACGAGGCGACCCTCGACCTCACGGCCCTGGCCCGGGCGCAGCGCGACCTGATGCGCGCCGACGCCGAGACCCGCAAGGTGGAACTGGCGGCCGACCTGCCGGAGGCACCGATGCTGGTGCGCGCCGACGCGCGCAAGCTCGCCAAGGCGATGCTCGATCTCCTGTCCAATGCGATCCGGTTCTCGCCGGCCGGCAGCACCGTCACGATCGGGGTGGGCCGCAATCCGGCCGGCGCCATCGTGATCTGGGTCGCCGACCAGGGCCCCGGCATCCCGCCGACCGACGAGCGGCGGCTTGGCGCACCCAGCGTCAGCCTCGACAATGCCTATTTGCGGCGCACGCCCGGTTCGGGTATCGGCCTTGCGATCGTGCGCCGCTATGTCGAGCAACATGGCGGCCATCTCGATATCGGAACCGCACCGGGCGGCGGCGCATCCGTCACGATGCGCCTCCCGGCCGACCGGCTGGTCGGGGCCGCCGAAGCGCGACGGATCTAGCGCGCGGCGAGTGCTGCCTCGAGCTCCGCGATCCGCCTGTCGCGCATGTCGAGTGCGGCCTGCACGTCCGCCGCCTCGAAGCGCTGGGGAATATGCTGCGGGCAGTTCGCGTCCCACGCCGCGATCGTGAACACGAGCGCGTGCTCCGGGATCCCCCCGTAGCTCGGCGGCGCAAGTTTCCCGAGCAACGCGGCGTCATCCTCGACGGCACGCAGCGTCCCCCAGATCTTGATGCGCCGGCGGTTCGCATAGTCGATCAGGAACATGTGCGCCTGCGGATTTTCGGCGACGTTCCCGAGCGTGATGTACTGGCGGTTCCCCCGGAAATCCGCGAACCCGAAGCTGCGGCTGTCGAGCGGCACCAGGAACCCCGGCGGCCCGCCGCGGTGCTGGATATAGGGCTGCCCCTTCGCGTTGGCGGTCGCCAGGAAAACGCTGGTCTGGAGACCGAGAAACGCCGAAAGCTCCGGCGTGATCTCGGTCTGCCAGCCCCGCCCGGCTTCCAGGCGCGCATAAGACGGGCGCGAGCCCTTGCGCGTCTGGATCGCCTTGACGGTGTCGGTGAAGGCGATGTCGCTTGGAACGGACATTGCCGGTCTCCGGTTCAGGCCGCAACGCCCAGCTGGACGACCGGGAAGTCGATCTGCGTGCCCGCGACCTCGTTGATGTAGTTCGTGAAGGTGTTGAGCGCCACATGCGCGACGACCTCGACGATTTCGGCGTCGCCGAAGCCGGCCGCACGCACGTCCGCGATGGCGGCATCGTCGACATGGCCGCGCGCCTTGGCGACCGCGACCGCGAAGCGGACCGCGGCGTCGGCCTTCGGATCGTTCGACCCGCCGCGGCGGTTGGCGGCGATTTCCGCGGCATCGAGCTTGGCGAGATTCGCCGCAAGATAGCTGTGCGCGGAGAGGCAGTAGCCGCAGCCGTTCACCTCGGCGATCGCCAGTGCGATGCGTTCGCGCGTCTTGCCGTCGATCGTGCCCTTGGCGAGCGCGCCGTTGAAGCCGAGATAGGCTTCGAGGGCCGCCGGCGCATTGGCGACGACGCGGAACAGGTTGGGTACCGTACCGAGCTGGCGCTTGACGCCCTCGAGAAGCGGGCGGGCGGCGACCGGGCTGGCGTCGATCGAGGCGGGCGTGGAAAGGCGGGACATGGGACATTCCTTTTGAGGTTCTTGCGGCGGGCCCGATGCCCGTCCTGACCCGGTGAATATCAATGTTGCGCCAAGTGATGATAATAATGATAATATGCAAAAGTTCATTGCAGAAAGTGCATCAATCAGATGGACCGCTTCGATGCTCTCGCCGCCTTCGTCCGCGTCGCCGAACTGCGCGGCTTTGCGCCGGCAGCCCGGCAGATCGGAATCTCGCCGTCCGCGGCGACGCGCCTCGTCGCCGGGCTCGAAGACCATCTGGGCTTGCGTCTCCTGCAGCGCACGACGCGCTCGGTGTCGCTGACGGACGCGGGCGCACGCTATCTCGACCGCGCACGCGCGATCCTCGCGGACCTGACGGAAGCCGACGAGGCGGCGCGCGCCGAACGCACCGTCCCGTCGGGCCGGCTGGTCGTATCGGCGCCATCCGTGTTCGGCCGGCTGCATGTGGCATCGCTGATCTGCAGCTTCTTGCGCACGCACACGGAAGTCACCGGTGAGCTGCAGCTCACCGACCGTATCGTCAATCTGGTCGAGGAAGGCATCGACCTCGCCGTCCGCATCGGAAACCTCGCCGACTCAAGCGTCGTCGCGCGCCGGATGGGTGCGACACGACGCGTCATCGTCGCCTCGCCGGGCTATCTTGCCGAACGCGGCACGCCGCGCCGGCCGGACGATCTCCAGCGGCACCGGACGATCCATTTCTCCGGCATCACCGCACCTGCCGAATGGCGGTTCGTCGAGGACGGGCGCGAGCGCCGCGTGGTGATCGCACCGCGCTACGAAACGAACAGTGCCGATGCGGCGATCGGCCACGCCGAACAGGGCGGCGGCCTGGCCTGGGTGCTGGCATATCAGGCTGCGGAAGCGGTCGCAGCACGCCGGCTCAAGATCGTCCTCGCGAAATTCGAGATCCCGCCGCTGGCGATCCAGTTCGTCTACCCAGCCGCACGCCTGCTGTCGGCGAAAGTGCGCGCCTTCATCGACATGGCCGAGCAGGACTGCGACTGGTCGTTCGACGCGCGCTGACTCTCACTCGTTCGCGAGCGCTTCCAGGCAATCGGCCAGCACGCGCGCACCGGCCGCAAGATCGGAAGGTGTCGCGGCCTCGGCCTCGTTGTGGCTGATGCCGCGCTCGCACGGCACGAAGATCATGCCCGCGGGTCCGTGCGGGGCGACATGCATCGCGTCGTGCCCGGCCCCCGACGGCATGTCCATGTTCGACAGCGCGAGTGCGGACGACTTGGCGCGCACCAGATCGACGATGCGCGGATCGAACACCGTGGGTGCCACGCTGTTGATCCGCTCGACCTTGGCCGTGCACGGGCCGACGCTTGCGGAAACCACCGAAGGGATCGCGTCGCCGAGCCTTGCGAGGACGGCCGCATCGGGATGGCGGAAATCGATCGTGAAATGCACCTGTCCGGGCACCGTATTGGGCGAGCCCGGACGGCATTCGAGCCGCCCGACGGTGAAGCGCACGATGTCGGCGGGATCGTGCATGTGCCGTTCCAGCGCCTGGATCGCGGCGACGGCGGACTTGAGCGCGTCCTTGCGCACGCGCAGCGGCGTCGTGCCCGCATGCGCTTCCTCGCCGAAGATATCGATCGTATAGCGCTGCGAACCCTGGATCCCGGTCACGACGCCGATCGTGCGACCGTCGGCTTCCAGCCGCGGGCCCTGCTCGATATGCGCCTCGATATAGGCATGGAAACGCCGGTCGAACCCCTGCACGACACGGCAGGGCGCGGCCACCAGCGTCGAGGCCAGCGCATCGGCAACCTTCGTGCCCGAGCGGTCTTCGACCGCGAGCATCTTCGCAAGATCGTACTGGCCGGCCCACACGGCCGAGCCCATGGCACCGGGCTGGAAGCGGCTGCCCTCCTCGTTCATCCACGCGACGACTTCGACCGGCCGCCTCGTTCGGATGCCGGCATCGTCGAGGGCCTCGAGCGCTTCGAAGCCGGCGAGCACGCCGTACATCCCGTCGTACTTGCCCCCGGTCGGCTGGCTGTCCATGTGCGATCCGGTCAGCACTGGTGCCGCTTCATTGTCAGCACCTGAACGCCGGACATAGAGATTGCCGATGGGATCGCCATAAACATCGTAGCCGCGCGCGGCGGCCCAGCCCGCGAGCAGCTTGCGCGACGCCGCGTCTTCGGCGGACAGGGCCTGCCGGTTGACGCCCCCCTTCGGAAGGCCGCCGATCTTCGCCATGTCGACATGGCGCTGCCACAGGCGGGACTGGTCGATCTTGTCGGATGCGGGCATGCGTCGCTCCTTATGCCGCGCGCGGCGTGAGGCCGCCCTTGGCACAGATGAAATCCGCGATCTCCTTCACGCCCTTTCCCGCGCGGATGTTCGTGAACACGAACGGCCGCTGCCCGCGCATCTTCTTGGCGTCCCGGTCCATCACGTCGAGCGACGCCCCCACATAGGGCGCCAGATCGATCTTGTTGATGACGAGAAGGTCGGACCGCGTGATGCCAGGCCCGCCCTTGCGCGGGATCTTGTCGCCGGCGGAAACGTCGATGACGTAGATCGTCAGGTCGGCAAGTTCGGGCGAGAACGTGGCGGCGAGATTGTCGCCGCCGGATTCGACGAACAGCAGCTCGAGCCCCGGGAATTTCGCGGTCATCTCGGCGCAGGCGGCGAGATTCATCGACGCGTCCTCGCGGATGGCCGTGTGCGGGCAGCCGCCCGTCTCCACGCCCATGATGCGGCTGGGGTCAAGGGCGCCCGAGCGCGTCAGGAACTGCGCGTCCTCCTTGGTGTAGATGTCGTTGGTGATCGCTGCGACGTCGAGAACGTCGCGCAGGTTCTTGCACAGGGCATCGACGAGGGCCGTCTTGCCCGAGCCGACGGGCCCGCCGATTCCGACGCGAAGGGGTCCGGTCATGATCTGAAAATCCTCGAATACTGGGTCTCGTGGCGGAAGGATAGCGCATCGACGACAAGGGCCGCACTGCCCGCCTCATCGAGCGACCGGCCAAGCGCTTCGCCCGTCGCATTGTCGACATGCGGCTCGATCTCGGCAAGCACGCGTTGCCCGTCGGTCTGCCCCAGCGGGATCGCGCGCACGGCCGCGGAGACGAGATTGGCCGCGAATGCGTGAAGATAGGCGGCCAAGGCGTCGCCGAGCGGCACGCCTGCAGCGGCCGCCGCAGTGGCGACGGCGACGGGATAGGCCGGACGCAATCCGGCGTCGGCCAATGCCTGCCGCCAGCCGGAAACATCGACCGGCCAGGCATCGCCGATCGCGCGGAAAAAGCTCTCGCCCTGTTGCGTGGCTTCAAGCGCAAGCTCGCCAGAACCGCGCGTGGCACCTGCAAGCTCAGCGATTTCGACGAAACGCGCCGTGTCGGCATCGGCAACGGCACGATAGACGTGGCAGAAGAACACGGCATCGGCCCGCGGGCCACCTTGCGCCACGAGGCTGGCGATCCAGTCCTGCAGCGAGGAGCGGTCGCGCACGAGACCTTCGTCGATGGCGGATTCGAGCGCGTGGCTGTACGCGAATGCGCCGACGGGGAACGACGGCGACAGCCAGGCGAGTAGCTTCAGGAGCCCGTCAGTGGCCATGGGCCCCGCCGGCATAGGCGCCGGGCTCCGGATCGAAAGGGGCCGCGTGGCGGCGGACCCGCGCACCCAGCTTCTCCGCCATTTCGGCGATCACATGGTCGTCGAGCAGGCGCAATACGCCATCGGGAAGGACCTGCACGGCCAGGTGCCGGTTCCCGACATGCCATGCCACGCGCGCGAGATGTGCGGAATCGGTGCAGGCGATGTCCATCACAGGTTCGTCCGCCGCACGGATTTCGACATAGGAGCCGTCCTCCAGCGCCAGCCCATCGCCGGCCTTCAGATGTACGGCATGCACGAGGTCGAGAAGGAACTCGAATCCGTCGTCGGCACGCAGCGTGACCCGGCGCCGGTGGCGGTCGTCGGAGGCCAGCGTGACATGGCCGCGAAGACGCTGCCGGTCCCATGCCCCGGCCGGATCGACCGCCAGTGCGCGCATCAGAACAGGAAATAGCGCTGCGCGAGCGGCAGCAACTTCGCCGGTTCGCAGACGATCGGCGTGCCGTCGGCGCGGACTTCGTAGGTCTCGGGATCGACCTCCACCTTCGGCATCGCGTCGTTGTGGATCATGTGCTTCTTGCCGATCTTGCGCGTGTTCTTGACCGGAAGGACGGTGCGCGCGAGACCGAGCTTGCGCCCGATCCCGTCCTTGTGCGCGAGCTTCGACACGAAGGTGAGGCACGACGAACCCAGCGCCTTGCCGAACGCGCCGAACATCGGCCGGTAGTGCACGGGCTGCGGCGTGGGGATCGAGGCGTTGGGATCGCCCATCGGGGCGGCCGCGATCGTGCCACATTTCAGGATCATCTCGGGCTTGGCGCCGAAGAAGGCCGGCTGCCAGATCACGAGATCGGCGTACTTGCCCTTCTCGATCGAACCGACATAGCTGGAGATCCCCTGTGCGATCGCCGGATTGATCGTGTATTTGGCGAGATAGCGCTTGGCGCGGAAATTGTCGTTCTCGCCCGTCTCTTCCTTCAGCCGGCCGCGCTGCATCTTCATCTTGTGGGCCGTCTGCCATGTCCGCGCGATGACCTCGCCGATGCGCCCCATCGCCTGGCTGTCCGAACTCATCATCGAGATGGCGCCGATGTCGTGGAAGATGTCTTCCGCGGCGATCGTCTCGCGCCGGATGCGGCTTTCGGCGAAGGCGACGTCCTCGGGGATGCGTTGGTCGAGATGGTGGCAGACCATGAGCATGTCGAGATGCTCGTCGATCGTGTTGACCGTGAAGGGCCGCGTGGGATTGGTCGACGACGGCAGCACGTTGGGCAGACCGATGACCTTGATGATGTCGGGCGCATGCCCGCCGCCGGCGCCTTCGGTATGGAAGGCGTGGATCGTGCGGCCCTTGAACGCGGCGACCGTATCCTCGACAAAGCCGCTCTCGTTCAGCGTGTCGGTGTGGATCGCGACCTGGATGTCGTATTTGTCCGCAAGCTTCAGGCAGGTGTCGATTGCGTTGGGGGTCGTCCCCCAGTCCTCGTGCAGCTTCATGGCGCACGCACCCGCGCGCACCATCTCGACCATCGGCGCCAGCGCCGAGGCGTTGCCCTTGCCGAAGAAGCCCATGTTGATCGGCAGGCCCTCGGCGGCCTCGAGGATGCGATGCATGTGCCACGGGCCCGGCGTGCAGGTCGTCGCCGATGTGCCGGCGGCGGGTCCCGTCCCGCCGCCCATCAGGGTCGTGATGCCGGAATAGAGCGCATCCTCGACCTGCTGCGGGCAGATGAGGTGGATGTGCGCATCGATGCCGCCCGCTGTGACGATGCGGCCCTCGCCGGCGATCACCTCGGTTCCCGGACCGACGACGATGTCCACGCCGGGCTGGATGTCGGGGTTCCCGGCCTTGCCGAGGGCAGCGATCTTGCCGTCCTTGAGGCCGATGTCGCATTTCACGATGCCCCACCAGTCGAGGACGAGCGCGTTCGTGATGACGGTATCGACGGCCCCTTCGCGGCGCGAGCGCTGGCTCTGCCCCATGCCGTCGCGGATGACCTTGCCGCCGCCGAACTTCACTTCCTCGCCGAAGACGGTCAGGTCCTTCTCGACCTCGATGAACAGATCGGTATCGCCCAGGCGCACGCGGTCGCCGGTCGTCGGGCCGTACATGCCGGCATAGGCGGCACGGGAAATCCGATAGGACATGCTATTTCCCCCGCTTCTTGAGCTTGCCGTTCACCGCACCGCGAAATCCGTGGACGATCCGGGCACCACCATAGGCGACCAGATTGGCCTTGCGGGTCTGGCCCGGCTCGAAGCGCACGGCCGTACCGGCCGGAATATCGAGCCGCATGCCGTAGGCAGCCTTGCGGTCGAACGACAGGGCGGGGTTCGTCTCGAAGAAGTGATAGTGCGAGCCGACCTGGATCGGCCGGTCGCCGGTATTCGAGACGTTCAGCGTGACGGTCTCGCGACCGGCATTCAGCTCGATCTCGCCGTCGCGCACCAGAATTTCGCCGGGCTTCATGCGCGCTCCCTCAGCGGATCGGATTGTGGACGGTCACGAGCTTCGTGCCGTCGGGAAAGGTCGCCTCGACCTGGATGTCGTGGATCATCTCGGAGATGCCGTCCATCACCTGATCGCGCGTGATCACCTTGGCCCCGTCGCGCATCAGGTCGGCGACCGACCGGCCGTCGCGGGCACCCTCGACGACGAAATCGGCGATCAGGGCGACCGCCTCCGGATGGTTGAGCTTGACCCCCCGCTCCAGCCGGCGGCGCGCGACCATCGCGGCCATCGCCACCAGCAGCTTGTCTTTCTCGCGTGGACTGAGATTCATGCGTTGCCCCCTCCGTCGGGGCCGATCCTAGCATCACACGTGCCACAGGCGGGACAGCCTCTCCGGCAGTCCGAACAGCCCCGTACGCAGTGCAAGCCACAGGTCCAGATAGCGTTCGCGCAGTGCTGCCGCGTCCGGGTCGAGCAGCCGGGCCACGAGGACCGGGCCGATCAGGCCGCAGGATACCCCGGGCCGCGCGCGGGCGATTTCCAGCGCCTTGTCGGGCGATCCGCACACGCAGACCATCGTTGCCGCCGCACGCGCCCCGCCGAGAAGGGCGGGCCGGTCGAGGAGTGCGTCGTCCAGCGGGTCGGCGACGAACGCGTCGGCCCAGACGAGGCGGCCGTCGCGGCGGATCGACCAGCGGTCGCGCAAGGCGCCCCCCGTCATCGTCTCGCCCCGGGCGCGCCGGGCGAACACGACGATCTCGCCGCCCAGGAAGGCCGCATTGCCGGCCAGCGTCAGGGACAGCCGCCGGTCGAGCCGCGCCTTGTCGAACAGGATCGTCTCCTGCGGGAACCATTCGAGACGCCCGTCCGCAGCGACATTCAGGTCGTTGGCGATCTCGCTCGCCGGTCCCCAGCTGCGATAGACCTTCTCGGCCGCCTGCCCGACGACCAGTGCCGCGGCACCTGCACCGACCGCGATCGAGGTTTCGAGGCGGTCGCCGCCGACGACGCCACCGCCGGTATTGACCAGGACTGCGACCGGCTGGCGTTCGGCCAGCGGATCGGGAAAGAGGATCTTCAGCGGGTCGCGCTGCTCGAGATCCTTCAGGCGCGAAACGCCGTCCCGGTCGCGCGCGAATGCCGCACCCGACCGGCCCGAAACCGCAGGACGCACGAGCCCGCGCGTGGTATCTCCACTGTCCATAACGACAACGAGTGTAGCCGCCGGCCTTGGCCGCTGCACAGGGGGACCAGCATGACCGACCAATCCTGCCGCGACCTTCGCGTGCTCGTGACCGCCGGTGCGGCCGGAATCGGCCGTGCCATTGCGGGTGCATTCGCCGGAGCCGGCGCGCGCGTCGTCGTGTGCGATGTCGACGAAGCCGCCCTCGCCCGTTTCCGCCAGGAGCTGCCCGGCCACGAGGCCTTCGAATGCGACGTGTCCGACGAGGACGATGTCGACGAGCTGTTCGAGGACGTCATCGATTCACTGGGCGGGCTCGACGTGCTGGTCAACAACGCCGGGATCGCCGGCCCGACCGGTCCGGTCGAGACCCTCTCGCCCGACGACTGGCGCCACACGATGGAAATCAACATCGACGCGCAGTTCCTCTGCACCCGGCGGGCCGTGCCTCTGCTGCGCGCCAGCGGCGGCGGGACGATCGTCAATCTTTCGTCGGCGGCGGGAAAATTCGGATTTGCCCATCGCACGCCCTATTCGGCGAGCAAGTGGGCGGTCGTCGGATTCACGAAGAGCCTCGCGATCGAGCTCGGGGCCGACAACATCCGGGTCAATGCGATCCTTCCCGGTGCGGTCGACGGGCCGCGCATCCGCCGCGTCATCCAGGCAAAAGCCGCCTCGACCGGCGTTCCGGTCGAAGAGATGGAATCGCTCTATACGCGCCAGGCCTCGCTCGGCCGGATGGTCGAGGCCGAAGACATCGCGCGGCTTGCGGTCTTCCTAGCCGGCGTGGGCGGACGGAATATCTCGGGTCAGGCCCTGTCGGTCGACGGCGACACGCAGGCCCTCGTCTAACAGACCGGGGCTATTTCTTTCCCAGGTCGTGCACCAGCGCCAGCGGTGCGGGATCGCGCCCGGCCGATGCGGCGTCGTCGATGCGCTGGATGTGGCCGTCGACCTGCGCTTCCTGTTCGACCGTCAGCGTCTCGTAGCGGATGTCGCCGACGACCTGCGCCGTACGGCCAAGGTCGATCGACTTGGCGCGGATCGGGCCGAAAACCTTGCCGAGGATGCGCACGCGCTCGGCCGTGATCTCGCCACGCACTTCGCCGGTGGCACCGATCGTCAGCGACTTCGTGCGCACGACGCCTTCGACTCGCCCGTCGAGCTGGATGTCGCCCTCGCACACGATATCGCCCTTCAGCGACAGGCTCGCCGAAATGATCGACGGCACCGACGGGCTGTTCGCCTTGAGTGCGCGCGTGTCGGGAACGACGGGCTTGCTATTCGACTTTCCGAACATGGCGGGCAGCCTCCAGGAAACGGGCCGGGTCGACGGCACGGCCGTCGACGAGAACTTCGTAGTGAACGTGCGGACCAGTGCTCCGGCCGGTCGATCCGAGCAGCCCGACCGTCTGGCGACGCTCGACCCGCTGTCCGACCCGGACATCGATCCGTGTCATGTGACCATAGCGCGTCGAGAGACCGAAATCATGCTCGATCTCGACCATGTTCCCGTACTCGCCGTTCCAGCCGGCCGTCACAATTTTTCCTGCCGCCGTCGCCAGTATGGGCGTGCGGGGCGGGGCCGACAGGTCGATGCCGCTGTGCATGGCGAGCTGGCCGTTGAACGGGTCGCGGCGCATGCCGAACGGGCTCATCACCGAAAAATCATCGAGGGGCGCGCGCAGTGGAAGTCGGCGCACGGCCGCACGCATGTCACGCAGCCGCTCGAGATCTGTGCCGAGCGACGCTAGCAGAAGGCTCGGATCCGTACTCGCCCGGTCGAGCGTCGGCACGACGAACGGGCCGCCCGAATTGCCGCTGCGCGCACCGATCACGCGATCGGCCTGCAAGCCGGCAGCACGCAGGACACGCACGATCTCTTCGATCTGGGCGCGCGTGCTGCCTGAAATTTCCGCAAGGGCGGCATCCTGCGCGCGGGCAGCGTCGCGATCGACCGCGCGCAGGCTCGCAAGATCGCCCGTCGTCGCGCGATGCTCGATCGCCAGGCGCCTGGCCTCCACCGCAAGCCGTCCGCGCTCGGCAAGGGCTTCGATGCGCACGCGTTCCAGCGCCGCCACGCGGTCGGCGGCACTCGCCGGGTCCGGTGCACGGCCGGCAAGGCGTGCTTCGACGCCGCGCAGGCGCTCCATCAGTCCTTCGTGCGTGACAAGCGCACGCTCGCGCTCGTTCTCCGCAGCCGAAAGGCCCTGCTCGATCTCGACCATGCGCTCGGTCAGGCGGTTGCGCTGCTCGATAAGGCCGGCGACGGCTTCGGCCGCTTCGGCCCGGCCGCGTTCGGTCGCCCGCGCCAAAGCCTCGCCCAGCTCTTCCAGACGGGTGCGATGGTCGTCCTGGAGGCGCACCACGTCCTGCGCGCGCAGTTCGATTTCGGTCAGAGCCGAACGGTAACTGTCGATCGCCGCGCCCCCCGATGCGGCGGCAAGCACCAGGGCGCCGGCGGCAAGACGCTGCAGGCAGGTGGAAATCCGGACCAGCCGGACCTGGCCGTCCGAGCGCACGAGAACCTCGCGGGGCCGGAAAAGCCACGCGTCGACGCGCCCGAGCCAGAGTCCAATTCGGCGGTTTCGTTCCTGCTGCTGCATTGTCCCGATTTCGACTTCCACTGTTCGACCGTCAATCCGTTCGCCGCCCAACCTTTGATGGCTGGTACCGGATTCTTTCGTTCGGACGGCGGATGATGCCGATTCACCTACATGCGTTCAAGCAAGCCTTTGGCCAATGTTCTGAAAATTAGACGGTCTTTTTCACGGCGAAGTCGTTACGCGAATAGTCGCGCTCAACCTGCTGATTCAATGCCGATTCCGATTTTGCAAAAGACACACACTGTGGATAACTCGGGGACAAATCACGCCCGGCGATCGGCCTGCCGTGTGCCGAAATAGGCAAGCACCGCCACGACGCCAATCATAATGGCAGCAAGGGCGTTTATCTGAGGCGAAAGGCCGAGCCGGACGCTCGAATAGACGAGCATCGGCAGGGTCGTGGCGCCCGGCCCGGAAACGAAACTCGCGATGACCAAATCGTCGAGCGAAAGCGTGAAGGCAAGCAGCCAGCCTGCCGCGACGGCCGGCAGCAGCAGCGGAAGGGTCACCCGCGCGAACGCGCGCAAGGGCCCTGCCCCCAAGTCGAGAGCCGCCTCCTCAAGCGCCGGTTCGATGCCGCGCAGCCGCGCCTCCACGATTACCGCGACGAATGCCGTCCCATACGTCGCGTGGGCGAGCGCAATGGCGACCATTCCGCGCTCGCCCGGCCAGCCGACCAGCCGGTCGAGCGCGGAATAGGTCATCAACATCGACAGACCCAAAATCACTTCGGGCAAGACCATCGGGGCGAGCAGCAGCAACGCGAACAAGGTCCTCAGCCGGAAGCGGCCAAGCCGCCCGAGCGAATAGCCTGCGAGCGTGCCGAACACCGCCGAGACGGTGCCGGCGAGTGCCGCGATGCCAAGGCTCAGCCAGGCAGCGTCAAGCATGCGCGTATTTCCCAGCAATTCGGCGTACCAGCGCGTGGAAAAACCGGCCCAGACGGTCACGAGCCTGCTTTCGTTGAAGCTGAAAACGACGAGCAGCAGGATCGGCAGATAGAGAAACGCAAAACCCGCTGCAAGCAGGGCCGGAAGTCGCGGCAGGAAATCGGCGGGCTTCATGCGCGGCTGTTCCGGAGGCGGTCGAACAGCAGAATTGGGCCCGCAAGAAGTACAGCCATCGTCGTCGCGAGGGCGCAGGCGACCGGCCAGTCGCGGTTCTGGAAGAACTCGAGCCACAGGATGCGGCCGATCATCTGCGTGTCGGGCCCGCCCAGCAGGTCCGGGATGACGAATTCGCCGCTCGCCGGGATGAAGACCAGCAGCGATCCGGCAATCACCCCCGGCAGGGAAAGCGGAAACGTGATCCGCCAGAACGCGCGGGCGGGCGACGCACCCAGATCCTGTGCCGCTTCGAGCAGGGCCGGATCCATCTTCTCAAGCGTCGCATAGAGCGGCAGGACCATGAACGGCAGGTAGGCATAGACGATGCCGAGATGGACCGCGAACGCGTTTGCGATCAACGCAAGCGGCTCGTCGATCAGGCCCAAAGCCTGGAGGGTCGTATTCACAAGCCCGGTCGGCCGGAGCAGTCCCATCCACGCATAGACGCGGATCAGGAACGACGTCCAGAACGGCAGCACGACGAGAAAGAGCAGCAGTGCGCGTCTGCGCGGTCGCGCACGCGCGATCGCCAGCGCCATCGGGCAGCCGACGAGAAGGCAGATCAGCGTCGATGTCCCGGCAATCCGCGCGGCCGCGAGGAATGCCTCCCAATAGAGATCGTCGCCGAAGACCAACGCATAGTTCGAGAACGAGAACCCCCATTCGAACGGCGGGGCGTCTTGCGTGGCTTCGCCGAAGCTGATTGCCGCCACGAGGACCAGCGGCAACGCGACCGTCGCCGCGAGCCACGCGAATGCGGGCGCGATGAAGACCCTGCGGGACGCCGCCGCCCAGGGTGCGGTCGTCATCGCGCAAGCCTCAGCTCGGCGCTCTCGGGCCAGTCGAACGCGATCTCGGTGCCGTTCTCCGGTGCCGGCAGGGAGCCCGGCACGCTCGCGGTCACGCGCCCGAGCGGGCTGTCAATGAAGACAAGCCGCCGCTCGCCCAGATAGGCGCATTCGCGCACGCGGCCGCGGCGGGTACCGGAGCCGAGCGACACGCGCTCGGGGCGGACGGCGATCCAGCCCGCGCTGTCGGGTGCCGCGAAAAGATTGATGCGCCCGACGAATTCGGCGACGAAGCGCGTCGCTGGCCGCTCGTAGAGTTCGCCCGGCGTCGCAATCTGGACGATCTTCCCCGCTTCCATGACGCCGATCCGGTCGGAAATCGCCATTGCTTCGTCCTGATCGTGCGTGACGAACACGAAGGCGATCCCAAGGCGGGCCTGCAGTTCGACGATTTCGAGCCGCGTTTCCTCGCGCAGCTTCGCGTCGAGCGCCGACAGCGGCTCGTCGAGCAGCAGGACTTTCGGATGCCGCGCAAGCGCGCGTGCGATCGCGACACGCTGCCGCTGCCCGCCGGAAAGCTGGGCCGGCTTGCGCGCCTCGAAGCCTTCGAGCCGCACCAGATCGAGCATCTCGCGAACGCGCCCTGCACGCTCGACCGCATCAAGGGCCAGCGTATCCAGCCCGAACGCGACGTTCTGGGCGACCGTCAGATGCGGAAACAAAGCGTAGCTCTGGAACACCGTGTTGACCGGCCGGTCCCACGGCGGAACATTCGTCACGTCATTGCCGTCGAGCAGGATCAGGCCGGCGTCGGGCGTCTCGAAGCCGCCCACGCATCGGAGCAGCGTGGTCTTGCCGCATCCCGAAGGCCCCAGCAGGCAGAAGATCTCGCCGGCCGCGATATCCAGATCCACGCCGTCGACGGCCGCAATGCCGCCGAAGCGCTTCTCCAGGCCCTGGATGCGGATCAAGTGCCGGTCGCCTAGCGGCCCGCCGTCACGCGCGTCCACGCGCGCGTGCGCAGGCGCTCGTAGTCGCGGGCAGCCGGCGTGATCGTGTAGAGCCGTGCGCGGATTTCCGGCGGCATGAACACGATCGGATCGTCGCGCACCTCGGGCCGGACGAGCGGCCGCGATGCCGGCACGGGGTTGGGGTAGCCGACGGCATCCGAATTCAAGGCCGCGATCTCAGGCTGGAGCATGAAATCGACGAAACGGTGGGCGGCCTCGACATTGCGTGCATCCGCCGGGATTGCCCAGACGTCGTGCGACAGCAGGGCGCCTTCCTGCGGGATCGCGTATTCGACGCGCACGCCTGCCTTCTTCGCTTCGGCCGCGCGTGCCGCCGCCTGCTTGATGTCGCCCGAATAGCCGAAGGCGATACAGGCATCGCCGTTCGCCAGATCGTTGATGTATTCGGACGAATGCCATTTGCGCACATAGGGCCGTACCCGCATCAGCAGCTCGGTCGCCTTGGCGAGATGCTCGGGCGCCTTCGAGTCCGGATCGAGCCCGAGATAGGCCAATGCGGCAGGGAAAACGTCCGTCGGCGAGTCGAGGACGACGATTCCGCAGGACTGGAACCGCCTGGCGACTTCGGGATCGAAGATCATGCGCAGCGAATAGACGGGTGCATCCGCCATCACGCGGCCGACGCGCTCGGCGTTGTAGCCGATACCCGTCGTGCTCGACAGGTGCGGAACGCCGAACCGGTTGCCCGGATCGAACCGTTCGAGCTCGCGCAGCACGACGGGATCGATCTTCGGGAAATTCGACAGCCGCGCGCGGTCGAACTCCCGGTAGAGGCGGGCCGGAATCTGTTGGGCAAGGAACGGCGATGCCGACGGAACGACGAGGTCGTAGCCCGAACGGCCGGCACGCAGCTTGGCATCCAGCGTCTCGTTCGAATCGTACGTGTCGTAGGTCACCCGGATGCCGGTTTCCTTCTGGAACCGTTCGAGCGCCAAAGGGGAGACATAGTCGTTCCAATTGTAGACATTGAGCGTCTGCTGGGCGGCGGCAGGGCAAATTCCAGCCAGCAGCGCCATAAATCCGACAAACAATCCCTTGCACATGGTCCTGCCCCCCGATCCATTTGGCTGATTAGAGCCCGGTCGGGGCCTGCACTGTCAATGCGCAGTTGCCAAGAGGGCGGCGTGGAATTTCCGGCCGGCTTTGGCTACGGTCTTGCATCGTGCGGCGCGTCAGAAAGCACCCGAGTCGTCATGCAGGATAGCCTCGATTTCACCGCCCTCCGGACCGCCTACGCCAGCGGCAAAGATCCGCGCGACACGGTTGCCGCCGTCTACCAGCGGATCGAGGCGCGCGGGGCCGACCCGACATGGCTGCACGTCGTGCCGCGGGCGCAGACCCTCGCGGCGGCAACCGCGCTTGCCGGCATTCCGCGGACGGCGCCCCTCTGGGGCGTGCCGTTTGCGATCAAGGACAATATCGATCTCGCCGGCGCGCCGACGACGGCGGCGTGTCCCGCTTTCAGCTATGTCGCGAACCGCTCGGCACGGGCGGTCGAGCGGCTCGTCGCGGCGGGTGCAATCCCGATCGGGAAGACGAATCTCGACCAGTTCGCAACGGGTCTTGTCGGCGTGCGTTCGCCCTACGGCATTCCGGCGAACACGTTCGACAAGCGGTACATCCCCGGCGGCTCGTCGTCGGGCTCCGCCGTTGCCGTCGCGGCGGGGCTGGTGTCGTTTGCACTGGGTACGGATACGGCCGGTTCGGGCCGCGTGCCGGCAGGCTTCAACAACCTTGTGGGGCTGAAACCCACGAAGGGACTGCTCTCGACCGCCGGACTGGTCCCGGCCTGCCGCACGCTCGACGTGATTTCGGTCTTCGCCCTGACCGTATCCGATGCGCTGGAAGCAACCAAAGCCGCCGCCGGATACGATCCGTCGGATCCCTACTCGCGTGTCGAAGCCGACCGGACGCCGCTCGGCCTGCCGCCAGCACCGAAATCGTTCCGCTTCGGCGTACCGCGTGCGGACCAGCTGAAGTTCTTCGGCGACGCGGAGGCCGAGCGCCAGTATCGCTTGGCACTCGTGCGCCTCGAAAAGATGGGAGGCAAGCCGGTCGAGTTCGATTTCGCACCCTTCAAGGAGACGGCGGACCTTCTCTATGACGGCCCCTGGGTGGCCGAACGCTATGCCGCGATCGAGACGATGATGCGTGAGCGACCCGACGAGGTCCATCCGACGACGCGCGCAGTCATCGCGAATGCCACAAAATACGACGCGGTATCGACCTTCAGGGCGCTCTATCGTCTCGAGGAGCTGAAGCGGCGCGCAGCCGGGGTCTGGCAATCGATCGATGCCATGGCCCTGCCGACGAGCGGGACGATCTTCACGCTCGCCCAGCTTGCCGCCGAGCCGGTCCGGCACAATACCGAGCTTGGCTACTACACGAACTTCGTCAACCTGCTCGACCTGTCGGCGCTCGCCGTTCCCTCGGCGATCCGCGCCGACGGCCTGCCGACCGGCATCACGCTGATCGGTCAGGCGTGGCGGGATGGATGGCTTGCGGGGATCGGCAACGCCTTCCACCGCGATGCCGGCCTGACCCTTGGTGCGACGGGTGCGGCGATGCCGCCACCTGCCCCGACCGTGACCGCGCCGTCGCAGACGATCCAGATCGCGGTCGTCGGCGCGCACCTGTCAGGCATGCCGCTCAACGGCCAGCTCGTCGAGCGCGGCGGACGTCTGGTGTGCGCAGCAAAGACGGCAGCCGCCTACCGCCTGTTTGCGCTTGCCAACACAAAGCCGCCCAAGCCCGGCCTCGAGCGGATCGGCGCCGGCGGGGCGGCGATCGCACTCGAGATATGGGAAATGCCGGTAGCCGAGTTCGGTTCGTTCGTCGGCCTCGTGCCGCCGCCGCTTGCCATCGGATCGGTCGAGATCGATGATGGCACCTGGTGCAAGGGATTCGTCTGCGAGCCGGCAGCATTGCGGTCGGCGCACGACATCACGCGGTTCGGCGGCTGGCGCGCCTATATCCAGGACATGGCACAGCAATGAATCTCGATGCCTATACGCGCCACGAGCGCGTGAAGATATCCGGTGCCGAAGACGGCCCGCTGCGCGGAACCGTCTTCGCGGCAAAGGACAACTACGAGATCGCCGGGCACCGTACGGGTGGCGGCAACCCGACTTGGCTGCAGACCCACAACAAGGCGACGAAGACGGCCGCTGCCGTACAGGCATTGCTGGACGCTGGCGCCATGCTTCTTGGCAAGACGCTGATGGACGAGCTTGCCTACGGCCTGACGGGCCGCAATCTCCATTACGGCACGCCGGCAAATCCCGCAGCACCGGATCGCGTTCCCGGCGGTTCGTCCTCCGGCTCGGCGGCGGCAGTCGCCGGACGGGCCTGCGACTTTGCATTGGGCACGGATACCGGCGGATCGATCCGCGTACCGGCCGGCTATTGCGGCCTGTTCGGCATGCGGCCGACCCATGGGCGGATTTCCGCCGAAGGACTCGTCCCGCTGGCACCGTCGTTCGATACGGTCGGCTGGTTCGCGCGCGACGCCGAGCTGCTGGAGCGCGTCGGGCGCGCTCTTCTCGACGAAAGCGTCGCACCCGCCGAGCCCGGCCGCCTTCTCGTCGCGACCGATGCGATGCGGCTGGCCGACGGCGATGTCTATACCGCACTCCTGCCGTGGATCGGTCGCGCCAAGTCGTTCTTCGATCTTTCCTACGACATCGAGATCGCGGGTGCGGGCCTCGCCAACTGGGTCGAGAGCTTCCGGATGCTGTCGGCCTCCGAAGCCTGGGCGTGCCACGGCGGATGGATCGGCGAAGTGAAGCCCAAGCTCGCGGCGGATGTGGCGGCCCGGTTCGAATTCGGCCGCTCGGTGACACCCGAGGCGGTCGCCGAGCATGCCGGAAAGCGCGAGACGGTCCGCAAGCGCATGGCCGAGTTGATGACGGAGGGCACGATCCTCTGCATCCCGACGGCGGCCACGCCCGCACCGCTGCGCGACGCCGACGAGGCGACGTTCGATCGCGTGCGTCAACGCACGCTGCCGCTTACCTGCATCGCCGGGCTGGCGGGATTGCCGCAGATATCCCTGCCGGCCGGCTTCGCCCAGGACGCGCCGGTAGGCGTTTCGTTCCTTGCCCCGCCGGGCGAGGACGCGATGCTGCTCAATTTCGTACGCGTACTCACCTCGCCCAGCGAAGCGGAGCCGGAATCCGATGCCCAGCCGAAAGCCTAAGCAAGCCGCCTATCCGCGCGACCTGATCGGCTATGGCCGCAATCCGCCGCATGCGAACTGGCCCAACGGCGCCCGCATCGCCGTCTCCTTCGTCGTGAACTACGAGGAAGGCGGCGAACGTTCGATCCTGCACGGCGACAAGGAGTCCGAGGTCTATCTGCAGGAGGTCGTCGGCCTTGTGCCCAGGCCGCGGCGGCGCGACGAGAGTACCGAAAGCGTCTACGAATACGGCAGCCGGGCCGGTTTCTGGCGGATCCTTCGCGAATTCGAGAAGCGCCGCCTGCCCTTCACGTCATGGGCCGTCGGCATGGCGCTCGCCCGCCACCCCGATGCCGGCAAGGCGATGGCCGAAGGCGGGCACGAGGTGGCAAGCCACGGCTGGCGCTGGATCGACTACCAGAAAATGCCGATCGCCGAAGAACGCAAGCATTTCCGCCTCGCGATCGACGCGATCACGAAGGCTGCAGGTGCTGCACCGCTGGGCTGGTACACGGGCCGCATGTCGCCCAACACCCGTGCGCTCGCCGCCGAGTTCGGCATGCTCTATGACAGCGACGCCTACAACGATGATCTTCCGTACTGGACGAAGGTCGGAAAGAAGCCGCATCTCGTCGTCCCCTACACGCTCGACGTCAACGACATGAAGTTCGGCACCGCGCAGGGTTTCAATACCGGCGACGACTGGTTCGCATATGCACGCGACGCCTTCGACGTGCTCTATGCGGAAGGCGCCGACGCGCCCAAGATGATGACGCTCGGCCTGCATCTGCGGCTGATCGGCCGGCCAGGGCGGTTCCGCGCACTCCAGAAATTCATGGATCACGTCGAGAAGCACGACAACGTCTGGGTCGCGCGCCGGATGGACATCGCGCGGCACTGGATCAAGACCCACCCGCACAAAGGATAGGCGCTTGGCCGGTCTTGCCGATTATTCGCGCTTCGTCGTCACGCTGCTGGCGATCCTGACGCCGTTCGCGGCGATCCCGGTTTTCCTCGCGATGACCGGCGGACAGGACGACCGCTTCAGGACGCGCACGGCCAACATGGCAGCGGCGACCGTCTTCGTCGTGCTGGTCGTGTCGGCGATCACCGGCGACATGCTGCTGCGCGTGCTGGGAACGAGCCTCGACGCGTTCCGCGTCGGCGGCGGCATCGTGCTTTTCCTGATGAGCCTGTCGATGCTCAACGCCAAGATGTCGCCCGTTCAGCAGACTCAGGAGGAGGCCGACGAGGCCGGCCAGAAATCGACCCTCGGCGTGGTGCCGATCGGCATCCCGCTGCTCGTCGGGCCCGGCTCGATCTCCTCGACGATCATCGAGACCAAGCGCAGTGGCGAATTCGCCCATCTCGCCTCGGTCGTCGCATGCATAGCACTGGTGTGCGTGGTCGTCTGGATCACGCTGCGGCTTGCCGACCCGATCGGCCGGCAGCTTGGCCGCACCGGCCTCAACATCCTCAACCGTATCTTTGGCCTGCTGCTCGCGGCGATTGCCGTTCAGATCGTGGCGGTCGGGTTGATCGGCCTATTCCCCGCCCTCGCGGGCCTGCGCACGTAGCTCGAAGCGCCGGACCTTCCCCATCGCATTGCGCGGCAGCACATCGACGAACCGGTACGCCTTGGGCCATTTGAATCTGGCGAGTCGACCGTCGAGGAATGCGCGCAGTGCCGCGGCGTCGATTTCGGCGCCCGGCCGCTTGACGATGAACACGACGGGAACCTCACCCCATCGCGCGTCCGGCTTGGCAACGGCTGCGCATTCGGCAACCGCCGGATGTGCGGAAAGTGCCGCCTCGATCTCCGCCGGATAGACGTTCTCGCCGCCGGAAATGATCATGTCCTTCTTGCGTTCGTCGACCCACCAGTTGCCGTCCGAATCGATCCGGCCGAGATCGCCGGTGCGGAACCAGCCATTCGTGAAGGCCGCGCGCGTGGCTTCCGGATCGCGCCAATACCCGGTCGCAACATTCGGTCCGCGAACGAGGATTTCGCCGTCATCGAGCCTCGCTTCGCAATTCAGCGCCGGCTGGCCGGTCGATCCTTCGTTGACGAGAGCGTCCTCGCGTTTCTGATAGATCGCGATGGGGCCCGTCTCCGTCGCACCGTATACCTGTGCGACCGGCACACCGCGCGCATGGAACGCCCGGATGAGATCGACCGGCACGATCGACGATCCGGCACCCAGCATGCGAAGGCTCGACAGGTCCGCAATCGCCCATGCAGGATGCTCGATCATCGCCTTCATGACGGCGGGCACCACCAGCGAAAGCGTGGGCCGCATAGCTCCGATCGCCGCCAGCGCCTCGCCGGGTTCGAATTTCCGCATCAGGACGATCTCGGCGCCGAGTGCCAGCGCCGGGACGGTCTGGATATTGAGCCCGCCGACGTGGAACATCGGCAGGAACGTGAGCACACGGTCCCGCGCCGTCATGTCGTGCATCTGCTGGCTGTTGACCGCGTTCCAGGCAACCGCGTTCTGCGTCAGGACGGCACCCTTCGCGCGGCCCGTCGTGCCGGATGTGTAGACAAGCAACAGGGGCAGATCCGGCCGGCCCGCGCGCGCGCACGGCATGGTCGGAAGCGTATCGAGCGTGTCGATCCCGAGCGGTGCTCGATCCGCCAACCCAGCGGCAAAGCTTCTTTCGCTGATCAAGACGCGTGGCTCGGCATCCGCGAGAATCTGCGCGTGCTCGGCCGGTGCGAGCCGCCAGTTGAGCGGGACGAGAATCGCGCCAAGCCGTGCGCAGGCAAAAAGCAGGGCCAGATAGTCGGGATGGTTCGTCGACAGCAAAGCGACCCGGTCGCCGGCAGTCGTGCCTTGCGCCGAAAGGACGCCCGCCAGAAACGCCACGCGCGCGGCAAATGCGCGATAGCTCGTCACCGTGCCTTCGAAGACGATCGCGGTGCGGTCGGGCGTGCGCGCGGCGTGACGCTCGATCCAGACCGACAGGTCGCTCATTCGTCGCGCTCGCCCGGCTCGTAGAGGGCCTCGCGCCCAAGCCTGTCGAGGCAGAGCTCGGCCGTCCACGGCAGCATCAGCGATCCGCAGCGGCTGTCGCGGTAGAGCCGCTCCAGCGGCAGCGACTTCAGCATCGACTGGCCGCCGCAGGTGCGGATCGCCAGCCGACAGAGGTCGTTGGCGTTCTCCATGATCGTATATTGCGTCGCATAGGCATCGAGCCGCGCCTGCTTGGAAGGGTTGACCTTCGCCGCATCGATCGTCCGCTCGAACAGGGCGCGCGTCTGCGCGAGCTTGATGTACATCTCGGCAACCGCGATCTGCTTGGTCGGGTACATGCGCCGCTTGATCGGCGGCTGCCCAGGCGTCTCGCCGCGCAGGTACTGGATCGTGAAATCATACGCCGCCTGCGCAATGCCCATATAGGTCGGCGACAGCGTCATGAACATGTGCGGCCAAGCCGATGCCGCCTTGAAATAGAGGCCGCGCGGCAAAAGCTGGGCATCGTCCGGAACGAAGACATCCTTCAGGATCAGCGTGCGCGACACCGTCCCGCGCATGCCGAGCGGATCCCAATCTCCAGTGATCGTCAGGCCGGCCGCCTCTTTGGGAACGGCCATGTAGAGCGTGTCGCGCACCGAGCGGTCGGCCCGGTCCTCGGTGCACAGGATCCCGTAATAGTCCGCGGCACCCGAAAGCGATGCGAAGATCTTCTTGCCGTTGATGATCCATCCGCCATCGGCCTTGGCCGCAAGCGTGCCGAAAGGTGCACGGCCGGCAGCAGCCGCGGAGCCTTCGGAAAACGGCTGGGCGTAGATGGCGCCCTGCTCGACGATCCGCTTATAGTGCCCGGCCCGCAGCCGTTCGAGTTCGGCGCGCTGGTCATCCGTCATGTCGAGATCGTCGGCCAGCGGCCCGGTCCACAGCGCCGAACAGGCATGCATGTTGAACGTCAGCGCGGTCGCACCGCACCAGCGGCCCATTTCGGCCGCAACACGGCAATAGGTCGCGAAGTCGGCACCCATCCCGCCATATCGGCGTGGCACGCACAACGCCAGAAGGCCGGACTCGCGCAGATCGGCATAGTTCTCGAACGGGAAACTTGCCTCGCGGTCGTAGCGCTCGGCACGCGGCGCGAATTTCTCGCGCCCGAGGATGGCGACCTTCTCGATCAACGCGTCAAGCATGGTCCAGCTCCAGTGAGTCGAGGAATGTCAGGACGGCCGCGTCGTACGCGTCCGGATCCTCAAGATTTGCGAGATGCCCGCATTCGGCCAGTGTCGCGAACTTCGCGCCGGCGATCTTCGAGGCCATCGTCTCCATCATCGCAGCCGGCGCGTTGGCGTCGCGGGCACCGGCGAGAAGCAGGGTCGGGCAGGCGATCCGCGCGAGATCGGCGCGGCCGTCGAACGTGACGATCAGGCGGATCGCGGCCGCAAATGCCGCAACCGGCACCTGACCGACGCAGGCCTGCGCATATTCGCGCGCCGCACGGCTTGCCTTCGGGCCCATCAGGCCCTCGACCGTCGCTTCGGCAAGATCAGCGAGCGTCTTGCCGGTTTCGAGCGGTGCCAACCGCTGGCGGACGAATTCGCGCTGCCAGTCGCCGTCCGGCCGGCCGAAGGCCGGGCTTGTCGCGGAAAGGATCAATGATCGGGTGCGCGTCGGATGCCGCACGGCGAAAACTTGGGCGACCATCCCGCCGATCGAATGACCGAGGATATTTGCCCGTTCGATCCCCGCCCGGTCGAGGAGCCGCGCCAACCCGTCGGCCAGCGCCGGCCAATCCATCGGCGAGAGCGGCGGTGAACATCCGTATCCAGGCATGTCCCATGCGAGGACGTGGAACCGCCGTGCCAGCCGGATGGATTGCGGCCTGAACGCGCGGTGATCGGTACCCACCCCGTGCAGCAGGACCAGCGGCGGCCCGTCCCCTGTCGCATAGACGGCCGGTATCGGTGCGGATGCGCCCATGGCGACGATCATAGCCCTTCTGCGTTTTACATGAAAAGGCATATAATGAAGCCATGCCGCGTTTCGTCGACGACTACCTGTCCTACCTGCTGTCTGCCGCGAGCGAGCGAGTCAGCCGGGAATTCCACCGCCAGCTCCGGCCTTACGGGCTTTCGGTGCACAAATGGCGCGTCCTCGCGACCCTGTCGGACGGGGATGCGCTGAGCATCGGCGCTCTCGCGCGCATCGTGCTGATGCAGCAGCCGACGCTGACGAAACTCGTCGCCCGCATGGCCAAGGACGGCCTCGTGAACGTGGGTACCGATCCCGACGACAGGCGCCGTACGCTCGTGCGCATCGCCGAACCGGGCCGGACCATGGTTGCCCCGCTCGTCGTGCGCGCGAAAGCCCACGAGCGGGCATGTCTGGCCTCCTATTCGGCGGCGGAAGTCGCTAAGGTGAAGCGCCTTCTCAAGGACCTATTGCGCCGGAGCGAAACGAAATGAGATCCCGTCCCCACAGCGTCCAGAACCTGACGATCCGCAAGCCCGGTGCCGGCTCGGCGATCGGCGGCGTCATCTCCGGGCAGGCAAAGGGTGCCATGGATATCGGCGCCGAAATCCTTGCGCAGGGCGGCAACGCGGTCGATGCGGCCGTGGCCGCAAGCTTCGCACTTGCGACCGCGGAGCCGTGGAACAGCGGGCTCGGCGGAATCGGCTTCCTGATGTTCCGGCCGGCGGATACCGGCAAGGTCCAGGTCATCGACTTCGGACCACAGGCGCCAGCACGGCTCGATCCCAAGCACTTTCCGCTGACCGGCCGGCTTGGCGGCGACCTGTTCGGATGGCCGGAAGTCGAAGGTAACCGCAATGTCCACGGCCCCTTGTCGATCGCGGTTCCGGGGCAGGTCGACGGCATGGCGCTCGCGCTCGAGCGCTTCGGCACGCTGCCTTGGGAAATGGTCCTTGAGCCGGCCGCACGGCTGGCCGACCGGGGATTGCCGATCGATTTCTGGACGACATTGAAAGTGGCGGCAGGTGCCAAGGACCTGCATCGATATCCCTCGTCGCGCGACATCTATCTTCGCGGCGGTTTTCCGCCGACAACCGAAAGCGGAACGCCGCAAGGCTATCTCGGGATGGGAAACCTTGCGGCGACGATCCGTCGCCTGCAACTCAAAGGGCCGCGGGATTTCTACGAGGGTGCGATCGCGGCCGACATTGCCGACGACGCGCAGGCGCTCGGCGGTGTCCTGACGCGCGAAGATCTTGCCAGCTATCACGCCCGGCTCGTCGAGCCGCATCTGACGCGTTATCGGGGGGCCGAATTCGCATGCGCGCCCGTGGGCACGGCCGGCCCCACCCTCGCCCGGGTGCTTCAACTGCTCGAACCCATGCTGTTCCGTCCGTTCGGGGCCGACGCCGCGAGTTTCGTCGCTTATGCCGATGCACTTCGGCAAGCCTATACCGAACGTCTTGCCGGTACGCCCGCGGCGTCAGGACCTGCCACCAGCACGACGCATCTCAATGTCGTCGACCGCCACGGAAACGTCGTGGCGCTGACCCAGACCCTGCTGTCCTCGTTCGGCAGCCGGCTGGTGCTACCGCGTACCGGCATCCTGATGAACAACGGCATCATGTGGTTCGATCCGCGCCCCGGCCGTCCGAACTCGATCGCGCCCGGCAAACGCCCGTTGACGAACATGTGCCCGACGATCGTTTCGAAGGACGGCAAAGGCTGGATCGCCGTCGGCGCATCGGGGGGACGGCGCATCCTGCCGTCGGTCGCCCAGTTGCTCTCGTTCATCGTCGATCACGGCATGGATCTCGACACGGCGTTCCATCATCCGCGCATCGACGTTTCCGGCGGCGACGCGGTCGAGTACGATCCGCGCCTGCCGATCGACGTGCAGACGGCCCTCGCCGCGCGCTTCCAGGTCCGGGCCGCCGAGCACACGATCTTCCCGGCAAGCTACGCCTGCCCGTCGGCGATCCTGATCGACCCGGCGACGGGCGGGCGGACGGGCATGTCCGACACGAACAGCCCCTGGTCGGCCTCGATCTCGGTCTGAGGACACGGGAATGGCCGACAAGCGTCTCTGGAAGACCCTCGCGTCGCGCGAAGTCTATTCGGCACCGCCGTGGGTCCGCGTCATCGACGACCGGCTCGAACTGCCCGACGGCCGGATCGTCGAAAGCTTCCATCGCGTCCTGCTCCCCGACTATTCGATCCTGTTCCCGGTTCTCGAGGACGGCCGCGTGCTCGCCATGCGCAGCTACCGGCATGGTGCGGGAGACATCGTCCTCGGCTTCCCTGGCGGCGGGATCGATGCAGGTGAAACCCCGGTGCAGGCCGCCAAGCGGGAACTGCTGGAGGAGACCGGCCACTCGGCATCGGCGATCGTGCCACTCGGTTCCTACATAACCGGCGCCAATGTCCGCGGCGCCATGTGCCACTTCTTCCTTGCGACCGGCTGCCGGCAGATCGCCGAGCCGGATTCCGGCGATCTCGAAGAGCAGGAGCTCGTCCGGTTTACCCGTGCCGAGATCGCGGCGGTCCTCCACGAAAACCGCTTCCATGTACTGGCACATGCGGCGATCACCGCGCGCGCCCTGCTCGAATGGGATGGAAAATGAGCGCGCCGCACATCGTCGAAGATCTTGCCCGTCTCGAGACGCTCTATGGTGCTCCGGTCAAGCGCTCCCTCGACAAGGAGATCGATCACCTCAACGCGCATTACCGCGCGTTCGTCGAAGCGGCCCCGTTCGTCGCACTTGCGAGCGCCGGTCCCGGCGGTCTCGATGTCAGCCCGCGCGGCGATGCCGCCGGTTTCGTCATCGTCGAGAACGAGAAGACGCTCCTGCTGCCCGACCGACGCGGCAACAACAGGATCGACACGCTGCGCAACATCGTCGCCGATCCGCGCGTCGCACTCCTCTTCCTCGTTCCCGGAATCGGCGAGACGCTGCGCGTGAACGGGCGTGCGTCGATCTCGGTCGATCCGACGCTCCTCGCGCGGTTTGCATTCGATGGCAAGGCGCCACAGACGGTTCTCGTCGTGGCGGTCGAGCGCGTCTACTTCCAATGCTCGCGTGCGGTCGTGCGTGCCGACCTCTGGAATCCCGAGAAGCGTCTTCCGAGGGAATCGCTTCCGAGCACCGGACAGATTCTCGAAGCGCTGAGCGCGGACCGGTTCGACGGCCGCGCCTACGATGCGGAACTTCCGGCCCGGGTAGCCGCGTCGCTCTATTGAGCGAGCTGCGCGCCGGCGATCCGCCGGAGGACGATCATGCCGGCAAACGAAACCAACGTCGCGACGGCGCAGACCGCCAGACCGGCCGCCGGGCCCGCCGTCTCGACCGCCGCGGCGATCGCGAAGGGTGCTGTCGCGAAGACGAGATTCATCGGCAAACCCATCTTGCCCAATACGGTCGCATAGCCGGCACGACCGAACAGCACGAGTGGGGCGATGGCGCGCACGATCGTGTTGGCACCCGCCCCGAGGCCATAGCCGACAACCATCAGGATGAGCGTCACCGCGGAGCCGCCGAACAGCAGCGGAAGGAACAGGGCGACCGAGATCGTGGCGAGGCTGACGAAGCCGACGTCCAGGATCGGGATGCGCTGCCCGAACGTCGTCTCCGCCGTCCGCGCGACCATCTGTGCTGGGCCCATGATCGCACCGACAAGAACGGACACCGCCGCCGGCTGGCCATAGGCACGCGCGATCTCGACAAGATGGAGCGGGAGCCCCCACGTCACGAAGCCGATGCAGGAGAACGCGACCGCCATCGTCCAAAAAGCCCGGCGCCGGAGCGTCACATCGGCGATCCCGCCGATTTCGGACCCGCCGGATAGGCCGCCGATTTCCCTTGCGATCGGCCGGACCATGATCGCGGCATGCAGCGGCACGCAGAACACGATTTCGACGGCCGAAAAGAGAAAGCATATCCCGCGCCAGCCCAGCGCAGGTTCGAGCCACGCCATCGCAGGCAGGAACACCACCGACGTCAGGCTGCCGACAAGCGTCATGAGCCCGATGGCGCGCCGCGCCTCGCCGGGTACGAGCATCGCGGCGGCGGCGAACGGCGTCTGGATCAGCACCATGGGCATGCCGAGCCCCATCACCGACCAGGCAAGGACAAACCCGGCAATGCCATCGGCAAGGCCGAGCAGGAGGAGCCCGACTGCCATGAGTGCGGATCCGACGACCATCACCCGGCGCGGACCGTCGCGATCGACCTGCCGACCGACCTGCGGGCCCACGAACGCGCCGACAACCAGCATGATCGTCACGCCGGAGAAAACGACGGTCGGCCGCAGCTCGAGATCGGCGGAAATCCGCTCGACCAGCATCGCCGGAACGAAATAGGTCGATCCCCAACCGACAATCTGCGTGGCGGCAAGTGCGATTACGCCACGCCGCCGCTGCAACGCGATCATGGCGCCGGCCCGGTCACGAAACGGGCATCCGCCAAGGGCGTATGGCTTCGATCGCGCGTGCCGCGCGGAGGACGAGGCGGTCCTCGTAGTGACGTCCGACGAGCTGGATCGCCATCGGCAGGCCGTTCGAGTGCAGGCCGGCCGGAACGCTTGCTGCCGGCTGGCGCGTCATGTTGAACGGATAGGTAAACGGCGTCCAATCGATCCAATAGCTCTGGTCGGGCGACGCGACATCCGTCCCGGCGGCGAAGGCCGTGATCGGCAGCTGCGGCGTCAGCAGCAGGTCGAATTTGCGGTGGAACCGCGCCATCGCTTCGGTCGCGCGCACGCGCGCACCGTCGGCAGCGAGATATTCCTGTGCCGACAGACGCATCCCCGCTTCGGTCGTCGCGACAAGACCCGGATCGCAGTCGCTCCAGCGCTCGCGTGCGTACGCCTGGAGCGGGCGCGCAAGCCCGGCCGTCCAAAGACGATAGAAGACATCGCGCACATCGCCCATGTCCGGTTCGGCCGCCTCGACATGGGCGCCGGCTTCCGCCAGAAGCCGGGCGACTGCGTCCGTCGCGGCAGCGATCTCCGGATCGACGTTGGCGCCGCCCAAACGCGGGCTGAATCCGATCCGCAAACCCTTGACGCCTTTTTCGAGATCGAGGAGCCAGGATCCCGGGTCCGGCGGCAGCGAGAAGACGTCGCGATCGTCCGGTTGCGCGATGACCTCCATCATCCGCGCCGCATCGTCGACGCCCCGGGCCATCGGGCCGATATGCGCAAGCAACCCCGCCGGCGAAGCCGGATAGGCTGCGACACGCCCGAAGGTCGGCTTGAGCCCGAATACTCCGCAGAATCCCGCCGGCATCCGGATCGAGCCGCCGCCGTCGGTCCCGACATGGAGGGCGCCCATGCCCAATGCTGCGGCAACCGCCGCACCGGCCGACGAGCCGCCCGCCGTCCGGCTCGGATCCCACGGATTGCGCGTGATTCCGGTCAGCGGCGAGTCGCCGATCCCCTTCCAGCCGAATTCCGGCGTGGTCGTCTTGCCCAGAAGGACGGCATTGCTTGCGCGCAGCCGCGCCACGGTCGGCGCATCTTCCGACCAGTCCTGATCCTTCGCGACCAGCTTCGAACCGCGCAGCGTCGGCCAGCCCTTCGTCAAGAGCAGGTCCTTGACCGTCGTAGGAACGCCGTCGAGCGTGCCCTGCGGCGCCCCGCTTGCCCAACGTCCTTCCGATCGCCCGGCCGCCGCGAGTGCAGACTCCTCGTCCACGAGGCAGAAGCCGTTATAGGTCGGGTCGAGCCGCGAGATCCGCGCGAAGCAAGCCTGTGCCACTTCGACAGGCGAAAAGCGTCGGCGTGCATAGCCGGCGAGCAGTTCCGTAACGGAAAGAAGTGCGAGATCGGACATTTGTGACTCCGGTCGGGACGGCTATGCTCGCATGTCCGACGCCCGTTCCGAAAGAGCCCGCACCATGCGTCTCGTCCTCGCCATGCTCAAGCACGAAACAAACACGTTTTCGCCCGTCGTGACCGACCTTGGCCGATTCACGCAATGGGGGCTTCAGTTCGGCGAGGACGTCGTCGCGGCTTACGAAAATACCTCGATGCCGATCGCCGCCTACATGAAGCTTGCGCGCGAACGCGGCGCCGAGATCGTGACGCCGGTCGCGGCGGAGGCGATGCCCGGCGGCCCGGTGACGAAGGCCGCCTACGAGCGACTCGTCGAACCGATCCTGGTAGCCGTCGCCGACGGCTGCGACGGCGCCCTGCTCGACCTGCATGGTGCAATGGTGTGCGAGCACACCGAGGATGGCGAAGGCACGCTACTTGCCCGCATCCGGGCGATCCGGCCGGATCTGCCGATCGCGGTTACTTACGATCTGCATGCAAACCTCTCCGCCGAGATGGCCGGCAACTGCACCGCAATGATCGGCTACAAGACCTATCCGCACATCGACATGTACGAGGTCGCCGAGCGCGTGGGCCGCATCGTCCTCGATGCGATGGACGGCAAATGCCGGCCGGTCATCGCATGGGGCCGACTGCCGCTGCTGTCGCAGACCCTGCGCCAGGGTACGGCGGATTCACCGATGCGCGAACTGCAGGACATGGCGAGAAGCCTGGAAATGCGGCCCGGCATCCTCTGCGCGACCGTTTTCGGTGGATTTCCGATGGCGGACATCCCGATCGCCGGAAATTCTGCGATCGTCGTTGCCGACGGCAACCGTGGCACGGCTGTCGCCGCGACCCAGTCGCTGCTCGATGCGGCATGGGCCGCACGTACGCAGTTCACGCATGTCCATGCACCGCTACGGGCAACGGTCGCCCGGGCGAAAGAGATCAATGCCGCACCGATCGTCCTGCTCGATCATGCCGACAATGTCGGTTCGGGCGGCACATCCGATGTCATGACGGTGATCGCGGAGGTCCTGCGACAGGAACTCGACGATGTCGCGGTCGCGACCGTCTGGGATCCCGCAGCCGTGGCCACGATGCAGAAAGCCGGGCTTGGAGCGCGCGTGACGCTCGAATTGGGCGGCAAATGCGACATGCCCTCGATCGGCCTTCTTGGCCGTCCGCTTCGGGTCGAAGGGACGGTCCGGAACCTTACGGACGGGCGCTGGCGCGTCGAGGGGCCGATGTATACCGGTGTTCTCGTCGATACCGGGCCGACCGCCGTGCTCGACACCGGACGGATGCGGATCGTCGTCGTATCGCGCCATCACGAGCCTTGGGATACGGGAATTTTCACGGCAAATGGCATCGACCCGACCCGGCAGAGGTTCCTTCTGCTCAAGTCGCGCATCCACTACAGGGCTGGCTTTGCGCCACTGGCGCGCGCCACCTTCACGCTCGACGGCGAGGGGGTCACGACGTCCGACAACTCCAGACTGACCTACGGGCGTGTGCAGCGACCGATCTACCCGCTCGATCCCGGTCCGTTCCCGCCGGCGGTCGCGCAAGAGGTTTGACGCGCCTCCGGTCTGTGGCATGCTTTTGGCTCTCGAATTGCAGGAATTTTGGCGAACGAGACGACAGTGGAGGATTGACGAGATGAAACATGCATTCAGAAGGCTGACCGCCGCGACCGCGCTTGCGGTCGTTGCCGCAAGCATCGGCGTTACGGGCGAGGCATCCGCCCAGCAGAAAGTCCTGCGATTCATTCCGCACGCAAATCTCTCGTCGATCGATCCGATCACGACGACGGGATACATCGTGCGAAACCACGGCTACCTCGTCTACGACACCCTCTTCGCGACCGACGCGAATTTCAAGATCCAGCCTCAGATGGTCGACAAGTGGTCGTCGAGCCCGGACGGCCTGCGATGGGAATTCACGCTTCGGGACGGCCTCAAATTCCATGACGGTGCTCCGGTACGGCCGGCGGACGTCATCGCCTCGCTGAAGCGCTGGGCGGTCCGCGACACGTTCGGCCAGGCGATGGCCGCGACGGTCGACAGCTACGAAGCACTCGGCACGAATGGTTTCGCGATCAAGCTCAAGAAGCCCTTCCCGCTGATGATCGAGGCTCTCGGCAAGCTTTCGTCGAACGTGCCCTTCATCATGCCCGAGCGCGTGGCCAATACCGACCCGGCGCAGAACATCACCGACGCGACCGGTTCGGGCCCGTTCCGGTTCGTGCGCGACCAGTGGGTTCCGGGCCAGATCGCCGTGTACGAGCGCAATCCGGACTATCGCCCGCGCAGCGAACCGCCGTCCTGGGCCGCCGGCGGAAAGGTCGTGAAATTCGACCGGCTCGAGTGGCGCATCATCCCGGATGCGGCCGTCGCTTCCGCAGCACTTGCCGCCGGCGAAGTGGACTGGTGGGAGCAGCCGCTGGGCGATCTTCTGCCCGTCCTCGAAAAGAACAAGGACATCAAGATCGAAATGATCGATCCGCTCGGTTCGATCGCGATGATGCGCTTCAACCATCTGAATCCGCCGTTCGACAATCCCAAGGTCCGGCAGGCCGTGATGATGGCGGTCAATCAGACCGACTACCTCAAGCAGATCATCGATACCTCGAAATACCAGACCGTCTGCAAGTCGTTCTTCACGTGCGGCACGCCGATGGCAAGTGACGTCGGGGTGCAAAATGCCGCCGGCGATTTCAAGAAGGCGCAGGATATGCTGCGCGCCTCCGGCTACAAGGGCGAGAAGGTCGTCATCATTTCGCCCACCGACATCGCGACCAATCACGTGCAGAGCCTGGTCACCGAGGACCTGCTCAAGCGGCTTGGCATGAATGTCGAGCTGGTCGCGACGGACTGGGGCTCGGTACTCGCGCGCCGCAACAGCCGCAACACGACCGATCAGGGCGGCTGGTCGATCTTCCACACCTGGTGGGTCGGGCCCGACGTCGTGAGTCCGGCCCTTCATGCCCCCCTGCGCGGAAACGGAACATCGGCGTGGGCCGGTTGGCCGACCGATCCGCAGATGGAAGCGCTTCGCGAAAAATGGCTGGTCGCGCCGACGACCGCCGAACAGGTCGGCATCGCCAAGGAAATGCAGGCACGCGCCTACGAAATGGTCCCGTACGTGACCACGGGCCAGTTCCAGCAGCCGACGGCGTTCCGCGCGAGCGTCAGCGGCATCGTCGTGTCGCCGGTACCGTTCTTCTGGAACGTCGAAAAGCGCTGACGCGGCACGAAGGACGATCGGGAGCGCCCGCAGCTTGCTTGCTTTCGTCGTCCGGCGAATCCTGGCCACCATTCCCGTCATGGGCGTGGTGGCCATTTTCGTTTTCTCGCTTCTTTACTTCTCGCCCGGCGATCCGGCGGCGATCATCGCCGGGGACATCGCGACGGCCGACGACATTGCGCGGATCCGTCAGGCTCTCGGGCTCGACCAGCCGTTCCACATCCGCTTCGGAACCTGGCTTTGGGCGATCCTCCATGGCGATCTGGGAAGCTCGATCTTCTCAAACCTGCCGGTCTCGACCCTCATCGGCCAGCGGCTCGAAGCGACGATCTCGCTTTCGATAACCACGCTGGTCTTCGCGGTGATCGTCGCCGTACCGCTTGGCGTCGTCGCTGCCTGGAAGGCCGGCGGCTGGATCGACCGTGCGGTCATGGCGCTGGCGGTCTTCGGCTTCTCGGTTCCGGTCTTTGTGCTCGGCTATCTGCTGATCTTCGGCTTCGCACTGCAGCTCGACTGGCTCCCCGTCCAGGGGTTCGTTTCGATCCGCGAAGGCTTCTGGCCGTTCCTCCGCCAGCTTATCCTGCCTTCGGTGGCACTCGGGACGGTCTATATCGCGCTCATCGCCCGCATGACGCGCGCTTCGATGCTCGAGGTCCTGAGTCAGGATTACATCCGCACGGCCAGTGCCAAGGGGCTGCGCACCGACCGGATCCTGCTCGTCCATGCCCTGCGCAACGCCGCGGTGCCGATCATCACCGTGATCGGCATCGGTGTTGCCCTGCTGATCGGCGGCGTGGTTGTCACGGAAAGCGTCTTTGCGATCCCTGGCCTCGGCCGGATGACGGTCGACGCGATCCTGCGGCGCGACTATCCGATCATTCAGGGCGTAATCCTGATGTTCTCGTTCGTCTACGTCATCATCAACCTGCTGGTCGATCTCAGCTATACGCTGTTCGATCCGCGCATCCGGTATTGAGGCGACCGTGACACTAACCGTCGTCGCCCCGCCTTCGAGCGCGCAGCTGAAAGGCCATCGACGCGCCTGGTGGCGCCGGCACCTGTCGATCGTCATCGGCGTCAACCTGCTGCTGTTGGCACTGGCAGCGGCGGTTTTCGCACCGTGGCTCGGCACGCAGGATCCGATGGCGTTGTCGCCACTCCGCCGCCTCCGTCCACCGTCGGAACAGTTCTGGTTCGGCACCGATCCGCTCGGACGCGACCTCTATAGCCGCGTCATGTACGGTGCTCGAGCGTCTCTCTTCGTCGGCTTCGCAGTCGCGGTGTCGGCGGTCCTGTCGGGACTGCTGTTCGGGCTGGTCGCGGGCTTCAATCGCTGGGTGGATGCCGTGCTGATGCGGGTGATGGACGGCCTCATGTCGATCCCGTCCGTGCTGCTTGCGATCGCGCTCATGGCGCTGACCAAGGCGAGCCTCGGGAACGTGATTCTCGCGATCGCGATCGCCGAGGTTCCGCGCGTCACGCGCCTGGTTCGCGGCGTCGTCCTGGGCCTGCGCGAACAGCCGTTCGTCGAGGCCGCGATCGCGACCGGAACATCGACAATCCGAATCCTGATCCGCCACATCCTGCCGAACACGATCGCACCGCTCGTCGTGCAGGCGACCTATATCTGTGCGTCGGCGATCATTACCGAGGCGATCCTGTCGTTCATCGGCGCCGGCCTTCCCCCGTCCATCCCGACCTGGGGAAACATCATTGCCGACGGCCGGGCCGTCTTCCAGATCCGCCCGCATCTGATCCTGATACCGGCGGCGTTCCTGTCGGTCACGGTGCTTGCGATCAACCTGCTCGGCGACGGGCTACGCGACGCGCTCGATCCGCGCCTTGCACGGCAGATGTGAACGCCATGGACGGCAAGCCCCTGCTCGAGATCGAGGATCTGCGGACCCACTTCTATACAAGCGACGGCATCGTGCGCGCTGTCGATGGCGTCTCCTATTCGGTCCGGGCGGGCGAAACGCTGGCTGTCGTCGGCGAAAGCGGCTGCGGGAAATCCGTGACCGCGATGTCGATCCTGCGCTTGCTGCCTTCGCCGCCCGCACGGATCGTCTCGGGCGCGATCCGTTTCGAGGGCCGCGACCTGCTGGCGGCCGGCGAAGACGAGATGCGCCGCATCCGGGGCAACGAGATCTCGATGATCTTCCAGGAACCGATGACGAGCCTCAATCCGGTCCTGACCGTCGGCAGGCAGATCGCCGAGACCCTCGAACTCCATCAGGGGCTTTCCGCAGGCGCCTCGCGCAAGCGGACCGTGGAGATGCTCGACCTCGTCCGGATTCCCGATCCGGCCCGGCGTGTGGACGAATTTCCGCACCAGATGTCCGGCGGCATGCGCCAGCGCGTGATGATCGCGATGGCGCTCGCCTGCAATCCGAAACTGCTTATCGCCGACGAGCCGACGACGGCACTGGACGTGACAATTCAGGCGCAGATCCTCGAACTGATGCTGGAACTGAAGCGCAGGATCGGCGCCGCGATCATCCTGATCACGCACGATCTCGGCGTCGTCGCGGAAACTGCCCAGCGCGTCGTCGTCATGTACGCCGGGCGCAAGGTCGAAGAAGCGCCGGTGGAGGCCCTTTTCGACCGCCCCAGGCACCCCTACACGCTCGGCCTGATGGGATCGATCCCGCGTCTCGGGTCCGGCTCGGGCAGCGACCGGCCACACTTGACCGAGATCCCCGGCATCGTTCCGCGTCTCACGCAACCGATCGCCGGCTGCGCGTTCGCCGAGCGCTGCACCTATGCCGTGGCGCAGTGCAGGGTTGCCGCGCCGCCGCTCGAGGAATTTTCCGCAGGCCATTTCGCGGCCTGCTGGCGAAGTGCGGAACTGCCGGGGCCGCCGCAATGACCGTACCGTTGCTGCAAGTCATCAATCTCAAGAAGCACTACCCGATCCGCAAGGGGTTGTTCGGCCAGCAGGCCGCGACCGTGTACGCGGTCGATGGAATCACGTTTCATGTCGACGCCGGCGAAACGCTGGGACTTGTCGGCGAGTCGGGCTGCGGCAAGTCGACGGCCGGCAAGGCGATCCTGAAGCTGGTCGAGCCGACATCCGGCATCGTGCGGCTGATGGGTACGCGCATCGACAGTCTTGGACGGGCGGAGATGTGGCCCCACCGGCGCGACCTGCAGGTCGTCTTCCAGGACCCCTACTCCTCGCTCAGTCCCCGGCTGTCGGCCGGTGCAATCGTCGCCGAGCCGCTCACCAACTACGGCATCGCGAAAGGTGCCGAAGCGCGCGAGCAGGTCGCCTGGCTGTTCGAGAAGGTCGGGCTACGCCCCGAGCAGATGGACCGATACCCGCACGAATTCTCCGGCGGGCAGCGCCAGCGCCTTGGCATCGCCCGCGCGCTCGCGGTTCGTCCGAAATTGATCGTGGCCGACGAACCGGTCTCTGCCCTCGACGTTTCCGTCCAGGCGCAGGTCATCAACCTGATGACCGATCTGCAAGCCGAGTTCGGGGTCTCGTTCCTTTTCGTCGCCCACGACCTTGCCGTGGTCGAGCATATCAGCCACCGCGTCGCGGTCATGTATCTTGGCAAGATCGTCGAGATCGCGGATCGCCGAACCATCTTTTCGGCTCCGCAGCATCCGTATACCGAAGCGCTCCTTTCGGCGGCACCGCAGCCGAACCCGCGCGTGAAAAAGAAACGCGTCATCCTCAGCGGCGATGTCCCGTCGCCGATCAACCCGCCCGCCGGCTGCCGATTCCATACGCGCTGCCCCTATGCCGAGGCACGCTGCCGCGTCGAGGAACCGGCGATCAAGGAACTCGCACCCGGCCACCAAGTTGCCTGCCACTTGCGCCAACCGAGCCAGAAATGACTGATATTTGTGCGTTGCAATATTAGTATTATGCTTAATATACTGACTTAATATAATATTATATTGCACTGCAATAATTCTTGTGCGACGATGCATTCAGTCGATTCCGGGAGGTGACGTCCGATTTCTCGAACGCTGGGAGGTTGGATGACCTACATCGCGCAGGAACGACCCGATGCCTCCGGTACGCTTGGCCTTGCCGGCCCGAGGGGCGAGCTCGCGTCGCGCACGCTTGCGATGCCGGCCGACACCAACCCGCGCGGCGATGTCTTCGGCGGATGGATCATGTCGCTGATGGATGTCGCCGGAAAGATGAGCGCGACCAGATACGCGCACGGGCGCGTGGCGACGGTCGCCGTCTCGAACATCGTCTTTCACCGTCCGGTCAAGGTCGGGGATACGGTCTGCTGCTATACGGATCTCCGCAAACTCGGGCGGACCTCGATCACGTTCGATGTCGAAGTCTGGGTCCTGCGCCAGGGTCATGGCGACCGGGTTCGTGTAACCGATGCGAGCTTCACCTTCGTCGCCCTCGATGAAAAAGGGCGACCGCAGCCGCTGGCCGCCGACGCCTGAACGCTATTCGGCGAGGCGCGCCTCGATCCACGCCGCATACGCGATCAGCGCGTTGTCCTCGTTGTGGGCACCGACCAGCTGGATCGCAAGCGGCAGGCCGATATCCGTTTTCCCGGCGGGCAGTGCAATGCACGGATTGCCGAGCAGCGTCCACATCCGGTTGAACACCGGATCGCCTGTGCGCTCGAGCCCCTTGGGGGCTGCACCCGGTGCCGCCGGGGCAAGAATGATATCGCTGTCGCGCCAGACCTGCGCAAGACGGTTCCGGCACTTGGTCGCAAGCGCCTTGGCCGCGGTTTCCTCGCGAATGCCGACCCTGTCGCCGTCCTCGAGAAGCTGGATCAGACGCTCGGAGAGCAGCTTCGGATGCTCGGCTCGCTCGCGCGCCAGGGCGCGGACGGCCTCACGCATCATGATCGCAAGCTGGGCATCGTTGATCCCGTCCCAGGTCTCGTCCGGATCGAAAGCGGCGATCGTGGCTCCTGCTCCGATCAGCTTTCCCACGACTCGTTCGAACATCGCTCGCGTGTCGGAATCGGCTTCGGTCCAATACGGTGTGCGACAGATTGCGATGCGCGGCGGCTTGCGGCCCACGTCCCCGATTCCCGGAACCGGCGCACCGGTGAATGCCCGCCGGACAAGATCGAGGTCCGCGACCGCGCGGCAGAACACGCCAAGCGTATCGAGTGCGGGCGACAACGGCTTGACGCCGCCCATGTCCATCCAGCCATAGGTACCCTTGTAGCCGACGACGCCGCAGAAAGCGGCCGGCCGGATCACGGAGCCGGCCGTCTGCGTCCCCAGCGCGATCGGGACCTGGAAATCCGCGACGGCCGCCGCGGAACCGGACGACGACCCGCCCGGCGTAAAGCCGCGCAGATGCGGATTGTGGGTCGGTCCAGGTGTGAAATAGGCGAACTCGGTCGTGACCGTCTTGCCCAGCACGATGGCGCCGGCGGCCACAAGCTTCTTGACGCAGGCCGCATCCGACTTGGGCCGGTTGTCGCGATAGATCGCGGAGCCATAGGTTGTCGGGATACCGGCGGTATCGATCAGATCCTTGATGCCCACCGGAATGCCGTGGAGCGGCTGGCTGCGGGCGAGCCGGTCGAGCGACGATGCCCGCAACAGGCTCTCCCTGCGCTCGACATTGACCCAGGCGCGGACGTCCTTGTCGCGCGCATCGATGCGCGAAAGACACGCCCGAACGAGAGTTTCGGAATCGAGCTTCCCGGAGCCGATCGCCGCGCGCATCGCGCTGGCCGTCAGGCGCTCCGGGTCTGGAGTCAGGTGCGGCTTTGTCATGCAGCCGCATCTTACCGGGATGAAGCGGCAGTACCACCCAATTCCGGAGTTTCAGGCGTCGACGTTCTCGTCCAGTGCGTATCCAGCCGAGCGGACAGTCCGGATGATGTCCGAGTCGCCGGGCGAATTAATCGCCTTGCGTAGGCGCCGGATATGCACATCGACCGTCCGCGGCTCGACATAGATATCGCGGCCCCAGACGGCGTCGAGGAGCTGCTCGCGGCTGTAGACCCGCCCGGGCCGTTCCAGCAAAAACCGCAGTAGCCGGAATTCGGTCGGCCCGAGATGGATCGGCCGGCCGGACCGCAGCACGCGATGCGCCGAGAGATCCATCACCAGATCGCCGAACGTCAGCAGATCCTGCGCCGTCGACGGCTTCGAACGCCGGAGCACGGCGCGGACGCGCGCGATGAGCTCGGACGGGCTGAACGGCTTTGCGACATAGTCGTCCGCACCCACCTCAAGCCCGCGGATCCGGTCTGTCTCTTCGCCGCGTGCCGTCAGCATGATGATCGGAACCTCGCGCGTTTCCGCCTTCCTCCGCAGCTGCCGGCAGACTTCGAGGCCGGAAATATGCGGCAGCATCCAGTCGAGCACGATCAGATCGGGCGGTACCTCGGAAACCGAAACGAGTGCCGCTTCCCCGTCATTGGCGACAGAGACACGGAAGCCTTCCTTCTCGAAATTGTACCGAAGGAGCTCGACGAGCGCTGCCTCATCTTCGACGATCAGAAGCTGTGGTTTCAATGCGATCTCCCTACGCCTGCTTTGGCTCTGCCGAAACGACGGCAAAGTTGGATGCATCGCCCTTCGGGCGCGCCTCCCGGAGCGGCACGCCGCGAACAAGGAAATGGATGGTCTCCGCGATATTCGTCGTGTGATCGCCGATCCGCTCGATGTTCTTCGCGATGAAAAGAAGATGCGTCGAGCCCGAAATGTTTCGCGGATCCTCCATCATGTAGGTCAGAAGCTCGCGAAACAGGGACGAATACATTTCGTCCAGTTCCTCGTCGCGGTTCCAGACGGAAATGGCCTTGGTTACGTCGTGGGACGCGAAAGCATCGAGAACGTCCTTCAGCATCTCCCGGACCATCGCCCCCATGCGCGGGATCGAATGGATAGGGCGAAGCGGCGGTACCTGCGCCAGAACGCTCGCGCGTTTCGCGACGTTCTTGGCATAGTCAGCCGCCCGCTCAAGATCGGCGCCGATGCGCAGCGCGCCGAGCACGAGCCGCAGATCGCTTGCGACCGGTTGGCGAAGCGCCATCACCCGCAGCACCTGGTCATCGATCTCGCGCTCGAGATCGTCCACGCGAACATCCGCACTGACGACGGATGCCGCCAGCTCGGCATCGCGCTGGATAACGGCCTGAATCGCGGTCGCGATCTGCGTCTCAACCAGGCCGCCCATGCGCGCGAGCAGGTTGGTCAGACGCTTCAGCTCGTCGTCGTAGGACTTCACGATGTGTTCGCTCGCCATTGTCTATACCTCTAGCCGCACAGGGATACCCGAGACCGCGGGCGCCATTCTGGCCCAATCGGTGCCCGCGTCCAAAGTCAACCGTCTCACCCGAACCTTCCGGTGATGTAATCCTGGGTCCGCTTCTCCTTGGGCGAGGTGAACATCTCTGCCGTTTGTCCGAATTCGACGACATCCCCAAGATACATGAATGTCGTGAAGTCAGAGACGCGAGCGGCCTGCTGCATGTTGTGCGTCACGATAATGATCGTGTAGTCCCGCTTCAGTTCGTCGATCAACTCTTCGATCTTCGCCGTCGAGATTGGGTCGAGTGCCGAGCAGGGCTCGTCGAAGAGGATCACTTCCGGCCGTACGGCCACCGTTCGGGCGATGCACAAGCGCTGCTGCTGCCCGCCCGAGAGGTCCAATCCCGTCGTACCTAGCTTGTCCTTTACCTCATCCCAGAGAGCCGCACGCCGGAGCGCCATCTCGACCCGGGCATCGATTTCGGCGCGAGGCAGGTTTTCGTAGAGACGGATACCGAAAGCAATGTTCTCGTAGATAGACATCGGGAACGGCGTCGGTTTCTGGAAAACCATGCCGATCCGTGCCCGGAGCAGGTTGATGTCCTGACGCGGTGACAGGAGATTCTCGCCGTCGAGAAGCACCTCGCCGGTCGCGTGCTGCCCTGGATAGAGATCATACATCCGGTTAAGGACGCGCAGCAGGGTGGATTTCCCGCAGCCCGATGGCCCGATGAACGCCGTCGCTCTGTTGGCATAGAGCGGAAGATTGATCCCCTTCAGAGCGCGGGAATCGCCGTAGAAGAATTCAAGATTGCGGATTTCGATCTTCTTGGACATTCCCATGGAAGTGCTGAGCGCTGGCAGCGTATTGCCTTTTGCGGGCCAGGCAGGGGTGGTGGCGGGCGCGGAGGTGGCCGGAGATGCCAAGTTCATGACGATTTTCTCTTGGTAAGAGAGCGGGCAACAATGCTCAGCGACAGCACGGCGATCGTGATCAGAAGTGCGCCGGTCCATGCAAGCTTCTGCCATTCTTCGTAAGGCGACAGCGCGAACTGGAAGATAACGACCGGAAGGCTCGGCATGGGAGCGCCCATGTTGAGGCTCCAGAACTGGTTGTTGAGTGCGGTGAACAGCAGCGGTGCCGTTTCGCCGCTGATCCGCGCGACGGCTAGCAGAATGCCCGTCACGATGCCTGCACGGGCTGCGCGGTAGGCAATCCGGACGATCATGTGTGCGCGCGGCAATCCGATCGATGCCGCCGCTTCGCGAAGCGTATTCGGCACCAACGTCAGCATGTCTTCGGTCGTGCGGACGACGACCGGGATGACAATGACCGCCAGGGCGACAGAACCGGCGTATCCGGAAAAATGCCCCATCGGGGCAACCATGACTTCATAGACGAAAAGCCCGACCACGACAGACGGCGCGCTGAGAAGGATATCATTGATGAACCGCACGACCGTCGCGAGTTTCCCGTGCCGGCCATACTCCGCAAGATAAGTGCCGGCGAGTATCCCGATTGGCGTGCCGATCAGCACCGCAAGGACCGTCATGACGAGACTGCCGGCGATGGCGTTGAGAAGGCCGCCGGCTGCACCGGGCGGCGGCGTCATCTCCGTGAAGACCGAAAGCGAGAGGCCGCCAAAGCCGTTGTAGAACAGCACGGCGAGAATGAGCGCGATCCAGCCCAAGCCGAACGCAGTCGCCGCATAGGCCAACGCCGTCGCGAGCTTGTTGACGGCGCGCCGCCGGCTGTAGATCGGGTTCTGGGGAGTAGTGGCCATGCTCTAGCTCGCCTTCCGTTCGATACGCGACAGCAGATATCGCGCGAACGCCAATACCGTGAAGGTGATGACAAAGAGGATCAGGCCGAGTGCTACAAGCGACGAGGTGTAGAGGTCGCCGACGGCTTCCGTGAACTCGTTCGCGATGGACGCTGAAATCGTCGTGCCGGGCGCAAGGATCGAGCCGGATATCCTGTGCGCGTTCCCGATCACGAACGTGACGGCCATCGTTTCACCGAGGGCCCGTCCCAGGCCGAGCATTACGCCGCCGATGACGCCAACCCGCGTGTACGGGAGCACGACAGATTTGAAAACCTCCCAGGTCGTGCATCCAAGCCCGTAGGCGGCTTCCTTGACCACCGGCGGAACCGCGTCAAATACGTCGGTCGAAATCGCCGTAATGAAAGGCAGCACCATGATCGCGAGGATGAGGCCGGCCGTCAGGACGCCGATCCCGTAAGGCGGTCCTGCGAACAGGGTCGAAAAAACCGGAAGGCCGTCGAACAGGTCGATCAATCCGGGCTGTACGTATTTCTGCAGGAAGGGCGCGAAGACGAACAATCCCCAGATGCCGTAAATGATGCTCGGAACACCGGCCAGAAGCTCGATCGCCATTGCGATGGGCCGGCGGAGAATCTTCGGGCAGAGTTCGGTCAAGAAGAAGGCGACCATGATGCCGATTGGAACAGCGATGACCATCGCGATCGCCGAGGTGACCAGCGTGCCGTGAATTGGCGCCAATGCGCCGAATTTCTCGGTTACCGGGTTCCAGACTTCGTCGACGAAGAACGACAGGCCAAAGGCCTTGAATGCCGGCGTTGCGCCGATGATCAACGAGAGAATCACGCCGCTCAGAAGGGCCAGGACCACATAGACGGCAACTTGCGTCAGAATCCGGAAGGCCGTATCGCCCAACCGGAGTCGCTTCAGCGCTGCCGCACGCTCGATCGCCTGGATGTCGCCCATAACTGCGCTGTTTAACACTGCCTGAGCCACGCTATCTTGCCTCGCCAAAGCCGGTTGATTTCATCTTGCGCGCTATCGGGGTGGCGCCAAGCGGGCCACCCCGACGCTTGCGATACGGCAGGCTACTCAGTTCGTCAGGGCAAGGAGCGGTTTGCCACCGGCATCCTTGATCTCGGAAATCCACATGTTGAGGACATCCGCCGAGACCTTCGCTGGCATCGGAACGTAGTCGAGATCGACGGCCATGCTTTGGCCCTTCGAGTAGGCCCAGGAGAAGAACTTCAGCGCTTCCTGGGTGGCCACGGCATCGGCCGGCTTCTTGTAGATCAGGATCCATGTGGCGGCGGTCATCGGCCAAGAGCCATCGCCCGGCTGATTGGCGAGAATAACGCCGTAACCCGGCTGCGACTTCCAATCGGCATTCGCGGCGGCAGCCTGGAACGCTTCTGCGGTCGGGGAAACCGACTTGCCCGATTTGTTCAGCATCTTCGTGTAGGTCAATTTGTTCTGCTTGGCATAAGCGTATTCGACATAGCCGAGCCCGCCCTTCGTCTGCGCGACATTCACCGAGACGCCTTCGTTCCCCTTGGCACCGATACCCGCCGGCCACTGGACCGACGTGTTTGTGCCGACCTTGCTCTTCCAATCCGGACTGACGTCGGAAAGGTAGAAGGTGAAGTTGAACGTGGTGCCCGATCCGTCGGAGCGGTAGACGAGTGCGATCGCCTGCGAAGGCAGCTTCACACCGGGATTGAGCTTGGCGATCGCCGGATCGTCCCACTTCTTGATGTCGCCAAGATACATCTTGGCGAGCGTCGGACCGTCGATCAGGAGTTCACCGGGCTTGATGCCGTCAAGATTGACGACCGGCACGATGCCACCCATGACCATCGGGAACTGGGCGAGACCGGACTCGTCGAGTTCGTTGCCGGGCAACGGTGCGTCCGTCGCGCCGAACGTGACCGTCTTGGCCTTGATCTGCTTGATGCCGCCGCCCGACCCGATCGACTGGTAGTTGAGGCCGATGCCGGTCTCCTTCTTGTAGGCGTCGGCCCACTTCGCATAGATCGGATACGGGAACGTCGCGCCTGCGCCGGAAATATCGGCCGCTAAGACGGCGAACGATGGGGCCGCCAGGGCCAGCGCCGTCAGGACAATCCTAAAAATTTTCACGAGGGGGTCTCCTTTGTTCGGGGCGCCGCCGATGGGAACCGGCGGCGACGCCTCTTCCTAACAAAGGGGTATTGCCGTTTTGTGACGCCCGGCGTCCGGCCGAAAACTAATCTGGGGTGACTTGCCCGAGGCACATTCAAAAAGTAATTATTATCAATAAATACAATATCTTATGTTGAAATCCGATCTGCGCCCGACGCGGCTAGGATCGCCGGAGCATTGCGGGCGCATGGGCCCGGACGAGCGACTCGACATGCCGCGTGTCGTCACCGGCCAGGACGTCGATGAGGCCTTCGGCGAGGGCCGCCCGGATCGGTCCTTCGATGTCGAGCCCATATGCCAGCCGAGCGGCGATCCGTTCGGGACGCGGCAAAGTCACACGTACAGCAATGCCGGCGGCGTGCAGGGCAAGCGCGTCGTCGGCATGGAACATATCCGTCTCGATCGCCACGGATGCAGCACCGGCATTGCGCGCGACGGCAACCGGATCGACGTGACGCGCATGCGTGATGATTTCCGTTCGCAGGTCCGGAATGCGCGCACGCGCACGAAGGAGCGTCGGATGATCGAATGAGATCACCAGCACTTCACCAACCGCACCGAGCGAACCGAGCACCGCACCCAACCGCTCGATCATCCGGTCGGGCCGTTGGCGCTCCTTGATCTCGACGAGCGTGCCGAGCCCGAACCGGCGTGCGGCGAGCAGCGCTTCGGCAAGCGTCGGGACGCGCGTTCCGGCGAATTTCGGATCGAACCAAGCGCCAGCATCGAGCCTCTTTATCTCGGCAAGACCACGATCGGCCACGCGGCCGCGCCCATCCGTGGTTCGGTCGAGGATTTCGTCGTGCAGGAGCACGATCTCGTCGTCGTGCGTCAGGACGACATCGATCTCGCAGACGGTGGCGCCGTGCGCCGCCGCCGCCTCGATCGCTGCCAGCGTATTCTCAGGCGCGCCGATGCTGTGTCCTCGATGCGCGCAGACGTGGAACCGTCCGGCAGACGACGCAAGCGGGATGTAATTCATCAGCGCGCCCTCACCCGGCTTCAATCGTTACAGCAAGCACTTCGTGGTCGGAAATCGCAACACCCCTGGCGTCGACTGCGGCGATGATCGCCGGTTCGCAGCAGACAAGGCCGCGCGAGAACAGCCAGTCGATCTTTCCGAAGGGCGGCTCCGGGGTTCCGTCGGGGCGGGTGCGCTGCGTCGGGGCAAGCGGCACGTTGCAGGTATTCCAGTCGAAGCCCTTGCGCTGCAGCAGATCGAACATCGGCTCGTAGGCCATCGGCGCCACGAGCCGTGTCGGGTCCACGGCAAGTGCGCGCGCAACGTGGGTCTTTTCGCCCTTGTCCACGCGCTCGAACGTGCTGGTGTTGAAATCGCCGCCGATCAGGACCGGCACTCCTGGCGCATGCGCGTCGATCTCGTCGATCATCTCTTGCGTCTGCAGCAAGCGGTCCGCTGGGCCGGTATGGCTCTCGTAGTGGACGGATGCGAGCAGGACTCTCGCACCATCCAGCCGGATCTCGGCCAGCATCGCGATGCGTCCGCCCACGCGCCGCTCGTGGAAGGCGCCGTCGAACCATCGGCCGGACGTTTCAAGCCGGACCAGCGTCGGGCGCGTCAATGCCGCACCCGACACGAAGCCGCCGCCATGCAGGCCCGACCGGTTCGGCATTCCTGCAAACGTCTTGCGCTCGCGCAGGTCGCCGAGCCCGAGCTCGATGAACTCGACGCCGAAGACGTAGCCCTGCCCGAGCGAATCCGCGAGATCGCGGATCGTATGGCGGTCCTGCGAGCGGACCATCCCGAGATCAAGCTCGCAAAGCATCAGCACATCCGCACCCAGCCCACCCAGCAGCGCTGCCGACGGCGCCTCGTATTTGAGACGCTCGGCATTCCAGAACGCGATCCGCGCGCGCTTGCCCAGCGTTCGTGGCGAATTCGGCGCACGCACCTCGATCTCGTGCAGGACCGGGCTGGCATCGAATGCATGCCGGAAGCTATCGGCAACGACCGGCGCGTCGATGATCGCCTGGCGCGCCTCGACGGTCGGTGGAATAAGGCGGTCGGTCGTCTTCGTCACGCGCATGCTGCGATTTCCTCAAGGAGCGGCCGGAGCTTGTCCGGATCGTTGCTCGTGACCTGGGTACAGCCGGCACGAACCAGACGGGCAAGCAGGTCGCGCAAACCCGACCGGTCGGCGTCGACCGTCCAGACATCGACTTCCGCACCATTCTGTCTTACTGCATCGATCAGGTTCACGCCTGCGTCCAGTCCGCCGAGGACGAGATTCGCTTCCAGATAGTAGATTGCGGCATCCGGTGCCGTCGCGACGGTCTTCGCGGCAAGCGCACGATAGGCGTCGGCATCTTCGGGCAACGTCCGCGGATAGAAATCGAGCGGGTCGAACCCGGCCTTCATCCCCGGAATTCCGGCAGCAAGGCGCGTCGGCATCCGCCAATCGCAGGCACCTGCGACGAACCGGTGTGCCGCATCGCCGATCGACCGGGTCATCCGTCCGAGCGTCGCGTCGTCGAATGCGTCGATGGGCGCCTTGACGTCGAGTTGCACGAGCCCGCCATCGGCCCGCCCGAAGCGGCGCACGGCCTCGGCGACCTCGTCGAGGAACAGGGGGGCGGAATCAACCGGCACGCCATCCGGCGCGCGCTGGCGCAGCGCCTCGATCTCCGAGCGCCGCAATGCCGCCGCCGGTCCCGTCCCCGTCGTTTCCCGGTCGAGCGTCCGGTCATGCAGGCAGAATGCGTGGCCGTCGGCCGTGAACTGGATATCGACTTCACATGCAGCCCCGGCCTCAAGTGCGGCCGCAAGATTCGCGCGCAGATGCCCCGGGTCTGATTTTCGACGGCGCAGCATGTGCCATTTGAGCCGCGGAACCGGCTTCGTCATGGCACCGGATCGATCTTCGCCGTTCCGATCCGCCGGGACGTTTCCGAATTGAAAAGCAGCCCGCCCGAAAGATTGAACGAAAGCGAATCGCCGATCTTGAACCGGGCCTGTGCGCCCGGTTCGAGAACCCGAAGCGTTCCGAATGGCGAATCAAGATGGTAGATCGTCTCGCGTCCATGCGGCTCGAAATCGTGCACTTTGCCGCGGAACGGACCCGTGCCAAGACCGATCGCTTCCGGCCGGAGTCCGAGAACGCATTTCCCGTCGCCGGCACCCGTGACCCGCAGCGACGCTCCCCCGACGCGCAGCGTGCCGGCGGCGAGCGTACCGTCGAACAGGTTGATCGGCGGCGAACCGATGAAACCCGCGACGAACAGGCTGTCCGGCCGATGATAGAGGTCGTCGGCCGTGCCGATCTGCTCGATGCGGCCGCGGCTCATGCAGATGACGCGGTCGGCCATCGTCGTGGCCTCGATCTGGTCGTGCGTGACCAGCAGCGTCGTCACGCCGAGCTTGCGCTGCAGGCCGCGGATCTCGCTGCGCATCGTCAAGCGCAGCGACGCATCGAGATTCGAGAGCGGTTCGTCGAGCAGGAGAAGCTGCGGCTCCTTGATCAGCGCGCGTGCGAGCGCCACGCGCTGCTGCTGGCCGCCCGACAGCTGGCCGGGCTTGCGCTCGAGCAGCTCGTGCACCTGGACAAGGCGGGCCGATTCTTCGACGCGCGTGGCCGCGACATTGTCCGCGACGTCCTTGAATCGCAGCGGGAAGCGGATGTTGTCGCGCACGGTCATGTTCGGATAGAGCGCGTAGGACTGGAATACGATTCCGACGTTGCGGTCGCGCGCCTCGACATCGTTGACGCGTTGCCCGTCGAACAGGATGTCGCCGTCGCTCGGCGTGTAGATGCCGGCAAGCATGAACAGCGTCGTCGATTTCCCGCAGCCGGAAGGCCCGAGAATGGCGACGAATTCACCGTCCCCGATCGAGAGATCCGTCGGCTCGACCGCCGCCACATCGCCCCAGCGCTTCGCAACACCCTTGAGTTCTATTTTTGCCATCTTGTCAGCCCTTGATGCCGCCGACCGACATCTGCGTCAGGTATTTCTGGCACAACGTGTAGAGGACGACCGACGGCAGCACGTAGAACACGCCGACCGCCGATACCATCGCATAGTCCGTCCCCATCACGTCGTCGTACATCCAGAAGAGGAAAAGGCTCATCGTCCAGTTCGCCTTCTCGAAGAGCAGCGTGCGGACGAAGACGTATTCCTCCCAGCCGCGAAGGAACGCGAAAACGCCGACTGCAATCATCCCGACTTTGACCTGCGGCAGAACGACCATGAAGAACGCCTGCCGGCGGGATGCGCCATCGGTCATGGCACTCATCTCGATGTCCCAGGGAACGGCGTCGAAAAATCCCTTCATCACGAAAATGGCGAATGGAAGCTCCAGCGCCACGATGACGAGAACGACGCCGGTCAGCGTGTCGAGCAGGCCGATCCAGTACATCATCAGGAAGATCGGGATGATCAGCGACATCGCCGGGAAGGCGTGCAGGACCAACAGGCCCTTGAGGTAGCCGCCCCTCCCCTTGAAGTCGAACCGGGAAAGATAGTAGCCGGCAAACGTGCTGGTGATCACGACAAGCGCCATCTGGACGAGGGCAAGGCTGAGGGAGTTCCGGAAGGCAAGCCAGACGCTGGGATAGCGGTTCCCGACGCCGCCGAGCCCTTTCAGGTCGTCGGCGATATTCGCGTTCCACAGGAACCGGAAATTGTCGGTGTGGAGATAGGGGCCGGTAATCGCTGCAAGCGCCAGTAACGTTACGGCGCCCAACGTCCACTCGAAAAGACGCAAGCGACGCACGTCGTCGATGGCGAGCCTGAACATCGACCACAGCACGAGTGCTGGCATTGCGACAGCGAGCGTACGCCAGAGCACGACCGTCGATGTTCCCGTCCGGCCGGAGACAGCGACGGTGACCAGCCAGAGATAGGGGACGACGATCGGCAGCGAGCCCAGGATGAGGATCGTGTAGAGGAACGCAGTCGTCACGCGTCGTCGCGTACGGGCGCGCGAGACGAGCGCGCCCCAGTCCGGCCGGGTGTCCGTGGAGACGGCGCTCATGTGACCTCGATGCGCGGTTTTTGGAGAAGGGCGCGCATGTCGAAGAAGCGCCAAAGGACAAGCGAGACGATCGTACCCGCGACCACGAGACCGAGCGAAAGGGCAGCGCCATAGGCGTATTGGCCGTTCTCGAACGCGCGGCGGTAGACATAGAGCGCGTAGACGGTCGTGTCGAAGAACGGACCGCCATTGGTAATCAGCCAGATGTATTCGAAGCTCACGAGCAGCGCCAAGGCCTGGTAGATCGTCACAAAGCTCAGCTGCCAGCGGATCGCCGGCAGCGTGATGTGGCGGATGATTGCGAATCCGCCTGCTCCGTCCACCCGCGCCGCATGGAACAGATGCTGCGGAATCGAGCGGATGGCGCTGGTGAAGATGATCATGCCAAACGACGCGCCGATGAAACCGTTGGCCAGCAGGATGACCAGCATCGGGGCATCGCTCTTGAGGTCGAGTGCCGCGATTCCGAAAAAGGCCAATGCCTGGTTGAGGAGACCGTAGTCGGTGGGCGCAATCACCCACGACCACAGCAGCGCGTAGACGACCGAAGGACTCATGCGCGGCAGGAACCAGATCGCCCGAAAGAAGGCACCGGTCTGGTCCGGCAGCGACGTCGTGACGAGTGCGAGCAGCAGGCCATAGGAGACGTTGAAGATCGCGAGCGTGCCGAGCACGTAGCCGAGCGTAACCAGCATGACGCTTGCCAGACGCGAGTCGCCGCCGAACATCCGCGCGAAGTTCGCCGTCGTCATCCCCGTGACCTGGAGATTCCGGCTCATGTCGGTGAAGGCGAGGCCGATATCGACGACGACCGGCAACATGAAGAATGCAAGCAGCAGAAAGGTCGCCGGGCCCAGGAAGAGGACCCGGTCGACCTTCCGCCGCACGGAGGAGCCGATGCTCGGCATTGTGCGCGGGCTTTCCGTCCGCTCAGCCGAGCTTGTCGACGATCTTCACGGCACCCTTCAGCTCGTTGGTCATCTCGTCCTCGAGGAACTCGATGGCCTTGGCCGGCGTGAGGCGCCCCGTCTCGACGCCCTGGAGCGCCTTGAACAGGATACTGTTGTAACGCCCGAACTCGGGATGGTTCGGGATGAAGGTCGAACGCGCCAGCATCGGCGTAGCCGCCGACAGGTACCACGCGCTGGCATAGTCCGGCATGCTGCCCTGACCGTTCAGGATGGCCGTGTGAGCCGTCGTCACCGCATGCTTGGTGTTGAAGTACGGCAGCGAAGCGTAGGCCACCAGAGTCGCCGCCAGTTCGGCGTTCTTCGACTTCGGATTGACGATATAGACGATCGGGTGCGACAGGTTGGCAGGCTGGCCGCCCTTGACTGCAGCAGGCGCATGCAGCCAGCCGATCTTCTTGAAGTAGCCCGCCGCGTCCTTGGGCCAGTTGCCGCCTTTGGCATCACCCAGCATCCATTCGCCGACCGCCCAGACGCCCTGGTGATAGATGAATGCCTTCTCCGACTTGAACGCGCCCTGGATCTCGTCCCACGACATCGCCGTGTTGTTCTTCGGCGTCACGCCGTTGTTCGCGTTCCAGGCAAACCACTCGAGCCCCTTGCGGATCTCGGCCTTCGGCAGCAGGAGCTGGCCGGTCTTCTCGTCCACCCACTTGGCGCCGAAAGAGGCGAAGTTCATCAGATAGTCGGGTCCGGCATTCGGGCGATGGACCATGCCCATCTGGGCAGCCCCCTTGTCGACGACCTCCTTGGCGAGGTTCGACAGGTCCTGCATCGTGAACTCGCCCTTCTCGACCATCGCGGGCAGGCCATTCACGAAATCCTCGCTCTTGCCGATCTTGCGCAGCATGTCCTTGTTGTAGAAGAACATGCGGATTTCGGAATCCTGCGGGATCGCATGGACCTTGCCCTGATACTTGGTCGACTCCCACAGCACCGGAATTACATCGGCGAAGGCCCAGTCGTTCTTCTTGACGAACGCTTCGAGATTCATCGCATAGCCGGACTTGGCGAACTCCCCGACCCATTCGTGCGCGGCAACATAGACGTCCGGTCCGCGATCGACCGCGAAAGCCTTGAGGATGTCGAGTGCGTCCGCGTCGTAGCCGGTCGCCGGCCCCTCGAACACGTCGACCTTCACGGTCTTGTCGGATCCGGCCGCCTTGAGCGCCAGATTGAGGGCTTCGGCGGCCGCCACGATATTGCCGGCGCGCAGCGGACCGGATCGATCGGCACGCGCCCAGAGCTTGACGACGACTTCTTCGGCATAGCTGGCAGCCGTCGAACCGACCAGCATCGTGCCGGCAAGCAGAACCGCGGACAGCATTCTTGACGTCTTCATGGCGACATCTCCCTTTTTGGACCGGATGGGCCGGCCTTTTTATCGGGCCCTTGTTGACCCATTTGTTTCCGTCTCGTGAAGCTTCGGCGCACCAGCTGATGCGCATGACCGCACGGAGAATTCTTCGTAATCAAAGTGTCATATCAGGTGCACGACCTTGTCAAGGCGGTGCGGGCCTCCGTAGCTCGAAGGCCGGACGATCACGGATCTTGCTGCAGCGCGATATCGCCGGAATCCGGACAAAAAGAAACCGCCGGCCCCTGGGAAGAGGCCGGCGGCTACAAACGCTTCGTCGATTACATCTCGGCGTACTTGCCGTCCTTCCAGATGTAGAAGACGTAGTTGGGCTGCGTGAGGTCGCCCTTGGTGTCGTAGGTCAGCTTGCCGATGACTGTGTCGAAGGCCTTGCCGTGCATGTTCGCCACGAGCGCGTTGACGCCCGTGCCGTTGGCGGCCTTGGCAGCACCCGCGAAGACCTGCACGCCGGCATACGAAAGCAGCGTGTAGCCTTCCGGATCGTAGTTCTCCTTCACGAACTGCGCGACGACCTGCTTGGCGGCCGGGGACTTCTTCGGGTCGCTGTCGAAGGTCATGATCACGCCGTCCGACGCCTTGCCCGCGATCGACCCGAATTCGGCCGTCACGATGCCGTCGCCGGAGACGAGCTGCGCGCCGAGACCCTGTTCGCGCGCCTGGCGCACGAGAAGGGCTGCTTCGGTGTGCAGGCCGCCGAAGTAGATCGCTTCGACGCCCTGGCTCTTCATGCGCGTGATGAGCGCCGTGAAGTCCTTGTCGCCGACGGCAACACCGTCATAGAGCTTCTCGGCGAGACCCTTGGCGTTCATCGCCTTCTTGGTCTCGTCGGCGAGGCCCTGGCCATAGGTCGTCTTGTCGTGGATGACGGCGACGGCCTTGCCCTTGTACTTGTCGGCAAGCCAGTTGCCGGCGATCGCGCCCTGCTGGTCGTCGCGGCCGCACGTGCGGAACACGTTCTTGAACTTCGCGCCGCGATCGGTCAGGCGCGGATTGGTCGACGCCGGCGTGATCTGCAGGACGCCTTCCTCGGCGTACACTTCCGAGGCCGGGATCGAGCAGGACGAGTTGAAGTGGCCGAGCACGAACGGAACCTTCTTGCCCGCGAGGCGGTTTGCCGCCGCGCGCGCCTGGTTGGGATCCGACGCGTCGTCTTCGAACACGCCGGCAAGCTTCTTGCCGAGCACGCCGCCGGCAGCGTTGATGTCGGCGATCGCCATGTTGAAGCCACGCTTCAGCTGTTCGCCGTACGCAGCGTTCGGGCCCGTGAACGGACCGGCGCAACCGATCGTGAGGTCGCCTGCCTGGGCGCGCACGATCGAGGGCGAAACGGCCACGAACACCGCCGCACCGGCGCCCGCCTTGATAAGATCTCTACGCTTCATCGACATTTTAGCTCTCCCTGTAAGTGAAACCCCAAGTGCGCATTAATGCCCGAGCCGGTCCTGGGACCCGGCGCCAGACGCGCTGGCGGGCGCATTGCGCGTCCGCCAGCTGAAAACCCCATCGGGCTCGTAGAGCCATGGATACTGCCGCGTCATCGTACGTGCCCGCGTGACCCGATATGCAACCAGTGCCAGAGCGCCGACAATAGCAAAATCCAGCAGGAAAAGTCCGATCGCGCGAAGGCTGCCGCCGAACAGCGAATAGGACAGGAATCGGTTCGCCGCCGCAAGTAATACGGCATAGAGCAGCGAATGCCACCACGGGCGCCATGTCTGCGCCAGCGCCTGCCCCATCAGGAAGCCGGCCCCGCCAAACAGGACGAGCGTCATGAAGACGAACTCCGCCATGTCGCTGCCGGTCATGCCGAGCATCCGCCCATCTCCATCAGTGATGGCCTCCGGCCAGATACGCCTTCTGGACATCCGGATTGGCCAGCAGTTCGTTCCCTGCCCCGCTCATCCGGATCGATCCATTGACGAGTACATAGCCGCGATTGGCAAGCCGCAACGCGTGGTAGGCGTTCTGCTCGACCAGAAGGACCGTCACGCCCTCGCCGCGGTTGATCTGCTTGATGGTCGCGAAAATCTGCGCGACGAGCAAGGGGGCAAGCCCCAGCGACGGCTCGTCGAGCAGCAAAAGTCGCGGCCGGCTCATAAGGGCACGGCCGATCGCAAGCATCTGCTGTTCGCCGCCCGACATCGTGCCGGCACGCTGGTCGCGACGCTCCGCCAGACGCGGGAACAGCCGCAGCACGCGATCGAGGTCGCTTTCGAAATTCGCCGGATCGCCGGCAAACGCGCCCATCTGCAGGTTTTCGATGACGCTCATGCGCGGGAATATCCGCCGCCCTTCGGGCGACTGCGCGATGCCGAGCCGCACCATCTCGTGCAGCGGCGTATGCGTGATGTCCTTGCCGTCGTACATGACGCGACCGGCACTGGCCCGCGGATCGCCACAGATCGTCATCAGCAGTGTTGACTTGCCGGCACCGTTTGCACCGATGAGCGCCACGATCTCGCCCGGATAGACATCGAGCGACACGCCGCGCAACGCTTCGACCGGCCCGTAGTTCGCCTTGACGTCCTGGACGGAAAGCAGCGGCTGCACGGTCATTGCGATGCGACCTCGTCTTCGGCCGCCCCCAGATAGGCACGGATGACTTCCGGATCGTCGCGCACCTTGTCGGGCGTCCCTTCGGCGATTTTGCGCCCGTGATCGAGAACGACAATGCGGTCGGAGATTTCCATCACGACGCTCATGTCGTGCTCGATCAGCAGGATCGCGATCTTGTCTTCGTCGCGGATGCGCCGGACCAGCGTGGCAAGTGCCGCCGATTCCGCAGGATTGAGCCCGGCAGCCGGTTCGTCGAGGCACAGCAGGCGCGGCCCCGTACACATGGCGCGCGCGATCTCGAGGCGGCGCTGTGCGCCGTAGGGCAGGCTTCCGGCATCGTCGTTCGCCAGATGGATCATGCCGATCCGGTCCAGCCACAGGCGTGCGCGTTCGATCGCCGCACGTTCGGCATTGCGATATCGGGCAAGCCCGAGAAGACCCGCGATCGAGAAAGCGGATGCGCCCTGCAGCACATTGTGTTGCGCCACGAGCAGATTCTCAAGCACCGACATCTTCGGAAACAGTCGGATGTTCTGGAACGTGCGCGCAACGCCTGCGTACTTGGCGATCCGAAAGCCTTCCATGCGCTCGAGCAGCCATTCGTGGCCGTCCTTGGCCAATCGCATGCGGCCGACGTCGGGCTTGTAGAACCCCGTGAGGCAATTGAACACGGTCGTCTTGCCCGCACCGTTCGGGCCGATGATGGCAGTAATGCGCTGGTCTTCCGCCGCAAAACTGACGTCATCGACGGCAACGAGGCCGCCAAACCGGATCGTCAGGTGATCGACGCTCAGCAGGCTCATGTACCTGCCTCGAGCCTGGCACTGGGTGCACGGTGCGCGACGAGACCCTGCGGGCGCCACAGCATGATCAGGACCATCGCCATGCCGAACAGGACCATCCGGTACTGCGAGAAGTCGCGCAGCAGTTCGGGGACGAGAATGAGGAATGCCGCGGCGATCACCACGCCCATCTGGCTGCCCATGCCGCCGAGAACGACGATCGCGAGGATGACCGCACTTTCGATGAACGAGAAGCTCTCAGGGCTGATGAAGCCCTGGCGTGTGGCGAAAAACGCACCCGCGAAGCCGCCGAACATGGCGCCAAGCGCAAAGGCCGACAGCTTGACGTTGGTCGGATTGATTCCGAGTGCCCGGCAGGCGATTTCGTCTTCGCGCAGCGCTTCCCAGGCGCGTCCGACCGGCAGTTTGCGCATGCGTAGCGTGAAGGCGTTCGTCAGCAGCGCAAGCCCGAGGATCAGATAATAGAGGAACACGATCCGATGCATCGGACTGAACTCGAGACCGAAGAGCTCGTGGAACGTCGTCTGCCCGGGCTCGCCCTCGCGTGCGAACGGAAAGCCGAAGAAATCGGGACGCGGGATCGACGTGATGCCGTTGGGGCCGCCGGAGAAATCCTTCCAGTTCAGGAGGATGATGCGGATCATCTCGCCGAAGCCGAGCGTGACGATCGCAAGATAGTCGCCTCGCAGCCGCAGGACGGGAAATCCGAGAAGGACCCCGAACATCGCGGCCAGCACGCCGGCGATCGGCAGGCAGATCCAGAACGACAGGTCGAAATTGATCGCCAGCAGCGCATAGGTATAGGCGCCCACCGCATAGAACGCGACATAGCCGAGATCCAGCAGGCCTGCGAGACCGACGACGATGTTGAGGCCCCAACCGAGCATCACGTAGATCAGGACGGTGATCGCGATCTCGACCATGTAGCGGTCCGCGATCGGCAGGAACGGCATCACGAACGCCAGCACCAGCATCGCCCCGGCCACGAACTTGCCCGTACCTGCAGGCGCCTTCGGCATGGACGGAAGGCGGCCGAGCAGGTCGCCACGCGACCCGCGCGACATCGCAAGGCCAAGGCGTCCGAAGAAAACGACACCGACGCCCCACGCAACCCAGTCGAAGCGAGTCTCGATGCCGAGGCCCTGCAAGCTCTCGGTAAGTCTGAAACCGATCAGCGGAACCGCCAGCAGCAGTGCCACGAGGGCCGCCAGTCCGGCTTCGATAAGCGCACTGCCGAATTTCGGCCGACCCATGCGCTCAGACCTTCTCGATGTCCGGCCGGCCGAGAAGGCCGGTGGGACGGAAAATTAGGACGACAACGAGAATGCCGAAAACCGCGACGTCCTTATAGGCAATCGGGAAATGGGCCGACCAGAACGCCTCAATGAGCCCGATCAGCACGCCGCCGAGCATCGCGCCGGGAAGCGAACCGATGCCGCCGAGCACCGCGGCGGTGAACGCCTTGAGGCCGGCAAGGAAGCCGATGAAGAAATCGACGGCTCCGTAATAGAGCGTGAAGATCAGGCCGGCGACGGCCGCAAGTGCGGCTCCCATCACGAAGGTGAGCGAAATCGTCCGGTCGACGTCGACGCCCAGCAGCGCCGCCATCTTGCGGTCCTGCTCGCACGCGCGCTGCGAGCGGCCGAGCGACGTGCGCTGGATCAGCAGCGTGAAACCGGCCATCAGCACGAGCGTGGCGGCGATGATGCCGATCTGGAGGTAGGTTATCTGGACGACGAAACCGGCATCCTCCGCCAGCACGAATCCACCGCGCACCACGGGCTGGACCGGCTTCATCTTGGCGCCCTGCAGCATGTGGACGTAGTTCTGCAGGAAGATCGACACGCCGATGGCGGAAATCAGCGGTGCAAGCCGGAACGATCCGCGCAGCGGGCGGTAGGCGATCCGTTCAATCGTCCAGCCATAGACCGACGTGAAAACGAGCGCCACGATCAGCACGATGATGATCGCGAGGACGGGACTGGCGAAACCGAAGGGGCCGAGAATCGTGAACGTGATGACCGAAATGAACGCGCCGATCATGTAGACTTCGCCGTGCGCGAAATTGATCATGCCGATGATCCCGTAGACCATCGTGTAACCGATCGCGATCAGGCCGTAGATCGCACCAAGCGTCAGTCCGTTGATCAACTGCTGTAGAAAATACTCCACCCGTGCGGCCCCGCCTAAGCTCCGTTTCGGACTTCGCCCTGTTCGATCTATTCTTGTTGCCCAGACCTTAGTCGGCGCAAATTTGCAATGGAAGCCCTTTGTGGCGTAACACGGGGCCGTTAACCGCTTGCCTATGCGGGTCCGGCCCGGACATACTTGGAGCGATGACGGAAGTTTTACCCACAGCAAGCGAAATCAAGGCGGCAACCCGCTCGTCGCCGGCCATTCTCGTCGTCGAGGATTCCGAGGCGACCGCCGCCCTGTACGAAGAGTACCTGCGCTCTGCGGATTACCGCGTGAAGGTTGCCGGGACCGTGGCCAGCGCCCTTGGCCTGCTCGGTTCCGAGCCGTTCGACGCGGTCGTCCTCGACCTCAACCTGCCCGACGGGAACGGACTTTCCGTCCTCAAGGAGATCCGGCGCCAGAGCCTGCCGCTGGAGACCCTGGTCGTGACCGCCACCGGCACGCTGACGGTCGCCGTCGAGGCGATGCGCGAGGGCGCGTTCGATTTCATCGTCAAGCCGTTCGCCCGCGACCGGCTGCTCGTGACGATGCGCAATGCCATGGAGCGCCGGCGGCTGCGCACGGCGGTCGACACGTACGAGTCCGAATTCGGCCGCAACCGCTATTTCGGTTTTGTCGGCGCTTCGCTCGCCATGCAGCGCGTCTATCGCATCATCGACAGTGCCGCCCCCAGCCAGGCGCCGATCTATGTCAGCGGGGAAAGCGGCACGGGCAAGGAGGTCTGCGCCGACGCCATTCACCGACGCTCGACGCGCGCCGCGGGGCCGTTCGTGACGGTCTCGTGCGCGGCCCTGCCCCGCGATTCGCTCGAGAGCGAGCTTTTCGGACATCGCAAAGGCGCGTTCGCCGGAGCCACCGAAGAAAAGAAGGGCGCTCTCGTTCGTGCGAACGGCGGCACGCTTTTCCTCGAAGAGGCCGGCGACATGGATGCCGGCCTGCAGAGCAAGCTGCTGCGCTTCCTTGAGACCGGAACCGTCGAGCCGATGGGCGGCGGGCCGAGCGAGACGGCCGACATCCGGCTCGTCTGTTCGTCCGCGCGCGAGGCGCGTCAGGAAGTGAAACTCGGCCGCCTGCGTGAAGATCTTTTCTTCCGTCTTCACGTGATCCCGGTCCAGCTTCCGCCCGTGCGCGAACGCGAGGACGATGCGGTCCTGCTGGCGCGCCATGCGCTGCAGCGCTTCGCCAAGGACGAGGGCAAGGGCTTCCGTGACATCTCGCCGGATGCCGAATATGCGTTGCGGACCTATTCGTGGCCCGGCAACGTGCGCGAGATCGAGAACGTGATGCGCTCGATCGTCGTGCTGCATGACGGGGATGCCGTCCGGCTCGACATGCTGCCGCGCCACATCAGCGAGAACACGCGCGGCGCGAGCGTTCCGGCAATCGCCAAAGCGGCGGCTGTCGACGACGACCCGGCGACGACGACGTCCAGCGGCAAGCCGCGAATCCGGCCGCTCTGGATATCCGAGCGCGAAATTATCGAAGCGGCGATCGCGGCCTGCGACGGGAACATCCCGCGGGCGGCTGCCTTCCTTGAGATCAGCCCCTCGACGATCTACCGCAAGAAGCAGGCCTGGGAAGCGCTCGACCGCGGCGCCTGAGCGTCCTAGAGCAGCTTGCGATAGTGGAATTCGTAGCTGTCCGACGCGTCGCGCAAAGCACGTTCGCCGTCGAGGCGCACATAGCCGTGCCGGGGATAGAACGTGTGTGCCTCGGCAAAGCGCGTGTCGCTCCAGAACTCCATGAATCCGGCCGCGCGCGAGCGCGCGACCGTTTCGGCATGCGCAAGCAGGCGCGTAGCAAGACCCTGCCGCCGGATTTCTGGCGCCACGTAAAGACGGTGCAGCACCATTCCGGTCGCATGCGGCGTGGGCGCCACGCCGACCGTGCCCACCATTGCACCCTTGGGGTCACGCGCGATCCAGAACGCGCCGTCCTTCGCAGCATAGGCCGTGGCCAGCGCCTTGAGATCGGGTTCCTCATCGAGTTCCATCCGGCTGTTCGGGTAGCCCGCCCAGATTCGCGCGATGAGCTCGGCGGCCTCTGGGGAATCCGCATTGCACGCCGGAAGGACCGTAAACGCACCGTGCGCGAACCGGTCCGAAGGTTCCGCGAGATTGAGGAAATAAAGCGCGGTCGTGTCATGCCCTCCGTCCGCGGTGCGCGCATAGAACGGAATGACGCCGACCGGCCGGAAGCCGAGCGACCGGTAAAGGATTTCGGCCCCGCCCCCGTGAACCGTGTCGAGCGTCAGCAGCGTCCGGCCGCGGGTCCGCGCTTCGGCGATCAGCCGCTCCATCAGCCTGCGGGCAAGCCCACGCCGGCGGTGGCTCCCGGCAACCATCATCTTGGCGATGTCCGCCCGATGTGGCTGGTTGGGCGGCGTGGCAAGATCGAGCGTGACCGTCCCCACCGGCCGGGTGCGGTCGAACGCCACGAAAACGACGCGCTGTCCCGCCTCGGCGGCCGCAAGGCTGCCGGTCCAGAACGCGGCGGCGGCGGCCGGATCGAGCGGCGGGATGAAGCTCACGCCCGCCCCCTCGGCGACGGCTTCGACCAGCATGTCGGACAGGCCCGGCAGGGCCGTTCGGGTCTCGTCCGGGCGGATGGGACGGATTTCGAGCTGCATGGGCGTGAACCTGGCTTCGGGCGAATTGCCGTTTTACCTTAGTGCCTTGTATAGCCTATGATATTGCTCGGGTATAGCCATGCCACCCAAAAATCGAGCTCTATTAATCTTGATTAACGCCCGCAGACGCCTTACTTTGGTCTTGTTCGGATGCCCACATGGGGTCCGACAAATATCGACGATCAAGCCTCAAGGAGGGTGATCCATGTCGTACGCCGCCACACCGGCAGACCTGCCGGCAGTCTCCATCCCCCGCAATTCCGTGCGCGCGGAACTTGGCCGTTATCTGGCCGAGATCCAGCGCTTCCCGATGCTCGAGCCCGAGGAAGAGCGCGCCCTTGGCCGCGCCTGGCGCGACCGTCAGGACGTCGACGCCGCCCACAAACTCGTCACGAGCCATCTGCGCCTTGTCGTCAAGATGGCGTGGAAGTACCGCGGCTACGGCCTGCCGGTCCCCGACCTGATCTCGGAGGGCAATATCGGCCTTATGCACGCGGTCAAGCGCTTCGACCCCGAGCGGGGCGTACGCCTGTCGACCTATGCGATGTGGTGGATCAAGGCCGCGATCCAGGAGTTCGTCCTGAATTCGTGGTCGATGGTCACGATCGGCACGGCCGTCGCGCGCAAGAAGCTGCTTTTCAGCCTCAACTCGGTCAAGCGCAAGCTCGGCATCGACTCCGACACGCGCCTGACGCAGGCCGACGTGACGAAGATCGCCAACGCGACGCATCTCGGCGAAAGGGACGTGGTCGAGATCGAAGTCGCTGCGCGCGGCGCCATCGTGCCGCTGGATGCGCCGGTGCGCATCGGTGACGGCGATTCGCTGCCCAGCGAGATCGCGGATCCGTCCGTCGATGTCGAAGGCCGCCTGGTCGAGGATGACCAGCGGCGCTGGCAGCGCAACCTCGTCGACCGCGCCCTGCTGACGCTCGACGAGCGCGAGCGCGAAATCGTGCGCGCACGCAACCTTCGCGACGAGCCGGAGACGCTCGAGGACCTATCCAAACGCTTCGGCGTCAGCCGCGAGCGCGTGCGCCAGCTCGAGGAGCGTGCCCTTGCCAAGCTTCAGGCACGGACCCGCGACCTCGCGCGCGAAACGGCAGCGGCGAACGCCTAGAGCATCTCGAGTGCGGCCCGCCGCTTGGGCGGCGGGAACGCGCGATCGAGATCCGCAAGGTCTTCGGGCGTGAGCGCCACGTCCATCGCCGCGATGTTCGCCTTCAGGTGCTCGATGCGCGTGGCCTTCGGGATGACGATCGCGTCAGGATGCCGAGCGGCCCATGCGAGCATGACCTGTGCCGGTGTCGCACCGTGGCGCTTGGCGACGGCCGCCAGCCCCGGTGCCCCCGGGATCCGCGCCTGGTCGAGCGGCGAATAGGCCATGATCGGCACGCCGCGCGAACGGCATAAAGCCAGCAGGCCGGCCTCGATGCCACGGCGCGCGAGGTTATAGAGGACCTGATTGGCCGCACAGCCCTTGCCTCCGGCAACGGCGTGCAGTTCCTCCATGTCCTCGAC
>CAYQDN010000015.1:0-84271 GCA_964416335.1 uncultured Azospirillum sp.
GTGCGGCCCCGTCGACCTGGTGCGTGTTCGCCGCGATCGCCTCGACGGCCGTGGCCGTCTCGCGCTCGACCGTCTCGGCCATGTCCTGCAGCGCCTTCTTCTTGGCCGCTTCGCCTTCGGCGGCAAGCCGCGTCTGCTCGCCGCGCAGCCGCTCGGCCTCGATCGCGTTGTCCTTGAAGACCTGCATGGCCGCGGCCATCCTGCCCATCTCGTCCTTGCGTTGGCCGCCCGGCACGGTCGTGGCGAGGTCGCCGCCGGCCAGCTGGTGCATCGCCGCGGTCAGCGCGTTGAGGGGCTTGACCGCAAGCGCGCCGATGCCGAGGCCCGCGATCAGGATCGCGACAAGCGCCACGACGAAAACGATCAGCAGCGTCGTCTCGATCTTGTTGATGTCGGCGAACGCCTCGTCGACGGGGACCCGCACCAGCACCGACCAGTCGAGGCCGGGGAAGTCGTAGGCACCCGTGCTGTGCGCAAAGCCCGCACCCTGCAGGATCTTCTTGCGCGCGTGCATCGACACGGCCATGCCGCTCTGCTTGTTGACGGCCTTGACCGCGGCCTCGACGCCTGCCGCGGCGAGGTTGAGCTTGCCGATGACCGCGAGGTCGCGCGCATATTCCTTCTGGTTGCGGGTCTTGATGTCGAAATCGACGATCACGACACCCTTGGGGTCGAGCACGGTGATCTCGGCTGTCGCCATGCCGTTGCCGGCAAGGCCCTTGTAGCTCGACGCGACGATCTGCTCGACCAGCTCCATCTCGGCGAAGTTGGCCCACACGGCGACGATCTTGCCGTCCTTGTCCTTCAGCGGGGCGGCGAACACGATCGACCAGCCGTCGTTGCCGTAGGTCTGCGCCACCAGCGGCTGGGCGGCGGGCGCCTCGACGACCGTGCCGGTGAAGTTGTTCGGGCCCTTCAGGTAGTCCTCGGCGAGCGTCCGCTTGAACCAGCTCGCGTCGGCGAAATTCTGGCCATAGACCTTGTCGGTCGCGATCGCCTTGCCGTTGGCGGCGACCGAATTGACCGCCAGCACGTCCCCCTTGGCGTCGACCAGCAGCATGACCTTGTAGAGACCGTAGAGCTGCGTATAGCCGTCCATCGCCTCGACCAGCGCGTTGGCCGCACCGGGCTTCTTCCAGTTGTCGCGGCTCGCGACGGCCGGGTTGAGCAGGAAGGCCTGCACGTCGCCGTAGCGCTCGAACAGGTTGCGGTCGATCACGTCGGCGATGCCGCGCGCGGAATCCTCCAGGCGGTCGGTGACGATCTCCTCGAGATGGCTGCGCTGGGCCTTGAAGAAGGCCCCGACCGCCAGCACCGGCAGCAGGCCGAAGACGAGCAGCAGCAGGACGAGCTTCGCGCGGATGCCGGACAGGAACGACATGGGTCGGTCTCCAAGGGATATCCGCCCTGTGCAAAATACAGTCGCGGAATATGAAATACACACGGACTCTAGGCGCGATGTTCTTAGCGGAACATTGACATAGAATAAGTAAAATTTAATCCAAATTGGAGCTAATAGCCAGGCGTAGCCCATTCATCGCCCTATTGCCTTGCAATGATACGAAGAAATTCATCTTTTAATACTCGTTCCGGCTGCGACAATATTAAGTTGATTTTGTGTAAAAACACGAACGGCTTTTCAAATTATTGGCCGTCGTTCCTGCTAGTCTGAACGGCCGTCAATTTTGTCGAGAAACCTTTCCGGCAGCACGCCGGTTGCGAGAAGTCCGATGCAGATGCTGATTGCGGCAAAGCCCCCGCTCGTGCCGCAGCGGAGATTCCCTAGGCTCTGGGCCATGTCGGCCGGAATCTCCGCACTTTGCGCGCTCGTCGCGCTGGCGATCCATGTCGACAGGAAGACGACGCTTGCCGCCGGCGAGGAAGAAGTCGCGGCCAAGACCGAAATCGTCGCCGCGCATGTCGAGCAGGTGCTGCGGGCGATCGATCTCAGCATCCGCACGCTCGACGACAATGCCGGCACGCCGGCCGATTTCGAACTGCCCAAGCAGGATGCCCTGCAGCTGAAGCTGCAGATCATCCAGAAGGGCATGGATGCGCTCCTCGGCATCGCGTTCGTCAATGCGGAGGGCCGCGTCTTCGCAAGCTCGACCGGCACGATCGTGCCGTCGCCCGACCTGCGGTCCCGGCCGTATTTCCGCAAGCATCTCGAGGATCCGTCGCTCGGCCTGCTCGTCGGCGCGCCGATCGTGGGCGAGCCGTCCCTGCAGATCTCGATTCCGGTGTCGCGCGGCGTGTTCGGCGGCGGCGCGTTCGAAGGCGTGATCGCCGGCCGGCTCGACCCTGCCTATTTCGAGCAGTTCTTCCGGCGTGTCGATGCAGATTCCGTCGCCCTGATCCTTGCGGACGGGACGTTCCTGGCGCGCTGGCCGCGGATCGACCTGCTCAATTCCCCGCCGCACTCGTCGGGCAAGACCCCGTTCGAAGAATGGTCGCCCGCAAACGCCAGGCCGAAATTGGCGCTTTCCCCGTTCGAGAATGTCGAGCGGATCTACATGGTCCGGTCGCTGCGGATCGCCCCGCTGGGCATCGCGGTGTCGATGGATGTCGACCGGATCCTGGCGCGCTGGAAGATCCGGCGCAACGTGCTCGTGCTGGCGGCGGCCGTCATCTCGGGCCTTGCCGTCGCCCTCATGATCGTCGTCGGCCGCCGCGACCGCGACAAGGCCGCGCGCCGCGAGGCCGAAGCGCTGGCCGCCGCGTCCCGGCACATGCAGTCGCTCGCCCTCGACGCGAGCAGGCGCAAGTCGGAGTTCCTTGCCCACATGAGCCACGAGATCCGCACGCCGCTCAACGCCATCATCGGTTTCTCGGAGGTCATGAAGGACCAGGTCTTCGGCCCCGTCACGCCGGCCAAGTACCAGAACTACGCCAGCGACATCCACTACAGCGCCGAACACCTGCTGTCGGTCGTCAACAACGTCCTCGATCTGTCGAAGGTCGAGGCCGGCAAGTGGGAACAGAACCTGAGCGAGATCCCGCTCGTCGACCTGATCGGTGCGGCCCGCCGGCTCGCGGCCCAGAACGCCGAGCGCGCGGGCGTGCGGATCACCGTTTCGCGCCTGCCGGCGGTCTCGGTGCGCGGCGACGAACGCATGCTGCGCCAGATCCTGCTCAACCTGCTGACCAACGCGATCCGGTTCGCCGGTGCCGACCGGTCCGTCGGGGTCGCCTGCATGCGGGAAGCCGACGGGGCCCTCCGGCTGTCGGTGACCGACCACGGGCCGGGATTGAGCGAGCAGGACGTCCTGCGCGCGCTAAGGCCGTTCGAGACGGCCTCGAGCACGCAGGCGCGCCAGCGCCAGGACACCGGCCTCGGCCTGCCGCTGGCACGGATGTTCGCCGAGATGCACGAAGGCGAGTTGACGATCGAAAGCCGCCCGCAGGCCGGCACGACGGTCCGCCTGCATCTGCCGGCGTCGCGGATCGTGCCGCTCTAGGCGAGCGGGTCTAAGTCCATCGTCCCGATGTAATTTGCGTATTCTACCCTGGCCCGGCGCACGCGGCGTGCTGAAATGCGCGGGCGCCCTGGCCGGAAATCAGATAAATTCTGTGAACAGATTATCCGGTCACCATAAGAAAACTGGAAATCCCGACCGCGATGGCGACGAAGCCCGAACAAGCAACCGATCAGCGGCCCGATCGCCTGCGGGCAGGCACCGGCCTCTCGCTTTCGTCCGTCACCGTGCTGGCGGCCGGCTTCGGCGCGATGCTCCTGCTGATGGTTCTCATCCTCGCCGCCGACCTGCGCTCCAGCTATGTCGAGACCGTAAAGCGGCATGAAGCGCAGGCATTGAATGCCACGCGCGCGCTCCTTCAGTTCTCCGACGGGGCATTCCGGCAGGCCCTGCGGGCCCTGCGAAGCGTCGGCGTGGATCCGGCGTCGTCCCACATCGTCCTGCCGCCCGGAATCGACACGCTCGCCGACAGCCTGCGCCGCACGAACCTCGCGTCCTTCGGCTATCAGGGCATCGGGGTCGTGAACGCGGACGGGGATCTCTACATGACTTCCGGCGGCATGGTCACGCCGCCGGCCAGCGTGCGCGACCGACCCTATTTCCAGTTCCACAAGGAAAACCGGGAACCGCAATTCTCGATCAGCGAGCCGAATCTCGGACGCGCCTCGGGCACCTGGCTGATCCCCGTCAATTACCGGCTCGAGACTCCCGACGGCGCGTTCGCCGGCGTGATTTCCGCATTGGTGCTGCCGGAATATTTCGAAAACTTCATGGGCACGCTGGGCGTGGACAGCGCGACGATATTCAGTTCCGACGGGAAGGTGATCGCCCGCATCCCGAAGGGCCCCCAGTTCATCGGGCAGAACATTCGGCGCGACGGCATGCTCATGTCGACGGTCGGGTCGGTGCCGGAAGGCACGTTCCACGCCGCCTCGTCGCTCGACCGGATCGAAAGGATCTACGGATACAAGGCGTCGGAATCCCATCCGATCTTCGTGACCGCGGCCTTCGACGTCGACAATGCCCTGGCGGAATGGCGCGGCGAACTCATCCGCACGATCGCGCTGATCGCGGTTCTTGCCGCCGTGTGCCTGGCGGTCGGCCTGTTTGCCGTCGGTCTGGTCCGGCGCGACGCGGCCTCGACCGCGACGGCCCGGGCCGCACGCCTTGAAGCCGAAAACGCCCGGAAGATCGCCGAGCGGGCGGACAATGCGAAATCCGCATTCCTTGCCCATATGAGCCACGAGCTGCGCACGCCGCTGAATGCCATCCTCGGGTTCTCGGAAATGATCCATGGCGGGCTCGCGGGACATACCGGAGCCAGGACCCAGGAATACGCCGGCCACATCACGGACAGCGGCCAGCATCTTCTGGGTCTCATCGACGATCTCCTGTATCTGGCCCCCCTCGACAGGAGCAAAGAGACGCTCGTGCGCGACCGGATCGACATCCCGGCGACCATGGACCTCGCGATCGAACGGCTGGGCCATGAAATATCCCGGCGGCAGATCCGGATCGTCACGAACGGCGCGGCCGACGATCCGGTCTGGCTCAATCGCCGGGCCCTTTTCCAGATATTCTTCAATCTGCTGTCGAACGCGATCCGGCATTCGCCGAATGGCGATCGCGTCGTCATCACCTTCGAGCGGACGCAAGCCGCCCTGCAGGTAACCGTCGCGGGCAACGGGTCCGGCATGCCGTCCGATCTTGCGGCCCGTATAGGCGAGCCGTTCCTGCAGGATATCGATCCGACGACGGCCAACCACATGGGTGCGGGCATCGGCCTTGCGGTCGCCAAATCGCTGGTCGAACGTCAGGATGGGACCCTGACGTTCAAGACGGGTACGGGCGAAGGGACGTGCACGATCGTCCGTTTCCTTCTCCACGCCAATCCTTAGCCGTCGGCCCAGTGGCTAGGGCCAGCTCACGTCCGGCGGCAGGCTCATCAGGATCGCCTCGACGTTTCCGCCGGTCTTGAGGCCGAAGGTCGTGCCGCGGTCGTAGAGCAGGTTGAACTCGACATAGCGCCCGCGCCGCATGCGCTGGTGCTCGCGGTCTTCCGCCGTCCACGGCTCGTGCATGTGGGCGGCGACGATCTTGGGATACACGTCGAGGAAGGCGAGGCCCACGTCCTTCGTGAAGGCGAAGTCCTTCGCCCGGTCGCCGGTGTCGAGATTGTCGAAGAAGATGCCGCCCACGCCGCGCGGCTCGTTGCGGTGGGGCAGGAAGAAATATTCGTCGCACCATTTCCTGAAGCGCGGGTAATAGGCCGGGTCGTGCCGGTCGCACGCCGCCTTGAAGGCCGCGTGGAAGGCATTCGTGTCGGGCTCGTGCGGCACCATGGGCGTGAGGTCGCCGCCGCCGCCGAACCACGCCTTGGTCGTCACGATGTGGCGCGTGTTCATGTGCACGGCCGGCACCTTGGGCGAGCGCAGATGCGCCACGAGCGAAATGCCCGAGGCCCAGAAGCGCGGATCGTGCTCGGCCCCCGGCATGTTCTTGGCGAACTCCGGCGCGAAGGCCCCATGGACGGTCGACACGTTGACGCCGACCTTCTCGAACACGCGCCCGTGCAGGACGGCCATCGTGCCGCCGCCGCCGGGCGCACCCGAAGGATCGGTGCGCTGCCAGGGCTTGCGCACGAAGCGGCCGGCCGGAAGATCGGCGTGCGGGCCCGAGGCAAGCGCGTCTTCCAGCGCCTCGAACGCCGCACAGATGCGGTCGCGCAAATCGTGGAACCAGGCTTCGGCCGGGGCCTTGTGGGCGTCGATGCTCAAGTCGCGGACTCCGGGTTCCGGTCGGGGGGATAGGCGTCGAGCTGGCGCAAGGCTTCGCCCAGGACGAGGGCCGCGGCAAGGGCGACGTTGAGCGAGCGTTCGCCTGCCGCCAGGGGCACGCGCACCGCGGCGTCGCACGCGTCGCGCACGTCGTCGGGCACGCCGGCACTCTCGCGGCCCAGCAGCAGCGTGTCGCCGGCGCGGAAGCGGAAATCGGGCAGGCGTGCCGCCGCCTTGGTCGACAGCAGGACGAGCCGGCCCGCCCGCGGGACGGCCCGGAACCGCGCCCAGCTCGCATGGCGGACGAGATCGACCCGGTCGAGATAATCCATCCCCGCCCGGCGCAGCTTGGGCTCCGACCAGACGAATCCGCACGGCTCGATCACGTCCACGCCCGCGGCAAGGCAGGCCGCCAACCGCAGGATCGTGCCGGTATTGGCCGCGATATCCGGCTCGTAGAGGGCAAGGCGCAGGGGGGCGGGGGCGATCATCGGGCCCCGAAATTAACACCGTCATGCCCGGGCTTGTCCCGGGCATCCACGACTTGGGGCCGGCAAAGCCGCGGATGCCCGGCATTCGCCGGGCATGACGGAACGAGAGGTGAATGTCCTCCCCGAAAGGGGGGCCGGCGTGCGAGGCTTTGCATCGGGCGCGCGGTCGGGCTATACCCGCAACGCGCCTGCGGGGAATCCCCGCCAAGCCGCTCTAATCCTGCGACAACCCGTCGCAGGCGGGGCGGTTTGCGGCAATGTCAGTTTCTGTTTGCGACAAGCGGCCTGCCGCCCTCCGGGGGGCCGCAACCAAGAGGGTCCATCGCGATGGCTCAGACCGGCACATCCACAATTTCGGCCCAAGACGGCCGCCAGCATCCCGACGGCACGACGCGCCGCGATTTCCTCTACCTCTCGACCACCGCCTTCGGCGCCACGGGTGCCGCCCTCACCGGCTGGGCCTTCATCAGCTCGATGAACCCGTCGGCCGACGTGCTGGCACTGTCCTCGACCGAAGTGAGCCTCGCCGCCGTCAAGCCGGGCCAGTCGATCACCGTCACGTGGCGCGGCCGCCCGGTCTTCGTGCGCAACCGCACGCAAGAGGAGATCGCCAAGGCCAGGGCCGACGACAAGGCCGACCTGCGCGATCCCGAGACCGACGCGCACCGCGTCAAGAAAGAGAACTGGCTGATCCTGCTCGGCGTGTGCACCCATCTGGGCTGCGTGCCGCTGGGCCAGAAGCCGGTCGATGCCAAGGGCGATTTCGGCGGCTGGTTCTGCCCGTGCCACGGCTCGCACTACGACACGTCCGGGCGCATCCGCAAGGGACCGGCGCCGAAGAATCTCGAAGTGCCGACCTATACGTTCCTGAACGACACCACCGTCCGGATCGGTTGAGGCAACAGCCATGGCCAAATACGACTACGTCCCGTCGCCCTTCATGGCGAACCCGATCGTCAAGTGGGTCGACCACCGCCTGCCGATCTTCGAGCTGATCGACACCCAGCTCATCAAGTATCCCGCCCCGCGGAACCTGAACTACCTGTGGAACTTCGGCTCGCTCGCCGGGGTGATGCTGGTGATCATGATCGTGTCGGGCATCTTCCTGGCGATGAACTACCAGCCCTCGACGCTGACGGCGTTCGACTCGGTCGAGCGCATCATGCGCGACGTGAACTACGGCTGGCTGATGCGCTACATCCACATGAACGGCGCGTCGATGTTCTTCATCGTCGTCTACATCCACATCGCGCGCGGCCTCTATTACGGCTCGTACAAGGCGCCGCGCGAGATCCTGTGGTGGCTGGGCCTGCTCATCTTCCTCGCGATGATGGCGACCGCGTTCATGGGCTACGTGCTTCCCTGGGGCCAGATGAGCTTCTGGGGGGCCACCGTCATCACCAACCTGTTCTCGGCCCTGCCGGTCGTCGGCAAGGCGATCGTGACGTGGCTGTGGGGCGGCTTCTCGGTCGACAACCCGACCCTCAACCGCTTCTTCTCGCTGCACTACCTGCTGCCGTTCGTGATCGCGGGCCTCGTGATCCTGCATCTCTGGGCGCTGCACGTGCACGGCTCGAACAACCCGCTCGGCATCGAGGCCAAGGGCCCGCAGGACAAGATCCCGTTCCACCCGTATTACACGGCGAAGGACGCGTTCGGCCTGGGCGTGTTCCTGATCTTCTATTCGTATCTCGTCTTCTTCAGCCCCTACACGCTGGGCGATCCCGACAACTGGATCCCGGCCAACCCGCTGGTGACGCCGGCGCACATCGTGCCGGAATGGTACTTCCTGCCGTTCTACGCGATCCTGCGCGCCGTGCCCGACAAGCTGGGCGGCGTGCTGCTGATGTTCGGCGCCATCGCCATCCTGTTCGCACTTCCGTGGCTCGACACCAGCCGCGTGCGCTCGGGCCGCTTCCGCCCGGCGTTCCGCGTGTTCTTCTGGCTGTTCATGGTCGTCACGTGCGTGCTCGGCTGGTGCGGCTCGCAGCCCCCCGAAGGCATCCCGCTGATCCTCGGGCAGGTCTGCACGGCACTCTACTTCCTGCACTTCCTCGTGTTCCTGCCGCTGCTCGGCTGGTTCGAACGGCCGCGCCCGCTGCCGGCCTCGATCGCCGAACCGGTGCTGGCCAAGTCGATGGAGAAGGCCTGATGCGTTTCGCGAAACTCCTCCTCGCCGCGGGCACGCTGGCACTGTCGCTCGGCACGGCGTCGGCCTCCGAAGGCCCGAAGATCCCCGTCCAGCACTGGCAGCAGGACGGCTTCTTCGGCACGTTCGACCGGGCGGCCCTGCAGCGCGGCTTCCAAGTCTACAAGGAAGTGTGCGCGGCCTGCCATGGCCTGAAGCAGATGCGCTTCCGCAACCTCGAGGGCATCGGCCTCAACGAGGCCGAGATCAAGTCGATCGCGGCCGAGTACGAGTCGACCGACGGCCCGAACGACGAAGGCGAGATGTTCCAGCGCCCGTCGCGCGCGTCCGACCGCTTCAAGTCGCCCTTCGCCAACGAGCAGGCGGCGCGCGCGGTCAACAACGGCGCCTATCCGCCCGACCTGTCGCTGATCACCAAGAACCGCGGCGGCGGCGAGAACTATCTCTACGCGCTGATGACCGGCTATGAAGATGCACCCGCCGACATGAAGCTGCCGGACGGCATGTATTACAACAGTTGGTTCCCGGGCCATCAGATCGGCATGCCGGCCCCGCTGGTCGCCGACCGCGTGACCTATGCCGACGGCACCAAGGCGACGACCGAGCAGATGTCCAGGGACGTCGCGACGTTCCTTGCCTATGCCGCCTCGCCGCATCTGGAAGCGCGCAACAGCCTCGGCGTGAAGGTGATGATCTTCCTGTTCATCTTCACCGGCCTGCTCTACGCGACCAAGCGCAAGATCTGGAAGGGCCTGCACTAGGCCTCTTCCTCCCGGCGTCGAAGCAAGGCCCGCCCCGAAAGGGGCGGGCCTTTTCTTTTGCGGGGGTTTCGGTGTACATCGTATTTCAACCTTAGAGAGTACTATTGTATGAGCGCCCTCTACGTCATGCGTTATGTCGGCATGTCCGGTGCCGGGGCCGGCACGCTCTATATCGGCCGGATGACGGTGCTGGGCATCGATGCCGGCGGCGCGCGCTATGTCGGCACGTATCTCGAATCGCGCGGCCGCATCCTGGTCGACATGACGCTGCTGATGCCCAAGGGCGGCGTGCTCATCACCGGCGACCAGGCGCCGGCGGGCTCCAAGTACAAGCTCACCGGCGACTGGCCGGTCGAGCCGGCCGACGGCATGGTCCACCGCCTCTATTTCGACGGGCGCGCGATGAAGGTCGGCTTCGAGCGGATCGGCTATATCCCCTGACGGCCTGCGGCAACGCGCCGTTTGACAGCGGGCCGGCTTGCTTGGCAAGACCGCTGCCATGGAATCCTTCCTCGTCTCGACCGGCGTGGTCGCCCTCGCCGAGATCGGCGACAAGACCCAGCTGCTGGCCTTCCTGCTCGCCGCGCGCTTCAAGAAGCCGCTGCCCATCGTCGCCGGCATCTTCGTGGCGACGGTCTTCAACCACGCACTCGCCGGTGCGGCGGGCACGTGGATCGCGGCGGCGGCGGGGCCTGAGATCCTGCGCTGGGTGCTGGCCGCCTCGTTCCTCGCCATGGCGGCGTGGACGCTGGTCCCCGACCGGATCGAGGAAGAGGAGACCGCGGCGGCAAGGCGGCTCGGCGTGTTCGGCGCCACGCTCGTCACGTTCTTCCTGGCCGAGATGGGCGACAAGACGCAGCTTGCCACCGTCGCACTCGCCGCCCACTACGCCGACGCGGTCGCGGTCGTCGCGGGCACGACGCTGGGCATGCTGCTGGCCGACGTGCCCGCCGTCTTCGCCGGCGACCGGCTCGCCGCGCGCGTGCCGATGAAGCTCGTGCATGGCGTCGCCGCGGCGATCTTCGCTTCCCTCGGCCTCGCGACGCTGATGGGGATCGACCGGCTGTTCTGAATGCGTGGCGCCGGTTCGCCGGACGGGAATGGATAGTTGCCGGTGTTGACCGCGGCAGCAGGGTCCGCCATCCACGGGAAAAGATTGTAGAACGTCCGCCGCAAGCCGAGACGATGCGCGCCCGCGCGCGGTATCCTGCGAAACAAGACCGGTCGTCCGCGCCGGCCGTTCCGTCCAGGGGCTCTTCGCATGCAGGCAGTGCACGCATCCGCAGCGGCGTATATCCGGCGTCTCGCCGGCGCCCGCCTGCATGCGCTGCTGGCGGCGGCGTTCATCCTCGTCGCGGGGCTGGTCGCCGCGGGCGGGGCGATGCGCTGGCTCGAAGCCGGCATCGCGGGCGATTCGACCGAACAGCTCGACCGCATCGCCAACCGGATCCGCGATTCGATCGAGCAGCGCTTCCGCACGCCGGTCTACGGCCTGCGCGGCCTGCGCGCGACCTTCGCGGCGGGCGGCGAGCCGTCGCGCGCGCAGTTCCATATCTGGGTCGGGGCGCGCGACCTGGCGGGCGAATTTCCCGGCGTGCGCGCCTTCGGCTATGCCGAGCATGTCTATCGCTGGACGACGGTGCGCTTCCTCGAGCGGACCCGGCGCGACGGCGCGCCGGAATTCGCGATCCGCTCGCAGGGCGACGCACCCGACATGTACGTCGTGAAGTACATCGAGCCGATCAACGATTTCGCGCCGATCCTCGGCGTCGACATCGGCGCCGAGACCGTGCGGCGGACCGCGATCGACACCGCGATCGAGAGCGGCGAGCCGGCGCTGACCGGGCCCATCGGCCTGATGGGCATGGGCGGCCGGCAGGTGCCGGGCTTCCTGATCGTGCTGGCGGTCTACGAAGGCGGTGCCGTCCCCGCCACGGTCGCCGAGCGGCGCGCGGCGGCGCGCGGCGTGCTCTACGCCCCGCTGATCGCCGAGGAACTGGTCGGCTCGGCCGCGTCGGCCGGCGGCGGGCTGCTGGAGTTCGACCTGTTCGACGGCCTGCCCGACGGCGCGCTCGCCCCGTTCTTCAGCTACCGCGTGCCGGGCTCGACCGTCCCGGTCTCGGCGGCGGCCCCGCCGGTCGAGCCATCGTTTTTCCTGCCGGTCGTCATCGCCAACCGGCTGGTCGCGGTGCGCGCCTGGCCCTCGCAGCGCTGGGGTGCGGGCCTCGACCGCACGACGCCAGCCGCCGCCGCCGCCGGCATCGCGGCGTTCGCGGCGGCCCTCGCCTTCGCGGTCTGGCTGCTGGCGACGGGGCGCGCGCGCGCGATGGCGCTGGCGCAGGCCATGACGGTCGAGCTGCGCAAGGCGTTCGACGACGTCGAGGAATCGCGCCGGCGCGCCGAGCTGCAGGCGATGGAGATGACCGCACTGGCCGAGCAGCTTTCCGGCGAGCGCCAGCGCTCCGAGCTCGCGCACCGGCGCCTCAAGGAGGCGATCGAATCGCTGTCGGACGCGTTCTGCCTCTACGGGCCCGACGAACGCATCGTCATGCACAACGCCCGCTACACCGAGACCTACGGCACCTTCGCCGACCTGATCGTGCCCGGCACCAGCTACGAGTTCATCGTGCGCCTGGGCATCGAGCGGGGCCTCTATCCGGCCGCCGCCGGCCGCGAGGACGCGTTCGTGCGCGAGCATGTCGCGGAGTTCCGCAACCCCGGCGCTCCCTACGAGGCGCGCAGCCCCGAAGGGCGCTGGTACCGGATCGAGAAGAAGCTCACCCCGACGGGCCACATCCTCAGCTTCCGCGTCGACATCACCGAGCTGAAGGCGAAGGAAGCGGCCCTGGCGCGCCTGAACGTCGATCTCGAGCGGCTGGCGACGACCGATCCGCTGACCGGCGTGGCGAACCGCCGCGCGCTGATGGAGCGCGGACAGGCCGAGCTCGCGCGCCTCAAGCGCTACGGCGGCACGACGGCGTTCCTTGCCCTCGACATCGACCATTTCAAGCGCGTGAACGACGCCCACGGCCATGCCGCGGGCGACCGCGTGCTCGTCGAGGTCGCCCGCCGCGTGCGCGCCTGCCTGCGCGAGACCGACCTGTTCGGGCGGGTCGGCGGCGAGGAATTCGCCGTCGTGGCGCCGAACACCGACAGGGCCGGGGCGAAGCTGCTGGCCGACCGGCTGATCGAATTCGTGCGCGCGCATCCGATCGAATGCGACGGCAACGCCATCGCCGTGACGACCAGCGTGGGGATCGCGATGCTCGATCCGGCCGACGGCGATCTTGCCAGGGCGCAGGGGCGCGCGGACGAGGCGCTCTATCGCGCCAAGCATGCGGGGCGCAACCGCTTCGAAATGGCCTGAGGTTCAGTCCGTCACTTCGATGGCGACCATGATTTCGGCATGGAAGCGCTCGCCGGCGACGTCGAGATCGTGCGTGGTCAGGTCCTTGGTCGAGTGGCGTCTGATCAGCGCGATCATCCGGTCGACATTCGTGCCGTCCGACGACAGCGGCAGCAGCAGCCGCTCGAAGACGACCGGGAAGCCGTCCTTGCCCACGACGTGGCGCAGCGTGTAGAGCGGCACGCGGCGCACGGCGAGTTCGCGATAGACCGCGGCGGTGAAGCCGTAGATGCGGGCGGGCAGGGCCTCGTCGAGATGGCGGCCGGTATAGTCGCCGCCGTCGTACTCGGCCGGCTTCAGGCCCTGAAACTCGAACCGGTAGCGGGGGATCGCCGGATCGCTGCCCGGCTGGATGCTGAGCAGCACCATGTCGCGCCACCAGCGCGACAGTTCCTCGGGCACGAAATCGGCACGGCCGGGCATCGCGCGCGTCCCGCGCCGGGCGTGGTACCAGTCGAGGATCTCGGCGAAATGCGGCGTGCGGATCTGCGCGCGGCTGCCCGGCAGGAAGGGCGGCGGCACGAGCGACTTGTCGGACGGTTCGGCGAGTTCCATCGACCGACAATACTGTACAAAATTTGCGGCGGAAATGTTCGGGGTCGGCGGATCGACACCATTTCGGTGCCGTCGGGCCGGTTCCGAAGGCGTGGATGCCCGGGACAGGCCCGGGCATGACGGGAATAAGGGGACCGTCCTGTCCGATTGCCGCGGTGAGGCTCACCCCTCTCCGTCATGCCCGGGCCTGTCCCGAGCATCCACGGCTTGACGGTGCGCCCGATCTGTACTAGGATAATAAGCATCATACATAAGACAAAAGGTGCTGTTATGGAAAATTTACCGAATCCACGAGGCCAAAAACGCCAGATCGACTGGCGGCACGCCGCGCAGATGCTGGCGGAAGGGCAGTCGACGACGGACGTCGCGACGGTCCTCGGCTGCTCGCGCCAGACGGTCTGGCGCATCCTGCGCAAGTCCGACGCGCTGCGTTCGCGCACGCGCGAGCTGCGCCGGCGCGACCGGGCCGAGTACGGCGCCCGGCTGCTCAGCCTTCGCGGCATGGTCGTCGAAACGATCCACCAGGCGATCGCCGACGGCGACAAGCAGATGACGCGCTGGCTCGCCGACCGGCTCGGGATGCACCGCTTTGACCCGCTCGACGCCGTCGCGTCCGAGGTCGATTCCGGCGGCGAGCAGCTCGACGCCGAATGCCTGCTCGACCGTGTGGCCTCGCAGGCCGATGCCGCGCGTGCGGCGGAGACACTCAAGACCGCCGAAGCCGATGCCGCGGCCGCAACGGCTGCGGCGCAAGCGGTTGCAGCGGACCCGGTTGCAGTAACAATCGATGAAGTTCAAGGGGATAAATGCTTTACCGTTGCACTGCGTAACGCATTGTCTCGACGTGAGCTGATCGTTACAAGACAAAACGCCGTCTGGCCCCCGCTTGGAGTCTTCGCCGATGATTGATGCCCGCCCGCCCGGTACCCCGCCCAAGCTCGGCATCATCGGCGGGTCGGGGGTCTACGACATTCCGGGCCTTGCCGACGTGCGCTGGCAGGCGGTCGAGACCCCGTGGGGCAAGCCGTCGGACGAGCTGATGTCGGGCACGCTCGACGGGCAGGAGATCGTCTTCCTGCCGCGCCACGGCCGCGGCCACAGGATCTCGCCCACGGGCCTCAACTTCCGCGCCAACATCGACGCGATGAAGCGCAGGGGCGTGACCGAGATCGTCTCGGTCTCGGCCGTGGGTTCGCTGAAGGCCGAGCTGCCGCCCGGGCATTTCGTCATCGTCGACCAGTTCATCGACCGCACCTTCGCGCGCGAGAAAAGCTTCTTCGGGACGGGCTGCGTGGCGCACGTGTCGATGGCGCATCCGGTGTGTCCGCGCCTGGGCGACCATCTCGAGGCGTCGGCGAAATCCATCGGCGTGCCCTATTCGCGCGGCGGCACCTACATGGTCATGGAAGGCCCGCAATTCTCGTCCAGGGCGGAGAGCGAGCTCTACCGTTCGTGGGGCTGCTCGGTCATCGGCATGACCAACATGCCGGAGGCCAAGCTCGCCCGCGAGGCCGAGCTCTGCTACGCGACCGTCGCGATGGTCACGGATTACGATTGCTGGCACCCCGACCACGACCACGTCACGGTCGATGCCGTCATCAAGGTGCTGCTCGCCAATGCCGACAAGGCGCGCGCCCTCGTCAAGGCGGTCGCCCCGCGCCTGAAAGGCCGCACGGAAAGCTGCCATGCCGGCTGCCACACGTCGCTCGAGGCCGCGTTGATCACGGCACCTGCGGCGCGCGATCCGGCGATGGTTTCCAAACTCGATGCGGTTGCGGGGCGCGTGCTGCGATGAAGAATCTCTGGTCCGATGCCGACGCCAAGGCGGCGATCGCGAAATACGCGGCACAGGGCTGCAACGACGATCTGGCGATCCGTACCTATTCGTGCCGCCTGCTCGGCGGCGTGCCCGAGCTTGTCCTGCATGGCGGCGGCAACGTCTCGGTCAAGACGCGCCAGAAGGACACGCTGGGCGACGAACTGGACGTGCTGTGCGTCAAGGGCTCGGGCTGGGACATGGGTTCGATCGAGCCGCCGGGCCTGCCGGCGGTGCGCCTCGAACCCTTGCGCAAGCTCACGAAACTGACCGTGCTCAGCGACGAGGACATGGTCAATGTCCAGCGCCTGAACCTGCTCGACGCAGCCGCCCCCAACCCGTCGGTCGAAACGCTGTTCCACGCCTTCCTGCCGGCGAAGTTCGTCGACCACACGCACGCCAACGCCGTGCTCTCGGTTTCCGACCACGCCAACGGGATGGACCTGCTGCGCGAGATCTATGGCGACCGCGCCCCGATCGTCGACTACGTGATGCCGGGCTTCCTGCTCGCCAAGAAGGCGGGCGAGGTGGCGGCCCAGCACCCCAAGGCCGAGGGGCTGGTCCTTCACAAGCACGGCATCTTCGCGTGGGGTGCCACCGCCCGCGAAAGCTACGACCGGATGATCGAGCTGGTCACGCTGTGCGAGACGCGCATCGCGCATGCCGGGCGCAAGGTGTTCGCGTCGGCCGCATTGCCGGGCAAGCTCGCCACGGCGGCCCAGGTCGCTCCCATCGTGCGCGGGGCCATCGCCCTTGCGGGGCCCGAGGGCAGCTTCAAGCGCTTCGTGCTGGAGCTGCGCGACAGCCCGGCCGTGATGAACTATGTCAACGGTGCGGAAGCTTCGCGCTATGCGCGCGCCGGCGTCATCACGCCCGACCACGTGATCCGCACCAAGAACAGGCCGATGCTGGCGGCATCCCCCAAGGCCGACGATCTTGCCGGCTTCGCGGCATCGGTGAAGCAGGCGCGCGCCGCGTACGACGCGGAATACACGGCGTATTTCGAGCGCAACAACGCGCGCGTCGGCGGCATCAAGAAGATCCTGGATACCAGCCCGCGCGTGGTGCTCGTGCCCGGCATCGGCGCCTTCTGTGCCGGCATCACGGCCAAGGATGCGCGCATCGCCGGCGACCTCATCGAGAACGCGGCGTGCGCCATCGCGGATGCCGAGCCGATGGGCGCCTTCCAGAGCGTGTCGGAAGCCGACATGTTCGACGTCGAATACTGGTCGCTCGAACAGGCCAAGCTCGGCAAGTCGGCCGAGAAGCGCCTGCAGCGCCACGTGGTACTCGTCACCGGCGGCGGCTCGGGCATCGGGGCCGCGACGGCCGCGGCGTTCGCCGCCGAAGGCTGCGAAATCGTCATCCTCGACCGCGACGCCGGCTCGGCGCAGGCGGCGGCGAAGAAATTCGGCGGGCTCGGCCTTGCCTGCGACGTCACGCAAGGCGGCGACGTGCGCGCGGCGTTCGATGCGGCCGTGGCGCGTTTCGGAGGGATCGACATCGTCGTCTCGAACGCCGGGGCCGCCTGGCAGGGCAAGATCGGCGAGGTGGACGAGAAGGTGCTGCGCGAGAGCTTCGAGCTCAACTTCTTCGCGCACCAGAACGTGGCGCAGGCCGCCGTGCGCGTAATGAAGGCGCAGGGCACGGGCGGGTGCCTGCTGTTCAACGTCTCCAAGCAGGCGGTCAATCCGGGCCCGGATTTCGGGCCCTACGGGCTGCCCAAGGCGTCGACGCTGTTCTTGATGCGCCAGTACGCGGTCGATTACGGGGCGATCGGCATCCGCGCCAACGGCATCAACGCCGACCGCATCCGCACCGGCCTGCTGACCGACGCGATGATCGCCAGCCGCTCGAAGGCGCGCGGTCTTTCCGAGCACGACTATATGGGCGGCAACCTGCTGGGCCGCGAAGTGACCGCCGGCGACGTGGCGCAAGGGTTCGTGGCGCTCGCACTGGCGCGCGCGACGACCGGCGCCATCCTCACCGTGGACGGCGGCAACATCGCGGCCGCCTTGCGATGATCGGGCCCATCGCGGGCATCGACCACGTCATCGTCGGAACCGGGGATCTCGAAGCGGCCCGGTCGGCGTGGGCGAAGCTCGGCTTCACGCTCACACCCCGCGGCCGCCACAAGGGCTGGGGGACGGGGAACTACTGCATCATGTTCGAGCGCGACTATGTCGAGCTGCTCGGCATGGTCGATCCCGCCGGCTTCGATAACGGGCTGGGCGCCATGCTCGCCAAACAGGGCGACGGGCTGCTGGGCTTCGCCCTTGCCGCCGCCGATGCCGACGAAGCGGCCGCGTGGTTTGCCTCGCGCGGCCGGCCGCACGAGCGCAAGGACCTCGGCCGCCTGCTCGAACTGCCCGAGGGCCCGATCGAGCTGAAGTTCGCACTCGCGATGGCGAAGGAGGCATGGCCCGGCGGGCTCAAGCCCTTCGTCACCGGGCATCTGACGCGCGAACTCGCCTGGCGGCCGGAATGGATGGCGCACGCCAACACCGTCCACGCGATCCAGAGCCTCACCTGCGTGGTCGAGGATCCGCTGTCGCTTGCCGACGGCTACGAGCGCGTGTTCGGGAACGGCTCGGCCGTCGCGACCGACGACACGCTCGCGGTGCGCTGGGGCAGGGGGGCGGGGCTCGTGCTGTTCGTGAAGCCGTCCGACTTCACGTTCATGCATCCAGCGACCGGCCCGGACGAACCCGTGCGCGACGGGCTTGCCGGGATGACGCTCAAGGTGCGCTCGCTTGGTGCTTGCGCGGCCGCGCTGAAGGCCGGCGGCATCGATTTCGACCGCGACCTCGGCGGCGCGCTGCATCTGCCGCCGGACCAGGCCGGCGGCCTCGCACTCGATTTCGTCGAAGGCTAGCCCGCGTGGCGGCGCAGGAACTCGCGCGTGCGTTCGCGCGCCTTGTCGGCCGACGGCTTGTCGTACGAGGCGCGCGCGTCGCACGCGAAGCCGTGGCCGGCCGGATAGACGAACAGGTCGGTATCCGGCTGGTAGCGGCCGATCTTCTCGACGTCGGTCATCGGGATCGAGCTGTCGGTCTCGCCGAAATGGAACAGGACCGGGCAGCGTGCGGGTTCTTCCACGTGCTGGGCGACACCGCCGCCGTAATAGCAGATCGCCGCGTTGAGGCCGGTGATGCGCGTGGCCGCAAGCCACGCAAGCGTGCCGCCCCAGCAATAGCCGACGACCGCGATCTTGATGCAGCCGGCGCGCTGCAGGGCGAGGGCCGAAGCCGCGATGTCGGCCAGCGCCTTGTGCGTGGGCACCTTGGCGCGCAGTTCGCGCCCCTGCTTGATGTCGTCGTCGGTATAGCCAAGCTCGATGCCCGGCTTGATCCGGTCGAACACGGCCGGGCAGATCGCGAGATACCCGTCATAGCCGAAGCCTTCGGTCACCTTGCGCATGTGGTCGTTGACGCCGAAGATTTCCTGGACGACGACGATCCCGGCCTTCGGTTTTCCCGGCGGGTCCGCCCGCCAAGCCTGGAATGTGTGACCGTCGCTCGCCGTCAACTCGATGGGGTGGCCCATTCGTTCCCCTGCCGTTCTTTTCAGGAAGCGGCCAACTATGCAAGCCCGGCCCCGAGTCGGGCAAGTGCCGCGGATCGCCTGATTCCGGCACGCTTTTTCCGCTTTTTTGCCGCTTCCGGTTCGGTGCAGTATCTACACACTACTTGGATTTGCACGGAGCCCCGGGGACGACATGAAGAGAATTCTCGTTTGCCTGTTTTCGCTTTCCCTCGGCGCCTGTGCCGTGGGCAACCAGCACGACTACAGCGGCACGCCGCAGCTTGCCCTGCAATCGGCGGCCAGCACGGCGGTCGGCGTGCAGGATCAGCGGCCCTATGTGGTGGACAAGGACAAGGCCGGGAATTTCTCGGGCCTGTCGCGCGGCGGCTTCGGCAATCCGTTCAACGTGACGACCCTTTCGGGCAATACGCTGGCGGCCGATTTCAGCACGGCCGTCGTGACGGCCCTGAAGGGCAAAGGTGTCGATACCGCCGAAGTGCCGGTACCGCCGGGGCAGCTCCTGTCGCAGACGCATCAGGCCCTGCTGAATGTCGGGCGCGACCGTTCGCTGCTGATCGGCATCCGGGAATGGAAGTCGGATACGTATATGGCGACGGTGCTGCTTTACGACCTGAACGCGATGGTCTTCGACAAGGGCGGCCGGTTGCTGGCGGAAAACACGCTCGTCGGGCACGATTCGCTCGGCGGCAGCGCCATGAATCCGCCCGGTCACGCCAAGGAAGCCGTGCCGCCGGCCTTCCGCGCGACGCTGGCGAAGCTGCTCAACGATCCGAAAATCCTCGCCGCCCTGCGCTAGCGGAGGCGGGCCAAGGCCACATTTCGGTTTGCCCGCAAATACAACTTAAATACGTATGTATGTATTCACAAAACCATTTAAACGGGAGAGGAACAAACTATAATCAAAGGGTGTATATGCGAGAACAGAGGTTGCGATGCCTTCTCGACTGACGCCGATGCACCTGCGCTGCGCACTCGCCGCCGGCCTGCTGCTGTTCGCCTCCGCCTGCCAGCCCGACCAGCTGCACACGGGATCGCAGGGGCAGGCCCCGGCCGCCTATTCGGTCTTCTACAGCCAGGGCCAGCATGTCGAGGACCTGGTCAAGGCCGGCGACTTCGCCGCCGCGGCAAAGGTCTTCGCCGACCATCCGGCCTTCTTCGGGCCCGAGCGGCGCGTGCGTCATGCGGCCGCCTTGGGCGCCACCGCCGACGGCTTGCTGCGCGAGATCGAGCCCGACCTGCGCGCGGCAAGTGCGGCACTGGCGGACGCCGATCCGGCGATCGACAATCCCGCGCGCTGGAACGACGTGCGCGCGGCGCTGGCACAGGCGCAGGCCGCCCTCGCCCGCCACGACGCGGTCCCGTTGCTCGCCGATCCGGCCTATGCGACGCAAGCCGCTGCCGATCTGCGCACCCGCTATGCCGACATGACCGGGCGCATGGTCCAGCGCGCGCCCGACGCGTTGCGCGCCCACGACCTGGCGGCGGAGCCGGGGTTCTTCGCGCTCTATCCGGTCCCGCTCGACGCGAAGGCGGTGCTGCGCGCCGCCCTCGATGGCGGCCTGCGCGCGCGTCTCGAAGCCGCACTGCCGGCCGACCTTGCAAGGTTCGCCGGCACGCTCGGGTCGGCAGGTGCGCTCGACGGCGAGAGCGAGGGCGAGATCGCCAACCTGCTTGCCAGGGCGCACGCCCGCAGTTCGGGCGGGGCGCCCGGCTCGCTGCGGGCCGTGATGTCGGGCATTTCCGCGGTGCGCGCGGCCGGCCTGACGCTGCCGAAATTCGACGGCCTCAAGGTCGGCTTCGTGCAGGCGACGAGCCAGACGCTGCTGCGCGCCGGCCAGATCGAGTTCCCGGCCGAGATCGACATCGACCTGCCCTTCGAGGCGAAGAAGGTCGAACTCGACCGCGCGTACGACGGCGGCGACGACGACTTCCTCGTCGTCTTCGACGTGGCGCTGGCACGCGTCAACCGGCGCGTCAGCGGCATGGAATCGATCGTCTCGCGCCGCCAGGTCGGCACGCGCCAGGAGCCCAACCCGGACTACGAGATCGTGCGCATCCAGGTGCAGAACGCCCAGATGGCCTACCAGCAGGCGCAGATGTCGGCGAGCATGAGCGGCCTGCAGGGCGGGTTCGCGGGCCTGTTCGGCAGCATTGCGGGTGCCGTCGAGGCCTCGCAGGCGCGCGACAATATCGGCAGGGCCATGCAGCGCCTGCGCGACACGCCGCAGACCGTCATGGTTCCCGTATCCGCGGAATACGAATTCAGGCGCGCGCGGGTCGACGGCTCGCGCGCGATGACGGTCAACTACTACGTCGTCGACCGCAAGGCGGGGACATACGTGAAATCGTCCTTCGACATTTCCGAGAACCAGCAGTTCCGCGTCGGCTACGACATCGACCGCAACGACCCGGCCCGCGAGCAGCATCTGGCCGAGGGGCATACCGAGAAGGACGTGACCGACTGGGAAACGGCGCCGATGAAGATGCCGATGTCGCGGCTGGTCGAAAACTATCTCCAGCAGCAGGGGCGGGCCCAGAAGCTGACCTCGCTCGTGGCATTGCGCGACGAATTGCTGCGCGACAAGAACACGGCGCTCGCACGCTTCGAGACGACGAAGATCCAGGACAGCCGGACGACCGACGCAAGGATGGAAAGCGTCGTGCGCATCTTCGTATCGAAGGGATCAGGGTCCGGCTTCTTCGTGATGCCGGATCTCGTCCTGACGAACCAGCATGTCGTCCAGGACCAGAAGATCGTCGAGATGAAGCTGTCGAACGGGCTCGAGACATTCGGGCGCGTGGAGGCGGTCGACGTGCGGCTCGACCTTGCGCTGGTCCGCGTGCAGGCGCGCGGCAAGCCCGTCCGCTTCTTCGACGGCCAGCGCCTCGATCTCGGCGCCACGGTCGAGGTCCTTGGACATCCGAGAGGTTTCGATTTCTCGGTGACGCGCGGCGTCGTAAGTGCCGTGCGCAGCAATCCGTCCATCAACCGCGTCGCCGGAAAGCCTGTCACGTTCGTCCAGATCGATGCGGCGACAAGTCCCGGAAATTCCGGTGGCCCGATATTTCTCGGCGACCGGGTCATCGGTGTCGTCGATTGGGGGCGTACCGACGCCCAGAACGTGAATTTCGGCATCCACTACAGCGAGGTCCTCGAATGGCTGCGCGAGAAAAACATCCAGGTCGTCACGTCCCGCTGATCGCGGCCCTGCTGCTCGTGGCCGTGGCCCTCGCCGGCTGCGCGCCGGGGGCGCCGGCGGGGGCCGTCGTCGATCCGGCGACGGGGCTTGCCTACGGGTCGGTGGTCGAGAAGAGCGTCGTCGTCGATGCCGTGCAGTTCCGCAACCGGCGCCTGCGCGTCGTCACGCGCAACACGTCGGGCGACCTCGCCTTCGACATGGGCGCTTTCGCCGGCCAGCTGCGCAGCTCGTACGCGGGCAAGGGCTTCCAGCCGACCGACGGCGACGATTTCGGCATCCGCGTCGATCTCAACGTGCTGCGCTCGAGCCAGATCACGAAGAACTACAGCGTCGAGTTCGCGTTCCTCGGCGGGGCGGCGGGTGCCGTCGCCGGCCGCGCGTCGAACGTCTCGCAAGGCACGGCGATCGGGTTGCTGTCGGGCGTCACGCTGGGGGCCGTCGCGGGCACCTTCGCCACCAAGGACACCTATATCGTGATCGCGGAAGTCTCGATCGGCGTGCTCGATACGCGCAGCGGTACCACGCAGCGCACGATCACCTTCGCCGAAAGTCCCCGCCTGGAAGAGCGCGAGACCGACATCCGCCCCTTCCGCCAGCTCGTGCGCACGCAGATCGCGGTCTATGCCGGCGGGCGCAATGTCGGGCAGGCGCAGATCGCCGAGGAAGTGCGCAAGCGCCTCGCGCGCATCGTCGCCGACATCATCTGATGGCCGGTCCTGTAGTAGACAGTCTTAAACGTTGAACCGGAACAGGAACACGTCGCCGTCGGCGACCTTGTAGTCGCGGCCCTCGGTGCGCGCCTTGCCGGCTTCCTTGGCTCCGGCCTCGCCGCCCAGCGCCACATAGTCGGCGAAGGCGATCGTCTCGGCGGCGATGAAGCAGCGCTCGAAATCGGTGTGGATCACGCCGGCGGCTTCCGGCGCCTTGGCGCCCGCATGTACGGTCCAGGCGCGCGCTTCCTTCGGGCCCACGGTGAAGAACGTCATCAGGCCGAGGAGTTCGTAGCCGGCCCGGATCACGCGCGTGAGGCCGGTTTCCTTGAGGCCGAGCGATTCAAGGAAACCCGCCCGCTCTTCGGCCGAGGCCAGCTGCGAGATTTCCGATTCGATCGCGGCGGAGATCACGACCGAGCGTGCACCCTGCTTCTTGGCCATCTCGGCGACCTTGGCGGATAGGGAGTTGCCCTTGTCGGCACTCTCTTCCTCGACATTGCACACATAGAGGACGGGCTTGGCGGTGAGGAGCTGGAGCAGGCGCAGCGTTTCGCGCTGCTCGGGGGCGGGCACGAACGTGCGCGCGGGCCTGCCTTCGCGAAGGGCGACGAGCACGGGTTCGATCACTTCGATCTGCGCCTTGGCTTCCTTGTCGCCGGTCTTGGCCTTCTTCTGCAGGTTGGGCAGGCGCTTCTCGAGGCTGTCCATGTCGGCGAGCATCAGCTCGGTCTCGACCGTCTCGGCGTCGCGGATCGGGTCGATCGAGCCTTCCACATGCACGATGTCGCCGTTCTCGAAGCAGCGCAGTACATGCGCGATCGCGTCGACCTCGCGGATATGGCCGAGGAACTGGTTGCCGAGGCCTTCGCCCTTCGAGGCCCCGCGCACGAGGCCGGCGATGTCGACGAACTCGAGCTGCGTGGGCACCGTGCGCTGCGACTTGCCGAGTTCCGAAAGCTTGTCGAGGCGCGGATCGGGAACGGGGACGCGGCCCACGTTCGGCTCGATCGTGCAGAACGGATAGTTGGCCGCCGCCGCCGCGGCCGTGGCCGTCAGCGCGTTGAACAGGGTCGACTTGCCGACATTCGGCAGGCCGACGATACCGCAGCGGAAACCCATCTGGTTCGTCCTTCAGTCCGGTTCGGCCGGTGCGGTCAGGCGCACGACCTTGTTCATGAAACCCGCCTCGTTGCCGTCGAGGAACGTCGGCAGCGATTCGGCGATCGCGTCGAGGAGCGGGGCCAGCCACAGCCGGTCGCCCTTGCCGAAATCGTGCAGCACGTAATCCGACACGAGGTCCTTGTCGCCGGGATGGCCGATGCCGATGCGCAGGCGCCGGTAATCCTTGGTGCCGAGATGTGCGTCGATCGAGCGCAGCCCGTTGTGTCCGCCGTTGCCCCCGCCGGTCTTGGTGCGGATCTTCGCCGGCGGCAGGTCGAGCTCGTCGTGCAGCACGAAGATCCCGTCCGGCACGATCTTGAGGAAGCGGCTCGCCTCGCCGACCGAGCGGCCGGACTCGTTCATGAAGGTGAGCGGCTTCAGCGCCACGATGCGGTGGCCGACGACGTCGCCCTCGGCGGTCATCCCGCCCAGCCGCTTCTTCCACGGGCCGAAGCGCCAGCGCTCGGCGATCCGGTCGAGCGCGTGGAAACCCACATTGTGGCGGTTGCCCGCGTATTCGGGGCCCGGATTGCCAAGCCCGACGAGGAGCTTCATGGCCCGGACCCCGAAACGCGTTGCAGGTCGGCTGCCTTACTTCTTGGCGGCCGGCTTGGCAGGTGCCTTGGCTGCACCCGCGGCCGGAGCCGCGGCAGCACCCTTGGCATCGCCCGGCTTGGCGCCTGCGGCAGGTGTCGCACCCGGTGCCGCACCCGGCGCCGCCTTGGCATCGCCAGCGGCCGGAACTGCGGCTGCCGCGTCTGCTGCGGGCTTCTCTTCTTCCACCTTCGAGACCGACGGGGCGCGCAGCGCCACGACGGTGAAGTTGCGCGCGATGGTCGGCTTCACGCCTTCCGGCAGCTTGATCGCGTTGATGTGCACCGAATCGCCGATGTCGAGGCCGGCCATGTCGATGACGATGCGCGGGGGAATGGTCGACGGGTTCGACCACACTTCGATCGCGTGGCGCACGAGGTTGACCACGCCGCCGCGCTTGACTCCCGGCGACTTGTCGAGATTCTCGAGCTTGATCGGCACTTCGACGCGCACGCGGGTGGAGGCACCCACGCGCTGGAAGTCGATGTGCTCCGGCTTGTCGTTCACCGGATGGAACTGCACGTCGCGCGGCAGCACGCGATGCGTCTTGCCCGAAACCTCGATGTCGTAGAGGCGGGTGAAGAACCCGGCCTTCGAGGCTTCGCGCATGATGTCGCGCGGATCGAGCGAGATCAGCGTGGGGGCAGCCTTGTCGCCATAGATCACGCCCGGCACGCGGCCGTCGCGACGTGTGGCGCGGGCGGCCCCTTTCCCAGCCCGCTCTCTCGCGGTCGCCGCGAGCTTGTTGGAAGTCGACATTGTACTCTCTCCTCTATCGTGGGTTCCGCCGCCGGCCTCCAGGGGTGCCGCGCGCCGGTCTTGCCGGTTTCCGTCCGTTCAGTCGAACAGGCTGGAAACCGAACGCTCTTCGCTGATGCGCCGCAATGCCTCGGCAAGAAGCGGGGCAATGGGCAGCTGGCGGATGTTGGGGGCGGCCTTGATCGCGTCGGTCGCCATGATCGTGTCGGTGAGGACGAGTTCCTTGAGGGGCGACGCCATCACGCGCTGCACGGCACCGCCCGACAGCACGCCGTGAACGACATAGGCCCACACTTCCTTGGCACCCTGGTCCATCAGCGCCTGCGCCGCGTTGCACAGCGTGCCGGCGCTGTCGACGATGTCGTCGATCAGCACGCAGGTGCGGCCTTTGACTTCGCCGATGATGTTCATGACTTCCGACACGCCCGCACGTTCGCGCCGCTTGTCGATGATCGCGAGGTCCGCTTCCAGCCGCTTGGCGATGGCGCGCGCGCGCAGCACGCCGCCGACGTCGGGGCTGACCATCACGAGGTCGGCACCGTGGAAGCGCTCGCGCATGTCCTTCACGAAGATCGGGGCCGTGAACAGGTTGTCGAGCGGGATGTCGAAGAAGCCCTGGATCTGGCCGGCATGCAGGTCGACCGTGACGACGCGGTCGGCGCCGGCCTGCGTGATCAGGTTGGCGACGAGCTTGGCCGAGATCGGCGTGCGCGAACCGGATTTCCGGTCCTGGCGCGCATAGCCGTAGTAGGGCAGGACGGCCGTGATGCGGCGCGCCGAGCCGCGGCGGAGCGCGTCGATCGACACGAGCAGTTCCATCAGATGGTCGTTCGCCGGGAAGCTCGTCGACTGCAGCACGAAGACGTCTTCGCCGCGCACGTTCTCGAGGATCTCGACGAAGACTTCCTGGTCCGCGAAGCGGCGGATATTCGCCTTGGTGAGCGGCAGATCGAGATAATCCCCGACCGCTTCGGCGAGCGTGCGGTTGGAATTGCAGGCGAGGATCTTCATCGGTCGGTTCCGCCGTCGCCTGCCCGTCGCGTTGGGCCTGCTCAAGGTCTTGAAAGAACTTCCAGAAACACAATTCCCGCGACCGCCGGGCGGGACCCGGAGCGCAGGAAGGCGCGGAAAATAACAGCGTCGGGGGGGTCTGTCTACCCGCTAGGAGGCAAGCGCGCGCGAGCGTTTTGCCGCGGCTTCGACGGCCTTTTCGAGGAGCGGCCCGAACCCGTCCGCGGCCATCAGGATCTCGAGGGCGGCTTCGGTCGTACCCTTCGGAGAAGTCACGTTTTTCCGCAATTGTTCGGCCGATTCAGGGGCCTGGCGGAGAAGCTCGCCCGCCCCCGAAACGGTCGCCCGGGCCAGTCGCATGGCAAGGTCGGCCGGCAGGCCGGCCTTGGCACCGGCCGCGGCCAGCGTTTCGGCCAGCAGGAACACATAGGCGGGGCCCGAGCCCGACACGGCCGTGACCGCGTCGATCAGCCCCTCGTCGGCCACCCATTCGACGGCACCCACGCTGCGCAGCAGCTTGTCGGCGATGTCGCGCTGGGCGGGTTTCACCTGCGGCGTCGGGCAGCCCACGGTGATGCCGCGGCCCACGGCGGCGGGCGTGTTGGGCATCGCGCGCACGATGGCGGCGTCGTTGCCGAGATGGCGGCGGAAGAAGGCGACGGTCTTGCCCGCCGCGATCGAAACGAACAGGGCGTCGCTTGCGAAGCGCTTATAGGGCGGCACGGCGTCGTCCATGACCTGCGGCTTGGTCGCGAAGACGACGACGGCGGGCCTGAAGCCGGCGGGAAGGGATGCGAGATCGCGGACCACGGTGACGTCGCCGGCCGCATTGAATTCAGGGGCACCGCCCGGCTCGATCGCGACGAAGGGGCCCAGATGCGGATCGCGGCGCCAGCCCTGCAGCATGGCGCCACCCATCTTCCCGCAGCCGACGAGCAGGATGGATACTTTGGATCCGGACATTTGGGGCTTCGCTTAGGCTTCGCCCATCGGCTCGAGGCAGGCCGCCGCGACCGCTTCGGCCGGGTCCTTGCCGCCCCACACGACGTACTGGAACGCCGGGTAGAAGCGCTCGCACTCGGTCAGCGCCACGTCGACGAGATCCTCGATCTGCTCGACCGTGGCGCCGCGCGCCCCGCGCAGCGGGACGGCGTGGCGGAAGGTCGGCAGGCCGTCGTCGCCCGACAGGTCGAAATGGCCGAGCCACAGCTTCTCGTTGGCGAGCATCAGCAGTTCGGTGACCACTCCGCGGCGGTGGCGGGGCAGCTTGAGGTCGAGCGCGCACGAGAAGTGCAGCGCGCTCATGTCCTCGTTCCACGCGAAATAAACCCGGTAATCGCACCAGCGGCCCGGAACCTGGGCCACCAGTTCTTCTTCCGCGGAGCGGTCGAACGGCCACTCGTTGGCGGTGACGATTTCTTCGATGATGTCGAGGGGGTTTGCGGCGGCTTCGGAAGTCTGGTGTACCGAGACGTCGGCCATGCCGTGGGGCCTCCTACTGACGCAAATGCGACTTTCGGGCTCCCCGCCAGCCGACCCCATCAGGGCCGATGCTGGGTGCGACTCGACGCGGAACCACTAGATATAGGGTGCCAAAGGAGAGTCAAGTGGGCAACGAAATTTCGCAGCTACCCCCAAGATAATGCGTTTGGTACCCTCGACGCAGGCAGCGGACCGCGAAATGCGGGGGTCAGGGCGTGCCGGACGAGCCCTTCAACATGTTGAGCTCGGCTTCGACCACCGCAAGACGTTCGGCGAGTCGTTCGTTCTCGGTCCGCGCATTGGCCGCCATCTCGCGCACCGTCTCGAATTCGTCACGCGCGACGAGGTTCTGGGTCTGCAGCCAGCGTTCGAGCACGAGGCGCACCTGCGATTCGACTTCCTGGCGGATGGCGCCGAAAGCGGAGAGCGCACCGGTGGCGGCGCGCGAGAGATCGTCGAGGATGCGGTTGTCGGTCTGCATGGAAACATTATGACGGCGGGGACCCCCGAGTTGCAAGTTGCGAAGGCGAACGCCTATAACCGCACGGCAAGAGGCGAACGGATCGTTCCATGATCGTGGTCACCGGCGGGGCCGGCTTCATCGGCTCCAATCTTCTGGCGGGACTTGAGGCGCAAGGCGGCGCCGATCTCGTCTGCGTCGACTGGCTGGGGAACGGCGACAAGTGGCGCAACATCGCCAAGCGCCGCCTTGCCGACGTCGTGCGGCCCGAAGACCTGTTCGCCTTCCTCGCCGGCCGGCACGGCAAGGTCGAGGCGGTGTTCCATCTCGGTGCCATCTCCTCGACGACCGAGACCGATGTCGACGCGATCGTGAAGAACAACGTGCGCCTGTCGCTCGACCTGTGGGACTGGTGTGCGGGTGCCGGCGTGCCGCTCGTCTACGCGTCGTCGGCGGCCACCTATGGCGGCGGCGAGCAGGGCTTCGTCGACGATCCCGCACCGGAAGCGCTGGCCAAGCTGCTGCCGCTCAACCCCTACGGCTGGTCCAAGCATTTCGTCGACCGGCGCATCGCGGCGGCGCTGAAAGACCGCAAGGCCAAGCGGCCGCGCCAGCATGTCGGCCTCAAGTTCTTCAACGTCTACGGGCCCAACGAATACCACAAGGGCACGCAGCGTTCGGTCGTGCACCAGATCTTCCCGGCGGCCGAGAAGGGCGACGCGTTCCCGCTGTTCCGCTCGCACCGCAAGGACGTGCCCGACGGCGGGCAGAGCCGCGACTTCATCTGGGTCGGCGACGTGGTCGACGCGATGCTGTGGTTCCGCGCCAATCCGCAGGTCTCGGGCCTGTTCAATCTGGGGACCGGCAAGGCGCGCTCGTTCCTCGACCTCGCCACGGCCGTCTACGGCACGCTGGGGCGCAACGCCAACATCGCCTGGCGCGACACGCCCGAGGCGATGCGCGACAAGTACCAGTACTTCACGCAAGCCGACACGAGCCGGCTGCGCGCCGCGGGCTACGCCAAGCCCTTCACCGACGTCGAGGAGGGTGTGCGCCGCTACGTGCGCGACTTCCTCGCGACCGACGATCCGTACATCTAGATGGCACTCGTCTTCCCCGACATCGATCCCGTCGCGATCCAAATCGGCCCCGTCGCGATCCGCTGGTACGCGCTCGCCTACATCGCCGGCATCGTCGGCGGCTGGAAGTACGCAACGCAGCTCAATACCGGCCCCTTGCGCGTCATGGCGCGCGAGCAGCTCGACGATTTCGTCGTCTGGGTGACGCTCGGCATCATCCTCGGCGGGCGGCTGGGCTACGTGCTGTTCTACAAGCCGCTCTATTACCTCTCCGAGCCGATCGAGGCGCTGATGCTCTGGCGCGGCGGCATGAGCTTCCACGGCGGCATGCTCGGCGTCGTCACCGCGATCGTGCTGTTCGCGCGGCGCAACGACCTCAAGCTCTACCGCGTGGGCGATCTCGTCACGTGCGTGGTGCCGATCGGCCTGTTCTTCGGGCGCGTGGCGAACTTCATCAACGGCGAGCTGTTCGGGCGCGTGGCCCCCGACGTGCCGTGGGCGATGGTCTTCCCGCATGGCGGGCCCGAGGCGCGCCACCCCAGCCAGATCTACCAGGCGAGCCTCGAGGGGCTCGCCCTGTTCGCGATCCTGTTCGTGCTGGCGCGCAATCCGCGGATCTGCGACCGGCCGGGCATGCTGGCGGGCGTGTTCCTCGCCGGCTACGGCATCGCGCGCTGCATTGGCGAGCTGTTCCGCGAGCCCGACGCGTTCCTCGGCTATCTCTGGGGGCCGCTGACGATGGGCATGCTGCTGTCGCTGCCGATGGTCGTGGCGGGGGCGTGGCTGATCGTCTCGTCGCGCGGGCGCGCGTGAGCGGACTTGGGCCGCACCTTGCGGCGCGCATCGCTTCCGCAGGGCCGATCACGGTCCACGATTTCATGGAAACCTGCCTCGCCGATCCCGAACACGGCTATTACCGCGAGGGCAACCGGCTGGGAGCAGCCGGCGATTTCACGACCGCACCCGAAATCTCGCAGGTGTACGGCGAGATGATCGGCCTGTGGCTGGCCGAGCGGTGGCAGGCGGCGGGCGCTCCGCCGGGCGTCGCGCTCGTCGAATTCGGGCCGGGGCGCGGCGTGCTGATGGACGACGCATTGCGCGCCATCGCGAAGGTTCTGCCGGGTTTCGCCGCCGCTGCAAGCCTGCACCTGGTCGAGATCTCGCGTACGCTGCGCGCGGCGCAAGGCGCGCGGCTTGGGCGTGCCGCACCGGTCTTCCATGACACGCTCGACACGGTGCCCGACGACATCCCGCTTTTCGCCGTCGGCAACGAATTCCTCGACGCGCTGCCCGTGCGCCAGTTCGTGCGCCGCGGATCGAGCTGGCGCGAGCGCGTCGTGGCGCTGGACGGCAAGGCGTTCGTCTTTGCCGAAGGTGCCGCGGTCGCCGAGCCGCCGCTGTCCGACCGGCAGAAGGAAGATGCGCCCGACGGGGCGATCGTCGAAGCGTGCCCTGCCGCGCTCGACCTTGCACAACGCCTTGCCGCGCGCATCAAGCACACCGGCGGGGCGGCGCTGTTCGTCGATTACGGCACCGCGCGTTCGGGCTGGGGCGACACGCTGCAGGCCGTGCGCCGTCACGAAAAGGTCGCGGTGTTCGATGCCCCCGGCGAATGCGACCTCACCGCGCATGTGGACTTTCCGCGGATCGTCGATGTGGCGCGCGTGGCCGGGGCCGCGGCGTTCGGGCCGGTCGGGCAGGGCGATTTCCTGCGGCGCATCGGGATCCATGCGCGCCTTGCCACGCTGGTGCGCGCCGCCGATCCCGACACGGCCCGCAGGCTTGCCGCCGCGACCCGGCGCTTGCTCGCGGACGACGAAATGGGCACGTTGTTCAAGGCCGTCGCATTCCAGCCGACGGCCGCCGGCGCATCACCGCCGGGCTTCGAAGGTTGATCCCTCCATGTCGCTCGTCACGCTCGGCCCGCTCAACGATCTCGACGGCATGCGCCACGCATTCTTCACGCGCCAGGGCGGGGTGAGCACCGGGCTCTATTCGTCGCTCAATTGCGGGCTCGGCTCGGGCGACGAAGCCCAGGCGGTGCGCGCCAACCGCGCGCGCGCGATGGACGCCCTCGAACTGCCGGCCGACCGGCTTTCCACGCTCTATCAGGTGCACGGACGCGGCGTCGTCACGCTCGAGGCCCCGCTCGCCGACGGCGAGCGGCCCAAGGCCGACGCCTTCGTCACCGCAAAGCCCGGCGTGGCGCTGGGCATCCTCACGGCGGACTGCGTGCCGGTGCTCTTCTGCGATCCCAAGGCGCGCGTCATCGGTGCCGCGCACGCCGGCTGGAAGGGGGCGATCGGCGGCGTGCTCGAAGCCACGCTCGACGCGATGGGCAAGCTTGGATCGGCGCCGGCGCAAATCTATGCCGGGATCGGCCCGTGCATTGCGCAGCGCTCGTACGAGGTCGGCCCGGAATTCCCGGCACCGTTCCTTGCGGAAGACGAGAACAACGCGCGCTTCTTCACGCCCGCGCGCGCCGAGGGCAAATGGATGTTCGACCTGCGCGGCTACGTGGCGGCCCGCCTGCGCGCCGCGGGCCTGCGCCAGATCCATTCCTTGCCCAACGATACCTGCGGCGAGGCCGACCGCTTCTTCAGCTACCGGCGCAGCTGCCTCAGGCGCGAGCCGGATTACGGGCGCGGTCTGTCGGCCATCGTGCTGGACGGCTGACATGCCCTACATGCTCGTCTTCCTGCTGATCCTGATCGCGGGCCTCGTCGTATCGTGTTTCGCGTAGCGCTGGCCCTCGTCGCGGCGCTCGCGTTGGCCGCGTGCGGCCCGCTGCCGCGTCCGTTCCAGCCCGACGACAAGGAAGGCGACGAGAATCCGCTGCTGCGCCTGCCGGATTCCGGCGGCATCGTCGTTCCGCCGGCTTCGGGCCTTGCCGAAGCACCGGCGCGCGCCCTTGCCGAGGCGGTCGCCAAGGCGCTGCGCGATCTCGACGTGCCGGCCAACGTGCGCGCGGGCAATCCGCTGAGCCTGATCCTCGACCTGCAGGCCGAGACGACGTTGGGGCGCGTGAAACTCGCCGCCAGCCTCGTCGATCCGCGCGGGACGGCCCTTGCCGAACCGCATGGCGAAGGCACGTTGCCCGCGAACCCCGACGAGGCGGAAGGATGGGCGGCGATCGCCCGGCCGATCGCATTGGCCGTCGTCACGGCGATCAAGCCCGACGCCGTACTGTCGCGCGCGCTGCCGGCCGTGCATGTCGCAAGCGTGGACGGCGCACCCGGCGACGGCGGGCGCGCCCTGTCGCGCGCGCTCGCCTTCCATCTCGAACGGGCGGGCATCCGCATCGTCGACGTGGCCGGGCCCGACGTGCTGGCCGTCGTCGGCACCGTCGCGATCACCAACCTCGATGCCGACAACCGGCGCGTCGCCGTCAACTGGCGCGTGCGCGACGCGGGCGGGGCCGAGCTTGGCCGCGTCGACATGCAGAACCCGGTGCCGACGAAGATCCTCGAGCGGCAATGGGCCGAGCTCGCCTACGAGATCGCCGGTGCGTCGGCCGACGGGATCCGCGACATCGCCGAGCGCTTCCGCGTGCGCGCGCGCTGATTGACGGGCCCGCCCCGCCGGCCTACCTCTTTGGGGACGGGCAAACGACGGAGGCAGCGATGGCCGCCAGGCGTTCACGGGCGAAGACGAAGGCACCGACGGATCCGGCGGCGGCCGCACTCGACGCGATGCTGCGCCTTGCCGCCGGGCGCGACTGGGCCGGAATACGGCTTGCCGATGTTGCCGCCGAGGCCGGCCTGCCGATGGCCGAGCTGATGCGCCATGCGACCTCGAAGGCCGCCCTGCTGGCCGCCTTCGGCCGGCGGATCGATGCGGCGATGCTGGCCGAGCCGGTCGACGCGGACGGGTCGGTCAAGGACCGGCTGTTCGACCTGATCATGCGACGTTTCGATGCACTCGGCCCCCACAAGGCGGCGGTGCGAAATATTCTCGCGGGCTTGGGCCGCGACCCGCTGGCCGCCCTGTGCCTCGTTCCGGGCGGCATGCGGGCGATGGCCGGGCTCGCCGCGGCCGCCGGGGTCGATCCGCGACTGCCGTTCGGGCCTTTGAAGATCAAAGCCTTAGCTGCCGTCTATTTGGGCACGTTCCGGGTTTGGCTCGCCGACGAGAGTGCAGATGCAGCAAAGACAATGGCCAGCCTTGACCGTTCGTTGGGCAGATTGGCGGCGCTGACATCGAATTTACCGGCATTTCTCAGAGGTTCCAGAGTACCAGCAGGGGTTTAGCTATTTTTGTTGCACCGCACAATTTTCCTTGACCAATCCGACGGCAGTGATCATTATTCGCGCAGTTTTTTAGCGTGCCCCTTGCGCGCTGGACCGAGCCAATCGCTTCGCGAAAAGGGTGCAGCCATGACGAAAGGAAACAAGATGCCGTTCGGCGACTTCGACTTTGCCAAGATGTTCGAGATGCCCAAGCAGATGGGCGACTTCAAGTTCGCGCCGGTCGACATGGAAGGCGTGGTCGCCACGCAGCGCAAGAACATCGAGGCGCTCGCCCAGGCCAACCAGCTTGCCGTCGAGAGCATGCAGGCGATCGCCCGCCGCCAGAGCGAGATCTTCCGTTCGATGATGGAAGAAGCCTCCAGTGCCATGCGCGAAGTGATGGCTGCCGGCAGCCCCGAAGAGAAGGCCGCCCGCCAGACCGAGATCGTCAAGGACGCCTTCCAGCGCGCCGTGCAGAACATGCGCGAGCTCGCCGAGCTGGTCGCCAAGTCGCAGACGGAAGCCATGGACGTCGTCCAGAAGCGCGTCGCCGACAGCCTGGACGAGATCAAGACGGTCATCGCCAAGAAGAAGTAAGCGCTTCGCGGGCCCGCCCCGCATTCGCTATAGAGAAGGCCCCGGCATCCCCGGGGCCTTTTCCTTTTGGCAGGACCGGACATGGCCGAGATCACGTTTTCCGACTTCGAGCGCGTCGACATCCGTGTGGGCACCGTCGTGGGGGTGGAGCCCTTCCCCGAGGCGCGCAAGCCCGCCTTCAAGCTGCGCATCGATTTCGGCGCCGGGATCGGCATCAAGAAGAGCTCGGCGCAGATCACGGCCCACTACACGCCGGAAACGCTGCTCGGCCGGCAGGTCGCCGCGGTCGTCAATTTCCCGCCGCGCCAGATCGGCCCATTCATGAGCGAAGTGCTCACGCTCGGCTTTCCCGATGCCGACGGGGCGGTCGTGCTGGTCGGCCCGTCGCTGGCCGTGCCCAACGGCGGCAAGCTCTTCTAGGCGCGCAAAGCTGCTAGAGTGCGCGCCATGCGGTTCCTTCCCGTCGCACTGCTGGCCCTGATCCCGTCGCTTGCCGCGGCCGACGAGACGGCCGATTTCATCGCCTCGTTCGGCCCGCCCGGCCTGCCGGCCGGCGTGGCCGAGTTCGTGCGCGCGCATCCGGCCCTTGCCGACATCCCCGCACCGGCCTTCGCCGCGATCCGCTACGACCGGATCGGCGGCAGCGAGAACGCGCTGTCGGTCGTCGGGCACGAAGGCGGCATCACGCGCGTGCGCCTGTCGCTTGCCGCCGCCGCCAGCGAAGCCGAGCGGACCTTCGCGGTGGGGCTAGGAGGCCTCTTGTTCCTCGCGCGCACCGACGATGCCCGCCTGCCGGGGCTGAGCGACCGGTCGACCTGGATCAAGCGCATCGACGCGGTCGAGGGACGCCTGTTCCCGCTCGCTCCGGGCAACAAGCTGACGGTCGACTACGTGCTGCAGGAAGGCTGGTACTTCCCGGGCGCGCGCATCAACGCCGCCCAGCGCTTCGGCCGCTGGAACGTGCGCGAGACCTTCGAGGTGATCGGCACGGCGCACGAATGCCCGGAGACGGGGGCCGCCGCCAAGTGCGAAGGCTTCACGGTGGCGCAGAGCTGCACGGCCGACGGCAGGATGGTGCAGGACGGAAGGCCGATCGCGCCGCCGCCGCTGTGGTTCTGCCAGGCGCGCACCGAGCGGCGCTATTCGCAGGCTTTGAGCTGGTCGTGGCATCCCGCGGTCGGCTCGCCGCGCACGCTCGACCAGATCGAACGCTAGGTCCGCTTCTTCGGCCAGGCCCAGCAGCGCAGGTCGCGGTCCATGAACTGGAACGCGGTGATCTCGTTTTCGTAGTGGAGCGTGCGGTCGATGGGATCGAGGCCGTTCAGCAGCGCGTGGCGGTCGGCCGCCGCGATCTCGAATCCGTGCACGCTGCCGTCGGGCAGGCGCACGCTCTGCGTCTCGAGATCGACGGTGATTTCGGCGGGTCCGTCGCCCAGCAGCGCATGCAGGGAAGCGACGGCCTCGGCCGGCAGCTCGACCGGCAGCAGCCCGTTCTTTATCGCGTTCGCGCGGAAGATGCCCGCGAAGGAGGGTGCGATGACGGCGCGCAGGCCCGTCTGCAGATGCGCCCACACGGTCATCTCGCGCGACGAGCCGCAGCCGTAGTTCGCACCCGTCACGAGGATCCGCGCACCCGCGGCATGATTGAGCACGAAGGCCGGATCCTTGCGCCAGTCGGCATAGAAGGCGCCGGCGAAGCCGCTGCGCAGCAGCGTGGCGCTGAAGCGCACCGGCACGATCGTGTCGGAATCGACATTGTCGCGCGGCAGCGAGACGGCGGGGGCTTCGAGGCGGATGAAAGGCTCCATGCGCCTCAGCCTTCCATCCGGCGCACGTCGGCGATCGCACCCGCGACGGCGGAGGCTGCCGCCGTGACCGGCGAAGCGAGATGCGTGCGCGTGCCGGGGCCCTGACGGCCCTCGAAATTCCGGTTGGAGGTGGCAATGCAACGCTCGCCCGGCGCCACGCCGTCGCCGTTGAGGCCGGCGCACATCGAGCAGCCCGGCTCGCGCCAGTCGAAGCCCGCCGCCTCGAACACGCGGTGCAGGCCCAGTGCTTCGGCATCGCGCTTGACCGTGCCGGAGCCCGGCACGACCGTCGCGCGCACGTGCGGGGCGATCTTGCGGCCGTCGAGGATCGCGGCGGCGGCCTGCAGATCCGACAGGCGCGCGTTGGTGCACGAGCCGATGAAGACGCGGTCGATTTTCGTGCCCGCGATCGGTGCGCCCGGGACGAGGCCCTGATAGGCAAGTGCGCGCTGGTGGGCCGCACTCGACGGGTGCGGGACCACGCCGTCGATCGCGACGGCATGCTCGGGGCTCGTCCCCCAGGTCACCATCGGGGCAAGGTTCGTCACGTCGAGCGCCATCTCGCGCCCGTAGACGCTGCCCGCGTCCGACGGCAGGGCGAACCACGCGGCGAGGGCGGTGTCGAAATCCTCGTCCTGCGGCGCATAGGGCCGGCTGGCGACATAGTCGAAGGTCGCGAAATCGGGCGCGATCAGGGCGGTCGCCGCACTCGCCTCGACCGCCATGTTGCACAGCGTGAAGCGCGCTTCCATCGGCAGCCGGCGCACCGCGTCGCCCGCGAACTCGACCGCGTGGCCCAGCGCCCCGCCCACGCCGATATGCTGGACGAGCGACAGGATCATGTCCTTCGCCCCGACATGCGTGCGCAAGCTCCCCTCGAAACGGATGCGCGCCGTCCTGGGCCGCTGGACGACCAGCGTCTGCGTGGCCAGCACGTGCGCCACGTCCGACGTGCCGATCCCCCAGGCCCACGCCCCCAGCGCCCCCACCGTGCAGGCGTGGCTGTCGCCGCACGCGAGCGTCAGGCCGGGCAGGGCGATGCCGAGTTCGGGTGCGATCACATGCACGATGCCCTGTGCGGGATCGCCGATGTCGAAGTTGCGGATGCCGTGCGTGCGGCAGGCCTCGCGCAGGGCGCGCACCATCTCGGCCCCGCCGGGCACGCTCGCGTCGCCTCGGTCCTTCGCGGTCGACACGATATGGTCGGCGGTCGCGAAGGTGAGTTCGGGGTTGCGCACCGGCCGGCCGGCGGCGGCAAGTGCCGCGAAGGCCTGCGGGCTCGTGACGTCGTGCAGGATGTGCCGGTCGACATGGATGAGCGCACGCCCGTCGCCGAGGTCGCGCACCATGTGCGCGTCCCAGAGCTTCTCGAAGAGCGTGCGCGGCCGCATCCTATTCGGCTGCGAAGCGCTTTTCGCGCGCCCAGTAGTCCGGGAAGCCGACCGCTTCCTGCAGTTCCGGGAAGGTCAGGTGCGCGGGCTGCGGCACGTTGGTGCCCGGCTCGATCGACGCGAAGGCCTGGCGCAGCGCCGAGATGATCGCCGTGAGCCCGATCACCGGATAGACCGCAAGCCGGTAACCGATCGCCTGCAGCTCGGAAGCCGGCAGGACCGGCGTCTTGCCTTCGTGCACCATGTTGGCAAGGCACGGGCGCGGGATCGCCGCGCAGAAGCGCTTCATCTCGTCGATGTTCTCGGGCGCTTCGAGGAAGACGATGTCGGCGCCCTCGTCGACGAAATCCTTGCAGCGCTGGAGCGCGTCCTCGAAGCCGTGGACGGCGCGCGAATCCGTGCGCGCGAGGATCAGGATGTCGCCCTGGCCCGCCGCGCGAAGCGCATCGCGCGCCTCGCAGGCAGCCCGGATCTTGATGCGCGCCTCGGCGCGCGGGACGACCTGCTTGCCGCGCGTGTGGCCGCATTTCTTGGGGCTCGCCTGGTCTTCCAGCATGATCGCGGCCGCACCCGCGCGCGCGAATTCGCCGACCGTGCGTTGGACGTTGAGCGCGTTGCCCCAGCCGGTGTCGCCGTCGGCCAGCACGGGCACGTTGCCCGCCGCCGACACGCAGCCGCGCACCGTATCGAGCATCTCGCCCATCGAGACGAGGCCCGTGTCGGGCAGGCCGAGCCGGACGGCCGAGATGGCAAAGCCGCTCGTGAACATCAGCGGATGGCCCGCCTCGCGCGCGATCTTGGCCGACAGCGCGTCGAACACCCCGGGCATCACGCGAAGGACGGGCTCGGCGAGGAGCTTGCGCAGGCGGTCGGCGGCGGTCATCGGACGGCTCTCCCGGAGGTTTTGTGGGCTTGGCGGACGGGGACGTTACCGCGCCCGGCTTGGGCCGCCAAGGCCGCACGATATTCTGGGATTGGGCGTTAAATCGACCCTAAAGCCTATTCTACCGAACCGTCCGTGACGTGGTTTGGAGTGGATTCCAAACTCGGCATGGCGTCGTTGCCTTGACTTGCGGGTGTCGTACGCCCATTCGTCGAAGTTTCCACTGGATGCATCGCAGCGGCCGGCTTCGGCGTTTCTGAGTGATCGCCGGTGGACGAAGAGACGCCCTCACGTACCTTGGGTGGCGGTGGGACCCACGCTTCGAGATGCTGTCCAACATCGGCATAGAATCCAACGACTGCTTCTTCGGCCGCTTCGACGAACGCTTTTGTCGACTTAAATTTGGCTCCCAAATCAATATTCCGAATTACTTCGAATGCAGTCGGCAGTGCGTCAGAATTTGGAAGCAGAATCGAGTTTTTATCTGCTCGGATTTGTTCGAGGGTCGCGATCGAGTCTGGCGCACGGCCTGGCCACTTTGCGCGAATCAGAATCTGCGGATCTATGCACTTTTCAGTCTGCCGGACGAGCCAGGTGACTAGTGCGGATGCGCGCGCACGATCGGTCGGAGCCTTCAGATACATCGATGCCGAAAGTACTCTTCGCTTAACGTCCGCCATGAGGCACAGCCGTGAGGCGGCGTCCGGAACGACGAATTCCGCCGATAGCTGCCCGTCTGAAATTAGCGTATTTACGGTTTCGTCGACCTTTTTTGAGGGGGCATTGATTTGTTCTCGTGTCATATGGACATGGACGGAATGTCCTATTGCCAAGCTCAACGGAACTTCAAGATAGCGTGAGAGCTCAAGCCAATCGGTGACGGATTCCCGAACGATGGGGCTTTCTTTGGGCGGTGCGACGCCTTGTTGAATGGAAAAGCAGAGATCTTTCCATTTCGGCCCCATCTGGTTGAAGCCAACGACGCCGCTGCTTTCGTGCTTGTAGAAGCGAATCATTTCGCGCAATAGAAACGCCTGCTCGGTGTCGCCAATTCCTTCGTGATCGCTCAGTAGAATTGCGTCCGCAACGATCGATATCCAAGAAAGGTGTCGAAGTTCGACGGATCGAATCTTCCTTCCATCGACAGCGACAGGATGCCCACCGTCGGCACCGGCATACTGGTTGGAGATCGTGATCAGGGCGTCAAATCCTGCGGCTTTTGCAAGATCAAGATACGTTTCAACTTGTGCAGATTCCAAGAGTGTCCGGCTAACTTTTGCTTCCACAAGTGCCGTCCATTTTCGGCTTCCTTGCGACACTATTATGAGGCCGTCTGGGCGAAATTTTGGCGTATCGGGCGGGGATTTGAAGGTCACTTCAGTATAGCAATTGATGCGCGCTGTTTTGCCTGTCGGTGCCCCGCATTTTCCGAGGATCGCTCGCGCAAATTCGTCGACTGCAGTCATGGTAGCCAATAACACAGATACTGCCCGCTGTTCCTTTGCGCTGTCAGCGGCAACGGGGATCAGGCGCGCGACGTCAGCTCTTTCGACAATTTCTGGCAATGGACTATTCTCGACCATAGCGCATCCTTTTAACTTCCGGTTATTCTTTGGCTTGCGGCCTCCCGTCAGGGTAGCGGCAACATCGAAGCGGTTCAACTGGGGTGGTGCCGCCGAGGCCGCCAAGGCCGCTTGACCCGTAACGGGCGAGGCACTACCTAACCGCCCATGGCAGTCCGAGAAGTCATCGTCGCCCCCGATCCGCGCCTCAAGGTGAAGGCCGAGAAGGTCCGCCGGGTGGACGCTTCGGTCCGCGCCCTGCTGGACGACATGGTCGAGACCATGTACGCGGCCAAGGGCATCGGCCTCGCCGCCCCGCAGATCGGGGTGGCCAAGCGCATCATCGTCATGGACCTGGCGCGCGACGGCGAGCCCGCAGCCCCGCGCAAGTTCGTCGACCCGGAGATCGTCTGGGCGTCGGACGAGACGGTGGCTTGCGAGGAGGGCTGCCTGTCGGTCCCCGACCAGTATGCCGAGGTCGAGCGGCCCAAGCAGGTGCGCGTGCGCTACCGCGACGAGACCGACACGGTGCGGGAGATCGACTGCGATGGCCTGCTCGCCGTGTGCATCCAGCACGAGATGGACCATCTCGAAGGCGTGCTGTTCGTCGACCATCTGTCGGCCCTGAAGCGCGGCATCATCCTTCGCAAGGTGCAGAAGGCCAAGCGGCTGAAGGCCGCCGAGTAGCGGGCCCCGTCATGGCCATGCGCCTTGCCTTCATGGGCACGCCGGCCTTCGCGGTCGCGGCCCTCGACGCCCTCGCCGCGGCGGGCCACGAGATCGCATGCGTCTATACCCAGCCGCCGCGCCCGGCCGGCCGCGGCCAGCGCGAGGTGCGGAGCCCCGTGCATGTCCGGGCGCTCGAACTGGGTTTGCCGGTGCGCCATCCCGCAAGCTTCAAGCCGCCGGAAATCCGTGCCGAATTCGCCGGGCTGAAGCTCGACGTCGCGATCGTCGCGGCCTACGGCCTGCTGCTGCCGCAGGCCGTGCTCGATGCGCCCAAGCGCGGCTGCCTCAACATCCATGCCTCGCTGCTGCCGCGCTGGCGCGGGGCCGCCCCCATCCAGCGCGCGATCGAGGCGGGCGACGGCGAGACGGGCATCACGATCATGCAGATGGAAGCCGGCCTCGACACCGGCCCGATGCTGCTGAAGAAGTGCGTGCCGATCGGCCCCGACGCGACCGGCGGGGCCTTGCACGACGCACTCGCGCCGCTGGGAGCCGCCGCCATCGTCGAAGCGTTGGCGAAGCTCGACATCCTCGTGCCCGAGATGCAGGGCGGGGGCGCCACATACGCGCGCAAGCTCGACAAGGACGAGGCGCGGCTCGACTGGTCGCTCGATGCGACGGCGTTGGAACGGCGCATCCGCGCCTTCGATCCGTTTCCGGGGGCGTGGTTCGCGCAGGGCGGCGAGCGCTTCAAGGTGCTGGGGGCGCGCGTTGCGAAGGGTGCGGGGGCACCGGGCACGGTGGTCGCGGCTCCGCTCGTCGTCGCGTGCGGCACGGATGCGCTGGAGTTGATTCGCGTGCAGCGCGCGGGCCGCGCACCCATGGATGCCGAGGCGCTGCTGCGCGGCTACGCACTTCCCGTCGGCACGAGGCTCGACCGGTGAAGCGCTACAAGCTGGTCTTCGAATATGACGGCGGCGGCTTCGTCGGCTGGCAGCGCCAGACCAGCGGCTTCAGCGTGCAGGAAGCCGTCGAGGGCGCCTTCGCCAAGTTCTGCGGGCACGAAGTCGACGTCGTCGCGGCCGGCCGCACGGATTCGGGCGTGCATGCGATGGGGCAGGTGGCGCATGTCGATCTCGACAAGGACTGGGAAGCGATCAAGATCCGCGAGGCGCTCAACTGGCACCTCAAGCCCTTCGGCGCGCAGGCGCTGACGGTGGAAGAGGTGGCGCCCGATTTCCACGCGCGCTTTTCGGCGATCCACCGCGTCTATCTCTACCGGATCTGCGACCGGCGCGCGCGCCCCGTGCTCGACAAGGGGCGCGTGTGGCACGTCGGCAAGCGCCTCGATGTCGATGCGATGCGCGCAGGTGCCGAACGCCTCGTCGGCCATCACGATTTCACCAGCTACCGTGCGAGCGACTGCCAGGCCAAGAACCCGGTCAAGACGCTCGACCGGCTCGACATCACGCGCCAGGGCGACGAGATCTCCGCCTGGGTCGAGGCGCGCTCGTTCCTGCACCATCAGGTGCGCAACATGATGGGTTCGCTCAAGCTGGTCGGCGAAGGGAACTGGACGCCCGATAACATCGCCGAAGCCCTTGCCGCGCGCGACCGGCGTGCCGCCGGCCCGACCGCACCGCCGGAGGGGCTTTATCTCGTGCGCGTGGATTATCCAGCCTAGCCGATCTTTGCGATCACCGCGACCGGGCCGCCGCCGTCGGGGCCCTGGTGTTCGGCCCCGCCCGAGACGAACAGGCGCGTGTCGCCGACCGCACCCGCCAGCACGCCGCCCACCAGTGCGCGCGCATGGCGCGTGGCGTTGATGTCGCTGTCGTCGCGCATGATGTGACGGGCCCCGCGGATCGTGCTGCCGTGCGGCGGCTCGGCCTTGGCGAGAATTGCCGCAATACGCCCGCGCGCCGCATCGTCGAGCTGGCCGTGGCCGGAAATGCCGAGTTCGCCGAGCGCCGCCCACAAGGCGGGCGAATCGATCCCGTCCTTCATCACGCGGTGGGCGACGGCAAGCCCGCCCGTCCACGCGGCCGAATTGCCGAGCACCATGATCTCGTTGCGCATCAGCTCGATGCCTGCCGACGTGCTCGCGACACCGGAATGCAGCGACCAGTCGGCGCACACGGCGGCGTCGGTGGCCTTTGCGGCGTCGATCTCGCCAAGGGCCACTGCCACGCCGAGGGCCGAAGCACCGCGCGAATAGGCCATCGATTCGTACGTGTCGTAGCACACGACATCAACGCCCGCCGAACGTTCCGCCGTCAGTAGCGGGCATTTGACCTGCACATAGTGCACGTCCTTCGTGTCGGAAATCCCGGCCTTTTCCATCGCCGCGCGCACGGCTTTCGATGTCTCTTCGATCTGCGCCCTGCGGCCGATCTCGCCCGGTGCGAATTCGCGCGTGAAGCCCGTCCCGATGGCGAGCCGCTTGCCGGTCGCCGGGGCGGCAGCGTCTGGAGCGACCGCGAACACGATCATGTGCGGGCTGAGACCGCCTTCCGTGCCGCCCGACATCACGAGGGCGACGCGCGCCCCCACGGCTTCAGGGGTCGTTCCCGTCGCGCGGGCGAGGGCGAGCTTCATCGCCAGCGTGGCGTAGCCGCGCGTGAAGTCGTTGACGCAGCCATTGCCCTCGGTCTTGCCGAGGATCGCGACGATCTGCGTCGGGTCGAGGTGCCCGGCCGCGAAAGCGGCCTCCAGGGCGGACATATCGGACGGATCGCGCATCGGCAGGCGTTCGACGATCGCGCGCATGGTGGCGTCTCCCTAGATCCCGTGCATCCGGTCCACGAGGCGTGCAACGACTTGGCCGACGGCCAGATCGATGGCGACCAGCATCAGTGCGGCGACCGGGGCGATCCCCAGCACGACGCGTGCCACGCGGAAATGGATCGCGATGGCGGCCGCGACGGCGATCACGTCGACGACGAAGAGGGAGAGGGCCGGCATGCCCTCGATCGTGCCGAACAGGGCCGCGGGCAGGTAGAAGGCGATCTGGATGACGTTGGCCCAGTTGTAGGCAGCGACATAGCCGTACCAGGAGGCGCTCTTTCCCATGCGTTCGCAGATCGCGTAGGAGACGACCGGAAACGCCGTCCAGCCGACGACATAGCCGACCGTCTCGACGAGCAGGGCCGTGTCGAAGTCCGGCTCGAAATCGATCTCGGCGAAGCGGCGCACCGCCATCCACGCATAGGCGGGCGCGATGAGGAAGGCGGGCACGAAGAACGAGGCGATCCAGCCGGCCTGCGTGCCCGCCCCGATCGCGTCGAGCCCCGTCCGGTCGCCGCGCAGCACGCGCATCAGGCCCTGCAGCGGCACGGCGACGAGGCGGGCGAAGGCCATCCCTAGGCCCGGCCGGCGAAGAAGCCGTCGAGCATGTGGCCGTAGATCGTCGAGAGTGCCGTGAGGTCGGCGACCGCCACGCGTTCGTCGATCTTGTGCATCGTGCGCCCGACGAGGCCGAATTCGACGGTCTTGCAGTGCCGCGTGATGAAGCGCGCGTCCGACGTGCCGCCGGTCGTCGAGAGGGCGGGCTTGTGCCCCGTCGCCTTCTCGATCGAGCCTGCGACCAGTTCGGACAGCGCCCCCGGATGCGTGATGAAGGATTCGCCCGACACGCGGCTCTTCATCTCGACCTTGCCGCCCAGCGCGTCGATGCGCGCGGCGATCCAGTCGAGCAGCGATCCCGACGTGTGCATGTCGTTGAAGCGGATGTTGAGGCGCGCACTCGCCTCGGCCGGGATCAGGTTCTCGGTCGGGTTGCCGACGTCGATCGTCGTCACCTGCAGCGAGGAGGGCTGGAAATGCGCGTTGCCCGCGTCGAGCGGCTTGGCCGTCAGGTCGCCCAGCAGCTTGACGAGGCGGTGGGTCGGATTGTCGGCAAGGTGCGGGTAGGCGACGTGGCCCTGCACGCCCTTGGCGACCAGCGTGGCGTTGACCGAGCCGCGCCGGCCGATCTTGACCATGTCGCCCAATACCGTCTCGTTCGTCGGCTCGCCGACGACGCACGCGTCGAGCTTCTCGCCGCGCTTGGTCATCCAGTCGAGCACCTTGATCGTGCCGTTGATCGACGGGCCTTCCTCGTCGCCGGTGATCAGCAGCGAGATCGAGCCGGGCAGGTCGCCCTTGCGGGTCTCGAGGAAGCGTGCCGCCGCCGCGACGAAGGCGGCGATGGAGCCCTTCATGTCGACGGCCCCGCGGCCGTAGAGATAGCCGTCGTGGATCTCGGCCGCGAACGGATCGACGGTCCAGCCCGCGAGATTGCCCGCCGGCACCACGTCGGTGTGGCCGGCGAAGCAAAAATGAGGGTGCCCGGTGCCGATGCGCGCATAGAGATTGTCGACGTCCGGCGTGTCGACGTCGGAGAATTTGAGCCGGTGGCAGACGAAGCCGAGTGCCTTCAGCCGCTTTTCGAGCGTGCCGAGCGCGCCGTCGTCGGCCGGCGTGACCGACTTGCAGCGGATCAGGTCGCGGGCGAACTCGAGCGTGTCGACCACGCTCAAGCCCGCAGCAGGTCGTTGATCGAGGTCTTCGAGCGCGTCTTCTCGTCCACGCGCTTGATGATGACCGCGCAGTAGGTCGACGGGCCCGGCTCGCCGTTGCCGCCGGGGATCGGCTTTCCGGGCAGGTTGCCGGGCACGACGACCGAATAGGCGGGCACGCGGCCCATATGGACTTCGCCGGTATTGCGGTCGACGATCTTGGTCGACTGGCCGATGAACACGCCCATCGAGATCACCGAGCCCTGCTCGACGATGACGCCCTCGACGACCTCGGAGCGCGCACCGATGAAGCAGTTGTCCTCGATGATGACGGGCTCGGCCTGCAGCGGCTCAAGCACGCCGCCGATCCCCACACCACCCGACAGATGGCAGTTCTTCCCGATCTGCGCGCAACTGCCGACGGTCGCCCACGTGTCGACCATCGTGCCGCTGTCGATATAGGCGCCCACATTGACGAAGGACGGCATCAGGATCGCGTTGGGTGCGATGTAGGACGAATGGCGCACGACGCAGCCGGGCACGGCGCGGAATCCGGCCGTGCGGAAACGCTCCGCCGTCCAGCCGACGAACTTCGACGGCACCTTGTCCCACCACGACGCACCGCCGGGTGCCTCGGAGATCAGCATGTTGTCGTTGAGGCGGAACGACAGCAGCACCGCTTTCTTGAGCCACTGGTTGACGACCCACTTGCCGTCCTTGCGCTCGGCCACGCGCGCCTCGCCCGAATCGAGTGCCGCGAGGGCCGCATCGACCGCCTCGCGCACCGCACCCTTGGTGGCGAGTCCCAGCTCGGCGCGGCCTTCCCAGGCCTGGTCGATCGTCGTTTGCAAATTGCCAAGGCTCATCGTCGATTTTCCGGTGCTTGCGGGTGGGGATAAGGGGCGGGCGGGACGGGAAAATGGGCCGTGCGGGTGCCGCTGTCAATGTCGCCCTGACTTCGCGTTTACCGCGTCCCGCGCGCCTTGGCATCGCTTGCCGCGCCGGGCTATTCTCCGCCCCTTCGACGAAAGGCCCGGGACCCTGACCGCCACGCCCAAAGACGCCAAGACCAGACTGCGGTCCGCGACCGTTCCCGCCGGCCCGCCCGACGGGTACGACCGGCTCGTGGCCGACTGGCCGGGGCCGGCCGCCCGGCTTGCGGGCGACGGGGCCGTGCTCAGTGCCAATTCCGCCGCGCGCGCGATGCTTGCCGAATTCGCCGCACGCACCGGCAATCTCGCCTCGCTTGCGAACGAGATCTCGTCGGGCGGGTCCGCGCGCCTCGACACGGTCGTGGTTCCCGGCAATGCCGCACCGGTCACGCTCGACGTGGGCCTCGTGCCCGCCGGGGAAAGCGTGCTGATCCTCGCGCGCGACGTGAGCCTCGCCGCCAACATGCGCAACGCGCTGGCGGACTCGCGCCGGCGCTACAAGGACATCGTCGAGATCTCCAGCGACTTCGCCTGGGAAACCGACGCCGACGGCAATTTCGCGTTCGTCTCGCCGCAGGGTGCGCTCGGCTGGCGTGCCGACGACCTGCTCGGGCGGCGCCCCGACGTGTTCGCGATCGATCCCGACGATCTGTCGGTCGCCGACCCGTTCCTGACGCGCAAGCCCATCGAGCAAACCGAGCAGTGGGTGCGCCGTGCGGACGGCAAGGATGCCTGCGTGCAGATTTCGGCTGTACCCCTGTTCGCCGCCGACGGTGCCTGGAAAGGCGCGCGCGGTCTTGCCCGCGACGTGACCGAGACGCGCGAGCGCGAGGCCGAGCTTGCCGAGGCGCGCAACCGCGAGCGCCTGATCGCGCATATCGTGCGCGCGGTGCGCGACGAGATGGAGGCCGCCGCCATGCTGCGCGCCGCGGCGAGCGAGACGGCCAACGCGCTGGGGGCAGGCTGCGCCATCTGGCGCGTGGCCGACGACGACGACGGCGTGCCGGACTTCGAGGCGGGCGCCACGCATGGCGGCCCGATCCCGGCCGGGCTCGACATCGAGCGGCGCTTCGAGGCGAAGCTGCGCCTCGACCGGCCGCAGGCCGAGGGGGCCGACGCGCTCGTCGAGCTGACCAGTGCGGACGGGCGCGCACTGGTGATCCCGACGGCGTTCCGCCACAAGATCAACGGGCTGGTGGCGCTGTTCCGCGCGTCGGACGGCGATGCGTGGACCGAGGGCGAGCGCGCCGTGATCACGGAAGTCGCCGCCCAGCTGGGCATCGCGCACGCGCAGCTCGACGTGCTGGAAGCGCTCGACCGGCAGGCCTCGACCGATGCACTTACCGGCCTGCTCAACCGCCGGCGCTTCGTGGCCGAGCTGGGGGCAAGGCTGGCAGGTTCGCGCCGGTCCGGCACGCCGGGGGCCCTGGTCTATGTCGATCTCGACAACTTCAAGGCCGTCAACGACATCCTCGGCCACCAGGCGGGCGACACAGCGCTGAAGGCCGTCGCGCGCACGCTGCGCAAGGGCATGCGCGCCAACGATCTCGTGGCGCGTCTGGGCGGCGACGAATTCGCGCTCTGGCTCGACATGACCGACGAAGAAGGTGCGGTCACCAAGGCCAAGCACATCCTCGAACTGCGCAGCGAGCTCAGGCCCGTTTCGGCGAGCCCGGAAAAGCCGCTCGGCTTTTCCGTGGGCGTTGCCGTGCACGATCCGGCACGGCCCGAAACCGTCGACGAGCTGCTCCAGCGCGGCGACGAGTCCATGTACGAAGTGAAACGGCGGGGCAAGGGCAACTACGCGCTGGCCCCCGCTCCCAAAGCACCCCAGACCTGAAGTCGAACGACAACGCCATGACGCCCCAGACCGAAGAAGAATACGAATCCGCCAAGCGCCTGCTGCAGGACCCGGACGTCTATGTGCGCACGAATCTCGCAAAGCGCACCGACGTGCGGCCGGAGATCCTCTATTACCTGACCGAAGACATCGACCCGACGGTGCGCGAGGCGGTGGCGGCCAACGCCGCATCGCCCTTCCACGCCAACCTGAAGCTCGCGCGCGACCAGAGCGAGGAGGTCCGCGCGGGCCTCGCCGGCAAGGTCCAGCAGCTGCTGCCGGACCTGAAGCCCGGCGAGCAGGATGCGGCGCGCACGCGCGTCATGCAGACGCTGGAGGTGCTGGCCAAGGACACCGCGACGCGCATCCGTGCCGTCGTCGCCGAGACGCTGAAGGACGTTCCCGACGCGCCGGCCGACCTGGTCAGGCAGCTCGCGCGCGACACCGAGCTTGCCGTCGCCAGCCCCGTCCTGCAGTTCTCGCCGCTGCTGACCGACGCGGATCTGCTCGAGATCATCCGCGGCAAGCATCCCGAGGGCGCCCTCTCGGCGGTGGCGCAGCGCAGCCACGTCACCGAGACGATCTCCGACGCCATCGTCGCGGTCGACGACATCGAAGCGGTTACCACGCTTCTGGGCAATTCCTCGGCGCAGATCCGCGAGGAAACGCTCGACCTGATCGTCGACCGCGCGCCCGCGCGCCCGCAATGGCATGGCGGTCTCGTCGACCGGCCGCATCTGCACAGCAGTGCCGCCATCAAGATCGCAGCTTTCGTCGCCGACGCGCTCTCCCAGCGCCTGGCGAGCCGCCCCGATCTCGACGCCTCGACGCGCGATGCCGTGACGGCCGAGGTGCGCAAGCGCATCGCCGAGGCGGCGAGCGAGCGCGGCGGCCACGAGACGAAGAAGCGCACCGTCGCCGATCCGAGCTGGGCCGACGGCCCCGGCGGCGAGGGCGACGGCGAGACCGTCGGCGACAAGGTCAAGCGCCTGCGGCGCGAAAAGAAGCTCGACGACGCGGCCGTGACGTCGGCCGCGCAGAACGGCGAGAAGCTGTTCGTGAAGCTGGCACTCGCCGAGCTGGGCGGGACGCGCGCCGAGGCGATCGACAAGATCCTCACCGCGCGCTCGGCCAAGGGCATCATCGCGGCGTGCTGGAAGGCCAAGCTCAAGATGCCGACCGCCGTCGCGATCCAGCAGAAGACGCTGTCGCTGCCGCCCAAGAGCGTGCTGCTCGGCACCAAGTGGGAAGGCTGGCCGCTGACCGAGGAAGAGCTGAAATGGCAGCTCGAGTTCTTCGGGGCGTGATCGTCGGCGTCGATCTCGGCGGCACCAAGCTTCGCGTCGTCGCCGAGGACCGCATCCTCCTCGAAGCCCCCACCGGGCCCGGCACCACGGCGGCCGGGCTCGAACGGCAGATCGCGTCCGTCCTGCCGGCCGCGACGGCGGCGATCGGCATCGCCATCCCCGGGCTCGTCGCGGGCGACGCGGTCGTGCGATCCGACGTGCTGGCCGGGATCGCCGGCTGGCGGCCGCTCGCTTCCTTCGGCCTGCCGGGTGCCGTGCTCAACGACGTGCGCGCGGCGCTTGCGGCCGACGCTGCCGATATGCCGGCGGACGCCACGGCCGGCGTGGTGATGGTCGGAACCGGGATCGGCGCTTCGTTCCGCGTCGAGGGACGCACGCTGTCGGGCGTGGGCGGCTATGCCGGCGAGTTCGGCTCGATCCCGGTCGTGGCCGACGGCACCACGCTCGACCGGTGCGCCTCGGGTGCGGCGATCCTGCGCGCCTTCGGCCGGCCGGCGGCCGATCTCCACCGGGAACTCGCCGCCGGCGACGCTGCGGCCGAACGGATCGTCGCCGATGCCGGGGCTGCCCTCGGCCGCGGGCTTGCCACGCTGGTCAATCTCTTCAATCCGGCACGCCTGACGCTGGGCGGAGGAACGCTGCGCTATCGCGGCTATGTCGCGGCGGCGCGCAAGGCGGCAGAGGCAGCGTCGCTCCGGGAACTCTGGCAGGGCTGCGACCTGCGCGAGGCCGCCGATCCGGACACGCTGGTCGCGCGCGGTGCCGCGATCAGCGCAGGATCAGCCACGCGATGAGGGCGACGACGACGACGGCCGCCCCCCAGCCGATCTGCATGCCGTAGCGGCGCACCAGCCGGTCGATGCGCCCGCCCTGGTGCTTGAGCAGCCAGGCGATCCCGTAGAAATTGAGGCCGCGCGCGACGACGCTCGCGATCGTGAACGGGACCAGCGCGTAGTCCGCGACACCGGCACCGATCGTGACGATCTTGAACGGGATGGGCGTAAGGCCCTTGCCGACGATCAGCCAGAAGCCCCATTCGGCGAACATCGCCTGGAACTTCTCCATGTGGGCTTCGTAGTGCATCGCCTGCACGAGCCACAGTCCGACGGTCTCGTAGAGCAGATGCCCGATCGCGTAGCCGAGATAGGCGCCCGCGACCGACGCGACGGTGCACAGCGTGGCGTACCAGTACGCCTTTTCCGGCCGCGCCATGACGAGCAGGGCGAGCAGCGGGTGGGGCATGATCGGCAGGAACGAGGAGTCCGCGAACGACACGGCCGCCATCATCGCGGGTGCGTGGCGCGTGCGCGAAAGCTCGAGCGTCCAGTCGTAGAGACGCTGGAGCATCTCAGCCGCGGATGAGGGTGCCCACACCCTTGTCGGTGAAGACCTCGAGCAGCAGCGAATGGCGCACGCGCCCGTCGAGGATGATGGCACCCTCGACGCCGCCGTCGACCGCCAGCAGGCAGGTCTCGACCTTCGGGATCATGCCGCCGGCGATCGTGCCGTCGGCGATCAGGTTGCGCACCTGGCGCGCCGTCAGTTCGACGAGCAGCTGCTTGTGCTTGTCGAGCACGCCCTTGACGTCGGTGAGCAGCAGCAGGCGCGTGGCCTTCATCGCCGCGGCGATGGCGCCGGCGACCGTGTCGGCGTTGATGTTGAAGGTCTCGCCGTTCTCGCCCACGCCGATGGGGGCGACGACCGGGATGATGTCGGACTTGGAGAAGCCTTCGAGGAAGGTCGGATCGATCTTCCACGGCTCGCCCACGAACCCGAGATCGAGCACGCGCTCGATGTTGGAATCGGGATCCTTCTTCGTGCGCGTCACCTTGCGCGCAATCAGGAAGTTCGCGTCCTTGCCCGAAAGTCCGACCGCCCGCCCGCCGGCCTGGTTGATCGCGGCGACGATCGTCTTGTTGATCGCACCCGACAGCACCATCTCGACGATCTCGACGGTCGCGGCGTCGGTCACGCGCAGGCCGTCGATGAACTCGCTCTTGATCTTCAGCCGGTCGAGCATGTTGCCGATCTGGGGGCCGCCGCCATGCACGACGATCGGGTTCATGCCGACCTGCTTCATCAGCACGATGTCGCGCGCGAAGTCGCCCGCCACCTTCTCGTCGCCCATCGCGTGGCCGCCGTACTTGACCACCACCGTGCGGCCGGCATAGCGGCGCATGTAGGGCAGGGCCTCGGAGAGCACGCGGGCGGTGATCTGGGGGTCGTTGATCGGGTCCATGGTGCGGTTCCGCTGGAATCGAAAGGTCGGCGGTTTATAGCGGGTTCAGGCGGATCGCGCGAGTGCGGCCAGTTCCGCGCGCAGCTCAGGGATTCCGGTGTCCTTCTCGGCCGAGGTCGGCATGACGACCGGGTGGGCGGCGACATGGCCGGAAATCTCGGCCGACACCTCGCCGATCCGCGCCTTGAGGCCCGCGGCCCCCAGCGCATCGCATTTCGTCAGCACGAGCTGGTAGCCCACGGCCGCCTCGTCGAGCAGCTTGAAGAGGGCGCGGTCGCTGTCCTTGATGCCGTGGCGCGAATCGACCAGCACGAGGGCCCGGCGCAGCGTGGGCCGGCCCTTGAGATAGCCCACGATCAGGTCGCTCCACGTCGCCTTGGTCTGCTTGGAGACGGCCGCATAGCCGTAGCCGGGCATGTCGACCAGCGCCATGCGCCAGGACAGCGCGAAGAAATTGATCTGCTGCGTTCGGCCGGGATGGCGCGACACGCGCGCCGTGCGCCCGCGCCCGACCAGCGCGTTGATCAGGCTCGACTTGCCGACGTTCGAACGGCCGGCCAGCGCCACCTCCGGCATGTCGGCCTTCGGGATCGCGTCGAGATTGGCCGCACCGGCGACGAACTCGCACGGGCCGACGAAGAGTTTGCGCGCCGCCTCGATCGCCTCGGGCGTGTAGGCGGGCGCCTGGCTCACGCCTTGGCTTTCGCCGGCGGCGGCGTCTTGGCCTTGCCGACCTGCTTCATGATGAAAGCCTGCTGGAGGATCGACAGCGTGTTGTTGACCGCCCAGTAGATGACGAGCCCGGCCGGGAACGAGGCCAGCATGAAGGTGAACACGAAGGGCAGAGCCAGGAACATCTTGGCCTGCACCGGATCGACCGGCTGCGGGTTGAGCCGCTGCTGGAGGAACATCGTGATGCCCATGATGATCGGCCAGATGCCGAGCACGGGCAGGAAGGCCGGGACGTGCCACGGGATCAGGCCGAACAGCGTGAAGACCGTCGTGGGATCGTGCGCCGAGAGATCCTGGATCCAGCCGAAGAAGGGCGCATGGCGCATCTCGATCGTGACGAACAGCACCTTGTAGAGCGAGAAGAAGACCGGGATCTGGACGACGATCGGCAGGCAGCCCGACAGCGGGTTGGCACCCGAGCGCTTGTAGAGCTGCATCATCTCCTGCGACATGCGCTGGCGGTCTTCGCCGAACTTGGCCTTCAGCGCCTCCATCTCGGGCTGCAGCAGCTTCATCTTCGCCATCGACTTGTACGACTTGTTGGCGAGCGGGAAGAACAGCAGCTTGACGATCACCGTCAGCAGGATGATCGCCACGCCGAAATTGCCGAGCTTGGCGTAGAGCCATTCGAGGGCGAGGAACATCGGCTTGGTCAGGAAGTAGAACCAGCCGAAATCGATCGCGCGGTCGAACAGCGGGATCGCATGGCGTTCGGCATAGGCGTCGAGCAGGCGCACTTCCTTGGCACCGGCGAAGATGCGTGTGGTCTGCGTGGCGCTGGCGCCCGGGGCGACGGTCTGTGCCGTCCCCAGATAGTCGACCTGGTAGCGGTCGTTGCCGGCGACGGTCGCGTGCATGAAGCGTGCGGTCGTCTCGCGGCCCTGGTCGGGCACGAGGGCGACGAGCCAGTACTTGTCCACGAAGCCGAGCCAGCCGCCCTTCGAGGTGTCCTTGACCTCGCGCTTCTCGCGCAGCTCCTTGTACTCGGGCTCCTTCAGCACGTCCTTGACGACGCCGATCGGGCCCTCATGCAGGATGTAGTAGCCGCCGAGCGTGGGCGTGCCGACGCGGCTGGCGAGCGCGTAGCCGTGCAGCGCGACGGGTTCGCCGCCGGTGTTCGTGACGCTTTCTTCGACGCGGAAGAAGTACTCGTCTTCGATCGCGATGCGGCGCTGGAAGCGCAGCCCCTGGCCGTTGTCCCAGGTGAGCGTGACCGGCGCTTCGCGCGTCAGCGTCGTGCTGTCGGCGGTCCACAGCGTGTCGGATGTCGGCAGGACGGGCGTGCCCGACGCGGCGACCCAGCCGAATTCCGCGAAATAGGGCGATGCCGCACCCTGCGGCGACAGCAGCACGACCGGCGGCGAATCATGCTCGACCGTCTCGCGGTACTTCTTGAGGCTGAGATCGTCGAGGCGCGCGCCCTTCAGCGGGATCGAGCCCGTGACGGTCGGCGTGTCGATCGTCACGCGCGGGTCGCGCGCGAGGACGACGCTGCGGTCGGGATTGGGCTGGGCGGCAAGGCTTGCGGCAAGGCTGCCGGGGACCGGAACGCTGCCCGAAGTCGCGCCCGACGAGGCCGGGGCGGGAGCGGGGCTGCCGGGCGGGACGACCTGCTCGCTCGCCGCACGGCGCTCGGCTTCGAGGCGCTGCTGGTTGGCCCGCGGCTGGTTGTAGAGAAACTCGAAGCCGAGGACCATCGCGATGGCGATGACGATCGCGAGAATGAGGTTCTTCTGGTCGAAATTCTGCATGGCTGTTCGGGATCTCAAAAACGCGGGAGGTCGCCGGCACGCGGCGGGACGGGATCGAATCCGAAGCCGCCCCAGGGGTGGCATCGGCAGATGCGGCGGACCGCAAGAAGACTGCCCGAAAGCGCGCCGTGCTCGCGAAGCGCGTCACGGGCATATTCCGAGCAGCTCGGCATGTAGCGGCAGTTTGCGCCAAGAATAGGGCGCAGCGTCCACTGGTAGGCGACGACCGCCGCATCGAGGAGGTGCCGGATCATGGCGTGCGGGCGATCCGCGCGCAGGCGGCCTCGAAGTCGGCGACGAGCTTGGTGAAGGGGATGTCGGGCGTGGCCGCGCGCGCGACGGCGACATAGTCCCAGCCGGAAGCGCCGCAGCGCGCGAGCGTCAGGCGGGCGGCTTCCTTGAGGCGACGGCGCGCGCGGTTGCGCACGACGGCATTGCCGATCTTCTTGGTGGCGGTGAAGCCGATGCCGATATGGGGCGTGCCGTCGGTGCGCGGGCGGGCCTGCAGGACGAGCCCGTCGGCCGCCCATTTGCGGCGCGTCGCCGCAACCGCGAGGAACTGGCTTCGCGTCTTGAGGCGCTCGAGCGCGATCGACATCCCGATTCCTTTCCGGCGCCCCTCGTCGCGACGCCCGAAACCGGGCCGCCGGCGCCGGGGTGGCGCTACGCCGACAGGCGCTTGCGGCCCTTGGCGCGGCGACGCTGCAGCACCTTGCGGCCGCCGACGGTCGCCATGCGCGAGCGGAAGCCGTGCCGGCGCTTGCGGACGAGCTTGCTGGGCTGGTAAGTGCGCTTCACGACGTGATCTCCAAATCCGAAATTCCGGCAAAACGAGCGGCGGTTATACAGACCCCGTACCCTTGCGTCAATCGACCCAATTTTCGTTGCAAACCAGCGGGTTGATTGCGTTTTTGGCGCCGGAGCGCGTAACCTTGCCCGCAGCGCACCCGAAACGGCGCAACCAGCGAGACTCCTGCCATGTCCCCGTCGCCCGAGAGAAGCGGCATCTGGCGTTTTGCACCGCTTGCCGCCATCGCGGCCGGCGTGGCGCTGTTCTTCGCCTTCGGGCTCGACCGCTACCTCACCTTCGATGCACTGGCCGAGAACCGGGCCGGCCTGCTGGCCTGGACCGCGGCCAACGGGGCACTCGCCGGCATCCTGTTCGTGCTGGCGTATATCGCCATCGTCGCGACGTCGCTGCCGGGGGCGGCGGTGGCCACGCTTGCCGGCGGCTTCCTGTTCGGCACGGCCGTGGGCGGCACGCTCGCCGTTATCGGCGCCACGATCGGGGCAAGCCTGCTGTTCCTCGCCGCGCGCACCGCACTTGGCGACATGCTGCGCGCCAAGGCGGGCCCGTCGCTGTCGCGGCTCGAGGCGGGGTTCCGTGAAAACGCGCTCTCGTACCTGCTCGTCCTTCGGCTCGTGCCGGCGTTTCCGTTCGTGCTCGTCAATCTCGCACCGGCGTTCCTCGGCGTGTCGCTGCGCGTCTACGTGATCGGCACGTTCTTCGGCATCCTGCCGGGCACCTATGTCTACGCCTCGATCGGGGCCGGGCTCGGCTCGGTCTTCGACAGCGGCGGGCGGCCGGATCTCGGCATCGTCCTGTCGGCGCCGGTGCTGCTGCCGCTGCTGGGGCTCGCCCTGCTGGCGCTGGTCCCGGTGGCGCTGCGCAAGTTCCGCAAAGTGCCGCCGCCATGAGCGAACATCTGCCATGAGCGAACATCTGAAAGTCGATCTCTGCGTGATCGGGGCGGGTTCCGCCGGGCTTTCGGTGGCGGCGGGTGCTTCGCAGCTCGGTCTCCGGGTCGTGCTGTGCGAGGCGCGACTGATGGGCGGGGACTGCCTCAATTTCGGCTGCGTGCCGTCCAAGGCGCTGATCGCCGCTGCGGCCGCGGCACAGGCGGTGCGCGAGGCCGGCCGCTTCGGCGTGCGGGTCTCCGGCCCGCCGGTCGTCGACTATGCCGCCGTGCGCGACCACGTGCGCCGCACGATCGCGGCGATCGCCCCCAACGATTCGGTCGCGCGCTTCGCAGGGCTCGGCGTGCGCGTGATCGAGGCGAAGGCGCGGTTCGTCTCGCCGACGCGGGTCGAGGCAGGCGGGATCACGATCGACGCGCGCAGGTTCGTCGTCGCCACCGGCAGCCGGCCGTCCGTGCCGCCGATCCCCGGCCTCGACCGGGTGCCGTATTTCACGAACGAGACGGTGTTCGATCTTGCAGAGAAGCCGGACCATCTGCTGGTCATCGGCGGCGGGGCGATCGGCTGCGAGCTGGCGCAGGCGCATGCGCGCCTCGGCACGAAGGTGACGCTGGTCGAGGCGGCCACCCTGATGCCCAAGGACGATGCCGAGGCCGTCGGCATCGTGCGCAAGGCGCTGATCCGCGACGGCGTGGAATTGCGCGAGAATGCGCGCGTGCTGCGCGTCGAGCGCCACGCGGTCGCCGGCGTCGCGGTCGTCGCCGATGCGGCGGGCAGCGAGACGCAGCTCGCCTGTTCGCACATCCTCGTCGCCGCCGGGCGCACGGCGAATGTCGAGGATTTCGGGCTCGACGTCGCGGGCATCGCCACGGGCAAGAACGGGATCGTCGTCGACGCACGGCTGTTCACCACCAACCGGGCGGTCATGGCGCTGGGCGATTGCGCCGGCGGCCCGCAATTCACGCATGTGGCGGGCTGGCATGCCGGGATCGCGATCCGCAATCTCTGCTTCCGGATGCGCGCCAAGGCCCGCAGCGCCGCGATCCCGTGGGTCACCTTCACGGCCCCGGAGCTGGCACAGGTCGGCCTCGCCGAAACGGCGGCGCGCGCGGCGGGCCATGAAGTGCGCCTGGCGCGCTGGCCGTTCTTCGACAACGACCGCGCGCAGACGACCGGCGAGACCGACGGTTTCGTCAAGATCGTCGCCGACGCGAAGGGCAGGGTATTGGGCGCCACGATCGTCGGCGCGCATGCGGGCGAGCTGCTCGCAGCTTGGACGATGGCGGTGGCGCAGGGGCTGAAACTGTCGGCGATGGCGGGCTACATGATGCCCTATCCCACGCTGTCGGAAGCCGGCAAGCGCGCGGCGGGTGCGTTCTTCGCGCCCAAGCTGTTCTCGCCGCGCACGCGCAAGCTCGCGCGCTTCCTGTTCCGCCTGCCGTTCTAGGTCAGTCGAGCGCGAAGAGCAGTGCTTTCAGATAGGCGCTCTCGGGCAGATGCGGATGCAGCGGATGGTCGCCCGCCGCACCGGCCGCACGGATGATGCGCCCGCCGCGCCCGGCATCGGAAATCCCGCGCGCGGTCTCCTCGAGGAAGCTCTCCGGCGTGACGTTGTGCGAGCACGAGGCGGCAAGCAGGAACCCGCCGGGCGAGACCAATTCGGCCGACAGGCGCGCCACCTTGCGATAACCCTTGAGCGCCGTCGGCACGTCCTTGCGCGACTTGGCGAAGGCGGGCGGATCGGCGACGACGACGTCGTAGCGCTCGCCGGCTTCCGTCAGCGTTTCCAGATGCCCGAAGATCTCGGCCTTCTCGAAGCGGCATCTGTCGGCGACGCCATTGGCTTCCGCCGCCTGGCGCGCGAGGCCAAGGGCCGTGTCCGAACGGTCGACCATCGTGACCTGGGCGGCACCGGCGATGGCGGCAAGCACGCCGAAGCCGCCGGCATAGCAGTAGAGGTCGAGCACGCGGGCGCCGGCCGACACGGCGGCGACCGCGCGGCGGTTGTCGCGCTGGTCGTAGAACCACCCGGTCTTCTGGCCGCCGGTCGCGTCGGCAAGGAACTTGGCACCGTTCTCGATCAGCGGGATCGGCCCGCCGGCCGTTCCGCGCAGCGTCTCGGCGTTCGTGGGCAGGCCCTCGAAGCCGCGCGCGGCCGAATCGTCGCGCAGCACGATGGTCTTGGGGGCCAGCACCGCGTCGATCGCCTCGAGCAGCTGCGGCCAGATCGTCTCGATGCCGGCGGCGTTGCGCTGGACGACCAGCGTGTCGCCGTAGCGGTCGATCACGAGGCCCGGAAGCCCGTCGGCCTCGGCATGGATCAGCCGGTAGAAGCCGCCCGGATAGAGCCGCTCGCGCAGCGCCAGTGCGGCCTGCAGGCGGGCGGCACACAAGGCCGCGTCGATCGTCTTGGCCGGATCGCGCTCGACCAGGCGTGCCGCGATCAGCGTGTGCGCGTTGAAGAAGGCGGTACCCAGCTTCTCGCCGTGGCTGGCGGCCAGATGCACGAGTGCCCCCTTGGGCAGCGCCTTGGCGGCGTTGTCCATCTGGATTTCGTTGGAGAACGCCCACGGATGGCCGGCGCGCAGGCGCTTGTGGCGTTGGGGCTGGAGCAGGATCGTCGGCAGGTCGGTTTTCATGGCGGGCGGGAAACTGCGCGTCTCGCCCTGCGAAAGCAAGCGCTAGTCGCCCAGCGCCTCGCCCTCGCGCCGCGGATCGGCCCCGCCGACGAGCTGCGTGCGGCCCTGCCGGCGGATGATCTGGATGCCGTGCAGGCCGCTCGTCTGCGCGTTGAGCACGACCTCGTGGCCCAGTGCGCGCAGCTCGGGTGCCAGGACCGCGATCGGGGTGTCGCGTTCGAGCTCGGTCACGCCGTTGAGGTTGACCGCGTGGGGCAGGGCGAAGGCGCGCTGCAGGTCGAGATTCCAGTCGAGGGCAGCGACGATCGCCTGCGCCACGTAGGGGATGATGCGAGCCCCGCCGGGCGAACCCAGCGTCATGACGAGCTTGCCGTCGCGGTCGACCACGATCGTCGGCGACATCGAGCTGCGCGGCCGCTTGCCCGGCTCGATCCGGTTGATGTTCGGCACGTCGCCGTCGCGCGGCTTGAGCGCGAAATCCGTCATGTGGTTGTTGAGCAGGAAGCCGCGCACCATCACGCGGCTACCGAAGGCCTGTTCGATCGACGAGGTCATCGCGACCGCGTTGCCCGCCCCGTCGACGACCGAGAAATGCGTCGTCGCGGGCAGTTCGCTCGTCGTGTCGGGCACGCGCTGGGCCGCGCGCTGGAAGCGGCCGGGTTCGGCCTTGCCCATGCTGTGGTCCGGGCTGATCAGCTTCGAGCGGGCCGCGAGATATTTCCTGTCGACGAGCTTGGCGAGCGGGGCGGGCTCGAAATCGGCATCGGCGATGTAGCGCGCGCGGTCGGCGAAGGCCAGACGCTCGGCCTCGGCCAGCGTGTGGATCGAGGCGGCCGTGTTGGGGCCCATCTGGCGCATGTCGAAGCGTTCGATCATGCCGAGGATCTGCGCGATCGCCACGCCGCCCGACGAAGGCGGACCCATGCCGCAGATCCTGTACTGGCGGTAGGGCGCGCAGATCGGCTCGCGTTTCACGGCCTTGTAGTTCTTGAGGTCGTCGACCGTCAGCGGGCCGGGCGTGCCGTTGGCGCCCACCGCGCGCACCATCGCGCGCGCCAGTCCGCCGCTGTAGAAGGCGGGCGCGCTGCCGTTGGCGATGATGCGCATCGTCTCGGCAAGCGCGGCGTTGGAAAGTCGCGTGCCGACGGCCTTCGGGTTGCCGTCGGCGTCGAAGAAATATTCGCGCGTCGCCGGGAACTGCTTGAGCTGCGGCGTGTCGGAAACGAGCTGGAACAGGCGCGGCGAGATCGCGAAGCCGTCGGTCGCAAGGCGCATCGCCGGCTCGAACAGCCGCGCCCACGGCAGGCGGCCGTGATCGTCGTGCGCGAGGGCCAGCATGCCGACGAGCCCGGGCACGCCGACCGCGTGGCCGCCCATCGCGGCCTGCGCGAAGGGCAGCGGCTTGCCGTCGGAATCGAGGAACATGTCGGCGCGTGCGGCGGCCGGCGCCATCTCGCGCCCGTCGTAGGTTTCGACCTTCTTCGTCTCGGCGTTGTAGTGGACGAGGAAGGCGCCGCCGCCGATGCCCGAGCTCTGCGGCTCGACGAGCGTGAGCACCATCTGCATGGCGACGGCCGCATCGACGGCACTGCCGCCCTGACGCAGGATCTGCCTTCCGACATCGGCCGCGATCGGATTGGCGGCCGACACCATGTGGCGTTCGGCGACGACGGCCGCGCGCGGGGCGGCGGTGCCGGACGGGCCTTCGGGCTGCGGGCGCGCGGTCTGTGCCGTCGCGACGAGCGGGAGGGAAACGAGCAACGCCGCCAGGCAGGCCGCCAGACGGAGAGGGCGATGGGGGCGCGTCGCTGCCGAGAAGCCGGTGTTCACGCGGGCGCTGTCCTGATCCGGGCCATCGATGGCCGGAACCTTGTGTCCCGGCCACCACGCAAGGCCCGAAATTTAGGCGCTTCCCGCCCGGCAGGGCAAGAGTCGAGTCGCTCCAAGCGCCGGAAATCCGGTGCTATTTGGCGGCGTCGACGCGCCGGTATACCCCCGACTGATCGTGGCTGGTGCCCAGCACCGCATCCAGCGCATGGCGGCTGGCCCCGGCGGCCGTCCGGCCCGGCGGCAGGCGGATCGCGAAGGCCGGGCAGCCGAGCTCGCGCGCCAGCCGTTCGATCGAGCCGATCATGGCGCTGGCCGGTCCGTCGCTGTCGACGAGGTCGAGCGTGACGATGTTGTCGATGTCGAGCCGCCGGCCGGCGGCAAGGTCGGGGCGCACCGCGAAGCTGCACAGCGCCTGCAGGTAGCCGCGGCTGTCCTCGAGCGCCAGCAGGCCGCGGTCGGCGCGGCCCGCGGCGGCCCGGCGGACGCGGCCGGCCCCCATCGCCGCGGCGAAGTGGCGCCATTCGGCGAGCGTCAGGTGCCCGGCAGCCAGGCGTGCGAGCGGGAAGGCGCGCAGCACGTCGGCCCCGCACAGTTCGCGCGCGACGTAGCGTTGTCCGGGGGCTGGATCGGGTGGATTGGGAGGGCGGACCGGCATCGTGGCGGATGATGGCCGGGCAGGGCCACGCCGGCGTTGATATGAATCAACGGACCGGCCGGATAAGCATATGGAATCGCCTGCGGATTTTTCCACCGCCGGACGGCCCCGGACTGTCGAAAATGCGTCGTTCCGGCGGACGCGCCGATATGTCAAAAAGGATATCGCTAATATTCGAAGGGCCCGAAGAAGCAGAATGTCGAGTTCGCCCCGCGCATCCGAAGCCGCCCGGCCGCATCAAGTCGATCGCCTGCGCGCGCACGAATCGCCGTGCGACGACTGTGCGATCCGCGAGACCAGCGTGTGCGAGGTGCTCGAGCCCGAGCAGCTGTCGCGCCTGCGCGCGATCACGACGGTCGTGCGCCTCGATCCGCACGCGACGATCTTCCAGGAAGGCGAGCCGGCCGAGCACCTGTCGAACGTCGTCGAAGGGGCCGTGAAGCTCTACAAGCTGCTGCCCGACGGCCGCCGCCAGATCACCGGCTTCCTCTTCCCCGGCGACTTCCTCGGCGTGGCGCTCAACAAGACCTATGCCTATTCGGCCGAGGCGGTGTCGAAGCTGCGCATGTGCCGCTTCCCGCGCCAGCGCATGGAGAACCTGCTGCACGAGCTGCCCAACCTCGAGCACCGGCTGCTCGAGATGGCGGGCAACGAGCTGGTCGCCGCCCAGGACCAGATGCTGCTGCTGGGGCGCAAGACCGCGCGCGAGCGGCTGGCGAGCTTCCTGCTGATGCTCTCGCGCCGGGCCGTCACCCGCGGCCGGCCGGCGAGCCCGCTGCCGCTGCCGATGAGCCGGGCCGACATCGCCGACTATCTGGGCCTGACGATCGAGACGATCAGCCGCACCTTCACGCAGCTGCGCAAGGACGGCATCATCGCGCTCCCGGAGCAGACGCGCATCGAGATCGTGAAGCGCGCGGCACTCGAAGAGCTCGCCGAGAGCGGCTAGGCTATTTCGCCGCCGCGATGGGCCGCGCGAACTGCGGCTCGGTATCCCACGGGAACATGATCCAGGTGTCCTGGCTCGTCTCGGTCACGTAGGTGTCGACGAGCGGCTTGCCGGCGGGTTTCGCATAGACCGTCGCGAAATGCGCGCCCGGCAGCATCGCGCGCACGATCTTGGCGGTGGCCCCGGTATCGACCAGATCGTCGATGATGAGCCAGCGCGGGCCCGGCGCATCCACCGTGGAAGCGGCGAGCGGCTTCAGCACGCTCGAGCGGTCGCCGATCTGCTTTTCCTGATACGTGGCGACCGACACGGTGTCGATGATGCGCAGCTCGAGTTCGCGCGCGATGATGCCCGCCGGGATGAGGCCGCCGCGCGTGACCGCCACGATGCCGCGCCAAGGGCCCCCCGCGACGAGCTTCCAGGCGAGCGCCTTGCAGTCGCGGTGCAGCTCCTGCCAGGAAACGGTGAACATCTTGCGATAGGTTTCGTCGGCGGTGCTCATGTCGGGATTCTCCGGGATTCCGTGGTCCGTTCTATACGCCCGGCCGCTTGGCCCGCAACAGGTACACGCCCGCGATGCGGAAGCCGCCGCCCGGCTGGCGGCGCATGTCGTAGACGGCGACGGCCGACGTCCCGTCGAGCCCGTCGAACTCGACGATCTGCGCGATCCCGTCGCCGCGCGCCTCGGCCTCGGCGAAGGCGTAGCTGCGCGGCCGGTAGATCATGGCGTAGCCCTGGCGGACCATCGCCATGAAGTTCGACGCGTCGGCGAACATCGCGCGGATCGTGTCATCGGCGAACGAGAAGGCGCGCTCGCCGTCGTCGGCACGGAAGGCCTCGATCTGCCTTTCGATCGTGGCGCGGATGGCGGCCCCGTCGGCAGCGGCGATGCCCTGTGCGTGAACGATGGGTGCGTGCGCAGCGATCGCCCAGAAAAACGCCAGAAAACCCGCGAGAAACACTTTGCGCATGGCCCAGGCCCCCGATAAGAAAAGCCTAGTCTTCCTTGCAGCAAAGGCAAGCCCATGCTCAGCACGCCGCGCGGCTATCGCGGAATGGCGACGGCCCCCCACCATCTCGCCTCGCAGGCCGGGCTCGACGTGCTGCGCGAGGGCGGCAACGCGCTCGAGGCGATGATCGCGATGGCGGCGACGATCCCGGTCGTCTATCCGCACATGAACGCGATCGGCGGCGACGGCTTCTGGCTGGTCGACGGCGGCGACGGCAAGCCCGTGGGCATCGATGCGTGCGGGGCGGCGGCATCCGCGATCTCGCCCGCCTGGTACCGCAAACAGGGCTTTGAGGCGATCCCGTCGCGCGGGCCGCTGGCGGCCAACACTGTTGCCGGCACGGTCTCCGGCTGGGGGGCGGCGTTCGAGATGTCGCGCACGCTGGGCGGCAAGCTGCCGCTGTCGCGCCTCGTCGAGCCCGGCGCCTTCTACGCGACGAACGGCTTTCCGGCGACGCAGAGCCAGCAGCGCTTCACCGAAGAGAAGCGTGCGGAATGCGAGAGCGCTCCCGGCTTCAAGACGGCGTTCCTGCCCGGCGGCAAGGTGCCTGTACCGGGCCAGCGCTTCGTGCAGGCGGCACTTGGCGAGACGCTTCGGCGCATCGGGCGCGAAGGCACGGAGAGCTTCTATCGCGGCGGCCTTGCCGAGGCGATCGCCGCCGACCTCGCGCGTGCCGGCAGCCCGGTCGTCCTCGACGACTACCGCCGGCACAAGGCCAAAGTGGTAACACCATTAACTGTCGGCGTGCCGGTGGCGCGGCTCTACAACATGACGCCGCCCACGCAAGGCCTGGCCGCCCTGCTGATCCTCGCCCTCTTCTCGCGCTTCAGGCCCGCCACGTGCGACGGGCCGGCTTACGTGCACGCCCTCGTCGAGGCGACGAAGCTTGCCTTCCGCGTGCGCGACCGGCACGTCAAGGACCCGGCCTTCATGGACGTGGAAGCGCAGAGCCTGCTCTCGGAGGCGCGCATCGCGCGGCTGGCGGCCGAGTTCGATCCGCATCTCGCATCCCCGTGGCCGCAGCCGCCCAGGAAGGGCGACACGATCTGGATGGGCTGCATCGACGCCGAGGGCCGCATGGCGAGCTTCATCCAGTCGATCTACTGGGAGTTCGGCTCGGGCGTGGTCGGGCGCGACACCGGCATCCTGTTCCAGAACCGCGGCACGTCCTTCTCGCTGGAGAAGGGGGCCGCACAGGAACTGAGTGCCGGCCGCAAGCCCTTCCACACGCTCAACCCCGCGATGGCGCGCTTTGCCGACGGGCGCGGCATGGTCTACGGCACGATGGGCGGCGACGGCCAGCCGCAGACGCAAGCCATGGTGTTCTCGCGCTACGCCTTCTACGGCCTGGCGCCGCAGGAGGCGGTGACCGCACCGCGCTGGCTGCTCGGCCGCACGTGGGGCACGGCGACGACCAAGCTGCGGCTCGAAAGCCGCTTTGCACCCGGCACGATCGCCGCACTTCGCGGCATGGGCCACGATCTGGAAGTCGCCGCCGACTTCACCGACCTGATGGGCCATGCCGGCATGATCGTGCGCACGCCCGCATCCGACGGCGGTCTTGCCTTGCTCGAAGGGGCGACCGATCCGCGCAGCGACGGCCAGGTCGCCGTTTTCTGAACCGCAAGAAAAGCGGGTTACGACAGGCGACGGCAACCTGTTCAAGTGCCTGATCCGGAACGCTTGTAACCTGCGCGGCTTTTTCGGCGTTTTTGTAGTCCGACGGCCGCACCCGCAAGACTTCGCGTGACGGGATGCAACCGTAACGCATTTATCCCTTTGAAGTTCAACGGATGTTACTGCAACCGCATCCGGTGCAACCGTAACATCGGCCGAACTCGATCCTATTCACCTGTCAAACAGCGCATCCGGCCGCGAAGCCGGAATAGGAATTTATATAGCACACGGTGAATGCAACTTCAAGGAGATTTATGGTTGCCGGTCGGCGCACGTTTTCGAAAACGTCGAGAGAAATTCCTGCCTGCCGCAACAGGCACGCGGAGCGCCACTTTACGGATCTTCGGCAGTGAGGTCGCCACGGGCGGTGCCAAATGGAGTTCGAGCGCCTGCGCAAGATTTGCGAGCGCCGCCTTTTCGCTCTGGCCCTGGCTTGCGACATCGACCTCCAGGCACTGAGCCACGACCCAGCTTTTGTCGCGGCTGAGGCTGGCCGTCAGATTCTTGGGGTGGAGAACGTGCGCCTGTCTGGTCATCTTGGTTGCCGCTCTTTCCGCCACAAGGTCCCGCAAGCAAGCGAGATCAGACCGCAATCTTTGACGACGTATCGCCGGCCGCGAACGCGCGGAAGTAACCGACGACAAGATCCTTCGTCATGTAGCGGCCGAAGGCGGCCTCGTCCTCGCGCTGGACGATGGGGAACGTATCGAGGATGTAGTCCATCTCGTCCTCCTTCAGCCCGTAGAGATGGAAGTAGATCGCATCGAGCCGTGCCCGCGAATGGCGGCGCGCATCGGGATCCCACGCGAACGGCTTGCCGGAATAGCCCATGTCGTCGGCAAAAGGCTTCATGTCGTGCGAGACATAGGTGAGCTTCAGGACTTCCTCGCGCACCAGATCGCGCGCCGATCGCTTGCCGAATTTCGTCGCGTATTCGTCCTCGGGAATGATCGGCAGCTGCTCGACGATGTACCAGTTCAAAGAGGTTGAATGCAGCTTCTGGCGCGCAACAAAATCGAGCGGAAGACTGTTAAGATTTGCGCATAGCAATGGAGCGGCGCGACGATATCGATCGGATATATTCTGAATTTCAATCGCAGTTGATTCTTTCGGAATTCTGGGCTGTATCAGCGGAAGTTTGTTGCCACAAGGTGAACGCGGGATTAGCGCCGAAATCACGGTACGAACGTCGGTGGCACGCGCAATATCTCTGAACGCAATTCCCCACTCAAAGCCGGGAGCCCACTTGATTTCCCGCACATCGACAAAGAATTGTGACTTCGGCGAGAAGGTCGGATCTGCCTTCTCCGCATCTGTCGAGCGACCCGATTGTGCTTGGTTGTGAAGGTTTTCTTCATTGACATCGATAGACGCAAATCGGTGATCGAATTGATGGACTGAGCGCCCGACGAGCAGTTGAGCGCTTTCCAATGCACCCTTCTTGAATCGCCCGCCGTCGATGGCATACCAGCCAGATTTCTCGAGTTCTCTTGCAGTTTTGAACAATTTCGAGTCATTGGTCATATCGAGCATTCGCGAGTATTCGACCGGAATTAGTGAAATTGCCTCTTCCCCGCTCCGATCAATAAGAACTGGCACACGAGAATAGATCGCCGTTGTAAGGAGGGCATCGCGCCGGGTCCGGAAAACTGGAGCTGTACCTGTATTCGGATTCACAACGTTGAAATCTGCCGGGCGAAGTTCGAAGCAGCGTTCCGGGTCCTGCAGGTCGGCTATCGACGACAGATAGAAACCGCATTTTGCCAGTTCGAATCGACGACGAGCGGCGCCGCAGACCATCGCGACGAACTTGAAGCGACTGTCGACATCCGGGAAAAACGGCTCGTCGTGCGGACGCCGGTTCTCGAAATCGAGTAGCGCACCCAGCCGACCGGCCGTCGAAATCGAGCGGAAGAACTCGGACGCACTTTTATCGGACGCGATGCCCGAAGGGGTCAGCAAGCCGCTGATACCCTTCGGATGGAGGAGCCCGATTCCCTGCTCGACGAAAAGCGAATAGAGGTTGGTGTCGCCGCCGGACAGGAGCGGGAACCGACCGGAGCTTCGCGCCACGCGCGCGGCGGCATCGGCCCGCTCGCCGGCCTTCTCGTAGTCGAGCCAGAGCGGATCGCCGGACTTCTCGAGCGCCGCGATCATCTTTTTCCGGTCGGAGGCGCGCTGTGCGTGCGCGATCTCGGGCCGCCGGACCGCGAACCATTCCACCTCCTGCAGCTTCATGCGGTCCCACGGCGGATTGCCGATCACCGCATCGAAACCGCCGTCCGGCGAATTGCTTTCCCATTTGTCCCACACGCCGGGGAACGCGACCTGCCAGTGCAGGAACCGTTCCTCGGCAACGAGCGCACGAATGTCGGCCAGCAGCTTCGTGAAGGCCTGGAAGATCTCGACATTCGTCGTCGGTTCTTTCTTGAGCAGCTTCTGCTGTTCCGGCCTTTTCAGCTGGATGAACTCGTCCTGCTTCTTCTCGGCCGGCGGGCGGGGCGCTTCGGTCCCGGCCGCGATATGGATCGGGTCACCGAAGCTGCCTTCATAGAATGCATCGACGGCTTTCTTCGTCGTGGCATCCTTGCGGTCGAACCAGCGCAGCGCATGCACGAACGACAGGAACGCCGCCAGCGGGCCCGTGCGCTCCTCGACCTCGGCAAAGGTCGCGGCGGAGGTCTTGACTTCGGCGAGATCGGCGTCGGTCAGGCGCTCGATCGCCGTCATGCTGAGGGCCGATTCCTTGGCCCGACGCAGCGGATGCAGCAGGAACATCGCACCACGCTTCGACAGCTCGTCCTCGACCGGGCGCACCAGTTCGCCGAACAGGCTGTTGCCGCACCGCAGATGGTGATCGAGGAACGACAGGGGTGCCCCGACCGTGAAGGTGTGCAGCCACAGCGCCACTTTCGCGAGCTCGACGGCCATCGGGTTGCGGTCGACGCCGTAGACGCAGCGTTTCAGGATCATGCGGCGGACGAGCAGGCGGTCTTCGAGCTGCGCCTCGCTCACGGTCCAGCCGCCTTCGGTCGCGTGCTTGCGGATCTGGGTCCGGATCTTGGCGAGAGCTGCACCCAGCGGCGAGACGTAGGGCGCGTCGTCGTCGGCCCACGTCACCGCCGCGCGCGCGTCGGTCATCGCCTGCAGCACGCGGTCGGCGAGATAGTCGACCAGCGACACGAGAAAATGGCCGGACCCCATCGCCGGATCGCAGATCTTCAGGTCGAGGATGCGCATCGCGGGATCGAGTTCCGCAAGCTCCAGCAGCTTCGCCGCCTTCGGCCGGCGGTCGGTGCGAAGTTTCTCCGCCGCGGCGGCAAATGCCTGACGCCGTTCCTCGATCTGAGGCCCGACGGTCCGGTCGATGATCAGGCCGACGAGCTCGTCGGGCGTGTAATAGCTGCCGCTTCCCTTGCGCGCGAACGCGTTCGGGACGACCTCGATCGCATCGTCGCGCAGCGCCACGTCGTATTCGAGAAGCCGTTCGTAGATCGAGCCGAGCTGCTGGACCGTCAAATCGCGGTAGTTGATCATCAGGCGCCGGCCGCCGATGTCGACGCGCGACAACGCGTCGAGCACCGGTGCGAAGATCGCGTCGCTGACGGTCGCACGCTCCAGCAGCGGCGCGTGGGCAGGATCGAACAGGCCGCCGTTGTAGGGCGGCACCTCAAGGGCCGGATCGCCCTTGTCGATGGCGCGGAAGAGGTCCTTCAGGTTGTTGTAGTAGCGCGACTGGCGTGCGGAGAATGTCTGGTCTTCGTCGATCTGCCTGGCGATGTCCTCGCGCATGCGGAGCAGCGCGTAGTCGTCGTATTTCGGGCTGCGGACGGGCAGCAGGTTCCGGTCTTCGGCATAGAGCACGAACAGCAGCCGGTAGAGCAGGATCAGGGACGCCTGCCGCAGCTCCTCGAAATAGCCCGGTGCGGCGGCGACCTTCGCGGCCGGATCGCCGGCGGCGAGACCGCGCACGAGTTCCCGGTAGACCCGGCCGAACACCAGTTCCGACAGGTTCTTGGCGACCTGCGATTCCCAGCGTCGTCCTTCGGCAAGTGCCGCCTCGTGGAAGCTGCGCTTCTCGGCTCCCGGCAGGAACGCCGCGCGCCGGAACATCAGGTAGAAGACCTTCAGCCAATGGTCCCGCCGCTCGGGTGGCGGGGAGAAAAGCTCGGGCTCCACGCCGTCGACACCGAGGAGGACCGGAAGGTCGATTTCGAGGAAGTCCTCCGCGCGCGAGCGCGCCTGCTGCCAGTAGAGCCGCCAGTGCCGGCCGTTCGTCAGGATGCCCCACAGGACATGGCGGTCGGACTGCACGTCGGCGACGTTGAGATACCGGAGGATCTGCGTCGACGGGACTTCGTCGCGCGCCCCCTTGCCCTTGGGCTCGCGGTCGAGCTGGATGCCCCATGCCTTGTTCTCGACGATGGCGATGCCGTGGCGGTACTTGGCCGAGTCCGATTTTGCCTTGGTCGCCTGGGTCTTCCGTTCGCTATCGGGGAAGAGCAGCAGGTCCGGCACGTTCGCGCGGCCCTTCGTGTCGGTCCGGGCTTGCGCCAGCCAGCACTCGCGCGGCCAGTCGAGTGCGGCGAGCAGCGGATAGATCAGGTCGTCTTCGGTCTGGGTTTCGTTGTATTTCCCGCGCGCATTGAAGTCGGCGAAGATCGCCTTGCACTTCGTGCGGAACGCGTCGAATTCGGTGGCGGGCAGGCCGGTCCAGACCTTGTCCTCGACAATGCCGCGCAAGAGGTAGTCTTGCGTGAAGAGGCTGCCTTGGTTCACGGTGCGATCCCTTCCGAATCAACCTACGGAAGAGTCTCGCATTTCGATCAGCCCGGAAACAAGCTTGACCGGGCACACGCGCCTACTTCCCCACATCGAACCCGATGCGCGCGAAGGCGGCTTTCGCCGGCGGCGTGGCGAGCAGTGCAAGGAAGCGGCGCGCGGCCGGCGTGTCGGTCGCGAGGGCGGCCGCGTAGGGCGTCCAGATCTGGTAAGGGTCGGGGAACAGGCCGAGGAACGCGACCTCGTCGGGGTGGGCGACGATCTCGGTCGCCTGGCTGATGCCGAGATCGAGTTCGCCCTTGGCCACCGCCGCGATCGTCTCGACGCCGAACGGGTAGACCTTGAGCCGGTCCTTCAGGGGCTCGGCAAGGCCGAGTTCGCCCAGCACCTTGGCGAAGTGCGTGCCGGCCGTGGCGCCGCGCGCCGGATCGGCATAGCCGATGGCCTTCGCCGACCGGAGGGTCGCGACGAACTCGGCGGGCGTGGTGACGCGCGCGGTGCTTCCCTTGGGGCCCGCGAGGCCCACGCCGGTGCGGCCGATGGCGACTTGCATGCCGGCGACGAGCCTGCCCTTGTCGGCAAGGCTCGCGAGGGCCGGCGTGCTCAGCAGCACGACATGCACGGCCTCGCCCGCAAGCGCCCGGTCGCGCAACGCGCCGACCGTGTCGTATTTGGCGGCGATCGTGTCGGTGCTTTCGCGCGCGTGGAGCGGGATCAGTTCCTCGACCGCGGCCTTCACGGCCCCGGCGGCGAAGACGATCACGGTTTCCGCGCGCGGCTGTGCCGTCGCGAAACCCATGAGAAGCGGAAGGAGGAAGGCGAAGCCGCGCGCGCGTACGCGGCGGCTTCGCATTTCAGCGGACGTAGACGTGGACTTCGTTGGCCTGCGTCTGGCCCGACGTGGTCGAGGACAGCGTCATGCGCTGGGCGGGCAGGCCCATGTCGGCAAGGCTGCGCATCACGGTCTCGGCCTGGCGGCGGGCCGAAGTGGCCGCGAGGGCCGCCTGGCTCTGCCCGCCGCGCGTGGGGGCGACGGCGACCAGATCGAAGCTCGCCGACGGGCTGCGCTCGAGGGCGCGGCTGACGGCGGTGTAGAGCGCCTGCTCGTAGGCCGGGTTGGCGCGGTCGAAGCGGATGACGACCAGCGGACGGCGGCCGGCGGCGGCCTGTGCCGGGTTCTGCGCCTGCGGGGCCGCACCGGGGGCAACGCCGAGGATCGCCGGGCTGCCGTCGGACGGGGCGACGTTCGTGAAGGCGCGGTTGTTGAGGCCCGAGCCGAACAGCTCGCCGTTGCGGATGGCCAGCGACAGCGCGTTGAGGTTGGAACGCTCGCGGCTGGCATATGTCGACTGGCGGCCGATATCCTCGTTGAGCTCGTTGAGCAGGCGGTCGATCGAGACGACCGTGCGGTTCACTTCGTCTTCGACCGCGGCGAGGGCGCGATGGTCGTCCTCGACCGCACCCGACAGCGAATAGGCGGCGCGCGTCGAGTCGAGCAGGAAGGCCGCGGTGGCGGCGTCGGAAGCGACGGCGCTGGAAAGCTGCGACAGGCGGCCGATCTCGGCCGACAGGCGGTCGAGTTCCGCGGCGGCCTGCGACCACTGGGCCTGCAGGATCGGGTTGCCCGGTGTGGTACCCACCTGGAGGCGGGCATTGATGCCGGCGACGAGATTGAAATAGCGCTGGGCCGTCGAGACCGTGTCGCCGCGCATCTGCTGGATCGCACCGGCGCGCTGCTGGACGGCACCCTGGAGGTTGGAAAGATCGCCGCGCATCTGGACCGCGCGCACGCCCACGGCCGTCTGCTGGCCGCCGGGCAGGCGGCCGGTGTCGGGGGCGCCGATGGCACCGCTGGTGCGCGACGGGACCACGACGGTGCCGGACTGGGCCTGGGCCTGCTGCTCGGCGGGACCCGCCGGGATTTCCTGGCGTTCGGCCGGGGCCGCCGCGGACTTGCTGCCGCCAAGCGAGGGCCACAGCGCCTCGGACATGTAGTTGCAGCCGGAGAGCGACAGCGCAAGGAAAGCTGCGACACCCGCTTTCCGCCAATGCCGGAATCGCGGCAGGCTCTGGATCGGCGGGATCGGGTGCTGGACTGCGCTCGTCTGGATCATCTCGTGTCGTATCGTCGGCTAGGCGGTCGCAACGGGGGGCCTTGGTGGATGGGCTTCAGGGCCGGATCGGACTCGCGCTTGGTTGGGAGGCAACGGATTCGGCGTATCGTCTTGGTGCGAACACGCCGGACTCGTTGTGGAAATACGGCGGCGGATCGTAACCAAGCCAACACCCCGGCACAAGGCGGAAATTGCCCCGGTTTTCCACAGGCTTGCGGCGGCCCTTCGCGCCTGCGGTGGTGACCCGCGCGGACAAGTGCCGGACCTGCCTTTAGCGCTTGCGCCTCCGGGGTCGATCCACTAGTGTCCGCGACCGTTTCCCGGGGGTTGCCCCGGTCGAGACGAAAAAGCGCGGCCGTAGCTCAACTGGATAGAGCATCAGACTACGGATCTGAGGGTTGGGAGTTCGAATCTCTTCGGCCGCGCCATTTCCTCAATAGCCTAGTAAGCGATTTCGCGGCCGCACGGCGAGCAGCAACCCAGCTGCGACCAGCTTAGACACCTAAAAATCCAATTAGATTTATCGCTAGCCACAATGCGCGAGCATTGAGGGCGGATTTCCCGGCTGGCGACGATTCGTGAGGATTCGGGGCGGTCTTTTTTGAGCTGCCAGCGAACTCGCCAAAGGAAGCGCTGTGGCAAGCTGCATGCAGATGCGTCGCTTCATGGGTTCGTCCCGATTCAAGCGGCTCGGGCAGTAGCAGTTGCCGGGCACCGTCTAGGCATTCTTGAAATGACCACGGCTGATGAAAGCAGTTCGTAAACGGACGCAAGCGAACCACGATTGTTTGTCGATTTTGATGCGCGTGACAGTGACAATTATCCAGTGGCGGAACCAACCCAAGGATAGATCGCAATTCCATCCATTCACATCGTGAATCGCGGTCAGTATCTTCAGAAAAACAACTGGGCGGTTGGCTGCATTCCAGATCGACTGAACTTGCAGTCGATAATAATTATGGATTATCCTTCGGTTGATTTTCAAAACTCTGACAGGCTCGGGGCGTGCAGTCCCGAACAATCGTTCGGGAAGGTAAAGTTCATGCGTAGCTGGCGAGTTTTCTTTTTTGCCTCGACCCTTCTATTGACCGGCTGCGACCGGAACGCGTCGAACGTCGTCAAGGACAACACGGGGAAGGTTCTGGGCTCGGGCGAGTTTGCCGAGATTTCCGCTTCGGAAAGCCTCGTGAGTTTCGACGAAACAGCATCCCCGATCACGCGATACCTGGGTCTGAATACGCCGCAGGCGATCCTCCAAGCCTACCAGTTTCGGGAAGGCTACGGGCGGCTCTCCAAGACGCTGGTTGAGAACTCGCACTATCTCCAGACGACAGACACGTCGATCAAGATGATCGACCTTATTCTCGACAGCGCAGGCAAGTCCGCCGGGATCGAGGCAGATCGTAGCGAGATCGTGCGAGGAGCCGTGCGCTCCGGACGATACGCCTATGTCCGCGGCAAGTCCGGCACCACGCAATGCGCCGTCTATCAACTTCCATTCAGCCAATCCGTGTCGGGGCTATGGTCGGGCTATACGGCCTATATGAGCGGCATATGGTGCGGCCAGCCCGGCCAGACGCGCGCAGAGGTTGACGCCGGCACCGTCGCATTCCTCAATTCGATCTACTACGACGGTGGAACGCTGAATCGCGCACGTGCCGCAAGTGCGCCATCGCCGATCCCCACGCCGAAGCCAGCGGCACCCTTGCCAACGGTTGCTGTCTCGCCGCCAGCGGTCGTCGCGAGTGGCCCGATCGCACCGATCGCGGCAGGTGATTTTCTGCGTACCTCCAACGGCGGATTCAGGGTTACCGATGCAATGTCGGGACTGGTCACCCTCTCCAATTCGAACGGGCAGACAAGCCGCTGGATCGCCGGCTTTTTCTATCCGCCGCGCGGCAACGGCGCGGGATATGCCTCGCGGATCGAGGGGATGCGACCGCTCCGCGTGGGCCAGGAGATCCAGATAATCGAGTCTGGGGCGAACGACGACCGCTGGTTTCACACCATCAACGTCCTGCGTGAGGAACCCGCCGTGCTTGCCGACCGGACCTATCCCTGCTTCGTGTTGGAGATGAGGGAAAAGGCGACTGGGCGTGCGCAGGGCAATTACGAATTCCTGCGTACCGTATGGTACTCGCCCGATCTCGGCGTTGTGCTGCGCTTTCGATCTCGGAATGTCGTCGATGGCCGAACCACTGCATGGGACATTGCCGAAATCGTGCGGAAATAATTTCGCGGTTGGAATATTTGAGTAGCGCCATCCCGGCCACCTGCCGGAATGCCAAACATGAAGGTATTTCAGTACGCAGAGAAATGACGTGTGCAATACCTGTCTGCGATCGATATTTGCCGGACAGAGCTGACTACGGATCTGAGGATTGGGAGTTCGAATCTCTTCGGCCGCGCCATTTTCCCCGCCACCGCTGCTGCTGCTCCCCGGCTACATGTGCGACTCCGCACTCTGGGACCGCATGCGGGACGACCTTGCCGCACGCGCCCCGCTTACCTTCGGCGATCTCAGCCGGGGAGCGACGATCGAGGCGATGGCGCAGGACGTCCTCGCCGCGGCCCCCGGCCGGTTCGTCGCCGTCGGATTCTCGATGGGCGGCTATGTCGCGCGCGAGATCGTGCGTCGCGTCCCGGCGCGGGTTGCCGGCCTGGTCCTGATCGCGACCTCCTCGCGCGCCGACACGCCGCAACGCGCGCGCCACAAGGCCGCCGCCCTCGGGCGCTTCGAGAGCGCGCCGTTCGACGGCGTCAGCCGGACCTCGATCGCGGGCGCGCTCGCCCCCGACCGCGAAGGCGACGAAGCGCTGATCGACCATATCCAGGCGATGGGAAGGCGCCTCGGCCGCGAAACCTTCCTGCGCCAGACGGCCCTGGCGCGCGTCGGCGACACGGACCGGCTCGGCACGATCGCCTGTCCGACGCTGGTCGTCGCGGGCGAGCACGACCGGCTGCGCGACATTTCCCAATTGCGCGAACTCAACGCGGGCATCGCCGGCTCGACGCTGGCAGTCGTGCCCGGCAGCGGCCATATGGTGCCGCTCGAAGCGCCGCAGGCGCTGGCCGGCCTGATCGCCGGGTGGCTCGGCCGCGCTCTAAACGAATAATTAAGTAACAAATACATACTTTCTTCGCCGTGACGTTCATCGGCGAACTCATCTACCCGTCCGCTACCTCCGCGATCATCGCCGATCCGCGGCTTGTCGCGCTGTTCGACCTGTGGAATGCCGGGCGCGCGGCGTCGGGGGCCGAGATGCCGTCGCGGGCCAGCCTCCCTGCCGAGGATCTCGTGCGCTGGTGGCCGGCCCTGACGCTGCTGGAGTTCGAGGGGCCGCCGGCCGACCTTCGCCTGCGCATCCGCGTGCATGGCGGCGACATCGTCAGCCTCGACGGCGTCAACGGCACCGGCCGGCTGCTGGCCGACATCTTCGACCGTGCCCGCTTCGACAAGGTGAAGCCCGGCTACATGACGGTCGCGATCATGAACCGGCCCGCCTACCACAAGCGCGAAAGCGGCGACTTCCAGGGCTATCCGGTCGTCTACGAGAAGCTGCTGCTGCCGCTGGCCGGTCCGCAGGGCCAGCTCCATCAGGTGCTGGTGTGCGTCTACACGAGCGCGCCGGCGCGCGAATATCTGACGCCGGAATTCCAGGCGCGGCTGTCGGACAATTCCGCGCGCTGGATCGCGCGCGCGCATATCGACCCGCTGCCGCCGGCTAGACGCTGAAAGCCTGGGGCACGAAGAACCCGACCAGCCCGAAGAACGTGCCGACGAGCGCCATGCCCGACGACAGCAGCGTCAGGAACGCGGCACCCGTGATGACCATCGCCGACATCAGCACGATCGCGAGCTGGAACGCCGCCGAGGAAAGCTCGTAGTGGTGATAGGCGGCCGCGGCCCGGTCGCGCACGGCCTCGGCCGCCTTGGCGCGCGCGGCAAGTTCGCGCCGTCCTTCCTGCGTGTCGGGTTCGCTCTCCCAGCGCGCGATCGTCTCGCGCCATGCGGCGATGCGCTTGGTCGCCGCCTCGGGCAGCGCCTCTCCGGTCCGGTCGAGGACGATCTCGAGCTCCTCGCCCGCGGTGCGCAGCGTGGTCTGGCGGACCGTCTTGGCCTGGAAGAAGGCCCACAGGTTCGCCGCCTCGATGTTCGCCGACAGCGAATGGGTCTGGGCGCTCTTGGCGCCGGTCTCGGCGATCGCAAGGCACGCCGCGAAGACGGCGATCAGGATCGCGGCCTTGCGGTTGGACGGATCGACATGGGCATGTCCGGACATCGCGTTCGTTTCCCCCGGCTGTGGTTCGGAATTTCGTCGGCGGGCTTCTATAGCGTGGCGATGCGCGATGCCGGTGCGGAGAATGCTCCATTCCGGCTCCGATTAGCGCCGGCGCGCGCGCTCGATGCAGGCGCGCTGCTGCGCGCCGCCATAATTGCGCCGGCAGTATTCGTCGGCGTCGTCGCGCCGGTCGCGTGCCTGTGTCGCCGAATAGACGAGACCGCCGACCGCAAGCACGCCGACGGCGAGCCCCGTCGTGCGCAGCCAGTCGATGCTGCCGGCGGAATTCGTGCAGCCGGGCAGCAGAAGAGCGACGACGAGTGCAACCGCGACGGGTTTTCCGCGCATCGGACGGCTCCGCTTCCTTGTGAATGAAAACGTATGCCCGCGTGAAATAGTCCGCTGCCTATCCGACTCCCTTCGGCGTGCGTTTTGTGCTAGCGTCCTGCTGTCGCGTGCGAAGCCGATCCACCCGCATTCGACACCGGATGCCGAGCGCATCCGGGCGTTTCTTTGCCGCACGCTCCGCCAACGAGGTCGCGGTATCGGGACGCAATCGGATCGGCAACCCGAACGGGGAGGTGTCCGAAAACGACATGACTCCACCGAAGGCCAGCTGAGCACCGGTCCCAACGCCGATTCGATCTGCGCCCGATTCACGTCTCGATGGTTTTGCCGTCGGCGACGAACCGGGGCGGAGGATCGCCAGGCCGGAACGTAAAGCAGCACCCAAGCGCCGCCGACGTGCGCCGTCGCGGCGGGACCGGGTGTCTGGTCGCAGTTGCGTCTGTCCGGGACCCGGGATCGCGATGCCGAACCCCCCGGAACCGCCCCTGCGGCAAGGCCCCGTTTCCTGCGGATGGCGGAATTCGGCACGAAACGCCCGAGCATGGATGCCGCGGGCGGGCCTCCGATCCTCGACCATCGCGGTCGATCCGGATGGCCACAGACCAAAGTGGGCCCCGCCAAGGCCCGTCTTCGCCCTGCGGGCGGACGGGCGGCGGGGCCTCTCATTTTTCGGGGGGCATTTTTCGGGATGGGCATTTGGGCCCCGGTTTTGCGTCCGGTCGCCACCCGTGCTATAAATCCCGGGTCTGCGAGAACCGCCGACACGTCGCCACAGGAGCAGAAACGCCATGGCCAGTTCGATCTCGATCCCGCCGTCCTTCGGGGGCGGCCCCGCCGGTACCGTCACCCTCGATCCCGCCTATCAGGCCGGGTGCGTCGCGGCTGCGTTCAACAACCAGCCCTGGACCGCGCATTCCTTCTTCGAGCCGCCGCACATCCAGGCGCCCGAGCTCGTCGTGTTCGGCACCGGCAAGACCTACGATTTCTTCGCCTGACGGCGCCGGCGATTTCTTCGCCCGACGGGGCGTCTGCCTTCAAAATTCCCCGATTGCGGCGGGAATAATTGAATTCGGAATAGCGATGCCTCGCCGGGCTTTGTCCGGGTAAGCGACGGCATGGTGCCGGCGCTGACGAAAACCCCGGAGACTGACGATGAAGAAGTTCGCCGCACTCGCCCTGGCTCTTTCCCTCGCGGTTCCCGCCGCCGCGTTCGCGCAGGCCACGCCGGCGACCCCGGCGACCCCGGCGACGCCGGCCAAGCCCGTCCAGACCTCGCAGGCGCCGGCCGCCAAGCCGACCACCGGCAAGGTCGACGAAAAGGCCCACGCCACGACGGTCAAGAAGGCCGGCGAGACGAAGGCCGAGCCGAAGAAGAACTAAATTTTCGACACGGTGCGCGCGCCCGGTGCGGAATTCCGCACCGGGCGTTTCCGCGTTCCATTTCAGATACATGACATGAGCCGGACGAACGCCAGCCTTGCGTCCGACGCAACGCCCTGGACCGGTTTCGGCCGCCGGTGGGCTTGAGTTCGCCCCGCCCGCATCCCTATTATCAGTCCAATGTTGCACTGCGAAATTCCCCTGGCGCAGTGGCACGCTATATCGCCAGACAAATCGGGGGATCGTTCGGGGTCCTGCATGTCAATCCGGCACGGTCTAGCGATGGCGCTCGTGGGCGCCGCGGCGGCGCTTTCGTCGCCTCTTTCCATCGGCACCGCGGCAGCGCAAGGCGGTCCGCCGCCGGTCACCGTGGCAAAGCCGGTGGTCAAGGAGATCATCGAGCAGGACGAGTTCACCGGGCGCTTCGACGCGGTCGAATCGGTCGACCTGCGCGCGCGCGTGTCGGGCTATCTCGAATCGGTGAAGTTCCGCGACGGCCAGATCGTCAAGGAAGGCGACCTGCTGTTCGTCATCGACAAGCGCCCCTACCAGGCGACCTTCCAGCGTGCGCAGGCGGCGGTCAACGCCGCCCAGACGCGCGTCGATTTCGCCAAGCTCGACCTCGACCGCTACGAGCGCCTCGCGCGCAGCGGCAGTGCGCCCGAGCGCCAGCTCGAGCAGGCGCGCCAGACCTTCCAGCAGGCCCAGGCCGACATCGCCGGCCTGCGCGCCGACATGGAATCGGCCCGCCTCAACCTCTCCTTCACCGAGATCCGCAGCCCGATCAACGGGCGCATCGGGCGCAAGCTCGTCTCGGAAGGCAATCTCGTGGCCGCCGACCAGTCGCTGCTCGCCTCGGTCGTGTCGACCGATCCGATCCACTTCTATTTCGACATCGACGAGCGTTCCTTCATCGCCTACACGCGCCTTGCCAACGACGGCGGGCGCCCGTCGGGCCGCGAGATCGGCGGCTTCGAGGTGCAGGCGGGCCTGCTCGACGAGCGCGACCTGCCGCGCAAGGGCCGCATGGAATTCCTCGACAACCGCATCGACCCGGCCTCGGGCACGATGCGCGCGCGCGCGACCTTCGAGAACAAGGACTCCATCCTGACGCCCGGCCTGTTCGGGCGCATCCGTGTGCCGGGCTCGAACGCCTACAAGGCCGTGCTGATCCCCGACGAGGCGATCTCGGCCGACCAGGACCGCCGCCTCGTGTGGGTCGTGGCCGAGGACGGCGGCGTGGCCGCGCGCCTCGTGCGCCCGGGCCCGCGCATCGACGGCTACCGCGTGATCCGCAGCGGGCTCGACGGCAGCGAGACGATCGTCATCGCCGGCCTGCAGCGCGTGCGCCCCGGCGGCAAGGTGACGCCGCAGCGCGTCGACCTTCCCGAGAAGCGCTGAGCGGAGCGGCAGGCACATGCGTTTCACCCACTTCTTCGTCGACCATCCGATCTTCGCGTCGGTGGTCTCGATCATCATGGTCATCCTGGGCGCCATCGCGTTCACCCAGCTGCCGGTGACCGAGTATCCCGAGATCGCCCCGCCGACGATCGTCGTGCGCGCGAGCTATCCGGGGGCGGACGCCTCCACCGTCGCCGCGACGGTGGCCACCCCGCTCGAGCAGGAAATCAACGGCGTGGAAGACATGCTCTACATGTCGTCCTACGCCACGGCCGACGGCTCGATGTCGCTGACGATCACGTTCAAGGCGGGGACCAATCTCGACAACGCGCAGGTGCTCGTCCAGAACCGCGTGCAGATCGCGTCGGCGCGCCTGCCCGAGGAAGTGCGGCGCCTGGGCATCACCACGCAGAAGAGCTCGCCCAACCTGATGCTCGTCGTGCACATGCTCTCGCCCGACGAGAGCTACGACCAGCTCTACATCTCCAACTACGCGCTGCTGCGCGTGCGCGACCAGCTGCTGCGCATCGAGGGCGTGGGCGACCTCATCGTGTTCGGTGCCCGCGAATACGCCGTGCGCGTGTGGATGGATCCCAACAAGCTCGCCAGCTATGGCCTGTCGGCCGGCGACGTGGTGCGGGCGCTACGCGAACAGAACGTGCAGGTCTCGGGCGGCGCACTCGGCACGCCGCCGTCGGAAGGGGCCCCCTTCCAGATCGCGGTGACCACGCAAGGCCGCTTCGACGATCTGCGCCAGTTCCGCGACGTGATCGTGCGTTCGGGCGAGGGCGGACGGCTCGTGCGCGTGGGCGACGTGGCGCGCCTCGAGCTGGGCGCCAAGGAATACGTCACCAACTCGTACCTCAACGGCAAGCCGGCGGTGGCCCTTGCGATCTTCCAGCGTCCGGGTTCCAACGCGCTCGCCACTGCCGACGCGATCCTCGGCCGCATGGCCGAGCTCAAGAAGGATTTCCCGGTCGGCGTGGACTACCAGGTCGTCTACAACCCGACGAGCTTCATCCAGGAATCGATCACGGCAGTCTACCACACGCTGATCGAGGCGATCCTGCTCGTGGCCCTCGTCGTGCTGATCTTCCTGCAGAGCTGGCGTGCCGCCCTCATCCCGATCCTCGCCATCCCGGTCTCGCTGATCGGCACGTTCGCCGTCCTGCTCGAGTTCCACTTCTCGCTCAACGTGCTGACGCTGTTCGGCATGGTGCTGGCGATCGGCATCGTCGTCGACGACGCGATCGTCGTGGTCGAGAACGTCGAGCGCAACATCGCCGAGGGCATGAGCCCGCGCGATGCCGCACACACGACCATGGACGAGGTCGGGACCGCCGTCGTCGCCATCGCCGTCGTGCTGTCGGCCGTGTTCATCCCGTCGGCCTTCGTGCCGGGGCTGCAGGGCCAGTTCTACCGGCAGTTCGCGGCGACCATCGCGGTCGCGACCGTGCTGTCGGCGTTCAACTCGCTGTCGCTGTCGCCGGCACTCGCGGCACTTCTCCTCAAGAAGCACGAGCCCGGCCACGAGCCGACCAATCCGCTGGCCAAGGCCGGGGCGCGCTTCGCCTCGATCTTCAACCGCGGCTTCGACAAGATGGGCGACGGCTACGCGCGCTCGACGGGCAAGCTCGTGCGCCGCAAGCTCATGATGCTCGGCGTCTATCTGGGGCTCGGTGCCGCCACGGTGCTGATCGGCGTGACGGTGCCCACGGGCTTCATCCCGCCGCTCGACCGCGGCTACGCGATCGTCGCCATCCAGCTGCCCGACGGCGCTTCGCTCGAGCGCACCGACGCGGTCGTGCGCCGCGCCTCGGCGATCATGCAGGCCACGCCGGGCGTCAAGGACGCCGTCGCCTTCGCGGGCTTCTCGGGTGCCACCTTCACCAACTCGCCCAACGCGGCCGTGATCTTCGCGGGCTTCAAGCCGTTCCCCGAACGCGTGCGCGACGGGCTGCCGGCGATGGCGGTCGTCGGCCAGCTCTTCGGCCGGCTCCAGCAGATCCAGGAAGCCTTCATCATCGCGATCCCGCCGCCGTCGGTTCCCGGCATCGGATCGCTGGGCGGCGTCAAGCTGCAGCTGCAGGAGCGCACCGGCAACGAGGTCGGCCGCGTGCTCGCCGCCTCGCAGGAGCTGATCGGCAAGCTGCGCCAGACGCCGGGGCTTGCCGGCGTGTTCACGACCTTCTCGGCCAACACGCCGCAGATCTATCTCGAGATCGACCGCACGAAGGCGCAGATCCTGAACGTGCCGATCGGCAACATCTTCGAGACGCTGCAGTACAACCTCGGCACGGCCTACGTGAACGACTTCAACGCGTTCGGCCGCGTCTACCAGGTGCGCGCACAGGCCGACAACGGCTTCCGCCTCGACCGCGAGGACATCGCGCGCCTGCGCGTGCGCTCGGCGACGGGGGCACTCGTGCCGCTGGGCACGCTTGCCGAGATCAAGGACACGACCGGTCCCGATCTCGTGCAGCGCTACAACGCCTATATCTCGGTGCCGATTCAGGCCGCCGCCGCCCCCGGCATCACGTCGAGCCAGGCCATCTCGATGATCGAAAAGGTCGCCGCCGAGACGCTGCCGCAAGGCGTGGGCTACGAGTGGACCGAGCTTGCCTACCAGGAGAAGCTCACCGGCAACACCGCGACCTATATCTTCGTCCTCGCGGTCGTGTTCGTGTTCCTCGCACTTGCCGCCCAGTACGAAAGCTGGGGCCTGCCCTTCGCGATCGTGCTGATCGTGCCGATGAGCGTGCTGTCGGCCCTTGCCGGCGTCATGATCCGCGGGCTCGACAACAACATCCTCGTGCAGGTCGGCCTCATCGTGCTGGTGGGCCTCGCGGCAAAGAACGCCATCCTGATCGTGGAGTTCGCCCGCCAGCTCGAGGACGAGGACAAGGACCCGGTCGCCGCCGTGGTCGAGGCGTGCCGCCTGCGCCTGCGCCCCATCCTGATGACGGCTTTCGCCTTCATCCTGGGCGTGGTGCCGCTCGTCACCGCGACGGGCCCGGGTGCGGAAATGCGCCAGTCGCTGGGCACGGCCGTGTTCGCGGGCATGCTCGGCGTGACGCTGTTCGGCCTGTTCCTGACGCCCGTGTTCTACGTCGTGGTGCGCGGCTTCGTGCGCAAGCGCCGGATCCATCCCGCCCCGGCGAATCCGGCCCACCCGGCCGAATAGCGCGTCTTCGTTGCATCCGCCGGTTTTCCGGGGTACGTGAGGTCAATTCGGCCCCGACGTCCCCCGGAACCGCGCGATGGCTAGCGAATACAGGTGCATCCTCTTCACGTGGCGCGACGTGCGCGAAGCGCTGGTGAGCTACCAGCGCAAGCGCGGCGTGGCCGTGCCGGTGCGCGCACCCGAGGAATTCAAGATCGATCCCGAAACGCTCAACTGCGAGCTGATCTTCGCGACCAAGGACGGAAGGCCGGAGCGCTACCGCTTCGACCGCGAATCGGTTTCCGCGGCGATGATCCTGATGTGCAAGGACAAGGGCATCCGCCTGCCGCTCAAATCGACCAAGCAGACCTACCTGCTCGACAGCCGGCTCGCCCTCGTCGTGCACATCGCCGGGCCCGAGGCACCGGAGTTCCTCGCCCTCGAGCTTGCGAAGCGCGCCGCGTGAGCAAGGCTGCGGGCCTGCCGCCGGGCGTGTGGGAATACCGGCTGATCTTCTTCCGGGAAAGCGAGCTCGTGCGCGCCATCGGCGGCTTCGCGCGGCTGCGCAAGAAGCCGCTGCCGGTGGGGCAGATCACGCGGCTCGTCCTCGATCCCGAGGCGATCACGCTGTCGATCCATCTGGAAAAGGACAACGGCGGGATGGTCGCGCGGACCTACAACGCGAACGAGGTCGCGGCCGCCCTGATCGCCTATTGCAAGGACGCGCGCATCCCGCTGCCGCGCAAGGCGTCCAAGGAGCTGCGCGTCATCTCCAACCGCCCGGCCTTCCTGATCCGCGAACGCGGCGACGAGCAGGAAGGCGTGGAGCAGGAGATCGAGGTCCTGCGCCGTCGCGGGGCGATCCCGAAGGGGTGAATCCGGTCATGCCCGGGACAAGCCCGGGCATGACGATATGTTCAGCTAGAGCCAGCTGACCTTGCCGGTCCCGATATCGTGCATCGCGGCGGCGATCTTCAGTTCCTTGGCGTCGACCATTGCCTTGATGATCGGGCTGCGCCGCACGAGGCTTGCGGCCGTCAGGCGTGCGTTGGCCTCGGCGACCTTCTGGACCAGCGGATCGTTGTGCGAATCGCGGTGGCCGTCGGATTCCTTCAGCGTGGCGAGGGCCGGCTGGAAGTTCTTGAGCAGGGCCGTGATGTTGCCGAGCTTCACGTCGTCGACCGCACTCTTGATGGCGCCGCAGAAGTTGTGACCCAGCACGACGATCGCCTTGGCGCCGGCGACCTTGGTCGAATATTCGAGGCTGCCGATGATGTCGGTGTTGACGATGTTGCCCGCCACGCGCGCGCAGAACATGTCGCCGATGCGCTGGTCGAACACCAGTTCGGGGGGTACGCGCGAATCGATGCAGCCGACCACGGCGGCGAACGGGGCCTGGCCCGAGGCGGTCTGCTTGACCTGGGCCATCAGGTCGCAGTTCACCGTCTTGCCGGCGGTGAAGCGCTCGTTGCCCGCCTTGAGGCGCGCGATGGCGGCATCCGGGGCCGTCGATTTCTGCCGGTCGGGCGTGAAGACCGCGCATTCGAGCGACTGGGCATGGGCCGCCGTCGCGATGAGCGGGACGGCACCGGCGATGCAGCCGCAGAAGAGGCGACGCGTGAGCATTGGTTTTCTCCCGATTGCGGCCAAGGGGCAGGTGCCCGGTAGCGTCCTTGTTGTGGCGCCGAGCCTCCGCCCGTCGGTTTGCAGTCGCAAGCGCAGACGGCACCATTCGCGGCGATTCACGGTCCGAATCGGATGCAATCGCGAACGCGGTACCCTGCACCCGCCGTTCAGTCCGCCAGCGTGAAAACGCGAAGCGTTCCGCTCTTTCCGCGCAGGGTCACTTCGCCGACGAAGCGGTATTCGTGCCCGTCGCCCGCCGCTTCGCGCGTGGCGTCGCTCAGCAGGATGCGCGTGCCATGCGCCTTGTTGAGGGCTTCGAGCCGGGCCGCCGCGTTCACGGCATCGCCCAGCAGCGTGTAGCTCAGCCGCTCGCCCGAGCCGATCGTGCCGCCCACGACGGATCCGGTATTGATGCCGATGCGCGTGACAAGTGCGTGGCCGTCCTGTGTGCGGAAATCGGCCAGCGCCTTCTGGATGTCGCGCGCGGCCGCCACCGCACGCGCGGCGTGGCCGTCGGCGGCCAGCGGCATGTTGAAGCTGGCGAACAGCCCGTCGCCGATGAAGCCGTTGACCACGCCGCCGTGGCGCTGGATCGGCTCGACGACGCGCGGCAGGTATTCGTTGAGCAGGCGGATCACGTCCGACGGGGCGAGGCGCTCGGACAATGTGGTGAAGCCCTCGATGTCGGTGAACATCAGCGTGGCTTCCGCCGTGCGCCCTTCGAGATGGCCGTCGGGTGCCTCGCGCAGCAGTTCGCTCGCCACGCTTTCGCTCACGTACTTGCCGAAGGTCTCGCGCAGGCGCTCGCGTTCGCGCAGGCCCTCGACCATGCGGTTGAAGC